>NZ_JAMYNN010000061.1:0-512 GCF_040319055.1 Mesorhizobium sp. M0960 | reverse complement strand
TAGGGATACGTCATGCGGGCGCCCTGGATACCGTTGCACGGCAGCCAATAATCCCACCGGAAATAGGCCTTCACACTGTCGATCAACCGCGCATGGCGAAGCTGCTCGCGCGGATCCGGTGAGATCGCGCGCAGTTCGGCAAGATAGGAAGGCGAGCACATCGGCAGGATCAGATCGTTGACGACGCAATCCGAATAAAGGCCGGCCCAGCCGCCGTCGCCATAACGAAGATCGAGATCGATGACCTCCGTTTCGAAATCCGAGAAATTGGGCGTGGCGTCGACGCGCAAATTCCAGCTCGGATAGCCCTTGCTGAACTCGGCCAACCGCGGCGCCAGCCATTTCTCGCCGAAGGAAGGACTGACGCGCAGGCTAAGCTGGAAGCTTTCGCGCTGCCGCACAATGGCATTACGCACCTCGCGTATGGATTCGAAAGCCTGGGTCGTGGTCTGGAAGAGCCGCTCACCGTCGATCGTGAGCGAGAGATGGCGCTTTTCGCGCTGAAAAAGCCG
>NZ_JAMYNN010000060.1:0-544 GCF_040319055.1 Mesorhizobium sp. M0960 | reverse complement strand
TCTGAGGGAATCGCGATGGCAGTGAAGCAGACGGGCCAGTTGAGCTTGGCGGAGGCTTTTCTAGGCACCAAGCTTGTGGGCGGCACTTCGCCGCTCGACCGATTGTCGGGTCTTGTGAAGTGGTATCGGTTTGAGAAACTGCTCAACCCGCTGCGTGATGGCGGTCCGGGTCGGGCGGCTTGGCCACCGCTGGTCCTGTTCAAGGCGCTTTTGTTGCAATCGCTCTACGGGCTTTCGGACCGTGAGTTGGAAGAGGCGCTTGGCGACCGGCTGTCGTTCCGGCGCTTTGCCGGGCTCGGGCTGGAGGAGAGCATTCCCGATCACACGGTGCTTTCGCGCTTTCGCAATCTGCTTGTCGGCGAAGGTCTGCTCGATAAGTTGTTTGGCGAACTGGACCGGCAGTTGGAGAAGGCCGGCGTGATCCTGAAGCGTGGCACGATGCTGGATGCCACGCTGATCAATGCGGTCTCGTCACCGCCGACGCTTGAGCGGCCGTCGAAGGATCCAGATGCCCGCATTACCGCGCGGCAGGGCAAGGGCGGCT
>NZ_JAMYNN010000059.1:0-574 GCF_040319055.1 Mesorhizobium sp. M0960 | reverse complement strand
GCCGGCGGTCGCGTATTTCCACAGCGCCACCAGCAGCTTGCGGGCGAGCGCGACGATCATCGCCTTCTTGAGGCGGCCGCCGTTGCGCGCCACCCGTTCGCTGAACCAGCGGGCCAGGCCCGAGGCCGGCTGATGGCGCAGCCACAGCCAGGCAAGCTCGACCATCGTCGTTCGCAGCCGCGGATTGCCTGCCTTTGACACGCCTTGTTCGTGATCGATCGTGCCGCTCTTCCATGGGGAAGGTGCCAGTCCCGCGTAGGCGGCCACCTGCCTGCGGTTGTTGAAATGCCGGAACAGCCCTTCGGCGTGGAGGATCGTCGCGAATTCCGGCCCGATGCCCTTCAGCTTGAGCAACATCGCCGCCGGCGTCGAGGCGTCCACCGCCGTCGCGGCGAGCAGCGCGTCGCGCTCGGCCTCCATCGCCTTGATCTGGCCGAGCAGCAATTCGAGACGGTCAAGTTCGCGGCCGATCTGGGCCTTCATGCGGGCCGGCAGGGCGCGGCCATCGCCGGTCCGCAGTTCTTCCAGGCGATCGCGGCGGTCGCGGCGCAAAGGCTCGTAGTCGCGGATGCCC
>NZ_JAMYNN010000058.1:0-588 GCF_040319055.1 Mesorhizobium sp. M0960 | reverse complement strand
GACGATCGGCTGGAAGCCGTACTCGTCATGGTGGGCATTGAACAGGCGAAGCTGTTGGCCTCCGTGCACAGCGTCGAAGGTGTCGTCAATGTCGAGTACGATCCGCTTCGGCACCTGCCGGAACGAGGCGCAATAGAGATCGACCATCGCCCGTCCCATCGCGACCAGCTCCCGCACGCCGGGTAGGTTCTCCAGCCGGCACAGCGTCGATTGCGACGCCAGATCCCGACCCGACGGCAGCGCATCCTGGGCCATCTTGAAGACCGGATCGCGGCGCAGCCGGTTGGCGTCGTTGCCGTCCTCGTAGCCGGCGGCGATCATCTTCATGCGAAAGCCGATCATGTCCGCCAGGCTGTGGACGACCTGGTCCGGGCAGCGCGGATCGTCGATGCAACGCGCCAGACGCTCGGCCACCCGCAACCGCTTTTCCACCTCGGCCAAGGCCAGAACGCCGCTGTTGGACGACAGCATGCCGCCGTCGAAACGGGCGACGACGGACTTGCCGCCGACTGATGACAAACCGCTCAGCGGCAGCGCAAGATCGTTCATGGTGGGTGTGGTCTCCGGGAAATGGTTCGGATCGGCTTA
>NZ_JAMYNN010000057.1:0-707 GCF_040319055.1 Mesorhizobium sp. M0960 | reverse complement strand
TGCCGTTCATGGCGCCGTCGTAGACGAAGGGCGCAGTCATGCCCGTCAGCCGCAGCGCTCCGGTGAAGGTCGTGGTCTTCCAGTGGCCATGCGGCACGCCGGCCCGGCAGCGCTCGCCGCGCGGCGCTCTTCCACGCAGGCGGGCCATCTTTGTGGAGAGGCCGGTCTCATCGATGAACACGAGCTTCGCCGGATCAAGATCGAGCTGGCCGTCGAACCAGTCCCGGCGCCGCTTCAGGATGTCGAGGCGACCCTGCTCCAGTGCGTGCGCGGACTTTTTTTGAATGTCCAGCCGTGACCGCGAAGCCAGGCGCTCAAGGCGCTGCGGCTGATCCGCACTGACTGCTCGGCGACGAGCCGCTCCACCATCTCGTTCAGCGTGATGTCCTTGCGCTCCTCGATCAGCCCGACGATGAAGGCTTCATGCGCATCGAGGCTGGAGGCGCGGCGGCGGCCCTGCGGGCGTGGCGCCAGTTCGCCGATCTTCGCCCGCGCAATCCAGCGGATCGCGCTGGACACTCCCACGCCGAACCGCGCCGCCGCTTGCCGCGCCGACATGCCCTCGTCCGAAGCCTTCAAGACCCGCGACCGAAGATCATCGCTCAATGCTCTTCCCATCGTCCACCTCCATCGAGGTGGATGTTGAATCAGCACAAAACGCAGCCGTCACATCACAATCGATTCATCGATCACAGGACGTGGTCTAG
>NZ_JAMYNN010000056.1:0-842 GCF_040319055.1 Mesorhizobium sp. M0960 | reverse complement strand
CGCGGCATCACCATTTCGACGGCACACGTCGAATACGAGACGGCTGCCCGCCACTATGCCCATGTCGACTGCCCCGGCCACGCCGATTATGTGAAGAACATGATCACCGGTGCCGCGCAGATGGACGGCGCGATCCTGGTCGTGTCGGCCGCCGACGGCCCGATGCCGCAGACCCGCGAGCACATCCTTTTGGCCCGCCAGGTCGGCGTGCCGTCGATCGTGGTGTTCTTGAACAAGGTCGACCAGGTCGACGACGCCGAGCTGCTCGAGCTGGTCGAGCTCGAGGTGCGTGAGCTTTTGACCAAGAACGAGTTCCCCGGCGACGACATTCCGATCGTCAAGGGTTCGGCGCTTGCCGCACTTGAAGATTCTGACAAGAAGATCGGCGAGGACGCGATCCGCGAATTGATGGCGGCGGTCGATGCCTACATCCCGACGCCGGTTCGTCCGCTCGACAAGCCGTTCCTGATGCCGATCGAGGACGTGTTCTCGATTTCGGGCCGCGGCACGGTGGTGACCGGCCGCGTCGAGCGCGGCGTCGTCAAGGTCGGCGAGGAGCTGGAGATCATCGGCATCCGTCCGACCACCAAGACGACCTGCACGGGCGTCGAGATGTTCCGCAAGCTGCTCGACCAGGGCCAGGCCGGCGACAACATCGGCGCGCTGTTGCGCGGTGTCGACCGTGAAGGCGTCGAGCGCGGCCAGGTTCTGGCCAAGCCCGGCACCGTCAAGCCGCACAAGAAGTTCGTCGCCGAAGCCTACATCCTGACCAAGGACGAGGGCGGCCGTCACACGCCGTTCTTCACCAACTACCGTCCGCAGTTCTATTTCCGCACGACGGA
>NZ_JAMYNN010000055.1:0-939 GCF_040319055.1 Mesorhizobium sp. M0960 | reverse complement strand
AAAGCCGCATGTAGACCGGCCCGTTGTAGTCCGCGATCGCCTCCGTGGCCTGTTCGATGTCGAGCGCGTCGCAAGGGTCGATGATCGTCAGGTTCGGCATCCCGCGGAAGATCGCGATGTCCTCCGTCGCCTGGTGGCTGGGGCCGTAGCCGGTCGTCAGCCCCGGTAAGGCGCAGACGATCTTCACATTGAGTTTCTCCTCGGCGATCGCCATGCAGATGAAATCGTAGGCACGTCGCGATGCGAAGACGGCGTAGGTGGTGGCGAAGGGCGTAAAACCCTCCCGCGCCAAGCCGGCGGCGGCGCTCATCAGCACCTGCTCCGCCATGCCCATCTGATAGAAGCGGTCCGGATGCTCCTGTGCGAAGACATGGAGATCGGTGTATTTCGCGAGGTCCGCCGTCAGGCCAACTATCCCGGGCCGCTGGTGCGCCAGTCTGGCCAGTGTGTGCCCGAACGGCGCATTGCGTGTCGGTACGCCATCGGGCGCGATCGACGCGATCATCGCCGATGTGGTCTTGCGCTCACCGGCATTGGCGGCGTGGCGCGGCGCGAACTTTGACAACCTCAACGCGGACGTCCCTTTTCCAAAGCTTCGAGCGCTAACGTCCATTCGTGCGGTTCGACGCGGATGAAATGCGTGATGTCGCGGGTTTCCAGGAATGGCACACCCTTGGCCATGCGCGTATCGCAAACGATCACACGCGGACGAGGTTCCTTCAGGCCGCGCGCCATGTCGAAGGCCTTGCGGACCGCCTCGATGTCGTTGCCGTCGACGCGCTGCGCATGCCAGCCGAACGCCTCGAACTTGTCGGTCACCGGTTCGGAGGAGAGCATGGCCGTCGACGGACCATCGGCCTGCTGATTGTTGAAGTCGACAATGGCAATGAGATTGTCGAGCTTGTGGTGGGCGGCCGACATCGCGGCTTCCCAGGTCGA
>NZ_JAMYNN010000054.1:0-945 GCF_040319055.1 Mesorhizobium sp. M0960 | reverse complement strand
GCTCGATCAAGCGAGCCGACCAGATCGAGACCTCGTAGAGCAGGATCGTCGGAATTGCGAGGCCGATCTGGCTCATCGGGTCGGGGGGGGGGCGCCCCCCCCCCCCCCCCCACCTCCAGCCGCATGGACGGTTTTACGGAAAAGATGCTCGCCGAGACCGGGCTATATGCGATGGTCGGCAAAGCGGAGAGGGGTCCAGTGGCCATCGAGTCGATTGTCAGATACAAAACGCCCTATCTCATCGCAGTGGGCGGCGCGGCGTACCTGATTTCAAAATCGATCAAGGCGGCGCGGATCGCTGCCTTTGAAGACTTGGGCATGGAAGCGATCTATGAATTCGAGGTGCAGGACATGCCCGTCATCATGGCTGTCGATGTTGAGGGAAATTCTATTCACAATTCCGGGCCGCTTGAGTGGCGTAAGCGCATGGCTGCCGACAGCATCGCACGCAACATCGGCGTTTGAGTCTTCCCGGCTGCGCGATCCGGCCAGACTCTCGCGCCGGATGTAAGCCGTGACGGCACTCAAGCGGCATTTGTGGTGCCCAGTTCCTCGGCGAGCCAGACAAGAAAAGGTTCAATTCATCTCGAAGCCAATCTGACTAGTCCACGCGATCGATGTTCGAATCCTGTCGGGGTGCCAAGCTACGAAGTCAAAAAATGCGCTATCTATTACAACGAGGTCTCCGCCGAAAGGCGACTATACCTCTCCAGTTGCGTCATCGCCCTGTTAGGCGGCGGGCGATAGCCAACTGTTTCTACAGCAGCCTTTCCATGATTCGAACTCCCTCACCTGAGTTTCGACAACCCCACTCTGGCGCATTGCGGGCCGAGAATGGATGCCGTCCACTACATTCGGTGGCTTCAATTAATGATAGAATTGGTTGGCACTAATTGCGCTGTCGACCACGGCTTGAGAGCAAAAGGTCATGAAGTCGAAACCCGA
>NZ_JAMYNN010000053.1:0-1013 GCF_040319055.1 Mesorhizobium sp. M0960 | reverse complement strand
ATCATCGACCCTTGCGACGCGCTCGACATCGAACAGGCCACGGAGGCGATCGCGGACTACAACGGGCCGGTCTACATGCGGCTTTCGCGCGGTAAGGTTCCTGTCGTGCTCGACGCAGACGACTATACATTTGAAATCGGCAAGGCGCGAATGCTGCGCGAGGGCGCGGACGTATTGTTCATTTCCAGCGGCCTGATGACCATGCGCGCGCTGGAGGCCGCGAAGGCGTTTGAAGCCGACAGGATCGGCTGCGCCGTTCTGCACGTTCCGACGATCAAACCTCTGGATACGGAGGCGATACTCGCTGCCGCGCGCCGTTCGGGACGGCTGGTGGTGGCGGCGGAGAACCACACCATCATTGGTGGCCTTGGCGAAGGCGTTGCCGCGCTGCTGATGCGCGAGAGAGTGACCCCAGTCTTTCGCCAGATCGCCCTGCCCGACGAGTTCCTCGACGCAGGCGCGCTGCCGACGCTTCACGATCGCTATGGGATCTCAACTTCCGAGCTCGTGCGCCGCGTCCGCATTTGGAGCGAATGAGAAGTAAGAGCTCTCCCCACACAACAGTTGAGTCATCGACCTTGACCTTGCCCCTCTTATCTAATCCGGTTTGAAGTTCGTTCTGGCCCATCGAGAGGACCAGGACATGAAACGTAGCCGCTTCTCTGAAGAGATGGGGTATTCGGTTCAGCTCCCTGGACGTCTGGCCCCTTTTCGGATCATGACGTTTGTCTGATGCTCAGAGCCGACCTGGCAAGAGGAGATTGGCATGAGCGTTTATGCAGGACTGGATACTTCACTCGACGCGGTAGCTATTTGCGTTATCGCCGAGACCGGCGAGATGCTGTGGCAGGGGAAGGTGCTCGGTGACCCGGATGCTGTGACGGCTGCACTTCAGCGATGGCGGGACGATCTAGTTCGCGTTGGCTTAGAAGCCGGTGCGACATCGGAGTGGATCGGCGGACACCTGGTCGACGAGGGCTTCCCTGTCGTGTGTCTCGAGAGTCGACATGTCA
>NZ_JAMYNN010000052.1:0-1431 GCF_040319055.1 Mesorhizobium sp. M0960 | reverse complement strand
GGGTGCCGTAGCGGATGGTGTTGGAATTCGGCGGAGCAGCCTCCGGTAGGTTGAGCTTATCGGTTCAAGCGGCGAGGTCAATCTGCTGATCGAGCGGCTTGATTGGAAGTGTCTGCCAGCCGTCGATTTTTCGCATCGAGATTTGACCGGATGCCATCAGCGCCCAGAACAGCATGGCCGCGGTTTCGGCCGAAGGCAGCACGGTCTGGGTCTTGATGCGTCGCTTGAACTCCTCATGCAGACGCTCAATCGCATTGGTTGTTCTGGCGCTTTTCCATTGGCTCGGCGGCAGCCGGGTGAAGGCGAAGAGACGCTCGCCGGCCTCCTCCAGGCTATCGGCCACCGCGCGGCACTTGAGCCGCCATTTGCGCAGGAACGCCTTGCGGCGGATCTCGATCTCCTCCGGCGTGGCCGCGTAGATCATGTCGGTGTAATCGGCGCTGATCTCCTCGTGCAGGCGCTCGGGAGCGTGGGCGAGCAGATTCCTATGCTTGTGAACCGTGCATCTTTGAACCGGCACGCCGTCCCACAGGGCCGCGATCGCCCTGTCCAGTCCGGGCGCGCCGTCGACGATGAGAAACTCAGGTCGGCGCAAGCCGCGCCCGACGAGATCGTCGAGAATGGCCCGCCAGGCCTCGGTCGTCTCGCCGCCCATGTTCTTGACGGAAAGCAGGATCTTCTGTCCATCCTCGCGCACGCCGATGACCACGAGCAGCGAGATCGAGGTCGCCTTGCGGTCGAGCCTGACACGAACCACCGTCCCGTCGAGGATCAGGTGCACGATCGGCTCGTCGGCAAGCGAGCGGGCATTCCAGGCGTCCCAGTCCGTCTTCACCTTGCGCCAGGTGCGGCTGACGACGTCCTTGCCGATCGCGCCGCCGAACAGCGCGGCGAGCGCACGCCGCACGCGTCGCGTGTTCGTGCCGGCCAGGTAGCTCGACGCGATCAGCGCGTCGGCGGCCATCGTGCGCCGCTGGTAGGCGCGCAGGGCCTTGCTCTTCCATTCCACCGTCTTGTCCTCGCCGGCATCAAGGCGGGCCCGCGGAACCGTGATCTCGGTGGTGCCGAAGGTCCCTGTCAGCGTGCGCGTCCGGCGGCCGTGGCGGTGGCCGGCGACACCGGCGGTCTCATCACTGCGCGCCGCCGGCTGCCGGCCATAACGGGGACGGGCAAGCACCGCGTCCAGCTCGGTCTCGAGCATCGTCTCGATGAAGCCGCGCACCCGCTCGCGCAGGCCAACTTCGATCGGATCAAACCAGTTGTCGAAAAGATAGCTCGTCGCCTCATCCTCAGGATGAACGGCTTCCGCATTCATGGTAGTCCTTGTCATGGCGTAGTCTCCTGTCCGGCGCTCTAACGCCGGATGATTCGAGGTTGAACACCCCGGAGACTACGCCAACTCCCAATTCCAACCACTCCCGCTACGGCACC
>NZ_JAMYNN010000051.1:0-1559 GCF_040319055.1 Mesorhizobium sp. M0960 | reverse complement strand
CACGCTGGACTTCGCTCAGCCGGGCCTCGCAGGTCTCCACGCGCCTGAGCGTGGCTTCCCAACTCCTCTCGAGCTGGGCCGCAATAAGCCGGTTCTCCGGGTCGCAAGCGGCATAGCGGCGCTCGGCAAGCGATGCCTCATAGCGCGCCTGCTGCAGGTCCATCTCGATCATCTGCCGCCGCTTGGCTTCGCTCTCCAGCTGCATGCGTTCAGCCTCCAACGCCGCTTCGATCGCCATCGGCGCAACCGCCTCCAGCGCTTCGCGGGTCACCGCCGCGTCGGTGCGAAAGCCGTTGAACGACATGCATCGCGCCTGGGCCATCATGAGGTTGCCGCGCTCGCAGCGATATACCGGATAACCTTGGCCGCGTCCGGCATACATGACAACCAGTCTTCGCCCGCATCGACCACAGGAGATGAGACCGGGGAGCAGCGCGCGACCGCCGCGGCCCGACTTGACGCCGCCGGCTTTGCCATAAGCGTTGGCCGCGAGCAGTTCCTGGTTCCGTTCGTACTCGCTCCATCCGATGTAGCCTTCGTGATGGTCCTTGAGCACCACCGCCCACTCGCTAGCCGGCTTGTAATGGCCATAGCTCTTGCGAACGCGGCCATCGACGATCTCAGTGCGCTTCTCGCTCTTACCATAGACATAGGCGCCGGCGTAGAATGGGTTCTTCAGGATCGAGATCACGTTGCGGTAGCGGATCGGAACCCAGTCGAAGGACACCATCTTCTTGCCGTCGGAGGGTCTGGGGAAATGCACGCCATCGTCGATCATCGAGATCAGGACCTGACGCGCACTGCCGAGTTCGCGGAAGCGCGCGAATATCAGGCGAATGGTCTCCTGCAGGCGCATGTCGGGATCGAACCCGAGACCGTAATCGCGGTGCCAGACATAGCCGAAGGGCACGGAGATGCGCAGTTCTCCGCGCTGTGCCTTGGCGCGGGCGGCCTCGTACATGCGGGCACGCAGCACGCCGAGCTCGAACTCGCTGATGCTGCCCTTCATACCGAGCAGCAGGCGGTCGTTCGGCAATCCCGGATCGTAGACTCCGTCCAGATCGATCACGCGTGCATCGACTTCGCCGCACAACTCGAGCAGCCGATGCCAGTCCGGCCCGTTGCGCGACAGGCGGGACGCCTCCAGGCAAAGCACGGCGCCCACATGGCCGGTGCACAGATCGTCGACCAGGCGCTCGAAACCGGGACGCTCCACAGCCCCGCTTGCGGTTCGTCCCAGATCCTCGTCGATCACCTCTACTTTGCGGAATCCCCAGCGCCGCGCGACGTCGACAAGCTCATATTGCCGACGCTGGCTCTCAAGGTTGAGCTGGACCTGCGCCTGAGTGGACTGACGCACATAGACGACGGCCTTGCGCTTGAGGACGGCAGTCGGAATCAGATTACCGCTCGTCATCGCAGCTCTCCTCCTCCGTTGCCACGCCGGCGGCGGCCATCAGTACGTTGGCGAGCCGGGCGATCACTATGGTCCGTTGCGCTGAACTCAGCCCGTTCAGCTTCTCCGAGTCGAGCGGCAAGCTGAGTTGGCGAACGACCAC
>NZ_JAMYNN010000050.1:0-2299 GCF_040319055.1 Mesorhizobium sp. M0960 | reverse complement strand
CACGCTGCGTGGTCTGCGCGACCGCGCCATGCTGCTTTTGGGTTTCGCCGGCGGCCTTCGCCGATCCGAAATCGTCGGCCTCGACATTGGTCGCGACCAGACCGAGGATTCTTCTGGCTGGATTGAGTTTTTTCCTGACAAGGGCGTGCTGGTGACCCTGCGCGGCAAAACCGGTTGGCGCGAGGTCGAGGTCGGCCGCGGCTCCTCCGACGCCACCTGCCCGGTGGTCGCGCTGCAAACCTGGCTGAAGCTGGCGCGGATCGGCCATGGCCCTTTGTTCCGAAGGGTAATAGGGCAAGACAAAAGAGTCGGCGCCGATCGGCTTAACGACCAGGAGGTCGCACGCCTGATCAAGCGCACGGCGCTCGCAGCCGGCGTGCGTGGCGATCTGTCGGAGGGCGAACGCGGTCAAAAGTTTGCTGGCCATTCGCTGCGCGCCGGCCTCGCGTCCTCGGCCGAGGTCGACGAGCGCTATGTGCAAAAGCAGCTCGGTCACGCCTCGGCCGAGATGACGCGAAAGTATCAGCGCCGGCGCGATCGTTTCCGCGTCAATCTCACCAAGGCGTCCGGGCTCTGAAAAGCCCCCCTCCCTGCCCCGTTTTGTCCGCTGGGATGAGGCGGTCAGATCTCAGGCGATAACAATACCTCATCGAGCACAGCGAGCGCTGTATCCAGACTATCGGCGGCCGACGCTTCGTAGTCAGGCATGATCATCAACTGCGTTATGGCACGGCCCACAAGAGGGCATCGCGATAAAAGTACGCCAAACAACGCTAAGGGAGAACAAACGGTGATCTGATTTCGTTCGACGCTCGTTTTCGAGAGCCGTTCTGGGTCGTTCGCAATCAACTGTGTAGGCCAGCGGAGCGAGCAAGGAGCGCCAGATCCGGACAGGGCTGAGTGGGGTGTTTTTCCGGAAGGTGGGGCCATGCCCTAAGGGACACGAGATGTAGTGGACTCGTCGATCCGCGCGGTTTCGATTCGCGCACCCCGGGCACAACGCTGGGATAAGTCCCATCAGATGCTCTCCGGTGGCCGTCATCTGTTTAGCTGACATTGGGCCGAGGGCTTCCAGCACGAGCCACATGGCGGGGGTATCGGCCGTGACCATGGTGCGCCGCCCCTGCCGTCAATGCCAGCCGCCGTCACCGAGTCGCGAAGATGAAATTCAAGGTGACAAACTGGCCGGAATACGAGGCGGGCCTTCGGCGGCGCGGCAGTCTGACGCTGTGGTTGACAGAAGAAGCCTTGGCCAGGTGGCATGCGCCGCGAAGAACGACCCGCAGCGGCCAGCCCCGCTATTCCGATCTCGCCATCGAGGCGGTCTTGACACTGGGATGCGTCTTCGGGCTTCGTCTGCGCCAGAGCGAGGGATTGGCGACCTCGCTGCTCGATCTGATGGGGCTTGATCTACCGGTTCCCGATCACACGACGCTAAGCAGCCGGGGGCAGATATGGGAACCATCGGCCAAGCGGCAGCGGCATCCCGAGACGGTCCGCTGCATGTGCTGATCGATAGCACCGGATTTGAAAGTCTACGGCGCCGGCCAATGGCTGGAAGACAAGCACGGTGCCAGATCACGCCGGACCTGGCGCAAGCTGCATTTGGTTCTCAATGCCGACAGCGGCGAGATCATCGCCCATTGTCTGACCGACCAGGACGGCGACGATCCCTCGCAGGTGAAGCCGCTGCTCGACCGGATCGATGCAGAGATCGACCAATTCACGGCCGACGGAGCATATGATAGCGGTCCCACCTACTGCGCGGTGCTGCAACACAGCGTCACCGCAAGGATAGTCGTCCCGCCACGTTCAACGGCCGTGGAGAGTGATGACACCGGACCACCCGGTCAAAGGGACGGTCACATCACGGCGATCGCCAATGATGGAAGGCTGAATTGGCAGGCGTCCACCGGCTATGGCAAGCGCGCCCTGATCGAGACCGCCGTCGGGCGCTACAAGGGGCTGATCGGACGTCGCCTGCGAGCCCGCTCCTTTTCGGCTCAGCAGACCGAGGTCGCCATCGGCTGCGCCGTTCTCAACCGCATGACGGCGTGCGCACGCCCGGAGTCCGTTCGCAGCCCGGCAAGGCCGACATAGCAGGCGGCATCAAAGAGCTGATTGTGCCTAATGCCACATTTGTGCACCAACGCCTTGTGGCGCGGGCAGCCGCAGGCACAGGCTACGCGGAAAATGAAAAGCGGGGCCAACCCATTCGCTTGCACACAGCCTGCGTTTTGCCAGCTCCTCAACCGCAACGTGCTGTCAATCTTCGTCTTGCCATGTCTTGAACGCCGAA
>NZ_JAMYNN010000049.1:0-2865 GCF_040319055.1 Mesorhizobium sp. M0960 | reverse complement strand
CGCCGACTGATGACAAACCGCTCAGCGGCAGCGCAAGATCGTTCATGGTGGGTGTGGTCTCCGGGAAATGGTTCGGATCGGCTTAGGCAACCAAATCCTATGTCATTTCAACGGCTTGCGCCACATCCACCAACCCCCATGAATTTGGTTAGGTTGATGCGGCGTGCCGCCGCCGTGAGGCCGCGCTCGCTCAGCAGCGCGTCGAGAACGACGAGAAGATTCAGATCGAGCCCTTTGAAACGCATGTCTTAGCTATCCATAGCGTGGATGCATTTGATTGAAACAAACGATTTTACCAATTTTCCGGAATGTCGCATGGACTTGGCAGGACCTCACGTGCGCCGATCACTGCCTCTATCGCGTGGCGAGTCCCTTGAGAAGAGCCCGAAAGAGGAAATCTGTCGCGTGCGGTGGAGATTGTACTGGGAATGAGAGGCAGCGCTCCGATCATGTCGAACTCTCCGACGAATGGCGGACCGGTACAATAGTTGATCGCAACTGGTCCGGAGCTATGAAACATCTCGATTACATATGAGGTGCCGAGTGAATACGCTGACAGCACCCACCGTCGCAGCGTTTAGCTGACGTTTGACGACGGTTCCTATCCATTTACACGCAGATTCTTGATGTGCTGGCGCAAAAGCGGGAGGCCGGCGACTTTTCTTCGTCATCGGGCTGACGCCGCAGAAGCCGGAACTCGTCCGGTTCCTATGGGCATTGGGCTTGGTCGGTCGCACAGGCTCTATGAGGGGCAATTTTGGCAACGCGACGCGACTCGGGTTTTGAACGACGCCGAAAACGCAAGCTGGAAAGGAACAAGATGGCAGATCAACTCGCCAACGAAATAATCGCCATTATCAAGAAGCGCGCCGCGTCGGAGGGCGGCATAGCGCCTGCCACAGGCGGCGAGATAACGGCTGCCACGGGACTGACTTCGCTCGGTATCGATTCACTGGGATTGGCGGACGTTCTCTGGGACCTGGAGCAGGCCTACGGCATCCAGATCGAGATGAATACGGCCGAGGCATGGTCGGATCTCCAGAATGTTGGGGACATGGTGGAAGCCGTGCGCAGCTTGCTCGCTAAGGGGGTGTGAATGGACAGGCGCGTCGTGATTACTGGGATTGGCGGTATTTGCGGGCTTGGGACCAACGCCGCCGCCATTTGGACAGAGATGCGAGAAGGCCGCTCCGCCATCGGCCCAATCGTCAACTCCGAGCTCCATGAATTGAGGGTCAGGATCGGTGCCGAGATCAAGGCGCTGCCGGAGCATGACATCGACGGCAAGCAACTCATCTCCATGGACCGCTTCAGCCTGCTCGCTGTGCTTGCGGCGCGCGAAGCCATGCGTCAGGCCGGACTTTCCTCCAAAGAGGGAAATAGCTATCGCTTCGGTGCGACGGTGGGCGTTGGCGGCTGCGGGTGGGATGCGATCGAGCAAACCTACCGCGCCATCCTTCTGGGCGGTAAGCGTGCCGCTCTCTTGACTGTACCCAAGGCGATGCCGGGTGCCGCTGCCGGCCAGGTCAGCATGAGTCTTGGTCTGCGCGGGCCGGTGTTCGGCGTCACGTCCGCCTGTTCCTCGGCAAACCATGCGATTGCCTGCGCGGTGGACCAGATCAGGCTCGGCCGGGCCGACGTGATGCTTGCCGGCGGCAGCGAAGCGCCGCTCATATGGGGTGTGCTGAAGGCATGGGAAGCGATCCGCGTGCTTTCGCCCGATACTTGCCGGCCATTCTCGGCCGATCGCCAGGGCCTGTCGCTTGGTGAAGGCGCCGGCATGGCGGTGCTGGAAAGCTACGAGCATGCCCTGGCTCGGGGCGCCACCATCCTTGCCGAAATTGCCGGTGCCGGCCTTTCCGCCGATGCGTCCGACATCGTCGCGCCGACTGTCGAGGGGCCGGAGGCAGCAATGCGGGCCTGCCTTGCCGATGCCAGGCTGGACGCCGAGGATGTCGACTATCTCAACGCGCACGGCACCGGCACCAAGGCCAACGACCAGATCGAGACGGCGGCGATCAAGCGCGTCTTCGGTCAGCACGCCTTCTCAATGTCCATTTCTTCTACCAAGTCCATGCACGCGCATTGCCTCGGCGCGTCCGGCGCGCTCGAGTTGATCGCCTGCGTGATGGCTATCCGCGAGAGCGTCGTGCCGCCGACTGCCAATTATCGTGAGCTGGACCCCGATTGCGATCTCGACGTCACGCCCAATGTGGCACGCGAGCGCAAGGTGCGCGTGGCACTGAGCAACTCCTTCGCCTTTGGCGGCACGAACGCGGTTCTGGCGTTCAGGCAGGTGTAGAAGCCATGAGAGATGCCTCCGGCAACATTATCTCTCGCATCCAGATGCTTGCCGGATAACTATTGTGAAGGGCGGGTCATTGACCGCCTCGGCGAATGCGGGAAGTGGCAGCGGAAGCTCGACGATCCGGGGGTATCGTCTTTGCGAAATTCTTAACTGTTGAAGCGGCTTGGACGTACCGCCGCCCCGTAAAAGGTAAGCGAGGCCCTGCGGGCTCGGCTTGAGGGTCTGAAGCTGTACACGACAATGTCTGGAAGCCGCAGGGTCGGCTCTGCGCCCGTTATAGTCGCCTGAGTGCTGCCGGCCCGGCCGCGCCGCGGGCGCCGTCAACGAACTCCTTGAACCTGCGGACCTTGCCTGTCTTGGCCGACGCTTCGAAGCGCGCCGTCGTGCTGGCCTCCAGATCCGCGACATGCTTGCGCAGGGTCGTGGTGGGCGCGAGGCCAAAGATGAAGTCGACGTCGTTGGCGCGGCACCAGTCGATGACCTGCGGGTTGCAATAATGGCTATCGCCGCGGAGCAGGATTCGAATGTTCGGCCAGTTGATCCGGATCGCCCGCACC
>NZ_JAMYNN010000048.1:0-2931 GCF_040319055.1 Mesorhizobium sp. M0960 | reverse complement strand
ATTCGAAAGCCTGGGTCGTGGTCTGGAAGAGCCGCTCACCGTCGATCGTGAGCGAGAGATGGCGCTTTTCGCGCTGAAAAAGCCGCACCCCGAGTTGGTGTTCGAGCAGCCGCAGCTGCTGGCTAACCGCCGAAGGTGTCACCTGCAATTCCTGAGCGGCCTTTGCCACGCCGCCGAGCCGCGCGACTGCCTCGAAATGCGTCATCGAATTGAACTTGATGTCTGACCTCGTCCTCGTCAGTTAAGCTCAGCTACACAGAATGTTAAGAAACGAAAATTGAGCCGAATGTCAATCGGTCGCACAGTGGTCCCGGAAGGAGATACAGGATGGAGCCGAGTTCAACCCAAAGCTTGGGTAGCGCCGGCAACGTGCCGGGAGTTGGACAGGTATTGACCAGGAAGCCCCTGATCGAAGCTGCCAATATCGAGAAGAGTTATGACGCAACCCGTGTCCTGCGGGGTGTGAGTTTTCAGGTCCGGGCCGACGAAATCCACGCGCTCCTGGGCGGCAACGGCGCCGGCAAAAGCACTCTCATCCGCATCGTCACAGGGCTGACCTCACGCGAAGCCGGCGAGATTGGCTTCGCCTCGTCGAAGGCCGACCACAACAGCCCGATCATCGCGGTGGTGCATCAGGAGCTGGCGCTGTTGCCCGAGCTGTCCGGTCGCGGAAAACATCGGCATTGTGCATGCGAGGTCGGGCTGGTGGCAGATCAGCCGTCGCCGCACGCGCGAAACTGCGCTCGGAGCGCTCCAGCTGATCGACCCAGCGATCGGCGAAGCGATCATCGATAATGCCGGCACGCAAATTGTCCCTCCACGAAGGCCAGATCGTCCAGATCGCTCGTGCCCTTTCCACCGCAGCCGAAGTGCTGCTTCTCGATCCCGGCGATCCGGTTGGGGAAACGCGCTGGCTGCAGGAGATCGCCAACAAGCGAGGCTTTCCGCATGGCATCGTCGGCTATGCCGACCTGTCCCAACCCGACGTCGGCGACCTCCTCGACCGCCACATGGAATATCCGAACTTCCGCGGCATGCGGCAGCCGATGAATTATCATCCCGACCCCGCCAATACCTATCTGGCGCGGCCGGAGGTCAGTCGTACGCCCGAATGGCGGCGCGGCTTCCGGGAGCTGGCGAAGCGCGGGCTGAGCTTCGACCCGCAGCTCTACTATCCGCAGATGAGCGAGTTCCTCGAACTGGCGCGCGACTTTCCCGACGTGCAGATCATTCTCAATCACACCGGCATGCAGGTCGACGGCGCCGAGCATTTTGGCGCCTGGAAAAAAGGCATGCACCAGTTAGCGCAAGCGCCGAACGTCGCCTGGATCTCGGGCCTCGGCATGGGCGACTGGACTTGGACCACGTTCTCGATCCGTCCTTATGTCGAGGAGGCGATCGCAGCCTTCGGCGTCGGCCGCTCGATGTTCGCGACGAACTTCCCCGTCGACAAGCTGTTCTCGAGCTTCGACGCCATTTTGAACGCCTTCAAGGAAATTACGATCGCCCACCCGCACGAGGAGCGGCTCGCGCTGTTCCATGACAACGCCGCCCGGTTCTACCGACTTTAGATCACCGGCAAACAGAAATAGCAGGAGAGTTCGACTTGTTGCTGAAGGGCAAGGCCGTGGTGATTTCGGGGGCCGCGGGCCCCCGGGGAATTGGCCGCTCCACGGCAGCGCTGATGGTACAGCACGGGGCTCGCGTTGCAATACTCGACCTGGATGACGGGCAAGCGCGTGACGCCGCTGCGTCGCTTGGACCCGACCATATCGGCCTTGCGTGCAACGTCGCGGACCTCGACGCCTGCAAGAGGGCGGCGGCGCAAGTGACAGAAACCTTGGGCAGGATCGATGTGCTCTGCAACAATGCGGGCGTCACGCAGCCGGTCAAGACGCTGGAGATCAGCGCGGCTGACTGGGACCGCATCCTCGATGTCAACCTACGCGGCGTGCTCCATCTCAGCCAGGCATTCATCCCGAACATGCGCGAAAATGGCGGCGGCTCGATCATCTGCATGTCGTCAGTTTCGGCCCAGCGCGGCGGCGGCATCTTCGGTGGCCCGCACTATTCGGCTGCCAAGGCGGGTGTTCTGGGGCTTGCCAAGGCCATGGCGCGCGAATTCGGTCCCGAAGGCATCCGCGTCAACTGCATCACACCGGGCCTGATCCAGACCGACATCACCGGCGGCAAACTGACCAACGCCATGCGCGCCGACATCATCAAGGGAATCCCGCTCAGCCGGCTGGGCGAGGCGCGCGACGTAGCCGGCGCCTATCTCTTCCTGGCTTCCGATCTGGCCAGCTACATCACCGGCGCCGTGATCGATGTCAACGGTGGGATGCTAATCCATGGCTGAGTGGACAACGGAGCTTGAGATGCCTCGCGCTGGCAGCAATGTCAGCCTGGCCGAACGAGCCTATCGTATCCGCCGACACGCCGTGCGGATGGGTCAAGTCCAGGGCCAAGGTTATGTCGGACAGGCGCTGGGTGTCGCCGACGTGCTTGCCGTCGCCTATTTCCATGCGCTTCGTTACCGGCCGGAGGACACGTTGTGGGAGGGACGCGACCGCTTCCTGCTGTCGATCGGACACTATGCGATCGCGCTCTACGCGGCTCTGATCGAAGCGGGCGTGCTGCCGGAGGAAGAGCTCGAAACCTATGGCAGCGATGAAAGCCGTATGCCGATGTCCGGCATGGCGCCATACACGCCCGGCATGGAGATCACCGGCGGCTCGCTCGGTCACGGCCTTGGCATTGCCGTTGGCATGTGCATGGGGCTGACGCGCAAGCGAAGCGACAGTTTCGTCTACAATCTTTTGTCCGACGGCGAGCTCGGTGAGGGCTCGACCTGGGAAGCCGCGATGTCGGCCGCCCACCACAAGCTCGACAATCTCATTGCCATTGTCGACTTCAACAATCAGCAGGCCG
>NZ_JAMYNN010000047.1:0-3022 GCF_040319055.1 Mesorhizobium sp. M0960 | reverse complement strand
TCGAACAGCGGCTCGAAGCCACTGTAACAGTCGCACTGAAGGATGCCGGCGAACCCGGCCAGATGCTTCTGAGGACGCTCGCCGCGCCGGTCGCTCGATGCGTAATAGATCGCCGCCGGCGGCGCAGGCCGGTGAAGGGACGGTCATCGCGCTTACGTAGATCTCGACATAATGCAGAGCGTTTTTAGCTCACCGTCGCGATCCACCGCAGCGCGCTCTCGCCACCCGCCTTTCTATCGCGACGCCAAGCTAAAAACGCTCTGAGATGGTGGCCGGCATTCAAGCTATGCGGTGCGCATAATCCTGATGTTTCCTTCCGAGCCCAATCGACTCGGTAGGAGATCAACAGATCAACATGCAAAAAGCGATCATCCTTCGTAAGCGCCAAGCTGACCCCATCTGGCGCGGCTTGAGGTGATGAGCGAGACATACTGACACTGAAGCAAGGAGCCGAGGAGCTTGCAGTGTCAATTTCTATGTCTGCGCCTATGCCTGATGATAGAAGTTTCCATGTTCTTGAAGCGGTTGCCAACCGACTGGAGGCAAGCCCGCAGCGTCCGCGCCGGCGCTGGTCGGCGGAAGCGAAGTCGCGGCTGATCGAGGCGACACTGAAGCCGGGCGCGAATGTATCGGCCATTGCCAGACAAGCGGGGATGGCGCCGGCCCAGCTGTTCGGCTGGCGGAGCAAGGCGATCAAGAGCGGTGCGGTCACGCCACACAGGGATGCGGAGCGGCTCGGCTTTGTCGAGGTCACGCCGACAGCGTCTGCGTCGGTGGAGATCGAGCTGGGTGGCGTGGTCATTCGCGCCGGTGCCGATATCAATGAGGAGCAGCTGGTGCGGATTATCCGGGCGGTTCGCCAGGCATGATCCCGGCTGGCGTGAAGGTGTTGGTCGCCAGTCATCCCGTCGATTTTAGAAAAGGTCCCGACGGCCTTTTGGCACTGGTGCGCGATGCCGGCTCGGATCCGTTCAACGGCGCACTTTATGTATTCCGCGCCAAAAGAGCGGACAGGATCAAGATCGTCTGGTGGGACGGCAGCGGCGTGTGTCTTTATGCCAAGCGGCTGGATGAGGCGAAGTTCTGCTGGCCGCGGATCGGCCACCACCGGGTCCAGCTCAATCATGCTCAGCTCATGGCTCTGGTTGACGGAATGGACTGGAAACGGGTTCGAACGGAGACCGTCAGGCGGCCGCAATCGGTTGGGTAAAACCCTGCGGCATGATGAATCAGGGGCCTGAAAACGCGGGAAAATTGCCGCGAATATGCTCTGATTTTGGCCATGTCGGCACCCGATCTCGCGCTCCCGGACGACGTTGACGCGCTCAAGGCGATGGTTGTTGCCATGGCCGAAAAAGCCGCCGGTCTGGAAGAGCGTAATGCCGATCTCGAAGCCCACAATACGCATCTCGAGTTGGTCAACAAGAGCGCCGAGGAGCGGATCGCACGACTGACGGCGGTGGTGAAGATGCTGGAGCGGTCGCGCTTCGGCAGCCGCTCCGAAAGGTTGCGGGCCGGTGCGCTGAGCGAGGAGCAGTACGCTCTGGTCTTCGACGAGATCGAAACCGGCGTGGCGGCCATCCAAGCGCAGATGGAGAAGTCTGCGGGCGGCTCGAAAGCGAAGCGCGCCCCGCGCCCTCGCAAAGGCTTTGCGGCCCATCTCGAACGGGTCGAGGTGGTCATCGAGCCCGAAACGCCTGCTGGCTGCGAAGCGCTGGAAAAGATCCTGATCGGCGAGGACGTCTCCGAACGGCTCGATGTCACCCCGGCGAAGTTCCGGGTGATCGTTACGCGTCGCCCCAAATATGCCTACAAGGGTTGGGACGGCGTCATCCAGGCAGCCGCGCCCGCCCGCATCATCGAAAGCGGCATTCCGACCGAAGCGCTGCTGGCGCAGATCGCGGTGTCGAAATACGCCGATGGCCTGCCGCT
Source organism: Mesorhizobium sp. M0960 (assembly GCF_040319055.1). NCBI lineage: Bacteria > Pseudomonadati > Pseudomonadota > Alphaproteobacteria > Hyphomicrobiales > Phyllobacteriaceae > Mesorhizobium > Mesorhizobium sp. M0960. The sequence continues at coordinate 1,090 of NZ_JAMYNN010000047.1, read as the reverse complement.
CTACCGCCAGGAAGCGATCTATGCCCGCGATCAGGTCGAGATCGACCGGTCACAGATGGCGCAGTGGATGGGCAAGCTCGGCTTCGAGCTCGAGCCGCTCGCCGATTACGCACTGGCTCGCATCAAGCAGGGGGAGCGGGTCTTCGCCGATGAGACCACGCTGCCAACGCTGGCGCCGGGATCTGGCAAGGCCAAGACGGCCTACCTCTGGACCTATGTCCGCGATGATCGGCCCTTTGGCGGCAGTGGACCGCCCATCGTCGCCTACCGCTTCGAGGACAGCCGCGCCGGCGAATGTGTCGCCCGTCATCTGGACGGCTATCGCGGCATCCTGCAAGTCGACGGATACGCCGCCTATAACCGGCTGGCCCGATCCGATCGGGGCAATGACGGCGTGACGCTGGCGGCGTGCTGGTCGCACGTGCGGCGCAAGTTCTACGAACTGCATGCCGCAGGCTCCTCCGTTATCGCCTCGCAGACGGTGCCCCACTGTGGGCCGCCGAGGAGGCCGTACGCGGCCAGGACCCGGCAGTACGGATAACTGCGCGTCAGGAGAAATCCGCCGCCGTCGTTGCCGCTCTCTTTGCGCTGTGGGAAAAGGAGCTGCCGAAGCTGTCGGGAAAATCGAAGCCGGCCGAGGCGATCCGCTATGCGCTCGGCCGGCGTGCCGCGCTGGAGCGCTTCCTCACCGACGGCCGCATCGAAATCGACTCCAACACCGTCGAGCGCGCCATCAGGCCACAGACGAAGACCGATTCATTATGCACCTCCTTTTCAAATGGCGGAAAACAGCGATTCTTGGTTGTCGTCGTGGATGCGACGCGGAGTATTGCGCGCCAAATCGGCCTTGATCCGTTCGTCTTCGAGGTCGCTGGCGCGGATCTGGTAGGGCGCGCCGCGCATGACCTGCTCGGCGGGCAAGAGGCCATCCCTGATGAACCGGCGGATTTTGACGTGCGAGACTCCAAGCCGGGCGGCCGCGTCCGACATGGTGAGCCACTCGCGATTCTTGTCGGAAGAGCGATAGCCGCTGATCTTGTGCACCGTGCGCAGCGATTGGACGCGACGCGCGGTCCAGGTCTTTCCCTGA
>NZ_JAMYNN010000046.1:0-4456 GCF_040319055.1 Mesorhizobium sp. M0960 | reverse complement strand
CAACGGCGGCCGCCTCAAGAAGGCGATGATCGTCGCGCTCGCCCGCAAGCTGCTGGTGGCGCTGTGGAAATACGCGACCGCCGGCTATTTGGGCCGGCGCACGACGATCACACGCAGCTGCGCCGGCACGATATCGCCGCTCGCTAACATCTTCGCCGATCCGGTGCAGGCCATTGCGGCAGCACGGGCAGGCATGGTCCTCGACGTCGACGACCATCTCCGTGCGCGGCAGATGGAGTGGCAACGCGCCGCGGTTCGCCCGGCGCTTCGTGGCCTTTGCTTGGCGCTCGGCGAGAGCAGATTGTTCCTTCGCTTTCTCACCGGCGGCCTCGATCTGCTCGGCCTCTTCGAGCCCTAGCAGCAACTGATCCTCGGGGAGCGTCTCCGCACGACGGCCGAAGCGATGACGCTGCAATTCCTTGATGATCTGGATCAGGCGGGCATTCTCGACGTCGCGCGCCAGGACCATCGCCTTCAGCGCGTCCGGATCGTCGGGAAGCTGGTCAGCCGTCATCGCCATGAGCGGATCAGACCATATTCGCCGACAGCCCGCGACAGCGGAATCCAGACTGATTCACTTCGTCGCGGGTCAGCCGGCCTGGGCTGGAACGCGGGTCCGGCGCGCCTCATGGACGCGCCGCCAGTCGAGACCTTCGAGTAGCGCCGAGAGCTGCGCGGCCGTCAACCGCATCATGCCGTCATGCACTTTCAGCCAGCGGAACTCCCCATCCTCCAAACGCTTGGCATAGAGGCAGACGCCGGTGCCGTCCCAGAAGATCAGCTTGATCCGGTCAGTGCAGTTCGTTTCATAATGCATCCCCTTGTCAGAGTCCGGGCAGTCGGACGACTTTATCGTATTGATATTGCTCGCAGAACTTCGGTCGACGAGCGACGATACCTTGCACCCCTATGCGTACCGCTTCTGAAGCGAGTGCTTCAACCGGGACCAGCCAGGGCGAACCGGGCAGAATCTGTTTCGCCGGCAGGATGCCCTTGAGAGCCAAGCTTTTCGCGGACCCGACGCAGATGCCAAGCCGTTCGGCGGCTTTCATCAGACTGATCATTTCGCCATCAGCCTTGGCTGGATCGTATCCGGGTATGCCGAGCCGCTCGCGCATTTCGCGCACGCGCACCGTCGTCCAGGTCTCGCCATCGCCGGTCTTGCAGCGCATCCGGTTGAGCGATACGGCAAGCTCGCGGTCCGGCCAGTGTCCGGCGAGTTTGCGCAGTGCTTCGACGGCGCTCGGCGCCATATCTGGACAACGGCCGGTCTTGACGCGGGCAACACGCACCTCGGTGTGACGCCCGCCGGTCCAATGGATCAGCAGCACGGCTTCGTTGGTCGCCTCATCGAGATCACATACGATCTCCTGAACCAGGATATGGATAAGGCGCTGCTTGGTCCGAGTGTCGGTTGAGGGTGCGTTCCATACCGCCGGTAGATCGTGGGCAAGCTGAAGCAAACGGGCGCGATCGACCTTTGGGCGTGTCGCCGACAGAGCCGACAGCTCCGCGATCCGGCGCTCCAGTGTGGCCACGCGGTCCAACGCATCGTTCCAGCGAGCCTCGAGTTCGCGTGCGACATGGCGCTTGGCGGGGTCGACCAGTTCGTAACGACGCCCGGCCAGCGAGGCATCGTATCGGGCTGCTTCCAGCTCCCGCTCGACGGCGGCAACGATGTCCTTTCGCGAACGCTCGGCCTGCTCCGAAGCAAAGATCGCGGCTTCCACGGCACGATCGGAGACGGCTTCTAGGATCTGCAGGGCGACGGCGCGATCAATCCGCAGACCGCCAATGCCGATGCACAGGCCAGCGCCGACATGGGCATCATCGCCGCGGCATTGGTAGCGATGGGCGTTGCCTTTCGCCATGCCGTAGAAGACGCGCATCATTCGTTCGCATCGCCCACAACGCATCAATCCCGTGAGCAGGGCGCGGCCTCCACGTGCAGATTTGCGCGCGCAGTTCTTCTTCATATGCGCGTTCTCGAGCAGGAGCTTCTGATTCTCCTCGTATTCCTGCCAGCTGATGTAACCAGGATGATTGTCACGCAACAACACATGCCATTCGTCGCGAGACTTCCTGAAGCCGCTGGCCTTACGGGCGCGCCCCTCGACAATCCGTGTCCGCTGCGCCGTTCTGCCGAATGCGTAGGCGCCGCCATAAAGCGGATTGTGAAGAATCTGCATGACACTGTGGTAGGCGGGAGGCTTCCAGACGAGTTTGCAAACCCCGACATTGCGCCGGACCACGGGCATTTTAATGTCTGCCGATCGCAGCCATAAGAAGACCTGCCGCGCGCTGCCCAACTCGCGGAACTTCGCGAAGACCAGCCGGATGGTGTCGGCCACGTGCTCGTCAGGATCGATCTCGACCTTATCGGCCTCGCTCCAGCAGAAGCCTGGCGGAAGCATGAAGCGGAACTCCCCACGCTTGGCCTTGGAGTTACGGGCGGCGATGCCGCGCTGTCGCATCAGGTTCAGTTCGTATTCCGACATCGTTCCCTTCAGCCCAAGCAGCAGGCGGTCGTTGACGAGCCGCGGATCGTATGCGCCATCCGGATCGACGACCAGCGTGCCGGCCAGCGCGCACAAGTCAATCAGATGATGCCAGTCCCGTCCGTTACGCGCCAGTCGTGACGCCTCGATGCAATAGACCGCACCGACATCGCCGGAGCAGACCATGGCGACAAGCCGCTCAAAGCCGGGTCGCTGCATCAGGCCGGACCCCGAGCGGCCAAGATCGTCGTCGATCACCGTCACCGATGCAAAGCCGACCGCTTCTGCGGCTCCCGCCAGGTCATACTGCCGGCGCTGACTTTCCAGATTGCCCGTCACTTGCGACATGGTCGATTGACGAACGTAAACTACCGCCGAGCGGGCGAGGTGATCAGGCGTGATCTTCGGGTTCATCACCGCCTCCCTGATCCGCTTCGGCCGCCAGCGCTTCCAGCAGAAGGTCGGCCAATGTCTCGACCAGTCCCTTTGTGTTTTTGCCCACTGGCGGATGAGGAATTTGACGCTCCAGCTGCAGGATGAGCTGCGCGCGATTGTGATATCGGCTTCTTCGCACCGTCCCTCTCCTTCTTCCTTGAAGGGCGGGATTGTGCGCCTTGCTTGCGATTCGCGCCGAGCGCCGGCAGGACGATCGTCAATTCATTGAGACCCTCGATGCCGATTTCGGGTCGCCCAAGCGTCATGCCCGCGCAGTAGCCGGCGTCGAACATCCAATTCGGGAGTTCGCGGCAAAGGTCAGGACGCTCCTCCGTGTAGATGCACGTCAACGCCTTCCCACGACGAAATGGCGAAACCTGCAACGTGCTCCCAAACAACGGATGCCAGCGATAGGCAACCGTCGCAAAGCGGAAACCATATGCAGAATGTCGATAATTGCGGCAATCTGATCAAGATTATCTGGCATGATAGGCTCGGCATGTCGCTGTATGCAAAACGGCTCGAGAAGAGCCGGTTTCTTTGGCCGTCTCCGGCGGACGGCAAGGGCCAGCAATCTTCGAAGTGATGGAGTTTTTCGGCAACCGCGATCTTCTTTGGTGGCGGTGCCGAGGAGAAACAATTGATCGAACGGTTTCGCGAGATGCCGATCCGCGCGGTCGCTCCTGCCATGCCCTGGCTGTAACGCGGCTAACCCTGCCATCCATCCTGACATAAATGCGCCGGCAGCCGTGCTACGGTGAGAGCGCGGCCGGGCCCGTGTTACGGCACCGATCTGGCAGTCTGCCATGAAGTGAAGAGGAGAGTTCACCATGTCCAGGATCAATCGCCGCGCCTTGCTTCTCAACGCCGGCAGCGCCGTTATCGCCTCGACGGTTGCGGCAACAGCTCTCGCCACAGAGCCGCGACGCTGGGACCAGGAACCGTCCAGCGATCTGCGGGCGCTGATCAAAGCGCACAAGGCAATGTACACTGCGTTCGGCAAGGCGATCCACGAAATGGACTGCGGTCAGGGAAGGTGATCGCCGGGCCAAGGCACGATATCTTTTGAAGATCGAGGCGCGCGGTGAACTCGACTTGGCCGAGCATTTGCAGGCTCTTCTCCGCTCGACGATGTGGAAAGGATAGGACTGGCATTCGCGTCGTGTAACTTAGACGTCCGCGCCTTAATGCGGCAAGACCGGTCGCATCTATGTTTGAGGGCATCGCGTTCAAACACCAAGAGCGCTAAGGGAGAACAAGCGGTGATTTTGGTGGGCGATCGCTATGATCGCTGCCCGGGTCGCCCGCAGTCAACTGTGCCGGCCATGGGAACGAGTTAGGAGCGCCAAATCCGGCTATTTAGTGGCGCGCGAGGAACATGAAAGCCGCGATCAGCCTTCGGTAGTTCCGGCCTGTCTGGAGCACCTATCAAATTGCTCTAGAGCACGTCCTGTTTAATCAGGTTCATATCCTGCGGCTTTGAAGTAGTTGGCGCATTCGGCTGGGGTGAAGAGGTCGACGAC
>NZ_JAMYNN010000045.1:0-6168 GCF_040319055.1 Mesorhizobium sp. M0960 | reverse complement strand
ATTCGAAAGCCTGGGTCGTGGTCTGGAAGAGCCGCTCACCGTCGATCGTGAGCGAGAGATGGCGCTTTTCGCGCTGAAAAAGCCGGACCCCGAGTTGGTGTTCGAGCAGCCGCAGCTGCTGGCTGACCGCCGAAGGTGTCACCTGCAATTCCTGAGCGGCCTTTGCCACGCCGCCGAGCCGCGCGACCGCCTCGAAATGCGTCATCGAATTGAACTTGATGTCTGACATCGTCCTCGTCAGTTAAGCTCAGCTACACAGAATATTAAGAAACGAGAATTGAGCCTAATGTCAATCGGTCGCATCATCCTGTGGTCTCGGGAGGAGATGCAGGATGGAACCGGGTTCACCCCAAAGCTTGGGTAATGCCGGCAATGTGCCGGCAGTTGGACAGGCATCGACCAGGAAGCCCCTGATCGAGGCTTCCAACGTCAAGAAGAACTACGGCGCAACACGGGTCCTTCGGGGCGTGAGTTTTCAGGTCCGGCCTGGCGAAATCCACGCGCTCCTGGGCGGCAACGGCGCCGGCAAAAGCACCCTGATCCGCATCATCACCGGGCTGATCTCACGCGATGCCGGCGATATTAGCTTCGCCTCGTCGAAGGCCGGCCACACCAGCCCGATCATCGCGGTGGTGCATCAGGAGCTGGCGCTATTGCCCGAGCTGTCGGTCGCGGAAAATATCGGCATTGTGCATGCGAGGTCGGGCTGGTCGCAGATCAGCCGTCGCCGCATGCGCGAAACCGCGCTCGGAGCGCTCCGGCTGATTGACCCAGCGATCGGCGAAGAGATCATCGAGCTGCCGGCACGCAAATTGTCCCTCCACGAAGGCCAGATCGTCCAGATCGCTCGTGCCCTTTCCACCGGAGCCGAAGTGCTGCTTCTCGACGAGCCCACGGCCAATCTCACTGCCGGCGAGACTGCCAAACTCTTCTCGGTGCTGAAGCGGTTGGTGCACGAGGAAGGCATCGGCATCGTCTTTGTTTCTCACCGTATGCGGGAAATCCGCGCGCTCTGCGATGTCTGCACGATCTTGCGCGATGGCGTCACGATCGCGAATGCCACGCCGCTTGCATCGCTCAGCGACGCCGAAATCGTCCAGCAGATGGGCCAATACGCGCAGCGTCCGGCAAGGCACCGCAACCCGCAAAAACACCTCCGACAGGGCATACCAGTCGAACTCCTCGGCCCCGGCGACGTCAGGATAGCGATTTCGTCCGGCACCATCCTGGGACTGGCCGGCGCGCCCGCAGGCCCGACCGGCCTCATTGCTCCCCTGGTGGGCGCCGGACCCGGGGCTGGCTGGCGCCTTTCCGGCGAGGGTTTTGCGGACCGCTTCTCGTCTCCAGCGGCAGCGGCGCGGGCCGGTATCGGCTTTGTTTCGGGCGACCGCGCAACCAAGGGGATCCTTTCGCAGCTGCCCATCGTCGATAACGTGCTTGCAGCACGCAGGGTTCGCGAAAGACGGCGGATCGTGGCCGCAGCCGAGCGGCAGGAATGTCACGATCTCGTTTCAGCGCTGAAGTTGAAAGCCAGCTCGATCTGGGACCTGCCGGCCTCGTTGTCCGGCGGCAACCAGCAGAAGCTTCTCGTCGCACGCTGGCTTGGGCTGCCGCTCCGGATGGTGGTGCTGGAAGAGCCGACGCGTGGCGTCGACATCGGCACCAAGCATGACATTTACGGTTTGATCCGGGAGATGGCCGACGCTGGCGCGATCATCATCTGGTGGTCGACCGAGAACGTCGAACTGCTCGAGCTTTGCGACGCCATTTTCGCCTTTGACACTGATGGGCAACCGAAGGGATTCCTGCCTGAAGAGCACTACACCGAAGACGGGCTCGCCGAACTGACGGGGATGGCGGCATGACCGACGCGAGCAACGGCACCACGACCACCGACAAACTCCGGACCACCAACTCGCGCGTCCCAGCAGTTCTTTTGTGCTACCGAACGGAAGGCGCGATTGCCGCCGCAATCGTCGTCCTGCTGCTGGCCGTCGGCATGTTCGTGCCCGCTGCACTCAGCATGGGCAATTTGCAAAACATCATCCAGGCCGCCGCGCCCCTCATCATCATGTCACTCGGTGTTTTGCTGGTCGTGGTCACCGGCGGCATCGATCTTTCGGTCGGTTCAGTCTTTTCCTTGACCGGTATGGTGACCGCGCTGGCGATGGCCAGTGGCGCCGACGGACTGACCGCCAGTGCTGCCGGCCTGGCCGTCGGCCTTGTCTTCGGCTCGATCAATGGTCTTCTGGTCACGGTCGTTGGGCTCGCGCCTTTCGTCGTCACGCTCATCACCTACGCGGTGGCGGGCAGTCTGGCCTTCATCGTCACGAATGGTCGTTCGATGCCGATCGGCGCGCCGGATTTCTGGCTCCTGAATTCGGGCGAGATTATCCCGGGCGTCCCCAACCATCTTCTGTTCTGCATCATATTGATGATCGCGCTGGAATACGTCCTGCGCAAGGTCGTGCTCGGACGCTGGTTCTTTGCCGTCGGCTCGTCGGCAATTGCTGCCCGGCTGCTCGGCATTCCGGTTCTGCGCATCAAGTTTGCTGCCTATGTCGCTTCGGGCCTGCTCGCCTCTTTCGCCGGGCTGTTGACCGTAAGCTACATCCTTAACGCCGAAGCCACTGCCGGCGCCAGCCTGATGCTGCAGGCAATCGCCGCCGTCGTCATTGGAGGGGCCAGCCTATTTGGCGGAACTGGGAGCGCGATCGGCGCCATGCTGGGCGCTCTGATGATCACCTGCATCCAGAACGGCGTGAACCTCATTGGCGTGAACAGCTTCTGGCAAGGCTCCGTCACCGGCGCCGCGATCCTGCTCGCGGTTCTGATCGACCGCTTCAGCAGCAAGAACCGACTCTAGATCATCAACGGGAGGAACCAAGATGAAGTTGAAGACCATACTACTTGCAGCATTGGCGGCGGCCGCCTTGTCCAGCGCATCATACGCGCAGGACAAAAAGACCGTCGCTTACATCGCCCCGTCGCTGGACATCTCCTACTGGCAATGGGTCGGGTACGGCGTGAAGGAGAAGGCCAAGGAACTCGGCATGGATTATGTCGAGTACACTTCGGAAAACTCACCCGCCAAGCAGATGGACAATGCGCGGACCGCCGTGACCAAAGGCGTCGCGGCCATCGTGATCGGCCCCGTCAGCTCGACCTCGACACCGCCGCTGCTCGACTATCTGGCGAAGCAGAAAGTGCCGATCGCCTTTGCCGGCATCGGGCCGCAACCGGGCCTCACCAACTATACGTCCTCGGTCACCGCGAACAACTATGAGACCGGCAAGGCGCAGGGGAAATTCACCTGCGAGCTTGCCAAGGAGCGTGGCGGCAACAAGGTTGGCATGCTGTCGCTGCCGCAGGACCGGGAGAATGCACAGAAATACCTCAAGGGCGCCAAGGAGGCGTTTGCCGCCGACGGCTGCGACCTCGTCCAGATGCTGGAAACGCGGGGGCTGACGATCAACGAGGCCGTCACCCAGGCAAACGACCTCTTGACCGCCAATCCCGACATCAAGGCCATCTACGGCATGTATGACGAAGCCGGCACCGGCGCCGCCAAGGTGGTCGAGACCCGGGGCCTCACCGGCAAGATCGGCATCACCGTGGCCGACGGCTCGCCGACTACGATCGCGCTGCTCAAGAAGGGAGCGCTCCAGGGCATCTTCTTCCAGGAGGCAGTAGGCCAAGGCATCGACGGAACTCAACAGGTCTACAACGCACTGACGGGCGCGGCGGTGACCCAGGATCTGGCCTTGGTCATGCCTCTTGTTACGGCCGACAAGGTTGATAGTCCCGAGGCCAAGAAGGTCATCGCCCGCGTCTTTCCCCCGAGCAACTGACCGCCACCCAATGGACCCGCCGGCTTGGCCGGCGGTCCAGACCTCAAGCAAGGAATCCCGACCGTGGCCGAGCTGCCGTTCATCGATCCGCACCATCATTTGTGGGATCTGGAGACCAATTTTTATCCGTGGCTGACCGACGGGGTTAAGCCGTCAGCCTTCGGTGACTACGAGGCGATCCGAAAAAGTTACCTTCTCGAGGACTATCTTGAGGACGGCAAGAACCAGAACCTCGTAAAATCGGTGCACCTGGATGTGGGGTTCGATCCCAGCGATCCGGTTGGGGAGACGCGCTGGCTGCAGGAGATCGCCGACAAGCGGGGGTTTCCGCATGGCATCGTCGGCTATGCCGACCTGTCTAGACCCGATGTTGGCGAGCTCCTCGACCGCCACATGGAACATCAGAACTTCCGCGGCATTCGGCAGTCGATGAACTACCATCCCGACGCCGCTAAGACATATCAGGCGCGGCCGGAGGTGAGCCGGACACCCGAATGGCGGCGTGGTTTCCGGGAGCTGGCGAAGCGACGGCTGAGCTTCGACCTGCAGCTCTACTATCCCCAGATGGGCGAGTTCCTCGAACTCGCGCGCGACTTTCCCGACGTCCAGATCATTCTCAATCACACCGGCATGCAGGTCGACGGCGCCGAGCATTTTGGCGCCTGGAAAAAAGGCATGCACCAGTTGGCGCAAGCGCCGAACGTCGCCTGCAAAATCTCGGGCCTCGGCATGGGCGACTGGACTTGGACCACGGCCTCGATTCGTCCTTATGTCGAGGAGGCGATCGCAGCCTTCGGCGTCGACCGCTCGATGTTCGCGACGAACTTCCCCGTCGACAAGCTGTTCTCGAGCTTCGACGCCATTTTGAACGCCTTCAAGGAAATTACGATCGCCTACCCGCACGAGGAGCGGCTCGCGCTGTTCCATGACAACGCTGCCCGGTTCTACCGACTTTAGATCACCGGCAAACAGAAATAGCAGGAGAGTTCGACATGTTGCTGAAGGGCAAGGCCGTGGTGATTTCAGGGGCCGCGAGCCCTCGGGGGATAGGCCGCTCCACGGCAACGCTGATGGCGGAGCAAGGCGCGCGCATTGCTATTCTTGACCTCGATGAGCAACAGGCCCGTGACGCCGCCGAGTCGCTTGGGCCCGAGCACATTGGCCTCGCCTGTAACGTCGCCGACCTCGATGCGTGCAAGAGGGCTGCTGCCGAAGTGGCCGAAGCCTTCGGCAAGGTCGACGTGCTGTGCAACATTGCCGGGATCACGCAGCCCGCAAAGACACTGGATATCGGCGCGGCTGACTGGGACCGCATCCTCGATGTCAACCTACGCGGCGTGCTCCATCTCAGCCAGGCATTCATCCCGAACATGCGCGAAAATGGCGGCGGCTCGATCATCTGCATGTCGTCGGTTTCGGCCCAGCGCGGCGGCGGCATCTTCGGTGGCCCGCACTATTCGGCTGCCAAGGCGGGTGTTCTGGGGCTTGCCAAGGCCATGGCGCGCGAATTCGGGCCCGACCGCATCCGCGTCAACTGTGTCACACCGGGCCTGATCCAGACCGACATCACCGGCGGCAAACTGACCGACGCCATGCGCGCCGACATCATCAAGGGAATCCCGCTCAGCCGGCTGGGCGACGCACGCGACGTCGCCGGCGCCTATCTCTTTCTGGCGTCCGATCTGGCCAGCTACATCACCGGCGCCGTGATCGACGTCAACGGTGGGATGCTGATCCATGGCTGAGAGGACACCGGATCTTGAGATGCCTCGCGCTGGCAGCAATGTCAGCCTGGCCGAACGAGCCTATCGTATCCGCCGACATGCCGTCCGGATGGGTCAAGTCCAGGGCCAAGGTTACGTCGGACAGGCGCTGGGTATCGCCGACGTGCTTGCCGTCGCCTATTTCCATGCGCTTCACTACCGGCCGGACGACACGCTGTGGGAGGGACGCGACCGCTTCCTGCTGTCGATCGGACACTACGCCATCGCGCTCTACGCGGCGCTGATCGAAGCGGGCGTGCTACCGGAGGAAGAGCTCGAGACCTATGGCAGCGACGATAGCCGCATGCCGATGTCCGGCATGGCGGCATACACGCCCGGCATGGAGATCACCGGCGGCTCGCTCGGTCACGGCCTTGGCATCGCTGTCGGTATGTGCATGGGGCTGAGGCGCAAGCAGAGCGACAGTTTCGTCTATAACCTCCTGTCCGACGGCGAACTCGGCGAGGGTTCGACCTGGGAAGCCGCGATGTCGGCCGCCCACCACAAGCTCGACAATCTCATTGCCATTGTCGACTTCAACAATCAGCAGGCCG
>NZ_JAMYNN010000044.1:0-6341 GCF_040319055.1 Mesorhizobium sp. M0960 | reverse complement strand
GCCGCCTGACCTTCACGCATCGGATCATAGAGCCCGCCGCGCCCCGCGCGTGTCCCAATCATGCCGCCTCCGTCGTATGCATGCCACGAGCGTAGGCGGCTTGATCGCTTGATCATGTCATCGATCATCAGTTCACCTACGAAATGGGTTGGCCTCTACCACCAGACCCCACCGGAAAGCGCCGATGAAAGCCGAGATGCTGCTCACTCTCAGTACGACTAACGATGCGCTCGTGACATCAACGCCCTGCTATACCACATGATGGCGCGGTCCCCTTCAAAATCGAAGGGAACCGGGGGCCGTGAGACTTCCTCGGCAAACCAAAGTGGTCCTGCCCGCCGCGTGCAGTTCGGCAGCAGGATGTGGGCAACTCATATCACCCATCCGACTACATCTAATAGGTGAGCATAATTTTCTGGTATATTTCCACTGCCTTGGCCACCTGCTCTATTTCAATAAATTCGCCGTTAGTATGGGCTTGTTCTGGACTTCCGGGGCCAAGCACAATGCAGGGAATTCCCACCAATGATAGCTGACTTGCATCAGAGCCGCCCCTCGCTCCTATATATTTCCCGGTTCCAGCTACATCAACACATGCCGCCGCCGCCACTGCTGCGATTTTGCTCGACTCGGAGCTGGCCGGGGGCGGATCTTCCAACGCGGGGAGCAAGGAGCGCACCTTGATGTTGTGGTCTCCTTGGCGAAAGCTTTCCAGAATATCCTCAACCTCTTGGATGGCGTCTTGGGGACGCTCTCCTGGTATCAGGCGCCGATCAACCCAAATACGGCATGCGGGCGGCACAGTCGTTAGTTCCAACCCCCCTTCAATAAGGCTCACAGTTAGAAGTGGTGAGCCTACCAATGGGTGCTGCGGCCGAGACAACAGCGTGCGATGATACTCATCAAGAGCCAGCACGATCTTGGCCATTCCCGTGATTGCATTGACCCCGAGGTGGGGCCTCGAAGTATGAGCGGGCACACCCTCAACTTCGATTTGCCAGCGCACGGAACCCATGTGAGCCACTATAAGCTCTAACCTGCTTGGCTCACCGACCACCGCGGCGTCATAAGATGTGCGTGATTGCGCAATGGCGCGGGCGCCAATTTTGCGGTACTCTTCGTCAATGCTGGCTGCGACGACGACCGTGGCGTTGGGTTGCCGATCACCAAGGGTGCTTAGGGCGATCAACATTGCAGCAAGCGATCCTTTTGTATCGCAACTACCTCGACCGTAGATTCGCCCTGCTTTTTGCTCTCCCGAATCCGTTTCCCACTTATCAATAGGAACGGTGTCCATATGAGCGATGAATAGAATGCGCTTGTTAGGCTCCTGCCCCGGAACCCAAGTCAAGAAATTCGAGCGACCGTCGGTAACCTCCTGAATTTCATACGGCAGGTTTCGTTCCTTGCAAAAACGTTCGAGGAACTCAGCTACCGCTTGCTCTCCGCTTCCTTTTGGCGACAACGATGGATTAATGCTCTCAATTTTAACGAGGTCTTGAAGGAGCTTTATCGTTTGGTCTGGTGGGATTGACATATACTCTCCTGTATCCTGTGTAACGGTTCTTACTGCTGCTTCAAACCGCTTTTGGCCAGATCGACTACACGGTCGACCTCGTCTGCGGTGTTGTAAAGATGCAGGGAGAACCGAAGCATGCCTCTGCGAATGGAGGTAATCACCTGGTTGTTGGTAAAGTGCTCGTGAAGCGAATGTATGCGGCGGTCGACAGGTCGCCCCTCAACAAGAGCGGATGGATCGCCAAGCGCTACAATACTACTCGTGTGACTGCCAGGAGCCCCGCCGCATACCGGCAGCCCGAGCTCTAAGAAGCCAGAGGCCAGGCGATTCGCCAGTGCGGTTACGCTTTGTTCGATCACCGCTGTTCCAATATCGAGTAGTTGGCCCATTGATGCGTATGCGGCAAGCATGCCGGGGAAGTTATAATGTCCAATGTCAAACCGTGGGGCGCCCGGACGCAACTTTACGAAGCTGGGTACTGGCGCTGACTCTGGTGCATTTCCGAAGTCTACACTGAAGCGGGCGAGGTAGGCTGGGTTTAGCCGGTCTGCCCATTCCTTGCGGCAGTACAAAAACCCTGATCCATAGAGACCCATCAGCCCCTTGACAGTGGAAACTGCCAATCCGTCCACGCCGAGTTGCGTAACATCAGTGTGGAGTATGCCAACTGATTGCGTTGCGTCGGCCAAAAGGAAGACACCATAGTGCTTGCATGCTTCGGATATCGGCTCCAGGACGATCCGAAATCCCGGAACCATTGTCACCGTCGCAAGCGCAACAACACGGGTACGGGAGTCGATTGCCTTTACGATAGCATCAGGGGGAATTGTACCATTAATCGGCTCCACAAACCTCAATTCAACCCTGTGGCGGTCCTTGATCTGAAGCCAGGGCAAGATGTTATTCGCGTGCTCCAATTGCGGGCAAAGGATGACATTATCTCCAGGTCTCCAATCGACAGCGTTGGCGATAATGTTGATGCCCTCCGATGCATTTTTGGTAATCGCAATTTCATCTTCGGCTGAATTGATAAATCGTGCGAATCTGGCGCGAGTATGCTCCACATGTTCCAACATGCTTTCTTCGTCGTTTCGACCATGCAGCCTATTGTTCAAATGCGACCCTATCGACGCCAATGTCGTTCTTGAAATCAGCCCCTGGTTCGCTACGTCCATGTAAATGGCGTCAGCTGTGGCCGGAAACTCAGTACGGATGTCCTCAAGAAGCATAGTGGCTTTCTTTCGCAGGGGGTTGGCTGGCGATGAAGGGGGCGATTGATAAGATCGTTGGGGGGTAAGAGTCACTGGCACAGAACTCGTCTACGTCAGCCGTTCGTATCCGCTGACTCACTCATTTTAGCACTCGTCTCCGCTAATTTTGGGCTTACTTCCCTCTGGAGACACCGTATTCCTGCGCAATAGCTCGATTTTTGCAGCAATCATGAGGGAGCAGTTTCAATTGTCCCAAGGTCGTGAAGCCGTGCGCGCTGAAAAGCGCCCTACGGCGTCAGCGCCAGTGAGACAGAATTGGCTTAACGAGGAAGGGAGGATTTCTGGCTCATCGTAGCCCTCCACAGGAGCGAAGATGAGACAGAAAGCCGGGACACCGAAACCGTCTGCGGAGACGGTCATCAAGGATATCCGCCGCGCCACCCGCAAGCAGTATGGGGCGGAAGAGAAGATCCGCATCGTGCTGGAAGGTCTGCGCGGGGAGGAATCGATCGCCGCCCTGTGCCGGCGCGAAGGCATCGCCGAGAGCCTATATTACAATTGGTCGAAGGAATTCCTCGAAGCCGGCAAGAAGCGGCTGGCGGGTGACACGGCGCGCGCCGCCACCAGCGACGAGGTCAAGGTGCTGCGCCGCGAGACCCGTGATCTGAAGGAGGTCGTCGCCGAGCAGGCCCTGGAACTGCGACTGCTCAAAAAAAGCATGATCGCGGATGGGGACGACGACGAATGAGATATCCCGCCTCCGAGAAGCTCGAGATCATCCGGCTCGTCGAGCAGTCGCATCTGCCAGCACGCCGCACGCTGGAGAAGCTTGGCATTCCCCGCGCCACCTTCCACCGCTGGTATGATCGTTTCCTGACCGGCGGCAGCGACGCCCTCGAGGATCGCCGACCACGGCCGAAACGGGTCTGGAACCCCATTCCCGAGAGTAAGCGCTGTCCCGGCGGCACCTTTCGCGCGTGGATGTAAGGGACGATGTTCGAGGCCTTTGAGGGCTTCGACATATGACGATTTCAGAGTTTACGCTTAAGTCTAGGGACGAGGAGCCGGTCCGTCGGCTGGAGATCTTCACTGGTTCGGGTCGGCGGCGTGAGTGGCCGCCGGAGGAGAAGGCCCGGATAGTGGCGGAGAGCTACGAGGCGGGCGAGACGGTTTGTGCTGTGGCACGCCGGTATGGGCTTTCCCCGCAGCAATTGTTCACTTGGCGTCGGGCTGCTCGCCGGCCGATGGGGGAGGCAGCAATATCGGAATCCATGTTCGTGCCGGCGGTGGTGACGGCAGCGCCTCCGAAGCCTGCGGCGAAGTATCGGCCACAGCCAAGAAAGCGGGAGCCGGCTCGAGACGCTGGTGTGATCGAGCTCGAGATCGACGGCATCGCAATGCGGGTGGGTCGTGGGGCGGATTCGAAGACGGTTGCAGCGGTGATCCGTGCGCTGAGGGCAACGTCGTGATCGGGCCAACGGGAGCGGTCAAGGTCATGGTGGCGACGAAGCCGGTCGACTTCCGCAAGGGAGCGGAAGGTCTGGCAGCGCTCGTGCGCGAGGCGATGGGCGCGGATCCATTCTCGGGCGCGGTCTACGTGTTCCGGGCCAAGCGGGCCGACCGGATCAAGCTCGTCTACTTCGACGGCACGGGCGTATGCTTGTTCGGCAAGCGGCTGGAGGATGGCAAGTTCTGCTGGCCGGGCATTACCGATGGTGTCGTGCGACTGACGGCGGCACAGTTGCAGGCACTCCTGGAAGGCCTCGACTGGCGGCGGGTGCACGAAACGCGCGAGATGCGTGTTCCAACGACGGCGAGCTGACCATCGCATTATTGCCAAATCACTGGAATCCATGCTTGAATCCGCTTCGTGACTGACGCGGCCGCTGCCCTACCCGACGATCCTCATGCGCTTCAGGCGATGCTTCTGGCCGCGCGTGCGGAGAATGAGAGGCTCCGCCAAATCATCAAGGAGTTGCAGCGCCATCGCTTCGGGCGAAGGGCGGAGAGCCTGCCCGAGGACCAGCTTCTTCTGGGCCTGGAGGAAGCCGAGCAGGTAGAGGCGGAGGGCTTCGCCAGCGCGGAAGCCGCGGACCCCTCAAAGCGTGATGCCAGGGCTCGTAAGCGTCGCGCCAACCGCGGCTCGTTGCCCGCCCATCTGTCGCGCGTCGAGCAGGTAATCGACATCGCCGACAAGATCTGCCCGTGCTGCCAAGGCCAGCTGCATGTTATGGGCGAGGACGTCTCCGAGCGTCTCGACATCGTGCCCGCCCAGTTCCGGGTGATTGTCACCCGTCGACCGAAGTATGCCTGTCGGGCCTGCGAAGAGGTGGTCGTGCAGGCGCCAGCGCCGGCACGTCTCGTCGAAGGCGGCATTCCTACAGAGGCCACGGTGGCTCATGTTCTGGTGTCGAAGTATGCCGACCACCTTCCCCTATATCGTCAGGCCCAGATCTACGCCCGCCAGGGCGTCAATCTCGACCGTTCGACACTCGCCGACTGGGTGGGCAAGGCAGCTTTCCTGCTTCGCCCTGTGCATGAGCGGCTGTTCGAGCGGCTGAAGGCATCAGACAAGCTCTTCGCGGACGAGACCACTGCGCCTGTGCTTGATCCGGGCCGGGGGCGGACCAAAACGGGGCAGTTGTTCGCCTATGCCCGAGATGACCGACCTTGGGGCGGAATGGACCTACCCGGCGTCGCCTATCTCTACGCTCCGGACCGCAAGGCCGAACAGCCGATCCGGCATCTTCAGGGCTTTGTCGGAACCCTGCAGGTCGACGGATACGCGGGCTACAAGGCGCTGGCTGAACGCAACGCCGTGAGTTTGGCCTTTTGCTGGTCGCACGTGCGTCGCCGCTTCTATGAGCTCGCGCAGTCCGGCCCCGCGCCGATCGCGACGGAGGCGCTCGCCCGCATCGCCCAACTCTACCGCGTTGAGAGCGAGATCCGCGGTCGCTCCGCCGACGAACGCCGCGCCGTCCGGCAGGAGAGAAGCCGTCCCGTCATCAATGCCCTTGAGCCGTGGCTTAGGCAGCAACTCACCCCTTATCAGCCAGAAGACCAAGCTGGCGGAAGCTATCCGCTACGCGCTCTCGCGCTGGCAAGGTCTGACACGATTCCTCGACAACGGTACGATCGAGATCGACTCCAACGTCGTCGAGCGCGCCATCCGTCCCATTGCCATCTCGGGGTCATTCTGCCCATGTTGGGCAGGAGGTCGAGGTCCATTACCGTTGGCACCCGTATTTCGGACGTCGGCTTCGCTGCGAGAACAGCGAAGAGCGCGCCAACGGCCGGATCATTCATCTCGTCGTCGCGCCCGGGCATGTCATTACCGCTCCGGCCTGGATGATCGATCCCGTGGCTTGCGCGGCGATGGACCTGGGCCCCCCGCGCGTATCGCTTGCCGCGCTGCTTGAGCTGCACAAGCTCTTGATCGAACGCCGTTTCCGGCGAGGCTCTCCGGATGGTTTCACCATCGCGGAGGCGCAACATGAGAACCCTGCCACCCCCGACACGATCTCTCGTGGTCGTTCGCCAACTCAGCTTGCCGCTCGACTCGGAGAAGCTGAACGGGCTGAGTTCAGCGCAACGGACCATAGTGATCGCCC
>NZ_JAMYNN010000043.1:0-9616 GCF_040319055.1 Mesorhizobium sp. M0960 | reverse complement strand
GTCTCCCGGAGCGCGCTCCGGGAGACCGGCGGCGCGTGATCGTTGATGCTTCTCCTGATGGTCGGGAGAGGGATTTCGGTGATCAAGATCGGGGAGATGATGATGATACTGGATTTGCATCGGCAGGGCCTGTCGGTGTCGGCGATCGCCAGGGAGAGCGGGATCGACCGCAAGACGGTGCGCAAATACATTGCGCGCGGGCTCGAGGCTCCGGCCTACGGACCGCGCAAGCCGCGTCAGGCGGTGATCGATCCCTTCACAGCCTATCTTCGCGAACGCGTCATGCGATATCCCGGGCTCACCGGCAGCCGGCTTTTCCGCGAACTGAAGGACCTCGGCTATGGCGGCGGCTACACGGCCGTTACCGACTTCCTGCGCGACGTCCGTCCTGCCGCGGCGGAGCGCGGATACGAGGTTCGCTTCGAGACCCCGCCCGGCGAGCAGGCGCAGGTCGACTTCGCCCAGTTCAATGTCGTCTTTGCCGATGAGCCGACCACGCCGAGAATCGTCTGGCTATTCTCCATGGTGCTTGGCTTCAGTCGCCTTATCTGGGCACGCTTCGTCGTCCACCAGGATCTGCCGACTGTCTTGCGCTGCCATGCCGGGGCTTTCGAGGCGTTGGGCGGCGCTCCTCGCGAAGTGCTTTACGACCGTATGAAGACGGCTGTGATCGGCGAAGGCGATACCGGCGGCATCGTCTACAACCGTGCCCTCGTCGATCTTGCCCGCCACTATGGTTTCCATCCCAAGGCGTGTCGGCCTTACCGCGCCAAAACCAAAGGCAAGGTCGAGCGGCCGTTCCGCTACATTCGCGAGGACTTCTTCCCGGCCCGGTCCTTTCGCAATCTCGAAGACCTGAACGCCCAGTTGCGTCATTGGCTGGACACGGTCGCAAACCCGAGGGTTCACGCCACCACAAGGCGTGTCGTCAACGAAGCTTTCGCCGAGGAGCGGGCAGCGCTGCGGCCGCTGCCTTTGGCTCCGTTCCGATCGGTCCTAAAGCTCGAGCGACGTATCAGCCGGGAGGGCATGGTCAGCGTCGGCGGCAATTTCTACAGCGTGCCCGACGCCACCAGGCGCCGTGTCGTCGAGGTACACACGCTGGCCGAAGAGTTGCGCATCTTCGAGGACGGCGCACTGATTGCCACCCATCCTATTCTCGAAGGCCGGCACCAGCGTCATGTCGAGCCGGGTCATCGCAACATCCACGTCCACAAGCGCCGACAAAGACTGAGGAACGACGAGGTCATTCTTCATGGCTCGGGCGACAGGGTCGCTCAGCGCCCGCTGGCCTTCTACGACGCCGTCGCCCGGGTGATGGCCAAGGAGCAACGTCCATGACGAACGCGCTCGACACCACGCCATCCACCATCGATCGGATCCGCCACGACCTCGTCGGCCTGAAGATGCCGCGGGCGCTCGAAGCGCTCGATCATGTCGTGCGCCGGCTCGAGAAAGGCGAGATCGCCGCCCTCGAAGCCATGGACATCCTCCTCTCGGAAGAGTTGACCCTGCGCGAGAACAGCCGGATCAAGACGGCACTGCGCATGGGGCGCCTGGCCACGATCAAGACCCTCGCCGGCTTCGACTTCTCTTTCCAGCCCTCGCTCGACCGCGATCGAATCTTCACGCTGGCCCAACTCGGCTTCGTCGCCCGCTGCGAGGTCGTCCACTTCCTCGGCCCGCCCGGCACAGGCAAGAGCCATCTGGCCATTGCGCTTGCAGTCGAGGCTGTGAAGGCTGGAAAGAGCGTCTATTTCTGCACGCTGGCCGAACTCATCGCCGCGCTGGCAAGGGCCGAACGCGAAGGCCGCCTGCAGGAACGCATCCGCTTCTTCTGCCGGCCTGCTCTGCTCGTTGTCGATGAGATCGGCTACTTGCCCGTCGTCCACGGTGGCGGCAATCTGTTCTTCCAACTCGTCAACGCCCGCTACGAGAAGGGCGCAATGATTCTCACCTCAAATCGCGGCTTCGCCGAATGGGGCGAGGTCTTCGGCGACCCTGTCGTCGCAACCGCACTTCTCGATCGCCTGCTTCACCATGCGGTCGTCGTCCAGATCGAAGGATCGAGTTATCGGCTCCGCCAGCACGCCGAGCTCATGCCCGAACACTTGCGATCGAAAGCCTCCATCACGCCGCCGACATTAAATCCACCATCGCGGCCGCGCGGCCGGCCACCGAAAAATGGACACCCCTCCGCGACAGCCTGAGCGGCGAAACTGGGGAATTTTACTTCGGCACTTTTGGGGAAAATTCGAGCGGCATTGACAAACGGGTTCTCGTCGCCGCTCCAGCCTATCTGGCGGCTGGCAGTCCTCTTCAGGAACCGACCGATCTTCTAGATCGCCGCTGCCTGGTGCATGATGCGCAGCCCGAATGGGTGTTCTCGTCAGACGACACACCGATCGTCCTGCGGCCTCCGCCGGCTGCGACCTCGGATTCTATGGGGTTCCTGCTGCAATCCTGCATCGCGGGCGGCGGGGTCGCACTCCTTCCCGCTTACGTGTGCCAGCCGTCCGTGGCGGTCGGCCGCCTTGTGGAGTTGCTCCCGGGCTGGGAAATTCCACCCTATGAAATGATGCTGATCTTTCCCAACCTGAAGAACCAGTCCAAGGCGCAGGCCGCATTCCGCGATTATGTGAATACCTTCGACTTTTCAGCGTTTGCCGTTGGGCGATAACTAGAACTTCTCAAGTCCTACGGTCGCATTGTTCCGTGTCGTGGAATGTCTAACTGGATCGAAAGCCGGACCAGGCATGGACATGAGCCAGTTTGCAAAAAGCGCGGCAGCTTTGTTCCATTGCGTTTCTTTGAGCGAAACAAGATAGACGTTACCGGGGCGTTGATCTTCCCCAGGCAGGAGCTCAACCGGTTGGCCGCGGCGTACCTGTTCGCTCGCCATGCCAATCCAACCCAACGCTATTCCGCTGCCAGCCAAGGCAGCCTGCCTCATCATGAGGTGGTTGTCGAACACAGGACCCGGCAGCCCCTTCCGACACGTTTACCCCGAAGTGCTGGAACCATTGCTTCCAGTCGAACCACGTCTTGTCATCAACCCTGGCATGCTTTCTTTGGGTTGCCCTTACAGTGGGGTAATCACAACAAAACCCGGTGCGGCGGTCAAGCCGCCAGAATGAGCTCGTTTAATGAAGCGCCAGCCTCCGGCTGCGGGAGAAAGGGAGTGCCGTGCCTCAGGACATCCGTGTCACCATCGTGCTGACGGCCGTATCGATGGCATCCGTCGTGGACGGTCCATGGTAACGATCATGACCGGACCTTCAATTCATTCGGGCCACCGCACACCTCTCGGTCGAGGCGGCGCATGAGGCAAGCCACAAGGCATGGGTGGGCAAAAGCGGCTTACAGCACTACGAGCGCATGCTCCGCTCCGATGACTTCAACGAAGGTGCCGTCGCCTTTTCGGAAAAGCGCAATTCCGAGTTCAAGGGGAAGTAGCCATGGACGCGGTAACCACAACGCGCGCGGGTCTACTTGGACAGCACCGTCTGGCACCGATGCTGGACACCCGCTCCATGGTGGTTGCCGGGGTGTCCGGCAGGGAAGGCTCATTCGGCTTGCGGCTGGCCCAGTCCGTCGTCAGCGCCGGATATTCGGGGCGCATCCAGTTCATCGATCCGCGTCAGACCGAAATCCTGGGGAGGCCATGCTTCGCCGCCTTCGCGGACGTTGACGAGGCGCCGGATCTGGCGGTGCTTGGTGTCGGCCCCTAACGCGGCCGCTTCGGCAATGCCGACGCTTCTGGTGGCGCGCGGATGCCGACAGAGGAAGAGCGTGGGTGGGCTGCGGTGGCGGGTGAAGGTCCGGGAGAGAGTCTCCCGGCGCCCGCCGAGGAGCTCCAACCATGACACAGATGGAAATTCACACGCCCACCCGCAACGAGCGTGCCGGTTACAAGGTCGACGTCAGCCGCGGTCAGCGCATCGGCCGCGTGTCGTCAGAATGGTTCAACCGGCCGGCGGACGAGCGATACCTGTCGCTCACCGACCTTCGGAATTCGGTGAAGGCCCGGTCGGAGCGCAGCAAGACTCGCATCGTCGAGAGTGAGCTGATCCGCGTCGAGGCCAGCCGCGACGATCCGGAGCGCCTGAGGTTAATGCTGCCCGATGCGCCTGCCCCAGTTGCCCCCACGCATTGGAGTTTTGGCCAACTCGCCAGCCTGGTAGGTGCACCGGCCACCTATCTGCGCCAGCTTCCGGCCCCGCTCGCGGCGATCAACCTTCAGCACGGTCTCCTCAACCGCCGCGCCGAGCAGGTGAAGACGCTGGAAATCGAGAACGGACGCCTCGAGCTGCGAGCGGTTACAGGTCCGGACTATGGCAGGATTTTCGATGAAGAGCTGATCGCGGCCGTCCAAAAAATCGCCGGCAACGGTACCGGCGACACCCGCTGGAAGATTCCTGGCGTGCTCGACTGGTCAACGGGAATCTACAATCCGAATGTCGACATTTCCAATGCCACGACGACGATCTATGCGTCCGACCGTGATGTCTTTGTCTTCCTCGTCGACGACCTGAATCCGATCGAAGCCGGCAAGCTGCCCGATGGCTCGCCCGACGTCTTTTTCAGGGGGTTTTATTGCTGGAACTCGGAGGTCGGCGCCCGCACGCTTGGAATCGCCAGCTTCTATCTACGTGCAGTGTGCCAGAATCGTTGCCTCTGGGGCGTGCAGGATTTCCAGGAAATCATTATCCGGCATTCCAAATATGCCGCCTCGCGTTTTGCCCTGGAAGCCGAGCCAGCGCTGATCCAGTTCGCGGAGTCTTCGCCCATGCCGTTCGTCAATGGCATCAAGGCTTCGCGGGAGCGTGTCGTCGCTCGGGACGACGAAGATCGCCAGAGCTTCCTGCGCAAGCGCGGCTTCTCCAAGGCGGAGACGACGAAGATCATCGATGCCGTGCTTTCGGAGGAAGGGCACCCGCCCGCCTCGATTTTCGACTTCGTGCAGGGCATTACACGGGTGGCGCGCGACAAGCCGCATCAGGATGTTCGCCTGGAGATGGAGGGCAAGGCCAAGAAGCTTCTCGATCTGGCAGCATGATACTGCAATGCTGCGCGCGGCGGGAGTAGGTAACGTCACCGGGCTGCTGATGCCGCCAGTTTCGAACATGTGCATCGCTGCGGCGCGCAGCACACGGCCTGCGCTGCAGGTCTGGCAAACACATCTCTCAGGTCTAAGTGTGCGCCGCACAAAATCGCAATGCTGCTATGCACAATTAATGTTTCTCGGCTGCGCGGAAGGGAGTAGTCTGTCGATATCGAGTTTCGTCCGGGTCACCTCCTCCCGACCTTGGCGACCAGGGACGGCATTTATTCCTCCCGAATGCTGTCGTCCAAATCAAGCCCGCCGCACCTCCTCCCGCGGCGGGCTTTTTCGTTTGCGAGCGGCGGCTTCTGGCAGCCCGATTGCAGGAAACGAACGCGGAGGTCCGTCAGTCGGGGAGGTTGAACCGTTCGATGGTGATGGTACGCGCGACATCCACGTAATCTCCAGCACTTCGTTCCATGCCTCCTCCCCACCAAGCTCGGAAAGGGCGAGATGAAAGAGCCTGTGCTGGAGATCGAGGCTCATCAGGCCAGGGGCGGTGTTGAAGGCGACCAGCCCGACATGCAGCTCCTCGCGGCGATAGAGGCCGCGAAAGTCGGTCGTGTTGTGCGTGACGAGCACATAGCCGCCCTGCGGCCGGTGCGTGCACCGGCGGTGATGGCTTTTGCAGGGTTCAGGCGGCGCGCCGTTCGGAGGAACGCGAACCGTCTCGACCAACCCCAGTGATGGCGCGGAGGCGGCGGCGAGCGGCGGAATGTCATCGAGCATGTCGAGCGCGACGCGACCGCGCGCCGGGTCACCATATGGTCCTTGGCGCCGGCGAGGCCCAGCCAGCGCACATGGCTCGACTCTGGAAAACCCCGTTCGCGCGCCAGTTTCGCAAGCTCTGGGCTCAGGCATTCGTCGATCAGGAATTTCACGAAACGGCCGGCAGATCGTCGAGACGGATTGTGCGTTTCGATTTCGCCGCCGTGCTGCGCCACGCCGGCTTGACCGGCGGACGGCCACGCCGCGGATAGGCGAGCGCATAGTCGGCCGCGAGCCTGATCCGGTCGAGAGTCAGTTGCGGATAGGCGGCACGGATCGCGTCGGCCGTGTCGCCGTTGGCGAGCATGTCGGCAACGTCATGAACAAGCACGCGTGTTCCCACAAAGGCCGGCTGACCGCTAAGTACCGCTGGATCGCGCGCCACCATCGCCTTTGCTTTCCTCAGCCGGCTGAGGCCGGCCCTTACCCCGGCGGTGATCGGCTTCAGGTCGACCTTAAGGGGATCGTCCGCGACCACGGGCGTAGCATCATCGGCAATGGCGTGCTCGACGATCCGCCGCCGCGCGGCCGGCGTCAGCGTCTCCGCCGTCAGCCAGGCGAGGCGTAGGCCGACGAGACCCGCTCCGACGATGACGCGGCTGCCGCGGCGCGTCTCGACACGGCCGCGCAGCAATCCTGCATCGATGATGCGATGCACCTGCTTGAGCGGCACCTGCGTTACCGCCGCCGCCTCATTGGCGGTGAGCACTTCGCTGCTAAACCCCGGCATGACAATAATCCTTCCACATTCGTGGAAGATATATAGCCATTCTGCCTTCCGCAGTCCAGCGAAGCTTTGCGGCAGCCGGCGGCGTCCGTGCCAGACGCCCGACGGGAGGCAGAGGGGGAGGGGAGGTTTCCTGACGGGCTTGGAGGTTCGGGGAGAGGCCCCGGCCGCCCGTCATGGAGAACCTGACCATGGCAAAGAACGCCATTCAGAAGATCGCGATGAACGCCGCGGAGAACATTCCCTATGACAAGCTCAGGCTGTCGCAGAAGAATGTCCGGCGCATCAAGGACGGCGTGTCTATCGAGCAGCTGGCTGAGGACATCGGGCGGCGAAAGCTCATCCAGAGCCTGAACGTCCGTCCGATGCTCGACGGCGAGGGCGAGGAGACCGGCACGTTTGAGGTGCCGGCCGGCGGTCGTCGCTATCTCGCGCTCGGTATCCTCATCAAGCAAAAGCGCCTGGCAAAGAACGAGCCGATCCCCTGCATCGTTAACCGCACGCAGGAGACCTCGGCCGAAGAGGACTCGCTTGCTGAAAACCTGCGGCGCGCCGATCTGCATCCGCTGGACCAGTTTCGTGCCTTCAAGACGCTAAGCGATCACGGTCTCGATCCGGACGAGATCGGCGCCCGCTTCTTCGTGTCGCCGGCGACGGTGAAACAGCGCCTCAGGCTCGCCTCTGTGTCGCCGAAACTTCTCGACCTCTATGAGAAGGACGAAATCCGGCTCGAACAGATCATGGCGTTTTCGATCTCCGACGATCATGCGCGCCAGGAGCAGGTCTGGGAGCGGATCTCCAGCTCGCACACGCAGGAACCGTATTACATCAGGCGTCTGCTGACGGAGACCACCGTTCGCGCCGATGATCGCCGTGCCGTCTATGTCGGCGCCGAAGCTTATGAGGCTGCCGGCGGGGTCATCCTTCGCGATCTCTTCGAGCAGGATTCCGGCGGCTGGTTCCAGGATGCCGCACTTCTCGAGCAGCTTGTCTTCGACAGGCTGAAGGTGGATGCCGAGGCGATCCGCGCCGAAGGCTGGAAATGGGTGGATGCGGCGATCAGCTTTCCCTATGGCCACACCTCCGGGATGCGGCGCATCTACGCCGAGGCGCAGGAGCTCAGCGCCGAGGAGATCGAACGCTACGACGCGCTGAAGGCCGAATACGACAAGCTGGATGTGGACTATGCCCAGGCCGAGGATGCCGACGAAGCAATCGAGGCGAAGCTCGACCAGCTGGGTGCCGAGCTCGATGCGATCGATGATCGTCCTCAAACCTACGATCCCGCCCAGAAGGCCATTGCCGGTGTGTTCGTTACGCTTGCCGCGAACGGCAAACTCCAGGTCGACGCCGGTTTCGTGCGGTCCGAGGACGAGCCGCGGACCGAAACCGGCGACGTCGATGTGGGCGAGGAAGGGGGCGCCGCCGGCGGAACGCGATCCAATGGCGACGACGATGGCGATGGTGTTGTCGTCAACGGCGAGCCGGTGAACGACACCTCTGGCGCCGACGGCGAGGATGATGACATCAAGCCACTGCCCGATCGGCTCGTCTTCGACCTGACCGCGCAGCGCACGCTGGCACTGCGCAACGCGCTCGCCGGTGACGTCGACATCGCCATCATCGCCGCACTCCATGCCTTCGTCCTGCAGGTCTTCTATCGCTTCGCGCCGGACACGTGCCTGGAGATCAGCCTGAAGAGCGGCAGCTTCAGCCAGGTCGACGGTCTTGCCGAGACATCCTGGGCCAAGGAGATCGCCGAGCGGCACGAAGCCTGGGACCGCGATTTGCCCGATGAGGCGGAAGGCCTGTGGGACTTCCTGTTCGGCCTCGACGAAGCAAGCCGCAAGGCGCTGTTCGCGCATTGCGTCTCGCTGACCCTCAATGCGGTGGTCGAACCCTGGAACAGGCGACCGAAGGCGCTCGAGCATGCAGACATGCTTGGCCGCTCGCTCCAGTTCGACATGGTCAACGCCGGCTGGACGCCTACGGTCGAGTTCCTCGGGCGGCTCACCAAGGCGCGGATTCTACAGGCTGTCCGTGAAGCTCGTGGCGCAGACTCCGCGCAGCTGATCGACCACATGCAGAAGGACATCATGGCGCGTGAGGCCGCGCGTCTTCTCGAACGGTCGAACTGGCTGCCCGAGCCGCTGCGCGTTGAGGTCGATGAAGTTGCTACCGATTCTGGCGATGCGATCGCCGGCGACATGTCGGACGAGGCGGCTCTCGACGGCGATGCCACCGAGCTGCCGGCCTACCTCGCCGACGATGCGGATCCGTCCTCCGATGAGCCGGTGACCATCGACGGCGGCGAGGCGGATCACCTCCAGGCCGCTGAATAATCGGCCTCGCGCTCGCACCGGGTGCGGCACTCCCGCCGGGCCCTTTTTCGTTTTCCGGATGGAGAAATCCACATGTCAGCACATATCGTCTACGAATCCGCCCCATTGGGGAGCGTTATCCGATACAGCGACGGCGCGGCGAAGCCGCCGGCTCGCTTTTCCAAGAAGCTCGCTGCCTGGGAGAGCCGCAACGGCGTCGGTCGTCTGGTCAGGAAGGAACCGCCGCGCGAGCGCGCGACCTATAGCTCGCCGGCCTACTTCACCCTGCATGAGGGCGATTTCGGGCAGGGTGGCGTCATCCTCGTCTCGGTCCGGCGCACTTGGTCCATCGAGAATGACCTGCGTTTCGAGGTCATGGAGCGTTCCATGATCGGCATGGTCCGCGTCCTGCAGGAACTCGGGGACAGCCCGGAACTGCTCTATCTCGCCAAGGATCGCGAGGCGGCCGAACGCTGGCTCGCCAGCAATTCGTACAGCCGAGCCTATCTCGAAGAGGCTCCGCCGATGAGGTCGGCGCCGACGTCATTGAGGGCCGCGCGGCCGCCTGATCGCCTCACCCCATAGAACCACTCCGACCACAGGCCCGGGGGGGGGGGGGGGGGGGGGGCGGGCGGGGAAGGTGGAGGGGTTGAAAGAATTGGTGGTGGGGGGAGGAGGCGGAGGTTTGGGGTGGTG
>NZ_JAMYNN010000042.1:0-11888 GCF_040319055.1 Mesorhizobium sp. M0960 | reverse complement strand
AAGCCGACGTCCGAAATACGGGTGCCAACGGTAATGGACCTCGACCTCCTGCCCAACATGGGCAGAATGACCCCGAGATGGCAATTACCCGAAAGAACAGCCTCTTCGCGGGCAGCGACGGCGGCGGACGGACATGGGCCACCATCGCCACGCTGCTGACCACGGCCAAGATGAACCAGGTCGATCCGCACGCCTGGCTCACCCAGACCCTCGAGCGCATCGCCAATGGCTGGCCAAACAGCGCTATCGAGGCGCTCATGCCTTGGAACTACCAGCGCTGAACGGCATCAGCTACCCGCTTACCATCCTTCAGCCACAGCCCCGCGCTTGGCTGCAGGGCAGTATTCTTCGGCCCTACGTTTCGCAGTACGGTGAGCACTTGCAGCGAGGAAGATATGCGCCGAACACGCAGCGCGCCTATCTGCGCTGCGTCGCTCACTTCGCCCATTGGCTGGGTCAGGAAAGGTGCGACCTGGAAGCGATCGGCCAAAGCGCCGTTATGCGCTTTCGTCTCGGAGCACCTGCCGGCGTGCGCCTGCCCCGACCCGGTCCGTCGTTTGCCGTGAGCCGCAGGCGGCACTGGGCCATCTTCTGGAGGTACTCGAAGCCGGCGGGGTGGTGCTGCAGTCTCCTGCCTGCAATTCCAACATCGAACAGGAGCTGACGCGCTCCGATGCCTGCGGGTTTCGCAAAGTCCCGGACAAGGAATTCAGTAAGTCGCGGACACGGATTTCAGTAAGTTCGGGACAGGGATTTCAGTAAGTCGCGGACAAAACAGGCGGCGGAATTAGGTCGATTTTCGTGAGCGCCGATCTGGCATTTTGCCCTCGTATTCGAAGCGAGGACATCAATGCCGAGACGGAAGCGAGCGAGACATACGAGCGTGAAGGACATCCGATCGATACTGCGGCTGACGTTCGAGCAGGAACTCCCTGTGCGGGCCGTTTCGGAGCGTTTGAAGATCAGCAAGACGTCGGTATCGACGTATCTGCTGCGGGCACGGGAAGCCGGACTTGCGGTCTGGCCGCTGCCCCCTGGACTGGACGATGACGAGGTTCTGGAGCGACGGCTCTTTCGCCGGATGGGACGGCCGCCGCGTGACATCGATGAGCCGGACTGGCCGAAGATTGCCAGCGAGCTGAAGCGCAAGGGCGTGACGCTCAATCTGCTGTGGCAGGAATATCGTGAGAGCCATCTGGACGGCTATGGCTACACCTGGTTCTGCTGCCGTTTTGCCGAATACGAAAGCCGCGTCAAACCCAGCTATCGCAGCCGGCACGTTGCTGGCGTCGCCATGGAGTGCGACTATGCTGGCCACACGATCCCCGTCGTCGACCCGTCGACAGGAGAGATCCGCGCAGCGCAGATTTACGTCGCGGTGCTGAGCGCGTCTCAATTGACGTTCTCTTATGCGAAGCTTCAGCCAGAAGCTGCCGGATTGGATCGAAGCGAACCAACGGGCCTTCAGTTACTTCGGCGGCGCGACGAAGAGGACGATCTGCGACAATCTCAAATCCGCGGTTGCCAAGGCTCTTTGGTTCGAGCCGACGTTAAATGCGACCTTCGCCGCCTTCGCCGAGCACTACGATACGACCATCCTGCCAGCGCGGCCAAAACGTCCTCGGGATAAGCCATCCGCCGAAGGTTCAGTTTTAATCGTCGAGAGGTGGGTGCTGGCCAGGCTTCGAAATGAACGCTTCTTCAGCCTTGCTGATCTCAATATCCGGATCAGCAGTTTGATCGAAGACCTCAACGGCCGGACCATGCGCCGTTATGGCAAATCCCGCCGTGCGTTGTTTGATGAGATCGAACGCACCCAGCTCAAGCCACTGCCGGCAACACCGTTTGAATATGCAGAATGGAAAGTCGCCAAGGTCCATCCCGACTATCATGTCGAAGTCGACAAGACCTTCTACTCCGTGCCGCACGGTCTGATCGGCAGGCGGGTCGATGTGAGACTGACCTACCGGGCGGTCGAGATCTTCTTTGACCATAAGCGGATCGCCAGCCACATCAGAAGCTCGCAGCGCTCGGGCCATATTACCGTCAATGAGCATATGCCGAAGTCCCACCAGCGCTATGCAAACACGACGCCTCACACGTTGCGCAAGGAAGCGGCAAAAGTCGGGAGCAATACGGCGATATTTATCGAGCGTCTGCTGAGTGACCGCCCGCATCCGGAACAAGGCTATCGATCCGCGCAGGGCGTCCTTTCCTTGGCGCGACGCTACAAATCCGATCGCCTGGAAATGGCGTGCGAGCGTGCCTTTTCAATGCAATGAGCTATTCGTCCGTCGCCAACATTCTCAAATCTGGTCTCGACCAAGCTGCGCCCGTGAGCGAGGCCGTCAAGCCGGCACCGCCGCACGGCAATATCCGCGGCAAAACCTACTATCAATGAGAAAGGAAAACACCCAGATGCTGACACATCCAACCCTTGATCAAATGCACACGCTCGGCCTTGCCGGAATGGTCGCGGCCTATCGCGAGCTTGCCGAGCAGGTCCATGGAAACGACCTCAGCTTTGACGAGCGGCTCGGCCTGATGCTCGACCGCGAGATCGCACTGAGAACAGACAAACGGCTGACCAATCGGTTGGCAACAGCAAAGCTGCGTTTTGCCAATGCCTCGATCGAAGACATCGATTTTAGCACTCACCGCGGCCTTGATCGCCGGAACGTCTTATCCTTGGCGCAGGGGGCATGGCTGAAGGCAAACGAGAACTTGATTCTGACAGGCCAAACGGGCACCGGAAAGACATGGATTGCCTGCGCCTTCGGACGACAGGCGGCCCGTCTGGACTATTCCGTGCTCTACGTTCGCATGCCACGGCTCTTCGAGGATCTCGCACTTGCAAGGCTCGACGGACGCTTCCCGCGCCTTATCGATAAACTCGCTCGCGTCCAGCTGCTGATCCTCGACGATTGGGGAACGCATACGCTGAGCGACAGGCAGCGCCTCGATCTGCTCGAAATCTTCGAGGAGCGATACCGGCGGAAATCGACGCTGATCACGGCTCAACTTCCTGTGGCCGCCTGGCATGAAATGATCGGAGAGGTCACTTTAGCCGATGCGATCCTGGACCGTATCGTTCACAATGCGCACCGCATAACGCTCGAAGGCGACAGCATGCGAAAGCGAAAACCATCGACGCTCTTGACCGGCAGCGAAATAACCGAAATCAATCACTCCTAACAGCAACAAGGCAACCGGAACTCGATCGCTTCCGTTGCCCGCGACTTAGCGAAACGCTTGTCCGCGATTTACTGAAACGGCTGTCCCAATTTAGTGAAATCCGCACCGATGCCCACATGCGCGACGTCAGGGGACTGGCGGACAACACCTGTCGGAAGCGTTGCCGAGTGATCGGAGGATTTCTTGTCGAGCATTTCGGCGAGCAGCCGATCTCCCTGGTGACGGTCAACACCGCACCCATCAGCCGCTTCGTCCTTGGCAAACAGGGGCGAAGACCCACCACCGCCGCGGTCGGCGTCATCATTGGCTGCTATCTCCGCTTCCGCAGCATGTCCGGCGACCGGGTGGGCGAACTGAAGGCCGCGATTCCCCGGGTCGCCCACTGGCGGTTGGCTTCATTGCCTGAGGTGCTGACCGGCGCCGAGATCGACGAGCTGCTGAGTTCCTTTGATCAGGCGTTCCCGTCGCGCCTGCGGGCTTATGCGATGGTGCGTTGCCTGATCGATCTCGGTCTGCGATCCAGCGAAGTCGTCAAGCTGCAGCTTGACGACATCAACTGGGCCGATGGCAGGATCAAGCTTGTCGGCACCAAAAGCCGACGCGCGGATGCTCTGCCGCTACCGTCCGAGACGGGAGCGGCGATTGCAGCCTATCTGCACGAGGAGCGGCCCGCGACGTCGAACCGGGCCATATTTGTTCGCCATGTTGCCCCCTACGACGAGCCGATCGCGACCAAGAGCGTCAAACGCGCGGTGCTGGCCGGCTACCGACGATGTGGATGGACGCGGACCGGTGTCCACATTCTCCGCCACAGCATGGCGAGCCGACTTCTGCGCGCCGGCGCGCCGATGAAGGAGATTGCGGACATCCTGCGGCATCGAAGCCTCGACACGTCCGCCATTTACGCAAAGGTCGATCTGACCAATCTTGCAGCCGTGGCCCTACCCTGGCCGGGGAGGCGCAATGACCGGCGCGCGCACCATGCCCTCGCTGGCAGAGGACTATTTGTCCGAACGCCGCGCCCTTGGTTTCGCCCTCAGGATGCAGGGCCATCAAATCACCGCCTTCGCCTTGTTTGCCGACGAGCGCGGTCATAGTGGCCCGCTCACTAACGATATCGTCCTGAACTGGGTGCAAGGCCAGACCTAACGGGCCAGTCCTTTCTCATGGGCCCGGCGCCTCGAGGCCCTTCGCCCGTTCGCGAGGTATTTTGCCCGGCTTGATCCCGGCACCGAGTTCCCACAAACGGCGACCTTTGGTCGTTCACATCGCCGCCTCGCAACGCACATCTATTCGGAGCAGGAGATCTGCGATCTTGTGACCGCTCTTCGCGCCTCGCCCAACGCACATGTACCTTCAGGCGGATCTCGCCATGAAAGAGCGTACGCTCAACCGGCTGCAGCCCATGACGGCCAGTCAAAGCCGGTATCGACCGCCGGATCAGCTCATGCAGTTCCTGTTGAGCCTTTAATAATTATGCGCAGTTCACCAGTTGGAAATAGTTAGGGAAACCGATGGTTATACGCTCCTGTCCCGATGAGCTGCGCATAATCATCGGGTGCGCATAATCGCGCGTATAGGTCCATATGCGCCCGGTCGCGCGCTTGCCCTTCGCCAGGATGGGAATGGTGGTGTCGTCGCCATGAAGGCGCTCGGCCGCGAGCACATGGCGCTCGATCAGCTGGACGAGCGGCATGACGGCGAAGGTTCCGTGGCCGACCTGATCGGCCAGCGTCGACAGCGGCAGCTCGATCCCCTCGGGCTTGAAGCGCGCGCTCTGGCGGTTGAGTGGAGCATGCATGCCAAACTTGTCGAACAGGATTGTCGCCAGCAGTTGGGGACCGATGAAGCCGCGCGGTGTGACATGGAACGGCGCCGGCGGCTGGGTGATCTTCTCGCGGTCGCGGCAGGTAAACTTTTCGCGCACCGTTTCGATCAGCTTGAAGCGGCGCTGGATCTCCTCCAGCGTCTCGGTCACGTCCTCGCCCAGCTTGGACAGCCGGGGTCCGCCGCAGCAGGCGCAGGCGGTGGGAGGCTCGATGATGACGCGCTCGCGTCGATATTCTCTGGCCAGGGCTTACGCACTGGTCGCTTGCGCGCGAAGGCGCGCACGCTCTGGGTCTTCGCCGCCGCAGCGGCCGCGGCAAGCTCATCCTCGCTCGCCGCGGTCACGAGGTCTCAAGCTGAAGTTTCCATCTGCTGATCAGGCGCGCCGTGCGTTCGGAACGCTGGCCGTATTTCTCGCGCTTCAGCTTCTCGATCATACGTGTAGATGTGCAATCAGCGCCTCGGTGTCCGATAGTTTCGCCTGCGCGCTGGCAGCCACCGCCTCAGCTTGTCGCCGTGCTTCGCGTTTGGCCCGCAGTGCCGCCAGGGCACTCGCGAGGTCCGAAGGAAGATCATCCGGCTTCAACGTCTTAAGGCCAGTGGATCAGATTTTGCCTGCAATTTCAAAATGTAAATGCTAGCCGACCCGCGTTAGACGTTACGCCAATCGATCCCGGACAGGAGATAGCTCAAATGCGCCGTTGACATCGTAACGCTTCCGTCTGCCAGAGGTGGCCAGATGTAGCGGCCGCGCTCAAGACGTCTCGTAAACAGGCACGATCCTTACGCATCATTGCCAAATAATCTTCAGGAGATCACCTCTTTTACCGCGAAAGCAAAAAATATGACCGCTCAGCGGATCCTTCTTCAAGATCTCCTGCACGCGTAGAGCAAGGCTGGGAAAGCCGCAGCGCACGTCGGTGTGCCCCGTCGCCAGCCACACTCGCACCCCCGTCGGAATTGGGATCATCGCAGCGTTTCCAGGCCGCGCATGACCCGAAGCAGCGCTTCCACGTCCACGTCGGGCTCGACGATGACCCTGCGGCCATTCACGCTCACCACTTCCATGGCGCCCGCCAGCCGGTTCTGGACCTCTTCTTTGGCTGCTCCGGTACGATCATCGTTGGCTCGAAACCGCAGACGCCACCTTCGCCAAGCCGACCCTCGCGATGAGCCTTGCGCCAAGCAAACAGCGGTGGGGTGGAAATCCCGTGACGCCGCGCTGTCGCGGATGCCTGCCGCTGAGCCGAATAGCTCTCCTCGACGATCCGCAGCTTCTCCCCCTCCGACCAGCGGCGCCGGCGGCCAGTGTCAACAATCTCGAGACGAGTGACTTGGCGACAATCAGTAGCGATATCCATACCGACAGTCAGCTACACCCTCCGTTCGCCCGCAAGGCGGCCCTCCTCGGACGCGTACCGCTCGTGGAGAAGACTTGGATGTTGATCTGCTGCCCTGGATGATCGGCTTCGCGCCGAACGGCTGATGGAAATGGAGGTGCGCGCGCCGCCCCCGGCGCCGCGTATGGCGAGAAGAACCGCTGCAGCTCGTCCATGTCGGTATGCAGATCTGTGCGCTGAACACTGGCGGGGTAGCACCGGCGTTCTGTCCGTTGCTTGAGCATGTCGATGTCTTTGGCGCGATGGGCCAATTGTATTCAAATCCGTAAAACCGTACTAGGGTCTGTTGGGATTCAGTATTCTCACCCTGGCTTGGTTGTAATTGATCGGGATAGGGGGACGCCTCGCGACGCCGCCCCTCCCACACTGCCGAGCATAAGGGTCCGTACCACGGCGGGAGGCCTTAGTGAAACATTTTTGGATTGGATGTGTCGCAGCGAGAGACCAGTGGTTGCGTCTGATTGGGGACATTGGAGTCCGATTCCCGGAGCGCTGACAGGGTTGCCCCGCGAACGCGCACCTCACGTTGTGCGCAATGGTTGTGAGGCGAAACGAATGGCTGAGGAATCAGCCCGGGACCGTGGTTGGAATGCCGGCCCGTTTGCGTGATCTCGACTTGCTGGGCTCTTTAGCGGCAAGCGCCGTTTACCGACGCCTGGCAATTGTTCATTTGACCTGCTCGGGCGGAGCCAGACGTCTGTATCAGGATCAATTCTGCGTGGATTAGCTCTTGATTGCAGGAATGCAGCCCAAAGAGCCCCAATTGCGCTGCCGATCGGCGCGGAACCACCAATAATCTAGTGGACACTACACATCTAATGGAGTCTTAGATGAGGGGCACCTCGATCGCCGCACTACGCAGGCTCAAACGGCCAGACCTTCTGCGAGGAAGTGCGTATGTGAAGGGCGCCTGGCTCTCGAGGCCGGATACTATCAGCGTGTTTGATCCTGCAAACGGTGACGAGTTGGCTCAAGTAGCGGCTTGCGTAGATTCCGACATTGATGACGCGGTTCTTTTTTCGAGAGCAGCGTTTCTCCAGTGGCGCGACATGCTTCCTTTAGAACGTGGTGTAGTTCTGCGGAAATGGGCGATAAGTATACGAGAAAACGCAGAAGACCTGGCTGTCATCATAACCGCCAAGCGAGGTAAACCGATCGCTGAAGCCAGAGCCGAGCTTTCATACGCTGCTGGGTTTCTTGACTGGTTTGCGGGAGAAGGCGAACGGGCTTATGGCGAAACTATCCCCAGCCATCTCGCCAGAAGCAGGCTGGCCGTGAATTTGCAGCCGATTGGGGTGACCGTCGCCATTACGCCATGGAACTTTCCATCGGCAATGATTACCAGAAAAGCTGGGGCCGGGCTGGCTGCTGGCTGCACAATGAACGTAAAGCCGGCACCGGAAACGCCCTTATCGGCGCTTGCCCTTGCCCGTCTCGCCGAGGCTGCGGGAATCCCGCCGGGTGTGTTTCAAGTGATCACTGGCGAAGCTGCGCCACTTGCGCAAAAGCTTTTGAAGCATACCGACGTGCGTGCATTCTCTTTTACGGGTTCGACCGAGGTCGGCCGAATCCTGCTCGAGCAATCCGCGAAGACTGTGAAGAAGGCCTCGCTCGAACTTGGGGGTAATGCTCCTTTCATTCTTTTCTGCGACGCGCCAGTCGACGCTGCGTTCGCTGACTGCATGGCAGCCAAATTCGCAACATCAGGCCAGGATTTCGCGACGAACCGGATTTATGTGCAGCGAGGGGTCTACGGTCATTTCGTAGAAAAATTTGCCAAGGCCACCGGCAAACTACAGGTCGGCCACGGATTGGAGCCGGGTGTGGACATCGGTCCGATGACAAAGGCGGCTAGTGCTAACAAGCGCAGGCAACAGATTTCTGAGGCTCTGGCAGCGGGGGCTCGGATGGCAACGGGCGCACAGGATAATCCGCTTGGTGGGAACTTCGTCCCGCCGACCGTGCTTGCCGATGTGACCGATGACATGCTGGTTGCAAAGGACGAAACGTTTGGTCCTGTGGCTGCGATCCTGCCCTTCGAAGACGAAGGCGAGGTGCTTGAGCGCGCGAACAAATCGGAGATGGGCCTCGCGGCGTATGTTTACACCCGAGACCTTAACCGCGCGATGCGGCTCACCGCCCGCCTTGAGTACGGCATGGTTGCCGTCAATACACCAAAATTTACCGGAGCCAGCATTCCGTTCGGCGGCTGGAAACAATCCGGCCTTGGCCGCGAGGGCTCAAGGCATGGTCTCGCCGAACATCTCGAACCCAAATACGTCTGTAACAGCAACATCGCGGCCTGAAAGGAAGCATCTAATGACCTTCAATATCAAAGAAATAAGCGAAAAGGACCGGAACTCGGTGCTGCATCCTTTCACTCAGCTCAAGGATTTCGCTATCGGTAAGCTCGGCGAGCCGACGATCGTCGAGACAGGGAAAGGAATCCGCATTCAGGACGCGCATGGCAACCAATTTATCGATGGTTTTGCCGGCCTCTATTGCGTCAATGTCGGCTATGGCCGTACCGAAGTGGCTGAAGCGATCTCGCGTCAAGCCCATCGCCTAGCTTATTATCACTCTTATGCGGCGCACACGACAGACGAGCTCGCGATCCTCTCTGATCGCCTGGTCAAGATGGCGCCTGGCAAGATGAGCAAGGTGTTCTACGGAATGTCCGGCTCGGACGCCAACGAGACCCAGGCCAAGCTCGTCTGGTATTACAATAATCTTCGCGGCAAGCCGACCAAGAAAAAGATCATCTCCCGTGAACGCGGCTATCACGGCTGCAGCGTCGTCTCCGGCTCGATGACGGGCATGAGCTTCTATCACGACCATATGGACCTGCCGCTTCCGCAGATTGTTCACACCAGTGTCCCGCATCATTACTGGGGCGCAAACCCAGGCGAGACCGAGCGCGATTTCTCAGCGCGGCGGGCCCAGGAACTTGATCAGCTGATCGAACGGCTCGGCCCAGACAATGTCGGCGCCTTCATCGGTGAGCCGGTGCTCGGCACCGGAGGCATTACACCTCCGCCGGAAGGTTACTGGCAAGCGATCCAGGCCGTTCTCAAGAAGCACGATGTGCTGCTTATCGCCGACGAGGTCATTACTGGCTTCGGCCGCACGGGATCGATGTTCGGCTCGCATCACTATGGCATCGAGCCCGACCTGATCACGATCGCGAAAGGCCTGACCTCCGCCTACTTCCCGCTCTCGGGCGCGATTGTTGGCGAGAAGGTCTACCAGGTCCTGGAAGACGGGGCTGACAAGGTTGGCGCATTCTCGCACGGGTACACCTACTCGGGTCATCCGATCGGAGCAGCCGCGGCGAACGCGGTTCTCGACATTGTCGAGAAGGAAGACCTCCCTGGCAACGCCCGTGACGTCGGTGCCTTTTTCCAGGGACAGCTGAGGGAGAAGTTCGCGCAGTTGCCGATCGTCGGTGAGGTGCGTGGCGTCGGCCTGATGGGCGCCATCGAATTTGTCGCCGATCGCGAGAACAAGAAGCGTTTCGATCCCTCGCTCAAGGTTGGCGCACGCATCTCAAAGGCCGCTCGCGACCGCGGACTGATTGCCCGCGCCATGCCACATGGAGATATTCTTGGCTTTGCTCCACCGCTCGTAACAACCAAGGCTGAGGCTGAAGAGATTGTTGCAATCGCCGAAAGCGCCGTTCGTGTTGTCATGGAGGAACTCACCCGCGATGGCCATAAAATCTGAGAGATCGCCTGTGAATCGCTCGGACGTCGGGTCGATATTGCGTCCTCCACGACACTTGGCCGAGCGCTTTGCAGAGATGGCTTTAGTGGATTGATAAAGGGAATTCTCCATTGGGTGCGGTGAAACTGCCAGAACTTCGGTCGAGCGAAGCGCAAGCGGCGATTAGTCCAGAGAGGGCTATTCAATTGCCTACCGCTCCCACGGACTTTCTGCAGAGCGTTGACCAGAACTTCCGTCATGCGATGTCCTTCATCGACCTTCCGGAGGGGCTCTCCGAGCGGATCGTTCAATGCAACTCGACCTATACGGTGCGCTTCGGCGTCAGGCTGCGTGGGCGCATGTACAGCTTTGTCGGCTGGCGCTCGGTGCACAGTGAACATTCGAGCCCGTCAAGGGCGGCATCCGGTTTACGCCCGATGCCGATGCCGAGGAGGTGGAGGCGCTAGCAGCATTGATGACGGTCAAATGCGCGCTGGTCGATGTCCCATTCGGCGGCTCGAAGGGTGCGCTCAAGATTGACCCGCGCAAATGGACTGCTCAGGAGCTAGAACGCATCACGCGCCGCTTCACCCAAGAACTCACCAAGCGAGGTCTGATCGGTCCCGGGCTCAACGTACCGGCCCCCGACGTAGGCACGAGCGAGAGGGAAATGACCTGGATGATGGACGAGTTCCGCCGAGCAAATCCCACTGATATCGTCAATGCGCGCGCTTGCGTGACAGGCAAGCCGCTCTCCAAGGGCGGAATCGCCGGACGCACGGAGGCGACCGGCCGTGGGTCCAGTTCGCCATTCAAAGTTATCTCCGCGATCAGCGTACGGCGGGGATTTTTGGACGGCGGGATCTGAAGGGGGCAACTGTCGTCGTTCAGGGGTTTGGCAATGTCGGCTACCACGCCGCCAAGTTCCTCTCTGAAGAGGATGGTGCGCGTATCAAGGCGGTTGCCGAACGCGACGGATATGTCGCCAACTCTGAGGGGCTTGCCATCGAGGCGCTGAAGCAGCATCAGATGCGAACCGGCAGCATTCTGGGATTTGACGACGCCATATCTTTCGCTGGTGACATGACAGGCGTGGAAGAGGAATGCGACATTCTTGTTCCAGCGGCAATGGAGAATGCCATTCATATTGACAACGCCAAGCGTATCAAGGCGCGTCTCATCGTCGAAGCCGCAAATGGCCCGGTCACCTTCCAGGCGGATCAACTGCTGCGCTCCCGAGGAGCGACAATCCTCCCCGATCTCTATGTCAATGCAGGCGGAGTGGTGGTGAGCTATTTCGAATGGGTGAAGAACCTTACTCACATCCCATTCGGTTTGATGGAAGGCGTCGTCGCGAGCGGCGCAACCACACCATCGCTACAGCGCTTGAGCGCATGACAGGCAAGCCTTTTCCGGCGGAGATGCGTGACGAGTTCCTGGAAGGCGGCGCCGAGATCGATCTTGTCCGTTCCGGCCTCGAGGACGTTATGCGCGGCGCTTGGGTGAACATAGCTGATCTTCTTGAGGCGCAGCCTGAACTCGGCGACTACAGAACGGCCGCCTATGTCTCGGCTATGCGCAGGATCGCTGCTGCGTATGAGGCAATAGGAATATGAGCACTTCACTTTCAGCACAGCCCAGGGCGCGGGCGAGCGATACTGGATTCGCCGACCCGCTGAGGTGCCGTAGCGGGAGTGGTTGGAATTGGGAGTTGGCGTAGTCTCCGGGGTGTTCAACCTCGAATCATCCGGCGTTAGAGCGCCG
>NZ_JAMYNN010000041.1:0-12208 GCF_040319055.1 Mesorhizobium sp. M0960 | reverse complement strand
CTGGGAACCGGCGAAGGTCCAGTTGCGCCTTCCCAGAGCAATGCCACGCAGCGCTCTTTCGGCCGCGTTGTTGCTGAGGCAGATTCTGCCGTCGTCGATGAAGCGGGCGAAGTCGGCCCAGCGCCTGAGCATGTAATTGATTGGCTTCAGGACCTCGGAAAAGCGCGAGAGGGTATCGCGCTCGCGGAGCAACCAGGCGTGCGTGTCGTCGAGAAGTGGTTTGCTCTTCTCCTGCCGCACGGCATACCGCTCGGCAGCGCTGCGGCCGTTGATGGCGCGCTCGATCTCGAACAGCGCGTCGAGGCGCCTGACCGCCTCCAGCGCGATCGGGGAGATCGGTTTGCCCTTCTTGCCGTCCCGGGCCTTTTTCGCGAATGTCGGCCAATTCGAAGAATCCTCGCCGCGCATGGCCGTAGCAAAAGGCCGGCGTGATCGGAGCCAGTCGAACAGCGGCTCGAAGCCACTGTAACAGTCGCACTGAAGGATGCCGGCGAACCCGGCCAGATGCTTCTGAGGACGCTCGCCGCTTCGCCAGGATGCGAATGGTGGTGTCGTCGCCATGGAGGCGCTCGGCCGCGAGCACATGGCCCTCGATCAGCTGGAAGAGCGGCATGACGGCGAAGGTTCCGTGGCCAGCCTGATCGGCTAGCGTCGACAGCGGCAGCTCGATCCCCTCGGCCTTGAAGCGCGCGCTCTGGCGGTTGAGTGGAGCATGCATGCCAAACTTGTCGAACAGGATTGTCGCCAGCAGTTGGGGACCGATGAAGCCGCGCGGCGTGACATGGAACGGCGCCGGCGGCTGGCGGCTTTGTCCATGAGCTTCAGCCTGTCATAGGCGCGGTCGGCGAACAGATGCTTCACCCAGGGCCAACGCTTGCGGATACCGTCCAGGATCGCCTGAGCCCCGGCACTTTCCGAGATATCGGCGGTGGTGAGGTTGACCATCAAGGGCCGCCCATCCGTATCGACGGCAATGTGTCGCTTGCGGCCGACGATCTTCTTGTCGGCGTCGTAACCCCTTGTTTCAGCTTGCGGAGCTTTGACCGACTAGCTGTCGATCACGCCAGCCGTGGGACTGGCCTCGCGCCCGGCTCGCTCGCGATCCAGCATCGCCGCCATATCCTGGATGGTCTGGAACAGAAAACGCTGCGCCAACTCGCGAAACCAGCCGTAGTAACGCACCGCGTTGACCACCTCGCGAAAATCAACCTCGCGCGGACGGCCGCGACGTCAAGGCTTGGCATCAGCGGCGCGAACTGCTCCCACCTGTCAAATCACACAGGTAGCGCTGTCTTCTTGGCAATCTGGGCCATCCGGCCATGGCTCTGCTTTGTCCACATCCACAGCCTGAATCATAACCAAGCCTCAGACGAAACCCATCCCAAGCCGATTTCAAAACGGTCTCTTGGCTCGTTAGGTTCGTTAAAACGACTTCTTGAGCAACCTGCTAGAACTGATAGTTCACGAACCTGTCGAATGCTGTCAGCTTTGAATTATTATCACCGTAGGCAAACTTTGCTGGGCAGCTGGGTTCTCGTTATGACATCTTACGATCACATCGACCTTCGGGGCTGGCAATCACATCGTCTCCTCAAGCAAATGGGAATTCCGAGGCTCTGCCCCATCCGCCAAAATTGCAGATCCCCTTGATGACGACGCTTGAGCGCGCTCTTGGGCAGGACTCGGGAAGAGCGGTTTGGAGGAACAGCGTGTCGCCGATCGTTCGCGAGTCGCACCCGGATAAAGGCATCATGGACCCGAGCTTGGCGGCTCAACATCGCCCCTTCGGGAGGAAATTGTAAGCACTTCAATGGCAAGTGCCTGATGCATCGCTGCAATAATAGATGAGGTTGACAAAATGTCGATTTTGAATAACGGGCTTGTTTTTGCTGGTACCCGGGGACTCGCAACCCGCTGCATCCTGTTTATCATCGAGACTTGTGGCAAGGAGCTAGTCTCGGCTATTCTGGGAGCGTCCGCAAACGAGAAAACATGGTGGAGCAGCGAAACGAGCGAAGAGCTTTGGGAAGTCGCAGATCGATACGGTATACCGTATTTGGAGTCAATGGACGACATTTCCCGTCATGGAGGTTTTCTCGTAAGCGTACTTTGGTCCAGCATCTTTCCCGCCCACATCCTCGCGCAGTTCGATCGAGGAGGAATCAATCTGCATCCAGCTCCCCTGCCCGAATATCGTGGCAGTGATGGACGGACGCATGCAATTCTTAATGGCGACAAGAGCTTCGGAGTGACCGTCCACCACCTTTCGGAGCATCTAGATGGGGGAGATATCATCGATGAGTTGCGGTTTCCTGTTCTGCCTTCGGAAACAGCTCTCTCACTCGATACCAGAGCACAGCTTTATGGATACGCGCTCTTCTGCGAGGTTTGGCTCCGCCTGTTGGACGG
This sequence comes from Mesorhizobium sp. M0960, assembly GCF_040319055.1. Classification (NCBI taxonomy): domain Bacteria; kingdom Pseudomonadati; phylum Pseudomonadota; class Alphaproteobacteria; order Hyphomicrobiales; family Phyllobacteriaceae; genus Mesorhizobium; species Mesorhizobium sp. M0960. The sequence continues at coordinate 9,799 of NZ_JAMYNN010000041.1, read as the reverse complement.
ATCCGCTACCCGGCGATCCCAAGCAGCGCTCATAGCTGAGGATAAGCGTGAGGCTGGGCTCTATAACACGCGTATGACCAGCGAACTCTTGGAATCGCCGGACGTTCCGCGCAGCGCGGAACAACTCGAGCAGCTCTATCGCGCCTTGTACCTTCCGCCACTCATCACGCCTCCGAAATGGCTCGTTGGTAGAGTTCAGACTCACGAACGACTCGTGAGTGTCAGCGATCTTGTCGGTTTGAAGCCACGCTGAGTAGTTCCCGTGGTCCCTGCGAGGCTCTACCTCGTCTTCAGGCCACTCGATCAGCCTCGGGCCGATTGTAGTCCCTGGGCCGGCCGCAAGCGGACGGCGGCGAAGCGGGAATTGAGTTCAGTGTTGGTTCCTTCACGCCAAGTGATGGTCCGCCAAGTCTCGTCGTCGAACTCCTCGGCCAGGGCCTTGGCCGAGATCGGCTTGTGATCGTCGGTTCGGCCGACCCGGGACGGCGGCCGGCCTCGTCCGCTCCAAGGCTTCGGCCGCAGAGGACTCTCGCCTGGATGCCTGACGCTGAGTGTGAGCTGAACGCCGACAATACAGGTCAGACCGAGCTCGGACAGGCCTGCGCGGAAACCGCCGTTGGCGCCGTATCCGGCGTCAGCGACAACCACGCCGGGCGCGACGCCCCCCCGATCTGCTCGAGCGGGATCTGCGGCTTGATCTGGAACGTGGACCTCTGCCGGAATCTTTGCCTTCTTGCGTTGTTCCGGATACTCCGCCCAGCTGTGCGGGAGATACAATTCCGTATGCGATCAAAGCGAGGCTGCATGATTGCCGATCGATAGGCTGACCGCGTCTGACAGTTGTTCTGCTTGCCCAACTGGCTGTCAATGACCGTAAGCGGTTAGCTGATGGCTGCTGGCTTGAAGTCCCAGAGCATGAGCATGTCGATTTCGGCTGCGGACCGGGGTTGAGCGATGCGGGTCAAAGTCTGGGATAGCCAGGCGAGCGGATCGACGTTGTTCATTTTTGCCGTCTGCAGAAGGGTCGCCACGGTCGGCCAAGTTCGTCCACCGCCCTCGCTGCTGGCAAATAGGCTGTTTTACGAGTAATTGTCTGGGGCCTGAGGGCTGCTCGCGCGGGTCGTGTGCTGGATCTGTCCTGGCTGCGCGACGAGGTGGCGAACCTCTACTGCACCGACAATGGCCGCCGCCCCGGCATCGATCCCGAGGTGGCTGTCCGCCTGATGCTCGCGTGGTTTCCTGCTTGGAATTGTGCATGATCGCCGGCTGATGCGGGAGGCGCACGTCAACATCGCGATCCCGTGGTTTGTCGGCTATGGCGTCGAGAGCGATGGTCAGAGGAGGATCAACGTCTCTACCAACGCCACCGGTGGCGCTCGGAAGGCTTCCATCGCGAGGCGAAGAACTGGCACGGCCTGGCCCGAGCGATCCGACCGGGTCTCGCCAATATGAAGATCCAAGCCTACCTCACCGCAGCGGCGGTGAACCTGGATCAAGGCCCTCTGCACCGCACGACCAGCGCACACGCTCCGCCTATATCTTCGGCGCGATCTGCCCCAAGCACGGCAAGGCCGCAGCTCTCGTCATACCATGGTGCGATACCCATGCCATGATCGAGATCTCCCGAAACGCCTGCGCGCTCTCAACAGCGCGGGATAATCGTCACCCTCAACAGCCGCTTTGTTGACGCGCCCCTTGGAAAGACACAGGGAGGCAAGGTCGCAACCGGCGCACTCACTGGAGCGCGAATAGAAGAAGCGGCCGTGCTTCACCGGCCTAGTCGGACGTAGGATCTTTCCCCGCGGACACTTCAAGATGTCGTGCTTGGCATCGTAGCGGAAGCGGCGAAGCGGGACCGGGCTACGGGTCGGCTCTGCCTTGGCCGGAATCAACGCATCAATGCCGCGACGTCGCCAACGATGCGCACGCATCCTCATCATGGACCAGGCAGGATGGCACATGTCCAACAACCTGCTGGTCCCCGAAAATATCACCATCCTGCCCCTGCCGCCGAAATCGCCCGAACTCAATCCGGTCGAAAACATCTGGCAGGTCATGCGTGAAAACTGGCTCTCGAACTGCGTCTTCAAATCCTACGAAGACATCGTCGACCACTGCCGCCACGCATGGCGAACTCTGTAAGGCCGACTGGAAGATCATGTCCATCGTTTGCAGAAAATGGGCGAATGAGTTCTGATCAATGAGGGCTGGTATGAGACATCTCGATTGCGTCGTCCACTCCGGACGGGCGTTAGCCATCTGAAAACGCGATGGCACCGCCCTGGACTTTATATTGGCGAACTTAATGGCAAGTGACGCATAGTATGGGTTGAAGAATCTATCCACCGATGTCCCCAAAACAGAGCGCACGAGTGATCAAAGAGGTCCTTCTCGCACCTGGCAACGGCGCATTTTTTTATGATGATCAGGCTGCAATCAAGTCCGGCGCAATTCAGCACGGCTTCATCTATGCTGGCAAATCGATGACGCCTGGGTTCACGTCGATTCGCATTCCAGCATCTTCGCTAAGCGTTGGGCTCGTCCTTGCCGACGACACCGTTGTTTGGGGCGACATGATGAACGTCCAGTACTCTGGTGCCGGCGGACGCGATCCTCTGTTTGACACGAATCAAATCTCAGATTTGACATCGCGCGCTATCGCGCCGCGGCTTCTTAATGTCGATGCCTCTCGCTACCTTGATGCCTGCGCGAAGGTTTTCAAGCCCTTCGAAGACGAGCGGTTACCTCTTGCGATTGAGTATGGCGTTAGCCAGGCGCTCCTTCGCGCAGCGGCCCATCTTCATCGTGCGACGATGGCGGAGATCGTATGCAATGAATTTATCCTGCCGCTGCCAACGCGTAGGGTCCCGGTTTACTGCCAGAGCGGCGATGCTCGCGAAATTAACGTCGACAAGATGATCCTGAAAGCGGTGGATGTGCTTCCCCACGGCCTGATCAACTCGCGGCAGAAATTCGGCGTGGACGGCCAAACCTTCGTGGAGTTCGTGAAGTGGGTTGCAACCCGTACGCGCCAAATCGGCCGCCCAGGATATCATCCGGTGCTGCATTTTGATGTGTATGGCTGGATCGGTCAGGAAATCGGCCTGGAGCCGCAACGGATCGCCGACTTTATCTGCAAGGTTGCAGATACCGTTCCGGGGTTCACGCTCAACATCGAGTCCCCGGCGGATTTTGGTTCGACGCATTCTCAAATTGAGAACTACGCACAGATCGTATCTATCTTGGACAACCGGGGTTCTAGCGCACGCATTGTCGTGGATGAGAGATGTAATACACTTGAGGACATTCGGCGCTTTGCTGAAGCGAAGGGCGCGCACCTCGTTCAAATCAAGACCCCGGATGTTGGCTCAATAGCCGACACGGCGCGCGCAGTTCTCATCTGCAAGGCGAACAAGATAGGGGCGTATGTCGGGGGAAGCTGTACTGAGACCGAACTATCCGCCCAAGCTTCAGTCCACGTTTCGGTGGCGACCCAGGCCGACATGATGCTCGCAAAGCCCGGAATGGGTGTCGATGAGGCTTTCTCAATTGTCGGGAACGAACAAAACCGGTTGCTAGCGATGCTGAACCGTCGTCGGACTCAAAACGAAAACGTTGGATGAAAAGCGCAGTGTGTTACCAATGCAAAATAGCCTTGACGGGATCACAGTTGTTGCGGTTGAGCAGGCCGTGGCCGCGCCTTATGCGTCGTCTCGCCTTGCGGATGCCGGCGCCCGGGTAATCAAGATCGAACGGCCGGAAGGGGACTTTGCCCGAAGCTATGACAAGTTGGTTCGGGGGCAGAGTGCTTACTTCGTCTGGCTCAACCGGGGAAAGGAGTCGGTGTGTCTGGACCTGAGGTTGGAGGCGGACCGCGAGGTCCTCGACACGCTCATTGCCGATGGTGACGTCTTCATCCAGAATCTGAAGCCGGGCACTATCGAAAAACTGGGTTTCGGGTCTGCTGATATGCGTCGCCGATATCCGCAGCTGATCACCTGCGACATCTCGGGTTTCGGGGAGAAAGGGCCATATTCCCACTTGAAGGCTTATGATCTCATTGTCCAGGCCGAAACAGGTCTATGCGCGATCACCGGCAACCAACAAGGGCCCGCGCGTGTAGGGCTCTCGGTTTGCGACATCTCGGCGGGCATGACAGCGCATGGCGCCATTCTTCAGGCCCTCTATCACCGCGAGGTCACCGGCGAAGGCACCAGCATCCAGGTGTCACTGTTCGATGCCGTCGCCGACTGGATGAATGTTCCGGTTCTGCAAAACGACTACAGCGGTTATCACACGGTACGCGCGGGTGTGAAACACCCGTCGCTGGCGCCGTATGGCGCCTATCGTTGCGCCGATGGCAAAGACGTCATCTTTTCGGTTCAGAATGACCGCGAATGGGTAAACTTCTGCGAGAAATTCCTTAGGCAGCCGGAGCTCACACGCGCACCTAGTTTTGCCGACAACATGGAGCGCCTCGGTCACCGCGCGCAACTTGATGAGATCATCGAAGCGCGTTTCTCCGAACTAGGCAGCGAAGAGGTGATGCAGGAGCTTGAGGCGGCCGGTTTGGCATATGGCCGACTGAACGAAGTGGCGGATATTTCAAAGCATCCCCACGTTCGCAGGGTTGAGGTTGGCACACCTGAAGGAACTGTAGAGACGATAGCGCCGGCGGCTATCTTCAACTCTGAGCGCCCCTGTCTGCGCCCAGTTCCGGCTCTTGGCGCCCATACTGAGACTGTCCGCGAGGAGGTTCTGGCACGTTTGCGCGAAAGGGCCGCGTCAGCGTGAACCCGCGTTTCGGTAAGGTGAGTGCGCTCGCGATTTACAAAGAGCCTGTGTACCTCGGATCATCTCATCTCATCGTATCCGCCATCCAGCAAGCTCACCGCCACCGCCCTCGTGAAATCGACCGCTGAGGCAACTCCATGATCAAGGACACCGTTCCGGCCGTTGAAAGCCCGATGTCTGTACCCCGCTGGAGATCCCTGCTCTTCGTTCCCGCTCACGTTCCGCGCTTTGTGGAGACTGCCCATGAGCGCGGGGCAGATGGCGTCATACTCGACCTCGAGGACTCCGTTCCCCAAGATCAGAAGGCAGAGTCACGGCGGCAGCTTTCTGCATGCGTGGCAAAGGTGGGCCGCATGGGCGCATCCGTTTAGGTTCGAGTCAATCGTGGTTTGCGTGCCTTAGCGGCCGATCTCGATGCAGCGGTGATGGCTGGTGTTGACGCACTGGTTCTTCCGAAGCCGGATTCGGCAGAGTGGATTTTAGAGATGGCTAATGCGGTCCGAACTCGAACGAGAAAGAAATCTTTCGCTGGGATGCATCCGGTTCCTTGCCCTGATCGAAACGCCGGGCGCTTTGCAAAGGCTCGCGGCCATTGCGTCGGCGCATCCAAGGATGGTCGCGATGGCACTGGTCCTGAAGATTTCAGTGCTGCTGTTGGCGGCGCCCCGGAATTTGACCTTCTCTTGACGCCGAACCTTTCTGTTCTTTTTGCTGCCCGCGCGGCCGGCTTGCTCCCGCTGGGCTTTATTGGAAGCATCGGCGAGTTCTCGGACACTCATAAAGTTCGTGAAGCTGCGGTGCATGCGCGGCGGCTTGGCTTTTCCGGAGCTTTGGCGATCCATCCGGCACAGGTGGCCATATTCAATGAGGCTTTCTCGCCAAACGCACAGGAACTCGAGTGGCCTCGTCGCGTCGTCGCGGCGGAAAACAATGCCGCCACGCGTGGACTTTCTGCATTCTCGTTGAATGGCAAGATGGTCGACCCGCCAGTAGTTTGGCGCGCCCACGAGATCCTGGCTCTGGCCAGCAATTACTGAGCTGCATTTAATCAGCGGCTGGATTTCGAGACATGGCCCGACGGTTTGTCTTGCCTGCCATCTCGTTTCGAGATAGATAAGAAGGCACTGGGGATCATGCCCCGGTTGGATTTGGTCATCGTGGACATCAGGCAGTTAAGATACTTTGTCGGCGTCGTCGAAGCCGGCAGTTTCACGAAGGCAGCTGCGACCCTCAACGTTGCTCAAAGCGCTCTAAGCCTGCATGTGCGTCAACTGGAGGTAGGATTTGGCACCCAGCTGCTGGTGCGCGATAGGACCGGTGTCAGCGTCACGGCGTCGGGAGACAAGCTGCTTGAGCGCGCGCGGATCATCCTGAAGGAAATTCAGCTCACTGAGGCGGAACTGACAAACTCGGTGGCTGCTCCTTCCGGAGAGGTGACCATTGGCATTCCGTCCGGAGCCGCTCGCGTCCTTAGCGGTCCCCTGCTTGAATCGATGAGAAGCGAATGGCCGAGGATCTCACTTAAGATGATCGAGGGCATGACTGGACCGCTGGAGGAGTGGATGGCTGCTGGCCGCTTCAATCTGGCAGTCCTGTACCGCACTGCGGAGAGCGTGGGGCAAATGACAGTGCTGGCCCGCGAAGAGTTTTGCCTAGTGGTGCCTCCGGGTGAACCGCCTTTCGAAGATTCGATACCGCTCGCCGACCTGCATGCGTTTCCGCTGGCGGTTCCGATGCGCAATAACAATGTCAGGCGTTCGGTGGCTGATGTCGTTGCGCAACACGGTTGTGTGCTCGACGTAAGATTCGAAGTCGACTCCCTTTCTACGATCATCAATATGGTGATGGAAGGAAAGGCGTATTCTATTCTTACCCCGTCAGCCATTCAGAAAGAGGCGTCTCAAGGCCAAGTCCGGACGGTTAAAATCATTGATCCAGTGATCACCCGTTCCGTTGTGCTTGCCGTCAACCCGAAAGATGAGCGCTCTCCAGCCGTTTCTGCGGTCCGCAAGCTGATCCCCAAGGTCGTCAGGACATTGATCGAGAGCAGGCACTGGTCGGCCACGGCTCCGGACCGGGCTTAGGCAGATCCTTCAAACCAAGTTCCAGGTGCTATTGCTCCTCCGCAACTGCCTGAGCCGTATCAATCTGTATTCGAGATGGTTTTGGTCGATATTCCATATTTGACCGGGCGTGACCATCGCGATGAAACTGCAGAGAAGCGAGCCTAGGCTGGATATCGGCTGGTCTCGCACTGGCAGGAATTCAGTCAAGCGGAGCATGCGATGCCCAACGCCACGAGCTATCAGCTTTTTATCAATGGCAGGTGGCGAGCCGGAAGTGACGGAACTACTCTGCCGGTAATGAACCCGGCGACAGAGAAGGTATTTGGCTCGGTGGCCGCGGCTTCAGCGCCGGACCTGGATGAGGCCCTTGCTTCGGCAGAGCGGAGCCGCAAGGCTTGGTCCGCACGGCCTGCAAAAGATCGTGGCGAGATCCTCGTAGCAGCCGCCAGGATCTTGGCAGCGAAGCTTGGAGCGGCAGCCAGGGACCTGTCGGCCGAACAGGGAAAGACAATTGCCGAAGCGACAGGTGAATATGCGCGCGCTGTCGAAACACTGGAGTGGAACGGCACCCACGCCGAAGAGCTGTCGGCCCCTATTCCGATGCGCCCGAACCGGGAAATCGTCCCGGAGCCCCTAGGCGTCGTTGCTGCCTTTACGCCTTGGAACTATCCCGTCGTTCTCATCGCCCGCAAACTCGCCCCCGCCTTGGCGGCAGGCTGCCCGGTGATCCTCAAAGGGGCTGAGGAGACACCAAGCGCGGCTGTCCATTTCGTCGAAGCCTTGCGACAAGCGGGTATTCCAGACGGCGTGGTCAATCTCGTCTTTGGCGTGCCGGTGCAAATATCCCGGCATCTACTCAGTTCGCCGATCGTGAAGATCTTGACTTTCACGGGCTCCACCGAGGTTGGAAAACAGCTCGCCAGGCTTGCCGCGAATAACCTGCAGCGGTGCATTCTTGAACTCGGTGGGCACTCCCCGGTCGTTGTATGCGAGGATGCCGACCTGGCAAACGCCGTACCGGCAATTTCGGAATACAAGTTCGAGTGCGCGGGCCAGAGCTGCAACGCCCCCAGCAGGATCCTCGTCGCGCGGACCCTCTACGAGGAATTCCTATCCCGATTGACGGAAGCCGCCCGAAAGATCAAGATCGGCCCGCCGGACGACCCTGCGACGGAGATGGGACCAATGGCAAACGCGCGGCGAATCGAGGCCATGCAGCGTTTGATCAAGGATGCGGTCGATCGCGGCGCCCGCATCGAAACCGGGGGCACCCGCCTCGACCAGCCGGGTTTTTACTGGCCGCCAACCATCCTGACGGGGGTGCCAAAGGATGCGAAAGTGCTTCATGACGAGCCGTTCGGGCCGATCCTCACCGTAGCGCCATTCAACACGATCGAGGAGGCGATCGAAGAAGCCAACGCCACTGAGTATGGCTTGGCCGCCTACTTCTTCACCGGCACCGCCGAAGCGAAACGGGCGCTGATCGGCGGTCTTTCGGCAGGCGCTCTCAGTGTAAATTACCTGAAAGGGGTTTCTGCAGATGCACCGTATGGAGGCGTCAAACAGAGCGGCTATGGATACGAGGGCGGCGAGCAAGGTTTTCGGAGCTTCCAGAACCTGAAACTGGTCAACGGTTCGCGTCATTCGGATGAGATTTCGTGAATAAAAAAACACGGACGATTGCCGGCAAGGATATCACAAGGAGCGTCGCCGACGCCCTTCAGTACATCTCGTACTACCATCCGCCCGACTATATCCGGTGCCTTTCGCAATCATACGCGCGCGAACAGAGCCCGGCGGCGAAGAACGCCATCGGGCAGATTCTGCTGAACTCTCGCATGGCGGCCTTCGGGCGGCGCCCGATCTGCCAGGACACCGGCCTCGTGGTGGTCTTCGCAAAGGTCGGCATGGATGCCCGCATCAAATCAACGGCCAGTCTCGCTGACCTGGTGAATGAGGGCGTCCGTCGGGCCTATCTCGACCCGGACAACCCCCTTCGGGTATCGATCGTTGCCGATCCGCTCGCCGGACGGATCAATACCCGCGACAACACGCCGGCGGTCATCCACGTCGACCTCGTGCACGGCAACCAGATTGAGATCACCATCGCCGCAAAAGGCGGCGGCTCGGAAAACAAGGCGCGTTTCACCACCCTGAACCCCAGCGCCTCCGTTGCCGACTGGGTGGTCGACACCGTTTCGACCCTTGGCAGCGGATGGTGCCCGCCCGGCCTGATCTCAGTCGGCATCGGTGGCAGCGCTGAAAAGGCGATGCTGCTGGCCAAGGAGGCCATGAACGAGCCCATCGATATGTCGGAACTGATCGCCAGGGGGCCCTCAAGTGCGGAGGAGGCACTGCGGGTTGAGCTTTATGAACGCATTAACGCGCTCGGCATCGGCGCCCAGGGCCTCGGTGGTCTTACGACAGTCGTTGACGTCAAGGTCGCGAGCTATCCTACCCATGCGGCGTCCAAGCCCGTCGCGCTCATCCCGCAATGCGCCGCCAACCGGCACCTGAAGTTTACCTTGGACGGCTCTGGACCCATCAGGCTTGAGCCGCCCGACCTTTCCGAATGGCCCCAGATCGGTCATGAGGATTTGCACACAACGGGCGTCCGGCGGGTCAATCTCGATGCGCTCACAACGGAGGAGACGGCATCGTGGCGCTGCGGGGAAACCCTTCTTTTGTCCGGAAAGATGCTGACCGGCCGTGACGCCGCCCACGAGCGCATAGTCGAGCTGATCGATGCCGGCAAGTCTCTTCCGGTCGATCTGCGGGGACGCGTGATCTACTACGTCGGACCAGTCCGCGCTGTGAGGAATGAGGTCGGGGGGGGGGGCGCGCCCCCCGCCCCCCCCCCCCCCAGACGGGGTTTAGATAAATAAATTAAGACGCACGCCGGGGTTTTAGTTGTGGGGCAGGAAGAGCATGGGGTGCGG
>NZ_JAMYNN010000040.1:0-12424 GCF_040319055.1 Mesorhizobium sp. M0960 | reverse complement strand
TTCGGCGTTCAAGACATGGCAAGACGAAGATTGACAGCACGTTGCGGTTGAGGAGCTGGCAAAACGCAGGCTGTGTGCAAGCGAAGGCGGGTTGGCCGCGCTTTTCCAGCGACCTTCCTCTTTCCAACCCGACAGCGACTGACTTACCTGTTTTCTGACGCAGCCGGAGACGGAGGCACTCAGTTCATACAGCCGTAAATTACCGGCGTCACCGTCCGTGCAACGCTACAGGGAATGCTCGACAGCATTGTAATGCCATTCCGCCGACGCGGCCATGGCTTCAATGAACGCGAGTTTGACGGTAGCGACTAAGCAACCGAACCGTGGCGCCAATGACCTTCTGGGCTTCCTCCCATTTCGGAAGATCTCGTTCCCCAACACGCGTGGCGATCGCGGCCAGTATCCAACCTACGCAGCTGATGTCTTCGGCAGCCTTCAGTTTCTCATGCTGCAGGATGCAAGCTTCAATGCCCGGTCGGGGCGGAGACCCGGGCGTAGTACGCTCAGCGATTAGCTGCAGACCGGCGTCGTAGGCGGCGCAAATTTTAATTCTATCGCCCCTTTCCGATTTCATCACCACATTCGCCCAAAGGGCCAACTCAGTTAAAAGATCGGTTACTTCATCTCTCATTAAAACTGCCGCTGTTTTCTTCATGAAACGAAATTCCACGATCCAGATAGCGCGTGGCCCGGACAATGAGCGAGGTATTTTCGGGGTTTGTTGTTATCGAGCGAACCACTCCTTCTAAGCTTGCCGAGAATGTTAGTCAAAACGCTCAGTTTGCTCGGCAGGATCGCCGTCTAGACACAGCGGGCAAACATACGCATGCGGTTTCGTTACCACCAAGACCACCGATGGCTTGTGGCAGCGATCACAGGCAAAATCCCGGTGTGCAGTAGGCCAAACGTCATTTTCTATCTTTAGAGCACGGAGCCCCATCGTTTGGCAGCCGTCATCTTGCTGCCAGCCGGCGGAGGGCGCTGGGCTGGCACAGTGGTCTCGGGTTTAATGCGGAGGTATGGGAAAGAGAGGCTCTCCCGGCTCACTGCGCCAGCAATGGTATCGGCACTCACAGGGGCGTCCCAGGTTGATTGGTGGCCCGTAGCGAGAAGACTCGATCGGGCGAGTTTGGCTGATTACTCGCATTCTGACCGCCGAATTCAAGAATAGTGTTGCCCTTGAGATAACTCTTCGCGCTTGAGTTGCACGTATGCAACAGTCACTACCGACCTGCGAGGAGCGGAAAATCCCGAAACCTTGTCGGCGCCGCGAGAGGCCCCTTATTTGAAATCGCGTCTTGGCTTGCGACCTGGATGCCTCGCGCGAATATGCCGGTCTGATGGTACAGGCGAAGGCGACTGGTAAAGCGATCGGCAAGGCCGAAGGTTACGTCGCCGCCACAGCCGCTGCTCGCGAGTTCTTGTTCGTGGGCACGATCGGCATCGGGCGGGCCAGACCAAGATCGGCATGGCCAATCTCGCCTACAATCTCACCCGGCCGTATGGCACCAGGGGCGAACTGCGCCCGCATGACGACGAAGGCGGCGCAAACCGCCACCGCGATGCCAAAATCGGCAATCTCAACAACCAACTCCGAAGCGATCGCCGTCATCAGTCCACGCAGAAATCAGCGCGGCCCTACCGGTCCGCGAAACGCCGATAGTACGAGGTGCCCAGGTGGCTGGAGGCCATTCCTATGAAGGCAAAGCCTGACCCTATTCGTGATATTCTGAAGCGCCTGCAGTGGTGCTGGGTCACGTTCGCTTCCCGCGCGATCTTGGCCGTCCATCAACCACGGCGCGTCCTTAGTTCCTCAATATTCACGACACTGTCGAAAATATACCCCGCGCCGCGCTCGGTGCGGATATACTGCGGGCGCGGCGCCTTATCCTGCCCCAACTTACGGCGAAGGCGGACGATAAGAACATCGATGCTGCGGTAGTAGACCTCCTGATCATAGACACGGGTCGCCATCAGAAGCTGCTCACGTGAAAGGACCCGACCTGGGTTCTTGAGAAAGGCCATCAGGAGGTTGAACTCGCCGGCGGTGAGCTTGACGTCAGGATCCGTTCCCCGGCGCAAGCTCCGACGCTTGGTGCTAACTCGCCAGTCATCGAAACGGTAGATGGTGTTTCGGTCACGCTCCGGCCGCTGGCGCATAGCGGCGCGCACGCGGGCGCGGAACTCCGTAAGCCCGAAGGGCATAGTAATGTAGTCGCGAGCGCCGGTTTCGAGGCCAATCACCTTGTCGGCCTCATCTACGAAGTCACCGCTGATGATGATGATCGGAAGATCCTTCTTGGCACCAAAATCTCGAACGAACTGCAAACCGTCCTCTCGGCCGCAGCTCAGGTCGACAATTGCTAGATCAATCGCTTCAGAAGCCATATTGCTGGCGGCCTGCTGGCGGTTTTCGACCGCTCTGATGTTAAACTCATGCTTAGACAAGAAGCCCATAAGCGGTTCTCTCGTCAACGCGTCCTGACCGACGATGAGAATGTTCTTCATGGTCACTTCCTATTGACTGCAGCTTGGGCTGCCGGGGACGGTAGTCAAATTAGTGACGCTCAGCAGGTGGGACAATCTTCATCAGGCGTATTGCGGAATAGCGCAGACAAATAGGTCCTATGCGGAGTTCCTGCTGCGCAACAGTGCCCCCAAAGCCTGCTAGTTTTTGATGGATTGTCCGTCCTCTGCGACCACTCGTTCGGCAGACCGGGTTTATCCCCGCTGAGATTCGTATCGCTCCGGTCCTCTGGCACCATCACTGGAGCGCTTTTGCACCCAACTTCCTCTCCCGGCGGCTCCAATTCAGTTCAGCTTTGTTTCAATTTAAATCGCTGAAAAGTTGACATTCGTATGGATTCGTCGAGATTTATTGATCAGACGCAGAACTCGCCTTGATGTTAATTCCACTGTCTACAGGAAACTCCTGATGCCCAACCTTTTATCTAATTCCAATCTCCTTTCTAGACCCATGCTATCCTTTCTTTTGAACTTGCATGTCTTATTGTGCAGATCGCTCAGGGGGCGGAGCTTTCATGAACGGCGGGATGTCCGAGAGCAGGAGAGTGGAGATGAGTAGACTGGTCGTAGTCTCAAACAGGGTTTCGCTGCCCGACGAGCATGGTTCCCCGCCGCCAGGCGGGATGGCGATTGCGCTGAGCGCTGCGCTCCGGCGAAGGCACGGCCTATGGATGGGCTGGTCGGGGAAGGTGAAAGCCGGGGAGGACCCGTCAGGGCCGATCTCACGCCGGGAGGCCGGCGGGATCAATTATGCGCTTACCGATCTCTCGCAGACAGATTTGGACGACTATTACTACGGCTTTGCCAACCGGGTTCTTTGGCCGGTTTTCCACTGCCGAGTCGACCTCGCCGAGTATTCCGAAGCACGAATGTCCGGATATCAGCGCGTCAACCGACTGTTTGCAAAGCTGTTGCAGCCGCTCATCAGCGACGACGACGTCATATGGGTGCACGACTATCACCTGATCCCGCTTGCGAAAGAACTGCGGAACCTCGGCTGCGGCAATAAGATCGGCTTCTTCCTGCACATTCCGTGGCCGGCGGCGGACATCCTCTTCACCGTGCCGCACTATGATGATTTGCTACGCGGGCTTTCGTGCTATGACCTCGTCGGCTTTCATACCGATGACGATCTTAGTAACTTCGCCGAATGCTTGCGCCGTCAGGGGTTACCGGACCCCATCACAAACGGTGTGTGCCAAGCCTATGGACGTGTGTTTCGCTGCGGCGTTTTTCCGATCGGCATCGACACGGCCGAGTTCGAACGACTGGCCGAGCAGGCGGCGCGCAGCGAGACTCTGCAGGAGCCCTCTCAGAGGATTCCCGGTTGTAAAGTCGCGATCGGCGTCGACCGCCTCGACTATTCGAAGGGCATCGAGAAGCGCATCGTCGCGTTTGACCGCTTCCTGCGGAGCAACGACCACCGCATCGGCAAGACGCAACTGCTGCAGATCACACCGAAATCCCGCACGGAAATACCGGCATATCTGGCGATGCAAAAGGACGTCGCCGAGCGGGTGGGGCGCGTTGATGGCGAACTCGGAACGATCGATTGGATGCCCGTTCACTACATCAACCGGTCCGTTGGACCCAGCGAGCTCGCCGGTCTATACCGCATGGCACGCGTCGGCCTGGTCACGCCGCTCCGCGACGGCATGAACCTTGTAGCTAAGGAATATGTCGCCGCACAGGACCCACAGAATCCAGGTGTTCTCGTGCTTTCGCGTTTTGCCGGCGCAGCCAGAGAGCTAGGCGGAGCGATCCTCGTCAATCCCTACGATCCGGAAGCGATGGCGAGGGCCATCGAAGAAGCCCTGGACATGCAGTTAGATGAGCGGATCGATCGTTGGCGTGCGATGATCGGCCGGCTCCGCGAATACAACGTCTATCGCTGGTGCGACGACTTTCTGTTAGGCCTGGATCAGCGCTGAGCTTTGCCGCGTTCCTGGGCCTAGCTTCGCCAGCATGAGGCTGACCGCGACCAAGTGAATCAGGCAGCATTTCGGCCTCGCTGAGCGATGCCGAATGTGCTGACGCTTAGCGCGAGCACACCGCTTACTAAGACAAGAGGAGAAGGCCGTGGATGAGCTCGCTTGCAGTCGCGAAACTTCAAAAAAGCGGGCGCAGCCGTTTGTCGCGGAACCTCGCGCCACACGGCAGCGGCAAATGCTGGCGTCGATTGACCTGAACTTGCTGTTTGCTCTCGAAGCGCTGTTGGAACACCGCAACGTCACGCATGCGGCTCGACAGGTGGGCTTGAGCCAGCCCTCGATGAGCCGAGCGTTGAGGAGGCTGCGTGGCATTTTCAACGACGATCTTTTGGTTCGCGGCTCCATGGGCCTGGTTCCGACCCCGCAGGCCCAACGCTTGAGCCGAATGCTGCCGCCGGTGCTGGATGCGATCCGCGGGATAGTGAACGGCAGTCTTGCCCAAGCCAATTGGCGATCGAAGGCGATAATGGCGATGCCCGATCATCAAGGACTGGTCCTGCTGCCGCGGCTCCTGCCCCGGCTGCGCCAGCACGCGCCTCATCTGGACGTCGTCATCGATCCGCTTCTCTCCGGCGCGATGCGGCGGCTTGAGCTAGGCGAGATCGATTTGGCTATAGGGCAGATTAGCGCCTCGCCGCCCGGATACTTGAGGCGCAGCCTCTACTCCGACCGGTTTGCCTGCCTGCTGCGCCACGACCATCCAGCCCTGGCGCGGGAATGGACAATCGAGAGCTTCGCGGCCTTGCGCCACGCAGCCATTGCCTTGGACTCCAAAGACGGCTTCGGCCGGGTGCATGACGAACTGGTCAAGTTAGATCTCCAGGGTCGCGATCCGGTGTTGGTTTCCAACATCTTGACGGCCGCGTTGGCGATCGCGGCGACCGATCTGCTGTTGATTGTACCACGCCGCGTCGCGACCAGGATCGCCGCCTTGCTGCCGCTAGCGATTATGGATCCGCCTGTGCAATTGACACCCTATGAAGTCGCGCTGATTTGGCACGAGCGTTCCCATCGCGACCCGGAGCATCGTTGGCTGCGCCACGAGATCGCCGTCGCCGCGGCGGCGGGAACAGAGCAAAATATCCCAACTGGGAAGGCAAGTGACTGATGAGTCGCCTAGGCAAGAAACGTGATCCGAATCCGGGGCTATCGTCAGGATATGACGGAAAAAGTTTATTGCCCTGCTCGCCCGTTGGGAGGGGAAGCTGGCTCTGCTGTGCCAGCGCATTGAAACCGTGCCGGTTTCGACAATTTGAAGCGAGGCAACAGGGCCAGACGAGAAGGTATCATACGCCCAGCCATCTATATACAGGCCAAAAACCGCCTCTCTTCGACCGCCATTCGGCCGCGCCAAGCCTTCCACAGGCCAGCTTCCCATGGTGTCTGTGAGGTGCCTGCATGCTGGCAGCATATCTTGGCTCGGACCCCGAAGCATGCAAGTCCTTGGCACTAATCGCGAGTTCTCTGAGGCAGATCGATATCCTTGATCACCGTTTATTGCGGGCAGGGCGCTCCGCGCAGATCGTCATCGTCGATTGTCGCGAACCGATTCACGACAAGCACGGGCGTGCGAAGCTCTCGCCCGAACCTGTCAAACTGGCTCTGGTTCTGGAAGAGAGCCTGGATCGACAAGCGGTCTTCTCCAACGGGTATTCCGATTACCTGTTGTGGCCGCTCACCGAGCAGGAAGTTCTGCGCAGACTTACCGCCTGCATCGTTCAGTTCGCGCAGCGTTCTACCCCGCCTTTCTTCTCAGCCGATCCGATCGTTCAGAATTCATGCAGTCTGCTGGCGCAGCGGGTCGATCAGCAGATCACCCGCGTCGAATTGGCGCGAATGGTAGGGACCAACAGGACAACGCTCACCACCCGTTTCGAGACATCGTTTGGCTGCGGGCCAATGACTTGGCTACGGCGCTACCGGATGACGGAGGCTGCTGACCGGTTGCGTAACGGGCATGAAAGCATCGCCAAGGTCGCCGAATCCTTCAGCTACGAGAACAGCAACAACTTTTCCACAGCCTTCAAGGCGTTTCATGGCCTCTCGCCACTGCGCTATCGCAAAATGATACGGCGCAGAGAAAAGCCTGTCTAACGCAAAGGTGGGGGCCGGAGCGAATTGGTATAAGGCGACGCGGGCACGCAAAGATCATCTCATCTCCGAGGCGTTTCCGCGCTTTGGGCACCTTAAGCTCTCGACCAACGCTCATGTCTCACAGCAGGAGGATAAAGCATGTCGAACGCATTTTCAGTGAATGTTCAAGAGCATGAACAGCGCTATTCCAAAGAACACTATGAGGCGGCGTCCGCATTTTTCTACGCCAAGCCCCTTGTTTTGGCCCAGTTAGATGCTGCGCCCCCCAGTGACGACACGATCGCCAACGCTCAAGGGACAGTGCAGTTTCACCTCATCGGCCAAAAAACCGAAGATCCGACGTACAGCGGCACCCTCAATGAGAATCAGGACAATCTACTGGCAATAGGAGGAATTATTAGCGACTACATGCATACCCATTATGCGAACATCGATGCACAGAAGCTTGATATCAACACATGGACCGATGTTGTTGGCAACATTCCAGATCTCTCTATGGGCAGGCAAAAACTGAAGAGTTTTTCAAAAAAGGTGGCCGGGACGTCGGTCTCAGCTACTTTCCTCTCGCTGATTGCCAAGGCGATCATTACCGACGGGGCATCGTTGCTGCTGGATTTCCAGTCCTTCCTTACAGAAATGGGGAATCTCACCTTCAGTGCAAACGGCAAGGCGCAGCGATACAAGGCGCTGACATGCACCTACCAGAGCTACCTTCTCGATAATGGGGCAGGCGGATATTACGACTACGGAGCAATCGTTCTGCGGCAGATCGAGTTCAAAGAGCACTTCCTCGAGCTGAAATCCTCTTGTTCGTCGACCCACTACGTCCGCGTCGACATGGACTATGCCGAGGTCACCAATCTCGTTCAGACCCGTCGGATCCGCAAAGGCGGCCCCGATCACGAAAACTTCCAGGAGCTTGTGAATAAGAACTCCACCGACCAGTTCAAGAAGGCCAAGAACTTTTTCAACGGTGGCTCGACGCCGCAACAAGACATCAAGCCGCAGGTCTGATCGTCAGGCCTTTGATCGCGAAAGCAGCGCACCCAACCAATAGCGTGGATTTGGACGAACGTCGCCCGCATCATGGATGCGATAGAGCGGTCCGGTAAGCCCTTGCGAACTACCGATGCTCTGTCGCGCCCCCGGTGCCGGCGAACTCCGGTCCCGCTTCCATAGGGAAGCAGACATGAACCCATTCGCAAAAACAGCTGCGGGCCTTTTCCTGGTGATCGGCCCGCAGAGCAGCCGACCGCTCGAGGCGGAGAGGATTTGCTCTGCCATGGTCCAGAAACTATTCGAAGACCAAACCCGGACTCTGGATTCTCGAGCATGGCAGAATGCCGCGCAAATGGTACCGAACCAGGTGGAAACCGCCACGACTTCAAGAACGCTAAACCGCACGATGGACGTGGCGGAATTGCCCAGTGCCTTTGCGTCAATTTGCGCGAATGCCGCCGACGGCAATGAAGCTGGCGTCGGTCTGGCAAAGGCAATCCGTAGCTATCTGAGCAAACACGGCGAACCGACGGCGTTCAATTGCCTCGTCCTAGATCAATCCGACTCCGCGGAAGTCCGTCTATCTTTAACCTGCCTTGCCGTGGTCGAAGTTGGAAGCGCTGACAGTCTCGCCATCACCTCGATATTGCTCTCCGCATCGCTGAACCTGTCAAACGAGCAAACGCAATCCACTATCGCGCAGGTTTTCGGCCGTTTCAGCTCGCCGAGCGACTCACGGTACTACCTGCGCTTGTTCTCCAGCCGGCGGTCCCATAGTCAGAGACGTAGCGACATTCTGCAATAGACCCAAGGGCAAACAGAGGAATAGCTGATTGCGTCTGCGCCGCGTTGGTGGCTGCGGGAAATGACATCAAAAGGCTGCGCGAAGAAATAGCGTGGGAGGGCGAGGTGACCGTATAAACTGCGCATTTTCCATACAATTTCGGCCTTCGGGGAGACGGACTATGCACGATATTATCGACGTCCCGCAGAACGTCGGCGATTTTGCTGTGTGCTTGGCAGAATCTGGCGTCAATACAGTAATCCGGTACTACAACCATCGGAATAGTACACCATTTCCCTCAAAATGTCTGACAGGGGAGGAACTCGCCGCCCTTCATGGTGCTGGAATATCGGTAGCTGTGGCCTTCGAGCAGCGGGGTGGCGCGGGCGGCAATATCAGAGACTTGCATGGTGCGGCTGGAGAGCGAGACTCCGGTCGTGCGCTTGATCTGGCCGCCGCGTTGGGACAGCCCGAAGGCTCCGGAATCTATTTTGCAGTCGATTGGGACTACCACACACCACAGCATCTTGCACGAATAGCACCCTACTTCAGGAGTGTGCGGAATGCGTTGGCTGGCCGTTATCTCGTTGGCGTTTACGGATCGGGCACGGTCGGACACCACATGAAGCGCCAGGGGCTGGTAGACCATATATGGCTCTCTGGCTCGTTGGGATGGTCCGGAACGAGACAAGCGCTCAAGCAGGGGGATTGGTCGCTTTTCCAAAAGTTTATGGAAAAGCGTTCCGAGATCGGGGGCTTCGGATACGATGGAAATGTCGTCAATCCGGCCCTTGAAAACTTTGGTCAATTTGGGCCGGCAGGTACTCTCCCCTCTCGCGACGCGAAGGAACGTCTGCGTTGTTCAAAGTTGCTGCGCGAGGAGCGCTAAATCTTCGCTCCCGGCCGGGCAAGAGCTTTCGCATGGTCGATTCCTCCCGAACGGTACAAGGCACGCCCACGCCTTGTCACGCTGCACCGGAAGCTTCTCCCGCTGCGTCTTCGTGATCGATATCCCGGCATCGTTCATCCCTTCACAAACCGCTTGCCTTACGGCGCCATAATGGAAAGAGGATTATGAAAGGCTCCGCACCTGTATTCTCGTGGACACCCTCGGCCTTCCATAAACGACCGTTTGCGAAAGGAACCAGAGTGCTGATCGGCTACGCCCGCGTGAGCAGAGGCGACGACCAGTCGAACACGGCGCAGGCCAGGGCGCTCGCCGATGCCGGGTGCAAGCGTATCCTCAAGGAGGAGGCCTCCGGCGGTCGCTGGGAGCGGCCGGAATTGCACAGGATGCTTGATCATTTGAGGGAGAGCGACACTGTCGTCGTCTGGAAGCTCGACCGTCTGTCTCGCTCACTCAAGGACGTTCTCACGATCATGGAGCGGATCGAAGCCACCAGCGCCGGTTTCCGCTCGCTGACAGAAGCGATCGACACGACGACAAGCCGGCCAGTGCCGGAACCGAGCGGCGCCGATCGTGCTGGTGAAGCGCCGTGACAGCTGCGGCGTTGCGGCGGGCGTGGCGCCGCAGCACGAGCGGCTCGGTTTCATGCTGCCCTACACGCCGTTGCATCATCTCTTGCTGCGGGCGCTGGACGGTCCGGTGGTGATGACCTCCGGCAATCGCTCGGGCGAGCCGCAATGCACGGACAATGACGAGGCGCGGCAGGAGCTTGCCGGGATCGCCGACTTCTGGCTGATGCACGACTGCGAGATTGTCAACCGGCTCGACGACAGCGTGGTGCGATTCGACGGGCACGGCATTTCGGTGTTGCGGCGCGCGCGGCTTCGCGCCGGAGCCGCTGGCGCTGCCGGCGGGCTTCGATGGCCCGGTCAGGGCGCTGGCTGCGGGCGGCGATCTAAAGGCCGCGTTCTGCCTGGCGGGCGACGGCAACGCGCTGCTGTCGCAGCATCTCGGCGACCTCGACGAGCTGAAGAACCAGAACGCGTGGAGGCAGGCGTTGGGGCTGTATCGAAGCCTGTTCGACACGAAGCCGGACCTCATTGTGGCCGACCGGAATCCGGGCTACCGTTCGACCCAGCTGATGTTACTCTGCCGGCGATGGTGATGAGGGTTTCGGCCAGGTGCTAAACATCATTGGCCGCTTCCTGCGCAGTCGTCGAACGTACGCGGGGCCGAACGTCTTCCCCCCACGGGTCTTTCCAAATCGTCACGCTCAACCTGTCTCAAGGGAGATCGTTGTCATCTCCTGATGCCGAATGTCTCAATTTCCCAAGTTTGGCAAAATTGAATCGCAGACTTTTGCAGCGTGCGAAGGTCAAGCAGTTTTGCGACAGTAGCAAAGAGCCCGAAGCCATCATCCGGACTCGGTGCTCCAATATATCGCCGCTAACGCCGGATGACGATAATCCCGGCCAGTGCGATGAGAATGATACCGAGCATGGAAGCCGCATCCAGACGTTCCGAGAACAGCACGACGCCCCATAGCACTGCGAAGGCTAGATATGAAAAGTCCCAAGTCGAGATGATCGAGGATGGTCCCAACTGGTAGGCGATGGCCGTGCCGACGCTGCCGATCAGCATCGTCATGCTCAAAAGCCCGATCAGCGCGCATTGGGTCCAGCCCATTGGAATCCACGCGCCCATGAACAGGCTTTGTCCACCCTCGCTCCCTGCCATCACGGTCGCCAAGCTAGCGCTGCCCCCGAGAACGATCGCTATCAGGTTGAAGATCAGCGCCAAAACGAAGGGGTTTTCGCCACGGCTCTTGTTGCGCGTCAGCACCATCGCCAGAGCGTAGAGAATTGCAGAAACCAGCGGCATCACGGCATGGATGCCAAGGTCGCCGGCCTGCGGCTTCTGCATGAGCAGCACACCGATGAAGCCGAGGGCGACTCCGACCCAACCTTGCACCCCGACAGGTTCCCTGATCCAGAAGGCCGCAAAAAGGGTAATGAACAGCGGGATCGTGTAATAGACCGCCGCCGCCATCGAGAAATCGAGGCGCGGTAGCGAAGCGTAATAGATCAGCAGGCTCGACAGAAGCAGGCTGCTTCGCACGATGGCCCAGCCAGGATAGGCTGGGCGCAACGACACCTGCGGAAAGCGCCATTTCAGGATCGAGATCAACAAGGGCAGCGTGACGCAGGACCGCAGGAAAATGAACTGCGACAGCGGCATGTCCGAGATCGTGACCTTGATGATCGCATCCGCGATGGAAAGCGTCAGGTCCGTGAAAACCATCGCCGCAATGGCGATGCCCACCCTGTCCGCCTTGGGGGCCGTCTGACTGATCGACATTTTTCGCGTTCCCTGCTTCGCCAGCCGAGGCTACCGAGCCGAGAACGTTCCGACAATTCTGATTATACGGAAACATTGTCCGTGTTATTGTACAATGAGCAACGACACGAGAGAGGATGCGTCGCTTTGTACAGCGTGGACGACATGATCCTTCTGGCCGAAGTCGCCGAAACGGGCAGTTTTACTCGCGCCAGGGGGCGGATCGGGATGCCCAAATCCACTGTCAGCCAGCGCATCGCCCAGCTTGAAGCACGTCTGGGGCTGCGGCTTCTCAATCGCTCCACCCGGCACGTAAGCCTCACCGGCAGCGGCCAGGTCTATCTCGAATACTGCCGCCGCGTTCGCGCTGAGGTCTCGGCCGCGGACATGGCGTTGACCAATCTCAAGGAACAGCCTGTCGGGACGCTGAAGATCACCTGCCCAGAGGTAACTGCCACCTATTTCATGCCGACCTTCCTGCACGGATTTACCACGCAGTTTCCCCGCATCGCCGTCGAACTGATCGCCACAAACCGGCATCTCGACGTCATCCGCGAGCGGGTTGATTTCGCTTCTCGCGTTGGCACGACCACAGGTCAGGACCTGATCGTGCGGCGTGTCTCCTCGATTAAACGGGTGTCGATGCCGGCTCAATACTCCCCAGAAGTGCCGTTTGAATCTTCCCCAGTTTAGCGCTGTCGCCGGGGTCCCGGGGCGCGCGCGCGGCGGCCCCGGCGGCGGGGTCGGGTGAGTGTAGAGAGATGGGGGGGGGGGGGGATTTTGGGG
>NZ_JAMYNN010000039.1:0-12614 GCF_040319055.1 Mesorhizobium sp. M0960 | reverse complement strand
AACCCTTTCCGCGGCCCGCGTCTTTTGTTAAAACCCCCCGGGTCAAAAACCCCCCCCCCGCCCAACCCCCCCCACCCGGTGGCACCAAATTAACCCCAAAAACCCGCGGCCGGCCCCCGGGCCGGCCCGCGATTTCCTGCCTATTGCGGAGTCATCGATGTCCAGCCCGGAAAATCCGATCCTGTCGGTCAGTCGCGTGGAGGCCGTCTACAACGGCGCCATCGCCGCCCTGCACGGTGTCGACCTGTCGGTCGGCAAAGGCGAGATCGTCGCACTGCTCGGCTCCAACGGCGCCGGCAAGACGACGCTGCTACGCGCCGTATCCAATCTCCTCCCGGCCGAGCGCGGCACTGTTACCGCTGGCCGGATCACTTTCGACGGCGAGGATGTCTCCAGGGCAAGCCCCTCTCACCTCGTCCGCAAGGGTCTGGTCCAGGTCCTCGAGGGCCGACACTGCTTCCGCTCGCTGACGGTCGAGGAGAACCTTCTGACCGGCGCGCTCGGGCGTTCGTCCTCCCGCACCGGCGTCAAGGCCGACCTCGACCGCGTCTATGCGCTTTTCCCCAGGCTCACCGGGAAGCGGCGAACCCGGTCCGGCCTCACCTCCGGCGGCGAGCAGCAGATGACGGCGATCGGCCGCGGTCTGATGTCGCGGCCGAAACTCTTCGTGCTGGACGAGCCTTCGATGGGGCTGGCGCCGCTGATCGTCGACGAGATTTTCAGCGCTTTGAAGCGGCTCAATCGGGACGAAGATCTTTCGATCCTTGTCGCCGAGCAGAATTCGGCAGTGGCGCTGAAATATGCCGACCGCGCCACCGTGCTCGAAAACGGAAAGAGCGTGCTGGAAGGGTCGGCCGCCGACCTGCGCCAGCGCGACGACATCAAGACCTACTATCTCGGCGGCACGCCGCTTCCATCGCAACATTTTCCCCAGGAGACCGCAGCATGACCATCCAATCGAAGCAGCCGTCCGATATCCGCAGCGCCGTCCCCCCGGTTGAGCGTCCGTCGGCCAGAGCGCATGTCATCAAGACCGACGCCGAGGCGATCGCTGTGGCGGAAAAACTGGCCGCAGACTTCGCCAAGGACGCCTCCAGGCGGGATCGCGAGCGCATCTGGCCGAAGGAAGAGCTCGATGCGTTTTCGCAGAGCGGCCTGTGGTCGATCAACGTGCCGAAGGCCTATGGCGGACCGGAACTCTCCTATGTGACGCTGTCGAAGGTGATCACCATCATCTCGGCGGCCGATCCGTCGCTCGGCCAGATTCCGCAGAACCATCTCGGCGTCGTCGCCGCCATCCGCACCGTCTCTGACGAGGCCCAGAAGCAGTTGCTCTTCGCCGAAGTTCTGTCCGGCACGCGGTTCGGCAACGCGTTCTCGGAATTCGGCTCCAAGCGGGCGGCCGATTTTGAGACCAAATTCGTCGACGCTGGCGACCACGTCGTGGTCAATGGCCAGAAATTTTATTCCAGCGGCGCGCTGCTCGCCCATCTGGTGCCGATCGTGGCGCTCGATGACGAGGGCCGGGCCTGGTATGCCATCGCCGATCGCGGCGCGCCCGGACTGACGGTCATCGACGACTGGTCGAGCTTCGGCCAGAAGACGACGCTGTCCGGCACAGTCCTGCTCGACAATGTGAAAGTGCCGAAGACGCATCTCGTCCCCGGCTACAAGGGCTATGACCGGCCGACGGCCGACGGCGCCATCTTCCAGATCATCCAGGCTGCTGTCGATCTCGGCATCGCCAACGCGGCGATCGACGAAACCGTCAGCTTCGTGCGCACCAAGTCGCGCGCGTGGATCGACAGCGGCGTCGATCATGCCTGGCAGGATCCCTACACGATCCAGGCGGTCGGCGACCTCCGCCTGCGGGCCAATGCGGCCGAGGCGGTTCTGGACAAGGCCGGCCTTGCGGTCGATCGCGCTGTGCTCGACGCCAACGATAAGACCGTCGCGGAAGCGCAGATCGCGGTTGCCGAATCCAAGATCCTCACCACCGAGATCGCCATCAACGCCACCAACAGACTTTTCGAACTCGCGGGCACGCGCTCGACATTGGCCGAGCACAATCTCGACCGGCATTGGCGCAACGCCCGCACCCACACGCTGCACGATCCCGTGCGCTGGAAATACGCGATCCTCGGCAACTACTATCTGAACGAGGTCAATCCGCCGTTCCATGCCTGGAGCTGAGCGAGACTCCGTCAAGTCATAGAGGACTATTCATGAGCATTGCCATTCCCGACAGGATCAAGGTCCTGTGGTTTCTCCCGACCCATGGCGACAGCCGCTATCTCGGCACCTCCGAGGGGGGCAGGGCGGTCGACTTGCCCTACCTCACCCAAGTCGCCAAGGCGGCCGACGCCATCGGCTACTACGGCGCGTTGCTGCCGACCGGGCGCAGTTGCGAGGACAGCTGGGTGGTGGCGTCGGCGCTGGCGCCGCTGACGCAGCGGTTGCGCTTTCTTGTTGCCGTCCGTCCCGGGCTGCAGTCGCCGACGCTCGCGGCGCGGATGACCTCGACGCTCGACCGCATTTCGGGCGGGCGCCTGCTCATCAACGTCGTCACCGGCGGCGACCCGGTCGAGAACAAGGGCGACGGCATCTTCCTCAGCCATGACGAGCGCTATGAGGTGACGCGGGAATTCCTCGATATCTACAAGGCCGTGCTGCGCGGCGAGACCGTTGCCTACGAAGGCAGACATTTGCGCATCGAGGACGGCCGGCTGCTGTTCCCGCCCGTGCAGACGCCGCATCCGCCGCTATATTTCGGTGGCTCGTCGGAGGCGGCCAATGCGGTCGCCGCCGAGCAGATCGATAAATATCTGACCTGGGGCGAACCGCCGGCTGACGTCGCCGCAAAGGTCGACCATGTGCGCGGCCTTGCCGAGAAGGCCGGACGCCAGGTGAGTTTCGGCATCAGGCTGCATGTCATCGTTCGCGAAACCAATGACGAAGCCTGGGCCGATGCCGACCGCCTGATCAGCCGCCTGGACGACAAGACGATCGCCGAGGCGCAGAAGGTTTTCGCGCGCATGGATTCCGTCGGCCAGTCGCGCATGAGCCGGCTGCATGGCGGCCGTCGCGACAAACTCGAAATCAGTCCGAATCTGTGGGCCGGTGTCGGCCTGGTGCGTGGCGGCGCCGGCACCGCTCTGGTCGGCGATGCGGCGATGGTGGCGGAGCGCATCGACGAATACCGGCGCATCGGCATCGATACCTTCATCTTATCCGGCTATCCGCATCTAGAGGAAGCCTATCGCTTCGGCGAACTGGTGCTGCCGCTGTTGCCGCTCGATCACGAGATCTCAACGCGGCCGACGGCCGTTAACATGGGCCCCTTCGGCGAAACGGTGGCCGGCGACCATCGCCCGTTGTCGCTGCGCGCGAGCCAGTCTTGAGCGCCAGCGAACCGATCATAGCGATTGTCGGCGGCGGCTTTTCAGGTGCGGCGACTGCGTTTCATCTGGCGCGACTGCTCCCGGCCGGTGCATCCGATATCGTGGTCGTCGAGCCCCGCGAGGGGCTCGGCTATGGTCTGGCTTATTCCACGGCCGATCCGGCACATCGCATCAATGTGCCGGCATCGAGAATGACGCTGATCTCCGGGCAGGACAGCCACTTTGCCGACTGGCTGGAGCAGACCAGAGCCATTGTAGACGATGCCGAGGCTATTGCCGCCTACGGAGCACTCTACCCGCAGCGCCGCGTTTTCGGGCGCTATGTGGAATCTCATCTCCGGCCCTTCCTTCTCAGCAAAACGATCCGCCATGTCAGGTCCGCCGTCGCATCGGTCGAGCGCACCGGCGAGGGCTACTGTCTGATCCTCGCTGATGGCGGGGCGCTCACTGCCGACGCCGTGGTGATTGCGACGACGCATCCGCCGCCGGCCTTGCCGATGCCCCTGAAGTCCGTGGCTGGCACAGCCGGGCTGGTGACCAATCCCTATGATCTCGAGAGGCTGGAAGCGATTGGCCGCGACGACCGTGTCCTGGTCGTTGGCACCGGACTGACGTCGGCGGACGTGATTGCAACGCTCGACCGCAGGGGGCATCGCGGCCACATCGTCGCGCTGTCACGTCACGGCTATCGCTCGCGCAGCCATGCAGCCTCGCGTGGCGATCCGATCGGCGATTTCACGACCCTGCCTTCACGCAGCGCAACGGCACTGTTCAGGCGCACCCGGGCAACGATCCTTGATGCCAAGCGTCGGGGCGAAGGCTGGCACCCGGTGCTCGACGCCGTCCGGCGACAGGGGCAAATCATCTGGCAGGCCTTGCCGCTCGCCGAGCAGCGCCGCGTGGTGCGCCATCTTCGCGCGCTGTGGGATGTGCATCGCTTCCGCATCGCTCCACAGATCGCGGCCGTGCTTGATCGCGGCGTTGCCGAGGGCAGGCTTGCCTATCGCGCCGCAACGATTGTCGGCGCCGAACAGGTCGACGGACGCATTTGCGTCAGGCAGCGGCTGCGTGGCCAACGCAGCCTCGTTGTCGAGGCTTTCGACAGTGTGGTCGTGACGACCGGACCGGCGCACGCCGATATCTTGCGGACCAACACGGCGATTGCGGCGCTCGAGCGGATGGGATTGGTCCGGCTCGACCCGATTGGTCTTGGTTTGGAGACCGACAGCCAAGGCCGTGCGGTCGGCACATCCGGGCGCCCGACCGACAGCATCTTCGTCAGCGGGCCACTGGCGCGCGGCAGCGTCGGCGAACTGATGGGAATTCCCGAAGTCACCGCACATACCGAGCGCATCGCCGCCGAAATTCACCAATGGTTGCGATACCAAACGGCGTTGCGTCGCAAGGCGTCGTGAAGCTGTGATTAGCATGAGTCTATTCAGATGACACTGACGGAACGCATCGCCAGGATTGAAAGCGCCTTCGAGGTTTATGAAAGCGCCATTGGTCGCAGTGCCGCTCCTGGCGCTTTTCGCGTTTGTCGCCGACGCCGCCGAAGTCGCCCAAGTTCAGGTGGAGAGACTGCGCGTTTGAGCGGAGTACGGTCTTCGGAGTTGGCTTCTCTGAGAGCACCGAACTAGTCTAGGCGACGAGCTTGGCTGCGTGTGCCTTCAACTACTGTTGGCTTCTAACAACTCCAATCTGATGTCAGGGGAGTGACGCCTCTGAAAATTTGTCGATAACTGTGAGTTCGGATTTTGACGAGATCTTCACCATAAAGCGATGAGCTGCAATTTCTAGCGACGGCCGCGCTAGGGACGGGCCTCCAGCACCATATTGAACGGCGTCTCCGTGGCGCGACGGAATCGCTTGAAGCCGCCGCCGGTCACCACCTTGCGTAGCCTCGCCTCGCCGGCCTGGGCGCCAAGCCCGAGCCCGACTTCCTGCGACAGGGATGCGGGCGTGCACACGAACGTGGAAGCGGCATAGTAAACGCGTCCGACGGGATTGAGGTTCGCCGCTAGATGATTATGCGCGAACGGCTCGACGATCATCCACGTGCCATCCGGCTTGAGCGACCCGTGGACATGGGTGGCGGCGCCCGCCGGGTCGCCCATGTCGTGAAGGCAATCGAAAAAAGCGACGAGGTCATAGGTGCCGGGATAGGTCTTGGCGGCCGCGACCTCGAAGCGCGTGTTGGCGCCGACGCCGGCTTCCTCGGCGGCCTTGCGGGCGCGCTCGATCGAAGGGGCGTGATAATCGAAGCCGACGAAGCGCGAATTGGGGAAAGCACGTGCCATGAGCACCGTCGATGCGCCATGACCGCATCCGACATCCGCGACCTCCACGCCGCGTTCGAGCTTCTCGACTACGCCCTCCAGGGCCGGCAGCCAGGAGTCGATCAGATTGGCATTATAGCCTGGACGGAAGAACCGCTCCGTGCCGCGAAACAGACACGCGCTATGATCGTGCCATGCAACGCCCTTGCCGGACTGGAACGCTTGCCTCACCTTTTCTTCATCGAGCCACAGCGCGGATAGGAACTCGAATGCGCCAGCCATGAAGGCCGGGCTATTTTCATCGGCGAACACCAGCTCCTGCTCGGCGTTGAGATAGAACTGGTCGTTGGCTTCATCGTAGTCGACGTAGCCCGCCGCCGCCTGCCCGGAAAGCCATTCCCTTACAAGGCGCTCCTGGGTACCGGTGCGTGTCGAAAGTTCGGCGGCCGTCATCTTGCCGCCTTCGCGCAATGCCTTGAACAGGCCGAGTCTGTCGCCCAGCAAGACTCCCGCGCCCGTAGCGATCGCACCGAGATCGCCGACCATTTTCCCCAAGAATGCGTCCAACTTTTCCTGACTCGCTTCAGACATCGGAATCTCCCTTTGGGCTCGATCTCTCCCAGGAAAAGCCTCACAAGGGGAGAAGAATGGCGAAATTGGAGCCCGGGCCCATTCTTTGGCGTCCACGCGCGGGCCGACCACCATAATGGCGGGTTCGGCCGAAAGCAGCTTCTTCGCCGCTGCCTCGACTTGGTCGATCGATGTGGGCGGCGCGGCGCTGGTGTAGCCGGTGCCAAGACCCGACAAGCGTGGCTGCAATCGAACTGGAGGAATCCAGATTGTTGGTAGCATAGGTGCCGATCAGATATTTCTTGCTCGCTTTTAGCTCGGCCTCTGTCGGCCCTGTTTCCGCCAACTCCCTGATCACGTGGCGTATCCGCCGAGCGTCTCGGCCGCCCTGTCGGCGCGCGTCGCCGTGGTCACGACAAGCGCATTGGAATGCTGGTAGTCTTTCAATCTGGAATGGATACCGTAAGCAAGGCCGCGCTTCTCGCGCACTTCCTGGAACAGACGTGAGGTAAATGGCGAGCCTCTGAGTATTTTGCTTATCAGCTGTGCGGCTTAGAATTCCGAGTCGCTGCGTCCGATGCCGGGAAAAACAAGCTGCAGCGAAGTCTGCGGCGGGTCGTAGGCGACCAATTACGCCGGCCGAGCTCGGGGCGACATCGGCCACCGGCGCGATCGCCTGCTTCTGAGGCAAATCGCCGACCGAGTCGTGGAGCCTTTCACTCAGGCCTTTGGCATCAATATCGCCGACGACCGCTACGTGCAGCCCGTCACCGACGAAAGCGGCCTTGTGGAGGGCGCCTAGATCGACCGGCGTTATGCCGGCGAGGCTCTCCTTGGTGCCCCTCGTCCGGCCTCGAATAAGGATGCGTGCCGTAGATTCGGCGCCGCTTGGCGCGGATGCGGTCGACCGGCTCCTGGTCGAAGCGGGGGCTGTTAGGCGCGAGCCTGAGCAGATCGAAGGCGGCGTCCTTCCGTTCGGGCAGCATGCGCATCTGCCATAAAT
The DNA here is from genome assembly GCF_040319055.1 of Mesorhizobium sp. M0960. Taxonomy (NCBI): domain Bacteria; kingdom Pseudomonadati; phylum Pseudomonadota; class Alphaproteobacteria; order Hyphomicrobiales; family Phyllobacteriaceae; genus Mesorhizobium; species Mesorhizobium sp. M0960. The sequence continues at coordinate 5,361 of NZ_JAMYNN010000039.1, read as the reverse complement.
GCCGTCGCGCTGCGCGTCGAAGCTCCTCTCGGCCCCGGCATGGTCAACCGTCACCTGGAAGGCATCGCTGTCGAGATCGCCGGCGCCCTCGTCGAACAGGCCGGTCATCAAATTGGCCAGTCCCTCCTTGTCAGCCGAGTCCTGCGTGGTGCCGCCGTCGAAGACGAAGCAGATGGCTCCGGTTGTGGTGACGGGACGGACGATAAGCAAGGTTCGGGGCGAAGTGATTTGTTCCGCGGCGGCGGTATGTTTTGGTGAGGTGATCATGCGACGTCTTCTTTGGTCGGGCACGTGTTTGCGGATGATGGTGCATGTACCGTGCCAAATGAGAAAACCATTTATACGCAGTCTGGTAGATCTGACCCTGCTACGTTGCGTGTCCGACATTGTCGGAAATTGGACAGCGCCGAACGCGAAGCGGCTCGGGGCTTGTGACGATGCTTGCGCGTGCTGCTGCGGAGGGGATATGAATGCGCTTCGAACTGGCGCGAGGCCTTCGAGGATGCCGGATTACTTAGCAAGGAGAAGTTGCTGGCGGACGACCGCCCATCCGAACCGTTTGGACGAGAATCACCCCTTAAACGGGGTCCTCATTCGGCACTCTCGCTGCGGCCACAGCCTAAGTTGCACCGACAAGGCGCGCCTGGAGCAGATCAATCTTGGCGCGGCCGTACGTTTGCCGCTTGATGAGTTTGAGCTTGGTGATCTGGCCTTCGGTCTAGCCATTCGACCACGGAGAGATGATGGCGTTGCGGACTGCGGCGATGTCCTTTTCGACCCTGTTTGCAAAGGAGCCGACGAGGCTTGCCTTCGCGCCGTCCAGCCGAGTGTCCAGTTTTGCGGCCGCCTTTGATCGGATCATCTGCTGAAAGTCGTCGATCAGCGTTCGCGCGATGACCGAGGTCAGGAACATTGCTCTCGATTGCCCCGATCAGTACAGCGTCCGATTTGGACAGGTCGTCACGCGCCAGCGTCATGAGCCTGGCGATGCTTCGTGCCGAAGGCGTGCGGGCAAGTGCGCTTTGATCGGTCCTTTCAGCAAGGCGTCTGCGCCGCGCCCATTCAGAGACGACGCCGATCTGGCCACGAAAGCCTTTCTTGCGCATTTCGCGCCAAGTCATGTGCTTGACCTGGCGGCATCGTCTTCGTCGAAATCGTTGCGTCCATTTCCATCCTGTTCTTTGGTTTCTGGCCTTTACGGCTTCTCTGCTAGCCGCTTGACGGTGACCGGAAAACTTATCCGCCCGGTGCCGTCCATCAGTCGATTATGAGTCCCGATAATCAAGTCCGATATCCAAGATCGGCGCGCTATGGGTCAGCCAGCCGATGGAGACCAGATCGACGCCCGTCGCAGCAATCTGCGCAGCCATGCTTCGGTGACCACCCGCCCGGCAACCATCGCCACCGCGTGGCGCAACTCATCGACCGACATGTTGTCGAGCAGGATAGCGTCGGGGGCGAAGCCAAGTGCCTCCTCCAACTGGATCAGCGTATCGACCTCCACTTCGATTTTGACGAGATGACCTACGCTTGCTCGCGCCAGCCACGCTTGCGGCGGCAACGCTCGTCATCCGCCGCTCTATAACCCTCGACAAGGGCCTCAATGCGATTTCAGTCAAGATGCAATCTCTCCGCTCTCGAAGGCGAGAGACTGGCAACGCACAAGCAGGAGCGACATTCCTATTTGCCAGATCAGGTGTTAAAGCAAGTTAGAGATGAGACAGCGCTGGAAAATTAGAAATGCGACACTTGTAGGGCAGGGCGTTTCGGTTCCTAGCAAAGTAGAAATGTCGCACCGACGGTGAAGCCGCGCCTTCTTGGCACCGACGAGAGCGCCCGATCGGGCGTCAGCTGGTCGGGGTTGCGCAGCCCGATCGGGTGCCTTCCAGTGAAGCTCCCTTGGCTTTAGCTTTGAGACCCGCCGCTGGACAGATCGCGGCGGACTGGCGCTGCACAGGCAGTCCGCTTGCCTACACTTTGCCGAAAATTCATCAGGGCAGCGGGGCTTCCGGCAGCTTGCCCGAATTCTCCATCAGGAATGCGAGAACATCGTCCAGGCGGCCACTGGCCCTGCCTGAATCTGCCGGATCACCCGCACCAAATTTGTTCGGGGTAGTGACTTCAACACGGTCGACAGCGGCCGCCATGCGCGCCAGTGCTTTCTCCCGTCTGGCAATGACGGCCGGGTCGTTCATGAAGTCCCGCCGACGCCCAGGCTTGCCGTCGCGCTTCACATAGCCATTGCCCACGCTCCCGTCTGGGATGCCGAACATATGGTCTGTCTGGCCGGTTCGCCGCGGAGCGTGCTGGCTACGCTTCAGCTCCCGAGCTTCCTGCATCTCGGCAACCATCAGCAGCGCCGCATCGAGACGTTTGTTCTCGACGACTGCAGTCCTGTGCACTGAGCGAAGTTTGTCGAAGGTTCTGTAGGGCAGGCCGATGCCATCATGAGTTACCTCGAGCCGGCCGTCCGGATAGTCGCAGACAACGACCTTCTTGCCGGCAAGACGCTTCGCCAAGTCGGTTGGATCGAGGATGAACAGCACCTTGTCGTAGCGCAGCGTCAGCGCCTTAGACACGGTGCGAAACTCTTTATGGCACATCGCGCCATCCAACTGTTCGTGATCGGCGAGGGGCCGATGCATGTTCTTCGGATTGCGGGGCTCTTTGCCAAAACGCGCGTTGAAGTCCGCCATGAACTCTGGAGCGTAGGCGTTTGCCGCCTCTATCGTGCTGATGCCACGAAGGCGGGAATCTCGCTCGCTTTCATTAGCCGCATGTTGCTGGTCATCGCAGATATCTCCGTTGGTGGTCGGCATGGAAATTGCGCCGACGCTCAAACGTGCTTGAATGCGCGCACCTTCGCTACCTGTGCACTTGCACAGGTTGTAGGCAGGCCTGCAGAAGGCGCGGATCGAGTGTTCCTGCGCATTTGTTCATTGTTGGCACCCCGGACACTCAACCGTGTTGCTAGAACAACCCACCTGCTCCGTTCCAACAGCAGCATTGGCCACCGGAACGCTCCCCTTGCCCGCACTGAAAGCCGGCGCTCAGGCAGTCGGAGTCAGTCATGCCGAGGCGCCATTTACTTTTCCCCACAAGTCGCACGAGCCGCACGCGCTCTTTTCGCTCTGGAGTCCAGTAGGTTGGGTCTGGGTTGGCTCAATCGAGGGGATGGGCGTCTTTCCATTTAGCTATAGGCTAGGAAAAGCTCCTTAGATCCCGCAGTCAGGAGTCCACCAATCGGTCGAGATGGCTGCGAACCGCGTTGCGGGCGGGATTGGGTGCTCCGACGGATCGATACCCAATACCTGCGCCATTTGTTCTTCGATGGCATTATCGCCCCCCGCGTATAGCTAAGTGGTGTGTACAAACCTGATCTACACGACCTAGCGCGATTTGGAGCCAACCGGCCTGGGACCTGGGCGGCCGCCTCGCCGCCTCTGGCTCTGCGCCGCAAAATCGGGCCGGTTCCGCGTCCGCATCGAATGACGCCGGTTAGAGGTGGTCTCGGAACGGGGTGCTCGGCATTTATGATCCGACCGAGCGCCAGCGAGTGATCGTCGGCGGGCTGGACGGCGGCATCATGTTAGGGGACTACGGCCTCCAGGCGCGCGAGGAATGCCGAGACCTCGGCGCCGATGTCGGCCGGTTCAGTCACCGTGGGTGACGGCCTAGCTACTCCCCGATCATCCCCGATTCAATTCAAATTTGTCTGTAAATATTGACGATTGCGCGACCTTCACCTCGTAGACGGCAATGGGGTGGTTAGAGAGGGTCCTATGACAAGCGATTTTTCCGCCGCCCGAGTGCATTTAGATCGAGCGTATGACTACCTTTGTGGCGATGACCCGATGAGTCGAAGGGGACGCCAAGCCTTGGACCTGCTAATTGAGGCGGTTGCCGTCGAAGAGTTCAAGCAGCCACGCCAAAACGCGGAGGTGCTAAGGTTTCCGATTGGGCGCCGCTCCTGAGGCAATCTCCACGGCCGCCATGTAGCCTCAGGTGAGGCGCTCACCGGACGGTTGCGCCGCCACTATGAACCATGGTGAGCAAATCCTCCAGAAGGCCAAGAAGCCCGCCCCGCATGAGCCGAGGCGGGCAATAGAAAATGGGGTGCCCAAGCGCGTCCATGAAACAGCGCCGCAGGTAAAATTCAGCAGAATGTCCATCCTGGCGCCTTCAACGGCGATGCGCAGCCAGTTCTTGGGCCGGTAGGGCACGTTGTCGCGCGCATATGGCCGGGAGGAACCATCAGGCGCGACATAGGCGCGACAAAAGCCGAAGTGGCCCGTGTGGCGCGGCCACATCCAGTTATCCGTTTGGCCGCCGAAGTTGCCGATGCGGAGCGCGGGCGCATAGACGAGGCGCACGTCCTCAATTTCGAGCTTCGGAGGAGATAGTAGAGGCGCCGCCATAATGGGCCCCTACGTCGCAACGGTGATTGGGCTGTCCTTCACATGCGGCGATCAGGGCCTTTTTGTTCGTGGCGAGCCGCTCATAGCGGGCAAACCCGTTCAGCTTGTCTGAGACGCTCTTGAGCATTTCAGCGGTCACATCCCGCATGTCCTCGATCACATAGATGCGGCTGCCGGGCGCCGCGGGCAATTCTTCACCCAGTTCAAGCTGTCGAGCGATCCACTGTTCGTCGACAAGGTTGGCGACATCGTCGGGCTCTACCTGTCACCGCCCAACAGGGCACTGGTTTTGAGCGTCGACGAGAAGAGCCAGATCCAGGCACTCGATCGGGAGCAACCGGTCCTGCCGATGATGCCGGGCGTGCCGGAGCGCCGGACCCATAGCTATGTCCGACACGGCACCACCTCGCTGTTCGCGGCGCTCGATGTGGCGTCCGGCTTTGTGATTGGCAAATGCTACAAGCGGCACAGGGCGACCGAGTTTCTGGACTTCCTCAAGCAGATCGACGCCAACGTGCCGCCCGATCTCGATGTCCACGTCATCATGGATACCACAAAACCGCGCTGGTCAGGTTTCTGTCGCGCCGGCCTCACTACCATGTCCACTTCACGCCCACATCGGCATCCTGGATCAATCAGGTCGAACGCTGGTTCGCTGAACTGACCCGAAAGCAGCTGCGACGCGGCGTGCATACCTCAACCAGCCAGCTCGAGGCCGATATTCGCACCTTCATCGAGCGCCACAATGAGAACCCAAAGCCCTATCGATGGACCAAGTCCGCGGACGAAATTCTCTCGTCCGTCAGGTGTTTAGGCCGAGCAGCGCTTATGTGGCGAACTTTAGGTTCACATGACTAGCTAGACCACGTCCTGTGATCGATGAATCGATTGTGATGTGACGGCTGCGTTTTGTGCTGATTCAACATCCACCTCGATGGAGGTG
>NZ_JAMYNN010000038.1:0-12941 GCF_040319055.1 Mesorhizobium sp. M0960 | reverse complement strand
TAAAAAGTTCCCGCCGGCCGGTTTTTTTTTTTGCGGGGGGGGGTTGAAAAATTTTATGGGCACTATAAACCGTTGTTTTTATTCCCCCCGGCGCCCGGGGGTGTGGGGGCTGGCGGCGTCGATGAACACCTTTATTCGCCGAGCTTGGATAGCGGCATCCCTATCACGCTGAGAGCCTGTTATGCTGGTCCAGCGTTTGATGGCAGTCTTGATCCATGCGAGCAGCTTGTGAGGGATGCAACCGAACGAGGCGCTGCTCCCACAGTCGTCGCAGGCCCTCCATCACAGCGTCACGCTTAGCCTGATCCGGCGCAATTGTATTGAGGAGATCTCCCAACATGGCTTCGCCCTCAATCCGCATCAGCAGATTAAACAAGTCGTGTGAAATTCGTACACTGTCACTGCTGAAGTGGGTCGTGCTGATCTCGCAGTGAGTCTCCCGACGATCTGGCGCTTTGTAAGCGCGGGTTTGATGGAGGGACACATAGGGCGGCAACGAAACCCCAAGCGCAGTCCAATCCTGCAGCGTTGCAGCCCGCTTTTTTACCAGGAAGGGCCCGACCACAAGTCCATCCAGCTCTGTCGTCAGAAAGGTGGCAATCGCGTCTGCAACCGAATCCACGATCGGTTCGGCATTGTTGTTAAAGGACGTATTGAGCAGAATTGGAGTGCCTGTGCGCTTCTTGAACGCATTGATGACCTCCCAGTACGCGGGATTGGCGTTGCGCGATACTGTTTGCAGGCGAGCGGTACCGTCGACGTGCGTGATGGCACCGAGCAAGGCGCGCTTTGAGTCACGCACGCGAACGACGAAATTCATGAATGGAAATTCGTGCCTACCGTCCGGGAGGTCGAAAAATTCGCTCGCATCCTCCTCCAGCACAGATGGCGCGAAGGGCCGATAGCCTTCGCGCTTCTTGACCATCGCATTGATCCGGTCCTTGTTTGCGGCCGGCCGAGGGTCGGCAAGAATGCTGCGGTTGCCCAGCGCACGTGGCCCAAACTCCGAACGACCCTGCACCCAGCCGATCACGGCGCCGTTGGCGATCCAGTCGGCTGCACTGCTTGCCACGTCATCAGAGCGTTCAACCTCGAGATGTCCGGCCCATGCATTCAGTTCCTGTTGCACGGCGCGCTCGCTCCCGAGATCAGGACCCCAATAGACCTCCTGCAGTCGCTCACACGGCGCGGGGCGGCCCATCTCGTTAGAGACTATCAGCGCAGCTCCCAATGCGCAGCCAGCGTCGTGAGACGCGGGTTGCACGAAAATGTCTTCGAAAAGCCCTGAATACAGCAGCTTACCGTTCATCGTGCAGTTGTGGGCCACCCCCCCCGCCAGGCACAACCGCTTCATGCCGGTGGCCTCACGGTGATGCCGGAGAATGTGGAACACGATACGCTCAAGCGCTTCCTGCAGTGACGCACTCACATCTCGATGCTGCTGGGTGAAGGGCATTCCCTTTCGCCTGACCTCGATATTGCGGAGCAACGCCGGACCGATGCGGTCGAGGTGAACACGGTAGCCACCGCCGTTGGCGGAGAGCTCGTAGAACTGCTCGAAGAGCTCGCGATAGGGAGCGGGGTCGCCGTAGGGCGCGAGTCCCATTACCTTATACTCGTCGAACAAGCCGTAGCCGAGATAGCGGATCGTCTCGAGATAAAACAGCCCAAGAGAATTGTTCTCGGGGAAAGCCTCGAGTTGCGTAATTTCTGTGCCAGACCCTACCGCCAAGAGGCCCGACAGGAAATCACCAGAGCCATCAATCGCTAGAATGAGACTTTGTTCGAAGCCCGACATTGCAAAGGCGCTCACGGCGTGCGCCTGATGATGACTTACGAATGAAATACGCGAACTGTCCAACTTAGTGCCGAACTCACGCGTTAACAGATCCTGCACCAACGTTTTAGCATCCAACGGAATGGAGAGAATGTCCGGGTGGGATGCGGACATACCTTCAAGCATGGCGTTGGCATAGGGCTCGCTGGCGTAGAGCGCGACACGATCAATGTCGTTGAGCTGAACCCCCGCCGCTGACAGACAGTATTGAATCGAACGAATTGGGAGCTTGTTGGAGTGTTTCATCCGATTGAGGCGTTCCTCTTCGACGGCTGCTATCACCCGTCCGTCTCGGACGAGCACCGCGGCGCCATCGTGCATAAAGGCGTTCCGAAGCTCGAATCGGTTTTCATGGACTTGGTCAAGTCCGCCGCTAATTCCTAGACACAGCATTTCTTTCTCCACATAGTGACGGGCAAGCCAAATTGGCCTGCCTCAGACCGTTTCCAACTAAATAGGCCGCGTTGTCGCTTGCAGCTGCAACCGCCTGTCAGGCATCACCGGCATCAAAGAACGCCTCATAAGGGTCCGCCTGAATCAACATGAGATGCTTCGATCGTGGCGCCTGCCGTTCCATGACGCCGAGAGCTTGGCTGGATCATCGAATCTTGAGCGGCTGCTGACTTGCATGCCGGCGATGCCGTTTTCATCTGCAGCACGAACTTGTGACGCGGGCTGCCTATATCCTTGCGAAGGGGCGGCTGTTGACGAATAATGCCGCGCCGTGAACTGGCCCGATTTCATTCCCCGAAAGACCGTCGCACAGGCGAGTGACATGTGCTGCACTGTCCGCCTGCTTCCCGGTCGCACATCCGATAACGCCTTCGCTTGTGCAGGAGGCCGCATCGCGTCATTCGTCGGCCAAACATGGCACCGACTGGAAGCCCGGCAATACCGCGTAGATGTAAAGTGCGCTGATGTTGTATGGTAGCGCTGCCGGCCGGGTCTCCAATCCGCTGCCCAAACGAGCGGACTGCCTGCGGCAAAAAGCCCGCCACAAGCAGAATCGCGCTGGGCAGCTGGCTCGCCTGCAAGACTTCGCAGCTCAGGAACATTGGGGACGACTAGCGTCGAACCGCCGACATGATCGGCCAGTTGCAACTCACTTCTCGGCACGACCTCCACTGCACGTCAGGGCGCATGGAAGATTTTCTCCTTTGGATGGGTGATCGGTGCGGACGTGCTTTTGTCCATGCAAGATTTCCGAAGAGTTATGAAATCGTTTGTTTCGATCAAAGTCATCCACGCTATGAATAGCTGCCGGACATGCGCTTCAAAGGGGCTTCAGGCTTCCCGGATGGCTACTCCGATTCGAAGCGCGTGGCATTCCATGCGCTCTATGACAACATTTTTCAGCAAAGGGTATGAGAGCAAACCCACACTTCTTTTTCAGAAGTCGCTTCGAAGCAGCCGAGGCCTTGATGGGCTTCTTCACCAAGTTCGGCGATGGTGCCGCAGACATTCTTCCTCTTTCCGGGCTGAACAAGCGCAGAGTTCGCGCCTTGGCAGTGTATCTGGGCGCTCCGTCTGATCTTGTTGAAAAGATCCCGACCGCCGACCTGGAGAACCTCGTCCCGGTCTCACATACGATGAGATTGACGACTTCCTCGAAGGCCAAGAGATCAACGAAGCGGCGCACAGGCGTATACTTCATGCGCATTCCAGCACAGCCCATAAGCGAGCGCTTCCCGTCACAACGATTGCCATGACGGGTTCGATATTTAGGCATCGGCAATAGCGTCTCAACATACACGATCGATGGGCTTGCCGCAGTTAGGCAGCTAGCGGCCTGAATTACCGCTGGAGCGAAGCGCTGCTCTTTCAGCCCGCATGCGGTCATGAGGTTGACAGTGTCGGCACGTATCGCCGAGGCCGGCACGCGAACTCATTCTCCCTGAATGCCTGCTCTATCGATCTTCCGCAGCGTACCCACTTGACCGGTCGCTTCGACATTCCAAGCACCCGGATTGTAGCCGATCCTTGCCGCTCTCCTTCGGCCGGTCGCAATGCTAGACGTGCGGCCGTTACGCGATGCAGAGCTGGTTGTCAGATGCGTGATGCGAAATGTGAGATGCAGCTCCAGTTTTGGCGATGGCAGGCTCGCCGCATTGTTGATAATATCCGCACAAAACAGGCGCGCAAATGACATCGGATTCAGAGAAGGCTGAGACGGTCGAGCAGTTGCTTGATACACCTGACCTTGCAACCGCACTGGAAAGCGAACAGTTCAAGAAATTCCTCGACCAGGTGCCGATCGCCATAGCCGTTTCGGACCTTGCCGGTGAAGAGCGCGTGGTCTACGCCAATCCGGAATTCGAGAAACTGTCAGGCCTGACAGCCGCCAGGCTCACCCAAGAAAACTGGGTGGCCCTTTTAGGCACGGGCCTCCATCAGCAAAAGGACAGGCCGCTAGCCGAGGCCGTGGTCGAGGGAACCGATTTGGTCGGCACCTTCAAGCTGGAGCGCGGAGAGGACAAACCCGCGATCGTCGACGTTTATTCGAACGTGATCGAAGACGACAACGGCAAGGTGTGCTTCCGACTGGTGGCCCTGGTCGACGTATCCGCCCATGGCGAGGCGGGAGATGAGCGCTCGGCGGAGGAGCGTGTTAGCGAGAAAGACACGCTGCTGCGCGAACTGCAGCACCGGGTGAAGAACAACCTGCAGATGATCACCGCGCTGATCCGGCTGGAAAGCCGCAACGCGACCGAGGCCGACCGGAGACGGTTTGAGCGGCTCGCCGGTCGCGTCGACGCTCTGGCGATCCTCTACCAGACGCTAACTGCCGACGAGCCGAAGGAGGAGGTCGACCTTGGTGTGTATCTCAGCCAGATCGCGTCCGCGGTCATGAGCTCGCATGCGGTCGAGGGAATCCGGCTGGATATGAAGGTGGATACATATCCCGTGTCAATAAACGTCGCCATGCCGGCCGGGCTGGTCGTAAACGAATTGCTGACCAATTCACTAAAGCATGCGTTCTGGGGCCGCGATGGCGGCACGATAACACTGCACAGCGTCGTCGATGGCGACGGCTGCCGGGTTATAGTGGCGGACGACGGAATCGGCCTGCCGGAAGGCGAGGTGTGGCCCAAACCAGGCAAGCTCGGAGCGCTGATCGCGCGATCGCTGACCGAGAACGCCAAGGCGCAGCTAGCCGTCGAGTCCAGCGCCAACAAAGGGACGAAGGTGACCATCGTTTTCAAGCGGTCGGCGGCAGCAAGCTGAACGGTTGCTGTCGACTAGCAGGCTGGCGGCTGGCTTCATGTCGCGGCTTTGAGCAGGTGGCTGCAAATAGGCTAGGTCGCCCTTCACGGCCTGCTTCACATGGTCGAGGTCTTCCATTATGCTCCAGGCTTGCTGCTTCTGACTTCGGCGGCCAGTCCATCCCCACCTAGCGGAAGGCACTCCCGCCTGATTACGTTGCGGCTTGAGTCTTGACGGCGGGGGCACCTGACGCCTTCGCGCTCATCACGCGCGGGCCGGCAATTCAGCAGCGAGTCATCGCTTGGCCAATCTTGCCGAGGACGAAGGTCTAACCTACAAATAAAATTGGTCCGACTGTTCGTGGCCGGAGGTAACCGCGAATTTGCGCTATCGGGACAGGAGAGCAGTGCTGTAGGCAAACCGCGATGCGTGCATTCGTTCGATTGGTTCTACGATTATCCTGACGCCTGGGGTGACCAGTTGCACCAGTATTTCCTACTACGCGCAATCTTTGCAGGGTCATGTGCAGATCATCGCGGCCCGCCAAGACATCGGAAAACTGATCGACGATCCTTCAACCCCTGAGATATTGCGCGCCCGAATGGCATCGGCGGCCGCCATATAATAGTTTGCGGCAAAGACGGCCGCGATCGAACGGCTGAGGACGCGCTCGCCAACAGATTGCGCGACAGACGATGGGGTGGATACCGCGGATACGACGCCTGGTTCGATGCTCCGATCAACAACGCGAAGCTCGCCGCGACTTCCGTCTACAGCGATTCGGTTCAAAGGCTTGGCGCGTTGGACAAAGCTCGCCGCGCCGAAGCGCGATGCATAGAAGCCGGGATAGTCGCCCGAACACAAGTCGAACAAGCGGAGTGGTCGACCGTTTCGTCCTCCCCGGGGACGAGCCGGTTGCTCTGGCCTGGGGCGACCTGATGGGTCTTGCGGAGCACCGTCTCCAGCATGGCGATCAGGTCTTCGGGAAGTATGGCCTCATTCTGCACAGACGGTTTTGCGTGGCTGTTACGGATGCCGGCGGGCACGGTGGCGATATGGCGGTCCTTTCGATCGAGCGGCTCGCCACACTGCGTACGTAGAGGCCGACGGTCTGCGGATCAGGCGGCAACACCTCGAGGTGCTGCCGGCGCGCCCAGGCGCAAAAAATCCGCTCTCGACCGAGCGGCGTCAGACCGGTATTCTTATGGATGTTCATCCGGTCCCCCTGGAGTCACTGAAGCTTCGACAATCTCAGCTTTCCCGGTTCGGACCGGATGGACAACCTACTGAAAGCTCACAACTAGCTACCAATGCGATCAGCTTTCGGGCTATCGGGCGCATCCAGGGAGGATGGGTATGTTCTTGGCTAACGGGCTCAAGCTGCGGGACCGCGGGTGCACGCTGGCACTGATGTTGGCGATCATATGTGTATGTGCGCCTGCACTGGCGGCAAACGCGTCAGATCAGGCGTGCCGGTCCATCGCCAAGCTCAAAATTCCAAGCGTGATCTTTACCGAGGCTAGCCTTCAAAAGCCGCAGGAGATCCCCGCAGATCCCTTCACTGCATTCACCGGCGCCTCGCCTCAGGCGGTAAAAGTGGGCGGGCACTGCCTTGTCCGAGGTGTTATCGGGAAACGCCAGGGGGTCGATGGTCAATCATATGGCACCCGGTTTGAGGTGCGTCTTCCGACGACCTGGAACGACATGTTCCTTTTCCAGGGCGGCGGCGCAGTTGATGGCTTCCTGGCGCCGGCCGTCGGGACCATTCCTTGCCGGAACTCGACCGCGGCTCCCGGGCTCTTGCGCGGCTACGCTGTTGTAAGCATGGATGGCGGGCACCCAAGCCCCGATCCGGCTTTCGGGGTCGATCAAGCCGCACGCATTGATTTTGCGTACGCCTCCATTGGCAAAGTCACTTCGGTCTCGAAGCAGGTGATTGCCAAGTTCTATGGGGCGGCTCCGAAAAAGTCGGTGTTCATGGGATGCTCGAATGGCGGTCGTGAGGCGTTGATAGCGGCTCAGCGATATCCGCTCGAGTTCGACGGCATTGTTGCAGGTAGCCCGGGTTTTCGTCTCAGTGCCGCCAACATTGCCGAAGCCTGGGATACTCGCCAGTACATGAGCATCGCTCCCAAGGATGAGGCCGGCCATCCCATTCTATCCCGCGCCTTCTCCCAGCAGGATCTGAACATCGTCGCCAAGGCGGTTCTCGCTGCCTGTGATGCCCGCGATGGCATTGAGGATGGCGTCATCAACGCCTGGCAGCAGTGCCGGTTCGACCCAAAGGTCCTGTCCTGCCAAGGCGATAAGACGGACAGCTGCCTCACGGCTGGTCAAGTGCAGGCCATGAGCCGCGCGTTCGCGGGTCCGGAAAGCTCCGATGGCGAAAAGCTTTACAGCGATTGGCCATATGATACGGGCGTTGCGGGCGCGGACTGGAGAATGTGGAAGCTGGGCAATTCCCCCACTTCCCAGTCGGATGCAAATAACATCGTTCTGGGAGCCCGCTCGCTTCAATACTACTTCATGACGCCCCCGGCGCCGAATTTTGACCCCCTGAAGTTCGACTTCGACAAGGATCCGGCACGCGTTGCGGATACGGCCAAGCTCAATGATGCGACCGGCACGTATCTCGCCAGCTTCGCTGCCCACGGTGGAAAGCTGCTCTTGTTTCAGGGACTTTCCGATCCAGTCTTCTCAGCCAACGATCTGGTGCGCTGGTACAAGCAAGTCGTCGAGGTCACAAGCGGCGGCGATTTGGAAGCGACTCGCCGTTTCGTGCGCATGTTCATAATCCCGGGGATGACCCACTGCGGCGATGGCCAAGCCTTCGACGACTTTGATCCTTTGGCCGCCATCGAGGGCTGGATAAACCAAGACAAGGCTCCGGATTCTCTCGCGGCTGGCAGCAAGGCATTCCCCGGCAAGCACCAGCCGATCTGCGCTTATCCCACTCAAGCTGCCTATGGGGGTAAGGGAAATCCCGATGAGATCGCGAGCTATTCGTGTCGGGGATAAGAGACCTCGTCATTTGTTCGCTTCAATCTGCGCGCATTCCCGGAACAGGTCTCCCGGACCAAGGATCGGTTGGAAAAGCTAAACCCGGAATTTGTGGGCCGTGCCATAACGCAGTTGATGATCATGCCTGACTACGAAGCGTCGGCCGCCGATAGTCTGGACACAGCGCTCGCTGTGCTCGATGAGGTAATTGTTATCGCCTGAGATCTGACCGCCTCATCCCAGCGGACAAAACGGGGGCATCAGAGCCCGGACGCCTTGGTGAGATTTACGCGGAAACGATCGCGCCGGCGCTGATAATTTCGCGTCATCTCCGCGGAGGCATGGCCGAGCTGTTTTTGCACATAGCGTTCGTCGACCTCGGCCGACGAGGCGAGGCCGGCGCGCAGTGAGTGGCCGGCGAATTTCTTGGCCCGTTCGCCCTCCGACAGATCGCCGCGCACGCCGGCGGCGAGCGCCGTGCGCTTGACCAGGCGTGCGACCTCCTGGTCGTTCAAGCGATCGGCACCGACGGCTCTGCCTTGACCAGCAACGCGCCGAAACAGCGGTGCGTGCGCAATGCGGGCCAGTCTTAGCCAGGTCTGCAGAGCGACCACAGGGCAGGTGGCGTCGGAGGAGCCGCGGCCGATTTCGACCTCGCGCCAGCCGGTTTTGCCGCGCAATGTGACAAGCAGACCCTTATCGGCAAAAATCTCGACCCAGCTGCGCCCGTCCTCGGTCTGATCCCTGCCGACGTCGAGGCCGACGATTTCGGATCGGCGAAGGCCGCCGGCGAAACCCAAAAGCAGCATGGCGCGGTCGCGCAGACCACGCAGCGTGCCGCGGTCGAGGGTCTCGAACATGCGATCAGATCCTCGGGCAGGATCGCTTCCTTCTGCCGGGGAGGGGAGGCGTGGGTGTTGCGAACGCCAGCCATCACCGTGGCGATATGCCGGTCCTTGCGGTCCAGCGGCTGGCCGCGCTGGGCAAAATTCCAGGAGAGCGACGAAAGCCGGCGCTCGATGGTTGAAACGGTGTTGGGCTTTTTGTCGCCAGTGGCCGTACCTGACGCGCAGGCGGCGATATAGAGCCCGACGACCTGAGGATCGGGCGGGAACATCTCGATGCCTTGGCGCCGGCACCAGCTCGAAAAATGCTTCCAGTCGGCTGCGTAGGCGCGGCGCGTGTTGGCCGAACTCGCCGCCTCGATATAATCGCGCGCGCGGCCGGCGAGCGCCTCAAGCTGCGCAGGCAGGCTGGGATTGGCAATGGCTGGAAGGGGAGGGGACGAGGCTAGGTCGGCATCGCCCATCTGCATGACGATATCGATGATGTCGGGCAAAGCCGCGGCGCTTTGTGTGTGAAGCTTGTCCGAAATTCGTAGCATATTTCGGACATCTTGACCGTCACTTCGTCCGAAATCGGACCACAGATTTCGGACAAAGCCCCGGCATCAACCCGCCAATATCTCGATCTGCCGTCGCCGCTGCAAACGTCGCCTGTGAGAGGCGAGCCGCCTCTAAACTGGTCGTATATCCCGATTAATAATAAGAATGTAGTCAACTTCCATATTTTAGAGGGCACGCATGCTGCCACTCAACCGGCCTGATCATCACACAAAGTGAGGAAGAACCTGGTTAGGTGCAAAGCGACAATTGCCTCGACAGCGGGTCCCGGACGGTTTATGCTGCCCAATCTTACCGCAATCCGAAATGGCGATTGAGTACCTTCACGAGTGAAGGGATTCCCGCGGTCTTAGAGATGAGTTGTCGAATGGCGCGAAGTCGCACAGAATCGCGAAGTCGCACAGAATCGTGTGTTTGATACCGATCAGGATCGCGAGCTATTTCAGGCGCAGAGAGGTCTTGCGCCCGATGCACGAGTTGCTCCCGGTCCAACGGAAGTGAATGGGGTGGAACTGCTTTGTCGACCAAATTGTTGACGGAACGTCCGGCGCCCATTGTTGCTACATGTCTGGATTCTTGGGGCGTTTTGGATGATGCAATCCACCATCTCACTCCAAAGGGCAGTGGAATCTGGAACAATGTCGCTTTTGTACGCAGGACATCCTTCGCGCCCGATTGGCATATTGTCTTTAACTCTGCTTCTATTTTTGGGCTCCCTGTTGATATCGAGGCGAGTCCAAACAGGACAATTTTTGCAATCGGCGAACCGCCGACGAAAGCTCATCGCGCATTTCATGAAGGGCAGGGGAAAAATACCATCGTCCTGACGTCTGACGCAGAGCTGGCTGCTCGGCAGAATGCAGAGCGCCGATTCGTTTTGTCTCCACCTATCACTCGGTCTTGGTCTGTAACAAAGACATATGACCAACTTCTGGTCAGCGAAGTCGTGGACAAGCCGCTTCGGCTCTCATGGATTACCAGTAACATCGCCCTGCTTAAAGGGCATCGATATCGGCTGGCGTTTCTGGAACGGCTGAGAGAGGAGCTCGATTTTGACCTGTTCGGCCGAGGTTTTCGGCTGATTGGAGATAAATGGGACGCACTCGCACCGTACCGTTACAGTATAGCTTTCGAGAATACTCGTGCTGATTACTATTTTACAGAGAAGCTTATGGACTGCTTCGTTGCTGAAACAATGCCGATCTATTACGGCAGCCCGGCAATCACGAGGTTCTTCCCTTCCGACTCAATGGTTCTGATTGACCCAGAGGACAAGAACGTAATCCAAAAAATTCAAGAAATCATCGACTCGGACCTCTGGAAGGAGCGTCGCGGCGCAATACAAGAGGCGAAGCGGTTGGTTCTTGAGAAATACAATACGTTTGCTTATCTCGCGGGCTTCATCGAAAGCGTTCACGATAAACCCTTACCGCCGGAAGTTATACACATCGGTTCGCCTGCGGTCGATTTTGGGAGAGACGAATGAAGTACTCCAACGCTCGCTTCGCGTGCCCGGCGGTTGGTGGTCTGGCGAGATCGGTACGGAGCGCTCGGCGGAGAATGCCTACCTGCGCAGACGGGCCGGCACGGGCGCACGAGGTCATGCGCCCCCGGCTGCCGCTGATCAGACGAACTGGGGAAGGCCAGGAACGGAATTGAGGACCTCGTCCACGAGTTCGTCGCCGGCATGTTCCTTGGCGAAGGCGATCGTCTCGTTGGCGATGGCGGCGATCTTTAGAATGCTGAGACCCTCACTCATCAATTGCTGGCCGAGCCCCATGAGGCCGCCTCCGCCCTCTGGGTCGTTGCCATGATACTTCGCCACTAATTCCGAAGCTCCGGGAATGGCCGCGATCATGCGCGCAACGGGACCGTCGGCCGCGTGGCGTTGCAGGAAACCCAGCATTAACCCAACGGCCTTCTCTGCGAGAGCCGGGCCGATGCCGGCACCAGTGGCGATGCGCGATAAGAATTCTTCCATGGCAGGGTTCGTCTCTCTTTAATGAGGTTTACACGGGGCCGGTCCGGCGCCCAAAGCGCCCTTGGCCGAACCACAATTGAACTCCACAAAAATAGGCCGGCGGAAGTGCTATTGCAACTGCGCGTAAAACCGCCTCTGTCAACGCAAGCTGCGTCGGACGTGCGTATTCGCAAAAACGGGACAGTCGTTCCGCTAAATCGCGGACAGCAGTTTCACTAATTCGCGGACAGCAGGATGGGGTCGGCGCTCGGTTGCCTGGTTGAAGTCATTTGCGATTGATTTCGCCGTTTTCGGCGCCGGTCAAGGGCGGCGGTGTTTTTTGCTTTCTCATGCTGTCGCCTTCGAGGGTGATGCGATGGGCGTTGTGGATGATCCGGTCGAGAATGGCGTCGGCTATTGTCGGCTCCGCGAATGCTCATGATGCACCTTTCCTTGATCGCCTGGTCCGTTGCAGTCGGCGTTGAAGTTGATCGATCTGGTCGCTGGAAAGCTTTCCGCTTGGCCGCGGGCGTCACCATTTCTTTCCCACAAGATCCTTCAACGCGGCATTGTCGAGCATGGCGTCGGCCAGAAGCCGCTTCAGCCGCGTGTTCTCGTCCTCCAGAGCCTTCAGTCGCCGAGCCTCGGAGACATCCATCCCGCCGAAGCGGGCCTTCCAGTTGTAAATCGAGGCGTCGCTGACCCCGTGCTTGCGGCACAGATCGGCAACCGATACCCCGGCCTCATGTTCCTTCAAAATTCCGATGATCTGCTTCTGTATTCGGTGTCCCCCAGTCAAGATGTGACGTTCGATGCAGGTTCTTTGCTTCTGTTCGCGGTCGGCACGCAGCCGCCGGCATGATGGTGTCCGTGGGTCCGATCGGTTCAAAGCTCTTCAGCGTGCTCGGGAACCGGCAACGACAGATCATGCGAACTCGTCCGGACCGCGCCCTGCATCGAGCGCTCGCTATTCCGTGGACAGTTCAGCCTAAGCTGCTGACCAACGGAAATCCTGTTCGTCAACCCACATGCGGTGAAGGGTGACTGCCATTCGTCTGGCCAGGGCGACCTTCGCACGTCGAACACCCTGTCGATTGGCAATCTTCATTGCCCAAGCCTTCATGCTCGACCATCGGGTCTTCGGGCGCAGGATGACGTTGGCCGCCTCGAACAAGGCCGTTCGCGTCTCACTGTCACCCACTTTTGTGATGCGACCGACCCTGTCGACTTCTCCTGACTGGTATCTTCGTGGTGTGAGGCCGAGATACGCACCGACCGACCTGGATCGGCGGAAGCGCTTGGGATCATCGATCGTTGCCTTGTAGGTGAGCGCGGTGACGGGTCCTATGCCAGGCATGGTCATGAGGCGACGGCAGATGGGATCCACTCGAACCGCTCTCAGGATGAACCGGTGCAGATCCGCCAGATTCTCGCGCAGACACCTGTGCATCCGCAAGAGCGGTTCAAAGATACCCAGCAACAGCCGATCCGCTCCGACCAGCTGTCGAACCCTTGCCTCGAAACGAACGCGCGTGAC
>NZ_JAMYNN010000037.1:0-14471 GCF_040319055.1 Mesorhizobium sp. M0960 | reverse complement strand
GCGGCGCCGACCGCGCCGCCGTTATGCTTACCCTCATCACCACGGCACGCCTCAACGACGTCCACCCAAAAGCCTGGCTCGCCGATGTCCTGGCCCGCATTGCCGATCTTCCCGCCTCGCGTCTGCACGAACTACTGCCTTGGGAATGGAAGCGCCTGCGCGAAGCCGACAAGGCCGCCGATCAGCAGGCCGCCTGACCTTCACGCATCGGATCATAGAGCCCGCCGCGCCCCGCGCGTGTCCCAATCATGCCGCCTCCGTCGTATGCATGCCTTCGGGGCGGCGGTCCCACCGAAGAAGTGGAAGGCGTCGCCGATCATGGCATGCCACTGGGCGGTCGGCAGATGTCCGGCGATAGCGACAGGGCCGTTCGTTCGAACTCCTCGAACAGCTCCCGGCGTTGCCGAGTATTTTAGATTCTCCAGCAACACCGAGATTGCGGCGTTGAGATCGCCGAAAGCGAAGAAGCGCCGCTTGCGCAGCCGGGCCAAGACCCAACGCACGACGATCAGGACCGCGCCGTCCCGGCCGTTTCGGAAAAACGCCGACGCCATAGTGGGATGCCATCATGCCGATCTGACGACGATATCTTGCGCGTTCACCATCCTCACGGCGGGCTTGTCTCCATGCTGTCCTGCACCGCGCCAATGCTGTCGCGAACAATGGACAGACCACGGCGCAGATCAGCCTCGGCAATGGTAAGAGCAGTAAGGAACTTCAGCACTTCATTATGGCCGCCACAGGTTTCAATTACCAAGCCGCGACGAAGTGCTTCCCGTGAGATGTGGACCGGCAATGAGTGGTGCTTTTGAGATACGAGGCCGTACATTAACCCGCGGCCCCGTACACTCAGCTCAAGGCTAGGGAAATCCTTTGCGATTGACTTGAGTTCCTCAGCCAGGATCGCAGACTTGCGAGCGATTTCCTCCTCAAATTTGGAGTCGGCCCAATAGGTCTCAAGAGCAGCGCGAGCAGTAACGAAAGCAAGGTTGTTGCCTCTGAACGTACCGCTGTGCGCGCCAGGCGACCAAACATCCAGTTCAGGCTTCAGAAGAACGAGGGACATCGGCGTTCCGATCGCCGACAAGGACTTCGACAGGGTGACGATGTCCGGTACGATCTCAGCCGCTTCAAAACTGAAAAACTTGCCCGTGCGACCAACACCGGCCTGAATGTCATCGAGGATCATCAAGATCGCGCGTCGCGAGGTTAAATCACGGAGTCGCTGCAGCCATTCAAACCTGGCAGGATTGATGCCCCCTTCACCCTGGACTGCTTCCAAAATCACCGCGGCAGGTTTGTCGAGACCGCTGCTCGGATCGTTGAGCAGCTTCTCAAAGTAGTCGAGCGTGTCCACTGAAGGGCCGAGATAACCATCGTAGGGCAAAAATGTCACGTTCCCGAGCGGGTAGCCGCCGGCCCTGCGGTACTTTTTGTTTCCGGTCGCTGCCAACGATCCAGCGCTGACGCCGTGAAACGAATTCGCAAAGGCGACGATGTTTGACCTAGCTGTGACGATGCGAGCCAGCTTCAGCGCCGCTTCCACCGCGTTTGTACCCGTCGGACCAGTGAAATGTAGTTTATAGTTGAGCTCACGCGGCTTCAAAATATATCGCTCAAACGCCTCGATAAACTCCTTCTTGGCCCTGGTAGCGAGGTCGAGCCCGTGCACGATTCCGTCGCGCTCAATGTAGGCTAGCAAGGGTTGCTTGAAGGTCGGGTTATTATGCCCGTAATTGAGGGCGCCTGCCCCCGCGAAGAAGTCGAGGTATTCACGACCGTCTGCATCTATGAGGGCAGTGCCAACGGCGCGATCGAATAGAATAGGAAAGGAACGGACGTAGCCACGCACCTCGGACTCAAGGCGCTCGAAAATCGCGATACTCCCATGGTTAGAAGGCAAGAACTTCTTGTTCAAAGTGGAAATCTCCTTGTTCTTGGGCCGGACTCTTTCGGATGCACAGTCGGCGGCCATGTGAGCGACAGACCGAGAGTGATCGCTTCGCGGATGTGACAAGCGTCAGATAGAAGGCGACCAAGTGGCAACTATCTGCTGCACTCAACACACGTAGGACCATGATCTCCTAGAACGCGGTTTTGTTGAGTTAAACATCTAATAATTGATGTGACAGTCTTGTTTCCTGCGCGCCGCGCGTGGCATCTGGGCCAATGCGGACAAAGGAAAAGGATTACCGGAATCCGGCAATGGTCTGCGGGAACATCAGCAGCACACCTGAAGCCGGTCTCGCCAAGCAGGTCTTTCAGGTTCATGGCATCGACGCCGGCGGCGCAGTTGTCATCGGCCGGAAGCTACGCCGCGACGATGTTGCTGGGTTCTTCGAGGCGTTGCTCTCCTGCCTGACCGGCATTGAGGCCTGCGCGACGGGACACCACTGGGCACGCGTTCTGATGGGGCTAGGTCATCAGGTCCAGCTGATGCCGGCGTCCTATGTCAAGCCATACGTGAAGCGGCAGAAGAATGATGCAACAGATGCGAAGGCGATCTGCGAGGCGGTGACGCGGCGCCCCCGCGCCAATGGCGCTGCGGGCTGCAGCTTGATGGCTATCGGTCGGAGCGAACTCGCTCGGATAGGCGGCGGTGAAGGCCAGACGGATGCGCGAGACGCGCCTCACCCCTTCATGACCGAACGCTCAGCGATAAGTGAACCAAGCTGGTTCATCGCCCCGGCGCCGAGTGTGGCGCGATCGCCCACTACAATGCGATGAGTCCCAAGCTTATTGCCTTCACTGCCGCGAGTGTTCTGCTGGCGGC
Organism: Mesorhizobium sp. M0960; assembly: GCF_040319055.1. NCBI lineage: Bacteria > Pseudomonadati > Pseudomonadota > Alphaproteobacteria > Hyphomicrobiales > Phyllobacteriaceae > Mesorhizobium > Mesorhizobium sp. M0960. Next base: position 11,698 of record NZ_JAMYNN010000037.1, on the reverse strand, counting down.
ATCCAATTTTCTCATGACGTTTTTGATATGGAAGTTCACAGTGTTTGCGGATATCCCAAGAATCATCCCGGTTTCCCAGGACGATTTCCCTCTCGCAGCCCACAAGATACATTCCTTTTCTCTGGAGGACAGACTATTGCCTGTCCACCTTGCCTTCGGTCGACCAAGTTCTGTTATCTTCAGATGAAAATGTAACGCGGAACACTGCAGGTACGCGACCGTTTTATTCTGACATTCACAGTCCTGGGGTTGAGCAAAACTGAGGATCGCAAAATTAGCATCAGGGCCATGCAGCGGAACGCTAACAGCCGACCTTAATCCGAAGGTGGCGGCCTCGTCGAGAACTTTGCGCTCCTTTTCGGACGTGCTTGCGTCATTGTACACTTCACTCCATCGAAAGGCGCCTTCCCGCTTTCGACTGATTTTTACGACGGGATCTATCCTGTCATAGCCCATTTCAGCATACCGTTCCTGCCATTCTTGAGGGAAATTCAGGAAGGACACATGATCGCGCGAAACTGCCCCCAGAGATTCTTGGTCGGGCGTGAGAGGACTATAGGCGATCCAACGGTAGCCAAAATTTGAAACAAAACCAGCCAACAAATAGAACAACTGTTCCGATTCTACCAGATCATCAGCCTGGTCGACAAAGCGGTCGAACTCAACTGCTACCGCCTCCCTTGAAGCATGCGGGAAATGCTCCGGCGGTTCAAAGGGAAACTGGCCTGAAGGTCTGGTTGTGGGCTTTCCGGTCGAAATACCGTATCCATCTGCTGGCATCCAGTGGTCCTCCTGCGAGCGTTCCTTAGTCTCTCCACTGGAGCTGTTTGCGCTTGGCATTGCCCCGCTGCATACAATCTGATGGCAAACCATCGGCCTGGGCGCCCTCAGGCACCTTTATCCCGCACCCTTAATCGATAGTTGATGCAGGAGTACTCGATAGTTGATACACCGAAAATCGTAGCATATTCGGAGAAACGTAGATTTAAGTTTTTATATTTTTTTGTTTAAGAAACGGCTCTACAATACAAAGTTTGTGTGATGGTCCACTCTTGGATCGCGTGAAAATTAACATTCAAATCTCAGAACAGGGTAACGGCGTAAACCGAACGGGGTGGCATCGATGGAAGGGGGGCAAAAAAACCGCAATTTGCCCGATCAGAGATCAGAGTGCATGGAGTGACTCTTCGACCGCCCGACTATGCGGACGCCAGCACTCTTGGTCCGGGTTTTCTGTCGCGGAGCCGACTGCAAGCTCCTTTTTGCTTATCGAAGGTCCTGCAGGGGGAATCGGGTGAGTAGAAATTCACGAGATGAGGCTGACGAGGAATTGCTCGTTCCATCCAGCCTTCAATCGTTTGTTGGTCATGGAAAGCTTGGCGCGGTGGCGGCGCAACAGATTGTGAGCGATGTGTCTGATGGTGGTGAAATTGGCCGGAGCATGGTCTGTTCGCACCCGGCATTCATCGTCGCGGAAGACGCAATCCATCAGCCAATGCAGGCTTTCCGCCCCCCAATGGCTGCGCACGACGTGACGGAGTTTGTCGGCCGTGTCGGCTGACGAGGTGATCTAGAAGCGCGTTTCCCGTTCGACCTTGGCGCCGCTCTCGCGCTCGCTGTCGACCATCACCACCGCCTTCAGTCCGGGCCAGTTCTGGCGCACCTGGAGCCAGGCGATGTCATGGAAGACGGTGGTGCGGCGGGTTTCGATGCGGCCGTGATCGCCATCGATGGTCTTGCTCTCGCTGACCGTGCTGTTTTTGAAAGCGTTGGCTTTTTGCTCCCTGGCGAAGAGTTCGACATCATCTTGAAGGGTGCCCTGGTGCGTGTTTCGGTAATTCCCGGACACCCCTTTTCGTTAAATCCAGAAACTGTCCGCTATTATTTGTCTCGGTCGAGGGGTGCACTCCACCACTGTCCGGGAATTAGCGGAACCCCTGTCCGGCTTTTGCGAAATGCGCACTGGTTACCCTTCAGGGCCAGCACATAGTCGGCATGTTTGTCGATGATCTTTTGGGCGATCTCGCGCTGGCAGCCATCGCGTCGATGGTGATGATGGCCCCTTCAATGGCCAGCATGTCGAGAAGCTTGGGGATGGCGACGATCTCGTTGGCCTCTCCGCCACCTTGACCTGCCCGAGCACCAGGCGCTGACGGGCGGCAGACGCCGAGACCATGTGGATGGGCTTCAGCCCGCCCTTCTTGCCGGATCGCCGGCTGGTCTTGCCGTCGATGAGACGCCGTGCCACAATCGACAGCGGATCACAGGACCTCACGCACGATCGCCAGCTTCTGCTCGGCCGTCCAGGAGCGGCGCGTCCGCTGTCGCCCGCACCCGGCGGCAGCGGCAGACCCGCGGACGTGCCGGCATCAACCGTCGAGGGCTGCTCCATAGCCAGATACTTCATTCGACAAGTGTCCACTTAATCTAAGCGGACACTAACGTGTCAAGGTACGCGTCAGTAGGCGGCCTTCGTCGTATGCATACCGCTCTCTAGCGGTGTCAACAGGAAAGTCCGAGCTCGTACACATGTGCTCGCAATGACAAGCCAGGCACCGGATGGATTTGTGGATCGCTTTCTAGGTTGGCCCAGGCCAGCGTCGGGATTCGCACGCTCAATGCTGCGTCCTAATGGCCGGCCGGGCCTCTCGACTTTTTGATGTTTCGAGCGCCAGTATCCTCAAGGCGGGATGGAGGGTCGCAAGAGAGCCTGCATAATCAATGGCGACACGGAATCCGCTTCTGACCACAGTCGTCAGAACTTGCGTACCTCTCCGCTCAGCCGCTCGATCGTCGGAGTTGGTCGAGCACCCAGGCCATCTTAAATGCTGCTGCCTCGGCTACGCCGGGCCCGTGTGACGCGCCGCCGTGGCCACCCACCATCCACATGCGGAAGACAAGCTCAGGGTCGCGATCGGCGGCGCAGAAACGACGCTGCGCCACGTAGCGAGCAGGCTGGTAATAAAGTGCCTGACCGTCGTCGAGGGCTGCATCGACATATGTCGGTGGACGTGCGCGATCCGCGCTTAGGTTGTAGTAGGGATCGTAGCTGCGCAGGTACCGATAGTCATCGGTGATGCGGGGGTCTCCGTACTCCGCCGTTTCATGCAGCGCGTACGGCATCGTGAAGTCCAGCTCGGTATCCAGGATGTCGGCGAGCGGAACCTCGGCGAGCACCCCGCGGAACAAGTCGGGCCGCAAAAGGGCAGCGGCAAGTACGGTACCGCCGCCAGCGCTCGCTCCCTCAATGACGATGCCGTTGCGGGTAGCGAATCCCTGCTCAACGAGCCCCTCGGCAGCGGCAATCAGATCTGTGTGGGTGATACGTTTTCGATCGCGGATGGCCGCCTCGTGCCATGGACGTCCGAGCTCGGCGCCCCCTCGTACGTGCACGATGCCGAAAGCAACTCCGCGATCCAGCAGGCTCAAACGCTTGGTCATGGATGAGGGCCAAGGGAAAAACGAGGGCCATCTCGATTTTCCGTAGCATCCGTACGCATTCAACAACACCGGCCCAGGGCTCTTTCGATTGCGGCGCGCGATCAACGAGATCGGGACCTGCACCCCGTCCCCCGCTTCCGCCATGACGACCGTCGCTACGTATTGAGCCGCGTCATACCCGGGAACGCGGGCCTGGTACAGTACTGCCGAGCGGTCATCGGCGAGATCATGCTCGATGAAGGTGTCGGGCGTCACGAATGAGCTAACCGAGTAAACCAACTTCGAGCTTCGGAACGGATGTCGCGCGACCGAATAGCTACCCCCTGCCGACAAGCCGACTTTAAGAGTGCAACTCGGCTCGTCGGGAATGATCGTGGCCGCAATCTGCCCGCTGCCGAGACGCGAGACCAGGCGAGGACGCAGGCTTTCTCGCTCCAGAATGACCAGGTGCTGTTCGAGCACGTGGACCTCCTCGAGCGTCACGCCCGCTCGATGCGGAACGACCTCCTCCCAGGACGACGGTGACGGGTCATCTATCGGCGCACGAACGAGCCGCCAGTACGGTCCAGCGTCGTCCACTCGAAACAGGAACCTGTCGGCCCAATGCTCGGCGTAGATCTCGTGACCGAGTTCTCGACTCACGATCCGACGCCATTGGCCCCCCGGCTCGTCGGCAGAAAGGCACCACACCTCTGCTGCGCCATGCTGAACGCTGAAGTAACAGGTCGTAACTACGTCTAGGAACAACCAAGCGCCGCTATCAGAGCGCCGAACCACCACCGCTAGTCGCTCGTCGGTCTCCTCGAACACCACCTCGGTGTTGCCTAGCTTGACATCCAATCGGACAATCTGATCGTGGTGCCGCCGGTCAGTCCGTTCCCGTGTGAAAAAAAGCGTCTGATTGTCGCCGGCCCAGACGACCCGCCCGGCGCGACCCGAGTCGCGCCAGACGTCACGACCTCTGGCCATTTCCCGCACTCTCAACTCGTAGCGCTCGTCACCGATGAGATCAAAGCTAAACGCCACGTAACGCCCATCATCGCTCGGCTCGAAGACACCGAGTGAATAGAAGACCTCGGCTCCGGGAATTGCATTGGGATCGAGAACAAGCTCGGCTGAGCCTCCGGTCACCGGCCGACGCCACCACGCCGGATGAGGCAGCCCCGGCTCGTGTCTCTGAAAGTACTCGAAAGGCCCAACTTGGAACGGTGGCGGGGCGCCCCCGCAAAGTTGACGCGCCTCGATCTCGGCGACGAGCTCCGCCTTGAGCTCTGCCAGGTGAGCTGTCGCCTGCTCAGCGTAGCTGTTCTCGGCTTCCAGATACGCGCGAACATCGGGATTCTTCCGATCGCGAAGCCAACGGTACCGATCTATCGTGACGTCGTCGTGGAGGACCCGAATACGCGGCTCGGCACGAGGGAGCGGTGGTTGCAGGCACTTGTCACCCATCATATCGCGCCCACGTCAATACAAACGCAATTTGCTGCGGCAGTGCGCGAACAACATTGTTGGTGCATCAATATTCCTCCTAGATAATGGCGTGAATCGCCTGCAGAGCGATGACGCATTGCCATCTTTTTCCACCCAACGATGGCCGCTCGGCGTTCCGGCGCGCATCACCGCCGTTGCAACAAACCGTCAATTTTTTCAATCCACCAGCCAGCAGGCGGCCACATGTTGCGCCCCGACTCCGACGGCCAGCGGCTCCTCTGATTTGCAGCGGTCAAAAGCTAGTGGACAGCGTGGATGGAAGCGACAGCCCTTCGGCACGCGCGCGGCGCTTGGAACCTCGCCTTGCAGGGCCGGCAATTCGGCGCGACCTGCATTGCCGCCAATCTGCGGGGTAGCGTTACGCAGTGCGACGGTATACGGATGGCGGGGATTGAATGTGATCTCGTCGGCGCTGCCGATCTCGACCAATTTCCCAAGATATAAGACGGCAATCCTGTCGGCGATCAACCAGGCAAGGGGCAAGTCGTGTGTGATGAACAGCAGCGACATGTTTTGCTTGTCGCGCAGGTCCACCAGGACCTGGAGAATCTGTGCGCGTATCGAGACATCGAGCATTGAAACAGGTTCGTCCGCAACGATGAGCTCCGGCCTCACGGCCAGCGCTCCGGCAATCACAACTCGCTGGCGCTGCCCTCCAGATAGTTCGTGGGGGAAGCGAGAGAAGAAATCATTGGGAGGATTGAGCCCGGCTGCCGCAAGAGCTTCGCTGACCCGCTCTGTCAGTTGAGCATGGTTGTCGATCAACTTCAGTGAGCGCAAAGGCTCCGCGACGATATCGAACACGGTGTGCCGCGGATTGAGCGCCTGATACGCGTCTTGGAAGATCATCTGCACGCGGTGACGGTAAGGACGCAGGGCCGTGGCGCCTTGAACGGACGTCATGTCGCGGCCTTCGAACAGCAACTTGCCGCCAGTTGGCTGGGCAAGTTTGGTGATGGCGCGGCCCACTGTGGTTTTGCCGCTTCCTGATTCCCCGACCAGGGCGACGATCTCGCCGCGCCCGACGTCGAGGTCGATCCCGTCCACTGCGCGCACGGCGCCGGCAGGTCGGCCCAGGACACGGTCGAACAGCCCGCCCTGGACAGGAAAATGGATCTGCAGGCTCTCGAGACGCAGGATATCGGGGGTGTCAGGCATGAGCTGCGACCTTGGCTTCTTGCGAGGACCGGTAAAGGTGACAGGCGACGCGTCCCCGCCCGACCTGATCGAGACCGGGGACTTCGGTCGCGCAAATCCCCATGGCCGACGGGCAACGTGGATGGAAGGCGCAGCCCGAGGGTCGATTCACCAGGTTGGGGGGATCACCGGGTATTGGCCGAATGATCCGTTTGCCGCTGGCTGGGTTGGGGATCGATTCGATCAGCAGGCGGGTGTAGGGATGTTTAGGCTGGGCGAAGATCTCGGCGACAGTGCCATCCTCGACGATCCGCCCCGCGTACATGATCATCACGCGATCACAACACTCAGCCACCACAGAAAGGTCGTGGGTGATCAAAATGAGGGCAAGGCTAAGCTTCGATCGCAACTCCCCTAGCAGCTTCAGGATCTGAGCCTGTGTTATGACGTCCAGCGCCGTGGTGGGCTCATCGCCGATGCCGATCGAGGGGTGACATGCGAGCGCCATCGCAATCATCACCCTTTGACGCATGCCGCCCGACAACTCGTGCGGATAGGCGGAACCGCGGTCAGTCGGAATGCCGACGAGCTCAAGGAGCTCCGTTGCCCGCGCGGTCGCCCCCCTACGCGACATGCCGAGCTTCAGCATGCATGGCTCGGCAATCTGCTTGATGATGCGGTGTACCGGGTTGAGCGCATTCATCGCGCCCTGGAAGACTACGGACGTTTCGCTCCAGCGATGTGGCCGCATAGCCGCATCATCGTCGATCGGCAGTCGTTTACCGCGATAACGCACCTCGCCGCTGCTGACCCGCGCGTTGGGCGACAGCAGGCCCGCGATCGCCATTGCAGTGGTGGTCTTCCCACTGCCCGATTCTCCGACGAGGCCAACCGCCTCTCCGGCCCGGAGCGCGAAGCTCACCCTGTCGATAGCACGCGATGAAACGCCCTTGAGCCCATAGTCGACAGAGAGCCCGTTGACTTCCAGCAGCGGAGCCTTGTCCTGGGAGGAGTTTATCATGGGATAACCCTCCGCCGCGGATTGAAGGTGTCGTCGAGGGCATTGCCAATCAGAACGAAGCTGAGCGACACCGCGAGCGCGCACAGACCGGGGGCGCCAAGATACCACCAGGCTCCAGCGCTCGCGGCGCCGGCGCGCTGGGCAAGCGAAAGCAAAGTGCCCCACGAAGGCTGCAACGGATCGCCGAGCCCGAGGAACGAGAGGGATGTCTCGACATAGATTGCGCCGGCGACGACCAGAGCACCGTTGGCTGCGATCTGCGGCACGAGATTGGGGAGGATGTGACGCACCATAATGCTGAAGTTGCTGCTACCCACAACGCGCGCACGATCAATGAATGTTCGCTCCTTAAGCGACAGTGTTTGGCTGCGTACGACACGGGCAACGAACGACCAGCTAGTCATTCCGATAACGATAATGATCACGAAAAGAGAAGGACGGAAGCCGAGGATGTCGCCGCCCCGCCCCATGACCTCGAGAACCACGGGTGTCATGACCAGCGCCAGCACGAAGGACGGCATGACGAAAAAGAAATCCGTCAAGCGCATCAGCCAGACGTCAACCCTGCCACCGTAGTAGCCAGCGGTCATACCGATTGTAGTCCCGACGACGAGGCTGATCACAGTCGCCAGCAACGCAATCGTAAGCGAGATCCGGGCACCATGGACGACCAGATTGAGCACGTCGCGCCCAACTTCGTCTGTGCCGAGCAGATGCACGCCAGATGGGGGTACCAGGAAATCGCCGCTCGCATTGATAGCAGTTTGGAGAGGCCCCATCAGAATATTGGGTACCGCTGCCACAGCAAGGAAGAATACCAGACACAGCAGACCAAGCTGGGCGCCACCATGACCAAGAAGCTGCCCTAGGAAGGCCTTGATCGCTCGCGCCCGAACTCGCCGGGAATATTGAATTAGACTTTTGTTCATCACCGGACTCTCGGATCAAGAAGGCCGTAGGCAAGGTCGGCGACGAGGTTGGCGACAACGATCGATGCACCCAGCAATAAAAATATGCCTTGAAGGACAGGGTAGTCCCGCGCGTTGAGCGCCTCGACCGTCAGACCGCCGATTCCTGGCCAGGCGAAGACGGCTTCGACTGTGATGGCGCCTGCTACCACGTAGCCCAAATTGAGCGTAATCAAGGTTATGACCGGTAGCATTGCATTACGAAATGCATGACGCATCAGCATCTGACTATTTGTCAGTCCCTTGGCGCGAGCGGTCACCATGTAGTCCTCCGTGACAACCTCGCTCATCGCAGCGCGCGCGACCACAACGTATTGGCCAATCAGACCAAGAGCTACCGCTGTGACCGGAAGCGCGAGATGAAGCAAGTAATCGAGCAACCAGTCAACGGAACCGCTGGTGCCGCCTGGTGAATATGCTCCATAGCCCGGAAACCAGCCCAATCCCGTACTGAAGATGACCACCAGTATCATGCCGAGCCAGAATGAAGGCGTGGAATAGAGCGCCAGAGAAACTCCGGTGGCGATATGGTCGACGGCTCCTCCTCTGCGCCACCCCGCATATAGGCCAAGCATTACCCCGCATACGACGGCGATAAATTGAGCTAGGCCGACAAGCGCGATGGTGGCCGGCAACCGCTCCAGAATCAGGTCGGCGACATGCCTGCCCCTGAACTTGAAGCTGTAGCCCAGATCGCCGTGGAGAGTTGCCGATAAGTAATCGACCACCTGGTCCGGAAATAACGGCCTGTCCAGGCCCCAGCGCTGACGCTGCGCATCGATTTGCCCGGGGGCTACCGAGACGCGCGCCCCCTCCAACAACATGTTGGCCGGATCGCCCGGAATTACCCTGAACAAAATGAAATTCAGGCACGCCACCATTAGAAGCGTCACAATCGCTCGGCTGAGGACGCGAATGATGTGCCGGCTCGTCAGCCCTCTCTGTACGTCGGCGGCCACTTCAGATAGGCCTCAAACGATCGAACGGAAAGTAGCCATTCTGCGACACCATGTCCTCAGTGCCCCAGCCTACGAAACAATCCTTGCGACGAGCCTCAAGAACAAGAGGATAAGAGAGCACTATGTAAGGAGCATCGGAGTATATTAGTCGCACCGCCTCGTCCACCAACGCTTTGCTTTTCTTAAAATCAACCGTGACCTCCACTTGAGCTAAGAGGTCATCGAACTTCTCATTGGTCCAATAGGCCCTATTCGTATTGTAACTAGTTTTTCCCAAGTTGAGTATGCCCGGAGCGCTTGAAGAGGGCCAAGTAGAGCTAACAAGCAAATCCCAACTACCACCGCCCTTCTCCGGCACTGCCGTACGGGCGCTGAGCGCCCCGGAGTCGAGCTGCGTCACCGATACGGGAACCCCAATTTGTCCCAACCAGCCAGCGATAAGCTGCACAGTCGCGATCGGTATCTCCATGGTACCAGAGGGGGCTCCGGTAATCAGCTCCAGTTGAAACGCTTTTCCCTCCTTGTCCTCCCGGAGGCCAGCGCCGTTTGTATCCCTGTAGCCAGCAGCATCGAGACGGCGGGCGGCCTCGACAAGATCGAATGGGCGGCGAATGTCACGTAGGTCCGAAAAGTAATCGGCCGCCACTGGCATGGCCAGCCCAACCCCAGAATCTGCGTGACCGCGATAGGCTCGATCTACAATGGTCTTCTGATCGATCGCGCAGCCGATTGCATCTCGAAACGCGGGATCCAGTATGGCCTTGGTGCTGCCTGCGCCGACTCCCGAGGCCATGTTGAAAGCCAAATAATCTAGTTGCTCAACTCGCGATTGACCGACGACAATGTCGGGATTGGTTGAAAGGTCAGCCCATTGCGCAGGTGTCAAGCCGCTGCCATGGTCGAGGCTGCCGCTCTTCAGACCTTGGGCGATTGGGTCGGACGTACTGAACTCCTGCAAGATCATCCCAGCGGTCGCTGGCCGTCCCGTGCGAAAATGTGCGTTAGGTGAGAACCGAACGAATTGGCCCTGCTGAAACTCTGAAAGGACCATGGGCCCTGTTCCCACCAGCGGCGGATCGTTGCGGAAGGTACTGCGCGCATCGGCGTAGCTTACGTCCTTCCAGATGTGCTCGGGGACCATCATTATGTAATTGTCGATGGGCCAGCGTGTGGGGGCCTTGGTCAGGATTTGCAAAGTCTTGTCATCGAGGGCCGTGATAGACTCGACGTCTTCCAAGCCGTCAGTGCTGTTCCAGCCGGCGTTCAATTCGTCGGGATTCCCGATGGACCCGCGAATATAATTGTAGGTGAATGCGGCGTCTCTGGCCGTGGCAGGCTCGCCATCTGACCACTTCATGCCGGGCCAGATCTTAAAAGTCCAAGTCAAATTATCGTCGGAGACGGACCATGATTTGGCAAATCCTTTTCGATCATCATGTCGCTGGGCATCCATGAAGACCAAGCAGTCATAAGTAAAGATCAGTGGCCACCAATTGCTCCAGGAAGCGAACGGATTCATGGTATCGGCGGCGCTCTTTACTCCAATGCGCACGATGTGATCTGCGCACGATGATGAGGCGAACGCCCGTGAGCAGACGCTCCAAGGGGCTGCCGCCCCTAGCAACATTGCTTTCAGGACCGAGCGGCGATTAGGCGACCAATAGTTCATCCTGCATTCCTCCCACTCGCTTCCCCTGACCGGACGATTCAGGTGCTTATAACGTACGGTGCCAACGGGACCGGATTGCGCGAAAATCCCCCCTCGACTCGCAGGAATACTGCGTTTTTTATGCGTTTTCTCGGGCTCCCGGCAGTAAGGAGGCGTATATCGAATGTGTGAGCATGAGTTCGCCGCTCATGGTGGCGAGTAGCGTGCCCACTCCGGTGTGACATCGCCTATATTATCGATTTATCGATCACGGCAATGAGATCGCAGTTAACCGCGGCTTTGGAGGGGTCCTTACGTTGTTCCTTTGGTTTGAAGTGCGCTCTCGCCCAACGCGAGTGATGACGCCTAATGGATGAGGGAAAAAAGTGGGGATCTTCGGTTCACCTCACTGAGCGCCTGGTCCTCAGGGCGTAACCAGAAACGGTCGAGGTCTATTCGCCGCTGGCCACGCTCGCCCAAGCACGAAACGCTAGCTTAGTTATAGCGGCTGGCAAAAATTGATAGAGACCACCGCTCGCGTCACGAGGCGCCACCGAAGAGTCGCGACAGCGCCTCACATGGCTTGGGGTCGCGGTCGAGTAGCTCAGCCATTCAGATCTTGGATCACGAATGCACTGCAAGCGCTCCATGCAGCGTCCTGAACGCTGTGCCCTGCCGGTGGGGAGGACACCGGCAGGACGCGCCGCGCAACGTCCGAGGTGACGTGAGGACCGAAGCGGCGGCAACCTTGGGGTAGCGAATATCCTTTCACTGAGATTTCATTCAAAACACTTCATGGCGAACGCCACTGTCGACCGCCGTCGGCCACGATGGCTTGGAGTAAGCCGCAGGTTCGAACCAACAGCGCGGCATCTAAAAAGCGCGCCGTCCCAAACGAACGACGTGGCCGGTGGCCTGCTTGACCCGAGTGTTCGCTTCCATCAGCGGGGGTGCCGTAGCGGATGGTGTTGGAATTCGGCGGAGCAGCCTCCGGTAGGTTGAGCTTATCGGTTCAAGCGGCGAGGTCAATCTG
>NZ_JAMYNN010000036.1:0-14519 GCF_040319055.1 Mesorhizobium sp. M0960 | reverse complement strand
CTGCTGGGCCATCGGGGGGCGCATCGATTATCTGATGCGCGTTTCATCTCCTCATCTCCTTCTATGGCTGCGTATCAGGATTTCATGGAGGAATTGCTGCAGGCAGGTTTGGGTATCGAGCAATACTACAGCCTTGTCGTGACGAAACCAGTGAAATCCAACTCACCGATTCCTCTGTCCACCCTGAGGCAACGGTAAACTCCCGAAGCCTTGGTTCCACGGCGATTGGCGGCGATTCCGTGAATTCGTCGGCTAAAAGTGTGCATTCCCGCGAAACCCGAGACATGTTTGCCACTATGCTGGTTTCCACGGGCGGCTGACCGAGTGTTCCCAGCCGAGGAATAGCGAGGAGAGGGACGACGCGTTTGAGCAATCTGGGAATCGAGCAACTGCGGGAGAAGGATCGAAGCTTCGTCTTTCATCCGTCTACACTTCGCCAAGCATAGCCGTGGCGAGACGGATCCTGAACCGCCCACCAATTTTTTCAGAGGTTTAGGGCACCTCGTGTTTGTAAGGTTTGTGCCATCACATTCATGTCACAAGGGTCGCATGCATACAAAGCAAGCACTCCAATAGTGAAATCAATGGATGTGGCAACAGAACCAAAAATGGGGGTAGACCCCAAGTGGCCATGAAGCCCAGGAGACGATCGCCGCCAGGCTGGCAAAAGCTACCCATGCCTTGTTAGCCGATGCGGCAGATCTTCTCGAAGTTGACGTCAACGAGCGCAGTTTGAGCCACCATTTGGCAGGTCAGCGGCCAAGACCAGCCCGAGGCGAACCGAAGCCGCGGTGGCGGATGCGATCGTGGCACTGCGCGGACAGCGCCTGACCGGCAAGCACATCGCTATGCAAACCGGCGTGTCGGAGGCGACGGTGAGCCGGGTAGTGGCACGCGCCGGCCTGTTGCGGCTGAAAGACGTGCCACCGGTCGAGCCGGTGCGCCGCTATCAGCGCGAGCATCCCGGCGAGCTCATCCATCTCGATATCAAGAAGCTCGGCCGGATCGGCTCTGTGGGACACGTAATAAGCGATGGCAGCTTCGAGGAAGGCGATAGCGCTCTCCTTGCGCGGATGCGCAACCAGACCTTCTTCTCGCTGGCCGAGGCCAATGCCGCCATTCGCCGGGCACTCGATCGCATCAATGATCACGTCATGCGCCGGCTGGGCGTTAGTCGCCGGCAACTGTTGAGAGTGTCGAGCGCCCGGCTTTGGCCAGTCTTCCACTGGAGGATTACGAGTTTGCCGAATGGCGTTTGGCCCGCATCTTGACGATTACAAACGTCGAGTTCAAGACTTTCTTTTATTCGGTGCCGCACAGCCTCTTCGCCAGCAGGTCGATCTGAGAACAACGGCGCGCACCATCGAGATCTTCCACCGCGGCAAGCGCGTCGCGGTGCGGTCCTCGCCATGGAACCGATCCGGATCACATGCCCAGCTCCCACCGGCGCTATGCCGAGTGCACGCCAGATCGCTTCCGTCGCTGGGCCGCATCCGTCGGCCCCGAGACGGAAGGCTTGATTGTCGCAATCCTCGCCAGCCGCCCACATCCTGAACAAAGCCTTTCGAACATGCCTGGGTGTCCTTCGCCTGTTTCGCGATATCACACGCGATAGCGCCGAAGCCGTGTCAGCCCGCGCTGTCGAGATCGGTGGGCTGAACTGCAAGAGCATCGCCTCGCTTATTGCACTTATTGCCAATCACAAGGCCGCAAGGCCTTCCACCGAACCGACCGCCATCGTCGATCACGCCAATCTGCGTGGCCATGATTACTTCCCTTGAGACACACCATTGCTCATCCATCCGACCATCGACATGCTGCGCGAACTCGGCCTTCATGGTATGGCCACCGCCTGCCAGGAACTCGACGCACAATCCGAAGCACGCAGCCTCGAGCATAGCGAATGGCTTGCCATGCTGCTCGAGCGCGAAGCTACCATGCGCCGACAGAAGCGTTTCGAAGCCCGCGCCAGGGCTGCAAAACTTCGCCATGACGCACAGATCGAGAATGCCGACTTTCCTGCCGCACGGCGCCGATCGGCGGCCGCTGCTGAAAAGCAGGCCGCGGCGGCTCGATGCGTGTTCGGCCTAGTGGACGCCGTCATTTCCGAAATATCGCGCGTGAGCGATACGCAGGATGCGATTGATAAGGCTCGAGTAGCCGTGTCCAGCAGCGATCGCGGCAAGGACCCATGAGGAGTGCATACTGAGCCCCGGCATTGAGTTGATCTCCAGGACAAAGGGATGGCCGGAGCGGTCGATCCGGACGTCGAGCCGGGCGTAGTCCCGGCACTGGCAAGCACGAAAGGTCGCAACCGAAATTTCCCCTAGCAAGGTCGCAAGGCTACTCTCGATTTTGGCCGGGCAAATCGTCGGCAGCTTTTCAGCCGGCAGGTACTTCCCCGCCCACGTCAAAAGACCACTTTCGCGTTCGCCGAAGTCAACTTCCGCCAAAGGCAACACCTCGGGTTCTCCGTTTCCCAGCAGCGCAACATGGATTTCGCGCCCATCGATGTATTCTTCTACGAGCGCATCCTGTCCATATTGCGTGACAATCATTTCCACTGCCTGCCTCAGCTGAGCGGGCTCATGTACAAGCTGCAAACCGAAGCTGTTATCTTCGCGACGCGGCTTCACTACCACCGGGAATCGCAGGTCGCCGGTGCTCTCGGTGCCGAGGCGCATGACGCAAAACTTCGGCGTCGGCACGCCGCAACTGCGCATGAGCCTCTTGCTGATCACCTTATCGTCCGTTAGCCCATGCCCGAGTGGGCCCGACCCGGTGTATGGAACGCCCGCCATCTCGAGCATTGCCGGGACGTGAGTGAAGCGGTATTCGCCCTGAATACCCTCTGCCAAATTGAAAACGATCCCTGAGGGGCGGGCTTGCAGATCGGGTGGCATGAACCGCTCGAGCGTATTGAGCAGTCCTTTGTCGCCTTCGCACAACAGTGTCTCGTGACCGCCCTCTTTCACTGCCGCCACCACTCTTTCGTAGTATCCATTAGAGGGCCAAGGGTGTGGAGACCCTGGATAAGGCTGTCCGAAGTGGTTGATAACGCCTACAAATTCGCTATTCCGCACGATGGCTACCCGCATTGAGGTACTCCTTTGATATTACCGTCTGTTATTGGCTCGAGCGGAACAGTCCGTCTGCGTCCGCGCCCGCTACACGGAGTCCGCAGCAATCGGCGTGCCAACAGTGATGTGGCATGGTTGACGGTGTTTATCGCGTGCTATCCGGCACTTCTTGAGCCTAGCGTCCGCCGTTGGCGCCGACCAGACAGCCTGGAGGTCTGTGCCGAGCGCCGTGATGCCCGTTGCCAACACAGGTAATGGCCTCGGTGCCGCGGCATCATGCGCGGCGGTCTTGTTCTCGCTCACTGACACGGATGAGTGCCTGGTTCCAACGCGCATCCACTTCCGCCGCAACCAGCCGGTTCCTGGGATCGGCCGCATCATGTCGCCGGAAAGCCCGGTCGGCGACGTACCGGGCAGCCTCAAGATCCCGACTGAGGGAGTCTCGGACCTGGTCACGACGATTGGCAGCTTGCGCCTCGGCTGCGCCAGCGGCAGCAGTCGCTCCCGGCTCCACGACACAGGGGAGCGCTTCCTCAATCGCATCATCGACGCGCATGCGCGATCGGCAACAAGCCACCGATGTCGCTTATCAAAGCTCATCGGCGGCCGTTCCGCCCTGAGCCATCACCCCCGGAAATGCCGACCCTGAGCGATCCAAAGATGGGGAGCACGTCAGGGAGCACCTCAACGAAAAAAAGGGCTAACTTATAAACGGGAGAGTGAACGGAAGAGCACGTCAGCTCGATCCCACCTCCCGGCATATGTGGACGCCTCTCTTCGCAAGATGCCGAGCCGCAATTTGATGGTATCGGTTGCGCGCATATGTTAGGCCTATCGTCGCGCCCATAAAATAAAACGCTGGCCAAAATGGGATCCGCGATGAGTCTGTTTCGGGACCATCTGACTCTGTCGAACATCACCAACAATCTATTCGAAGGCTTGTGGCTGTAAAGCCTCAACAGTTTGTCCCGATCGGGACCAAGAAAACTGAGGTTTTTGATCTCAGTTGCCATGAGGGCGAAGCCAACGGGGCAATTCGGCCGTTCGTTCGTATGAGAAGTTCTAGGCCCGCGTGTTGGCCGATTCGAGTAGGCTCGTCTGAATGAAGCGCTCGGCTCGATTACCCATCTTACTTCTGGATGGTTATGATATCGATTTTATATTTGCCAATTCGTAACATGCCACTCAGTCTAGATGTTTAGTCCCGGCATTTGCTGGAGCGGATTAAATTTGAAGCGTTCGGGCTGTGCGGCCCAAACCTTACAGATGAACTCATAGGGTGTGAGGCCTTTGAGGGTCTTGAGCCTGCGGCCGAAATTGTAGGCCGAGATGAAGTCGGCAAGGTGCTGGCGGAGCTGGCCGTGGCTCTCATAGTAGAAGCGTCTGACGGTTGCATCCTTGATAGTCCTGTTCATCCTCTCGACCTGGCCGTTGGTCCACGGATGTCTTGCCTTGGTCGTCCGGTGCTCGACGTCGTTCGTGGCGCAAGCGTATTCGAACGCATGGGCCCAGAAGCGCTCGCCGCTTGCGATGGCCTCCTTGATCAATGGCACGGCCGAACCGCCGGCGCAGGGCGTCGTGAACTGGATACCGTTGTCGGTGAGCACGGTGTGGATCTTGTAGGGAACGGCCGCGATCAGACGCAGCAGAAAGTCTCTCGATACGGCGGTGGTGGCCTTCTCGTGCAGTTCGACGAAGGCGAACTTCGAGGTGCGGTCGATGGCGACGAACATGTGCAGCCTGCCTTGTTCGGTGCGCACCTCGGCGACGTCGATGTGGAAGTAGCCGATCCGATAGCTCTTGAACTTCTTCTTTGCCGGCTTGTCGCCTTCAACGTCCGGCAGGCGGCTGATGCCGTGGCGTTGAAGACAACGATGCAGTGACGAGCGCGTCAGATGCGGGATTGTCGGCTGTAAGGCATAGAGGCAGTCATCGAGCGGCAACAGAGTGTAGCGCCGGAAGGCAACGATGACAGCTTCCTCCTCGGGCGAGAGCACGGTCGACCTCGGCTCTCTCGGACCGGTCGGCAGATCGGCCACCGAGGTCCGCTCCCGCCATTTGGCGACGGTCTTCTGGTTAATCCCGTAGCGTTTGGCGAGGCCCCTCAGGCTCTCTTGACTATGCTGTATCGCTCGACGGACTGCCTCAGTCGTCGTGGCGCTCCCATGGAGAACCTGGCCCATAGCGCATCCCTTGATTCGGAAGACAAGGATGCCCCATCAAAGCCTGGGATCAAACATCTAGAGCACGTCCTATTTAATCCGGTTCATATCCCGCGGCTTTGAAGTAGTTGGCACATTCGGCTGGGGTGAAGAGGTCGACGACCGCGCCGACCGCGTCCCACAGAGCCTTGCTGGTTCTCTCGGCCTTTGCTCGCAGCAGCGCCTTGAGTTTGGCGAAGGCGTTCTCAATCCGATTGAAGTCGGGACTGTAGGGCGGCAGGTAGAGCAGGCTCGCGCCTGCGGCCTCAATCGCGTCGCGCACGCCGGCGGCCTTGTGGGCGGGCAGGTTGTCCACTCCGACAATGTCGGGACCAGCACCTGCTCGACATAGGCCAGGAACACGTTGCCGTTCATGGCGCCGTCGTAGACGAAGGGCGCAGTCATGCCCGTCAGCCGCAGCGCTCCGGTGAAGGTCGTGGTCTTCCAGTGATGGGGTTGTCTAATCGCGGTGGGGACGTCAAGTATCTTCGCGCTAGGAGATGCGTTGGCCGGGTACACGGTTGTCTTCGCGGTCGACATCGGTCGCTGCATGATGGAGATTCGCGGGACGAGCCTTCAATGTGGACCACGCACTTTGCTGAGACAGCGGTGCAACCCCATCAGCGGAATGGCTCGGCTCACGTCCCGGCAGGGACGTCTCAGGCGCTCAGATCCTGAACGCTATTCGCAAGATTTCATGCTGTGGCGCCTGCATTTCGATCAAAGAACTCACCGGTCTTGAGCATCGAATGCATTATCACCGCCAGTTTGCGCGCCACAGCCACGGCAGCTCGTTTGAAGCCAACCCTCTCCCGGAGCTTGAGGCCCCACGTGCGCAGGCTGCTGTCGATCGAGCTGCGTGTCAGGATGACCGCCGCAGCCTCATAGAGAAGTCCCCGCAAATGTCGATCGCCGCGTCGGGATATATGGCCGTCATAATCGACTTCTCCCGATTGGTAGCGGCGAGTTGTCAGGCCGATCCAAGCGGCAACAGAGCGGGACTTCTTGAAGTTGCCCGGATCTTCAATGGCAGTGGCGAAAGAGGTTGCGGTAATGGCGCCGATGCCGGGGATCGACATGAGTATGCGGCATGCTTGGCTTTGACGTGCATCTGCGACAAGCTGGCGCCCAAGCTCGGCGGCACGGATGCGGATGCTGCGCCAGGCTTCCAACATCGGTAGGACGACAGGAGCAAGCTCGCTCTGATCGATAAGAAGGCTCCGGACATTCTTTTCGAATGTAGTTCCCTTACCGGCGGGAACGAGCAAGCCGAACGTTTTCATGATCCCTCGGATCTGGTTGGAAAGCTCGACGGTGATCCGGACCAGCCGAGTGCGTGCTGCCACGAGCGTGCGGGTCAACATACTGTCGAAGCCTTTCACGCGCACCTCGCGAAAGAATCCTGCTTCAGCAAGACGCGCCAAACCATCGGCGTCATTCGCATCCGTCTTGTTCGCCGCCATATCG
Organism: Mesorhizobium sp. M0960; assembly: GCF_040319055.1. Lineage (NCBI taxonomy): Bacteria > Pseudomonadati > Pseudomonadota > Alphaproteobacteria > Hyphomicrobiales > Phyllobacteriaceae > Mesorhizobium > Mesorhizobium sp. M0960. The sequence goes on along the minus strand of NZ_JAMYNN010000036.1, from coordinate 7,771 downwards.
AGAGCGGCTTTGGCATGGCGCGCATCGATGCAGATGGCTGGCAATCCCTCGGCGCGCAGCGCATGATAGAACCAAACTGACAGCGGGCCGGTTTCCAACACGACGCGCTTTGCGGCCGGCGCCCGCTTGCGGACAAGCTCGGCAATGATCCTGGGATCAGATGCGCACTTCCCGCGCCAGATCCGTTCGCTTTCACGTCGGATCGACACTGCCGTCTCTTTCATCGACACGTCGAGACCGATATGTTCTTCCATGGCTGTTCTCCGTTGATGCTGGGCCCGGCGTCCAGTCGTGAGCCCGTATTTCATCTTATCGGGGAACAGCCACCCTCCAAGGCTATGATCGGTTCAGGGCGCGTCGCTCCCGCGATTACCCCATGTGGACGCCCCCTCGACGGCATCGATGTGCCAGAATGGTGGTGTTTGACAGCCACCGTAAGAGAGGGAGCGTCCACAATGGAAGTTAACACGATCGGGTTGGACCTAGCGAAGAATGTGTTTCAGGCGCATGGAGCCGATGCGGCGGGCGCCATTGTTTTCCGGAAGCAACTGCGACGCGACAAGGTGCTTGCGTTTCTCGCTGGGCAGCCGGCCTGCTTGGTCGCCATGGAGGCCTGTTCTGGGGCGCATCACTGGGCGCGCGAGATCGGCGAGCTCGGGCACACCGTTCGTCTGATCCCGCCATCCTATGTGAAGCCTTTCGTGAAGCGGCAGAAGAACGACGCCGCCGATGCCGAGGCGATCTGCGAGGCCGCGCAGCGGCCGACCATGCGCTTTGTCGCCGTGAAGAGTGAGGAGGAGCAGGCGAGTGCGGCCGTATTCCGGGCTCGTGATCTGCTGGTGCGGCAGTGCACCCAGACGATCAACGCCTTGCGCGGCCATCTCGCAGAATATGGACTGGTCGTTGCCCAGGGCCCTTCTCACACCGCCAAGCTGATGGAAAAGGTAGAGGATCCTGAGGGCGATCTGCCAAAAGCAGCCCGCCTGGCCCTCGCCATGCTGGTCGATACGCTGAGATCGCTGGAGGAAAGGATCAAGCAGCTCGATGCCGAGATTGCACGGCGTGCCCGAGAGGATGAAGACATGCGGCGGTTGGGAACAATCCCCGGCGTTGGTCTGATAACGGCAACGGCTCTGGTTGCACTGGGGCCTTGCGCCGCAATCTTCCGAAAGGGGCGCGACTTCGCCGCTTGGCTGCTCCTGACGCCGCTGCAACGCTCAACCGGCGGTAAACAGAAGCTCGGTGCAACATCGAAGATGGGCGAGCGTACTTTGCGGCGCCTGCTTATCATCGGAGCGAGCGCTGTCGTGCGTCATGCTCGTCGGCGAGGCATTCGTGAAGGATCGTGGCTTGGGCGCATGCTCGCCCGCAAGCCGCCCATGCTTGTGGTCGTCGCTCTTGCCAACAAGATGGCCCGCATCGTCTGGGCGCTCATGGCAAGAGGTGGGACCTACAGGGCTCCGGCCGTGGCAGCATAGCAGCTCGGTCTGAGGTCGTCGCAGGTGTAGGAAGGTCACACGGAGAGGTATGGCGCGACAGTCGATGAGAGACGGATCGGAAAAACCAGTTCAGCACAGAGCGCTTCGAGCGCGCGGTAGTGATATGGATCCGATCGGCGAACTCCCATACGGGCCGGCGGCAAATGGAAGGCCGCATCAGAGGCCGGACAGATGTCAGCACCCGACTACGCGCCGCTATACTGCCTTTCGAAGATTCTTCTTGCGCTCACGGGGGCGTCCACAGATGTGCTGAGAGTTCTGCCAATTCGCTCAGAGGGAGGCGGTCATGGCAGGCTGGTGATACTCAACGTCACCGATTCCGTGGAAGGAACGCCACCATGACCAAGACTGAAGTAAGACCGCCAGCGCTGCCGTCAAAGACATTTTGCTTTTGGACCCGGATGGGCTGCACGGAGTGATCCGTGCGGTGGTGCAGGAGGTTCTCGAGGCGGAGAAGGATGAGGCGCTGGGCGCTTCGAAGGGCGAGCGGACGCCGGAGCGGCTGGGCTATCGCTCGGGCTATTACGGCCGCACCTTTGTCATTGTCGCATTGCCTCACGGAGATTGTTACCGAGCGGCTTCGTTGCCTCACCTAAAATGTTACCCGTGAAGTCGCATTCCGGCATGATGCCTTCGCCATGAGGGAGGGATCATGAAGATGAAGATGACGCATTCCATGCGCATGGAACTCGCCAATGCAGTCCGGGATCGCTATGCGACCGCAGCGAATAAGGACAAAAGCAGGATCTTAGAGGAGTTCATCGCGGCGACAGGGTATCACGAGAAATCCGCAATCCGTGTCCTGAACAGCGCGTCGAAGCCGAAGCATCGGCAGACTCGTCAACGGCCTTCGATCTATGATGAGGCCGCTCGAGGAGCCTTGATCGTGCTGTGGGAGGCGTCTGATCGAGTTTGCGGCAAGCGCCTGAAGGCCTTGCTGCCCATTCTCCTGCCTGCGTTGGAACGCAATGGACATTTGAAGCTCGAGGAGGAGATCCGCCACAAGATCCTGTCGATGAGCGCCGCCACGATCGACCGCTTGCTCCGGATGCCGAGGCGCACGGGCCGGACGAAAAAGCCGAGAGTTGTGCCGGAGCCGCGGCGGCGTATCAAAATGCGCACCTTTGCTGACTGGAATGAGCCGCTTCCCGGCAGCATGGAAATGGACCTGGTGGCTCATTGCGGGGAGGTCAACCGCGGCAGCTACGTTCATAGCCTGGTTCTGACCGATATCGCTAGCGGATGGACGGAGGCCGCGCCCATCGTGGTGCGAGAAGGCACACTCGTGGTCGAGACCCTTGAGCGTATCCGCCTGGGGTTGCCCTTTGCTCTGAAGGCTCTGGACGTGGACAACGGCACCGAGTTCATCAACAACAGGCTGATCGAATATTGTCTTGGTCACGGCATCGAACTCACCCGCTCACGGCCTTACCGCAAGAACGACCAGGCGTGGATAGAGCAGAAAAACGGCGCCGTCATTCGCAAGCTCTTAGGCTATCGGCGCTTCGAAGGCCTGGCAGCGGCCAGAGCGATCACGCGTCTCTACGGAGCATCCAGGCTATTCGTGAACTTCTTCCAGCCCTCGTTCAAGCTGGCCGCCAAGCAGCGCGACGGCGCAAAAGTGGCTAAGCGCTATCATCCGCCGCAGACGCCCTGCGAGCGGCTGTTGCAGGCCGAGGGCATTCCGATGGCCGCCAAGACCAAGCTGACTGAGATCGCCACCGGGCTCGATCCGTTGAAACTTCTCGAGGAAATGCGTGCTGTGCAGGCTCACCTGGCAGCATTGGCTGACGGCGAGATACCGCCCCCGGCGACATCCGAGCCGCCGAACCTGGCGGCATTCGTGGCAAGCCTATCAAGCGCGTGGCACGCCGGCGAGATCCGTCCGACATTCTCCATCGAAGCCAAACCGCTTTACCTGCGAAGCCTCCAAAAGGTCATTGCGAGTCCGTCCGCCGCCCCCAAGATGGCGACCCCACCCGCGACCGCAGCACCGTCCACGAAGACATCGGAGAAGCCAAGGCCGGTCTACGCCGAACCTGGCCAAGGTCGCATCCAGGCGCTCCGCATGGCGTGGCCGATCGCGTGTCGCCGATTGGAGGAATTCCCCAACATCAACGCCATGCAGCTCTTCGAAGAGTTGTGCGTCCAGTTTCCAGGTCGATTTACCCGCAAGCAATACAAAACCTTCGCCCGACGGGTCGGTGTCTGGCGCCAGGCGGCTCGCGCGCGCGGCGTTGTCATCGGGCCTAAAACGTATCGCCTGCTCAGCGACAAACCACGCGGCCGACGTCCTGATGTCTTCAAGGACGATTGGGAGGAGTTGGCACAGTGCCTTGAGGAACGCCCGGATCAGACCGCACTCGAACTGCTCGTGGAGTTCCAGGCCCGGTACCCGGGACGATACAGCTTGCGACAGCTTTACACGTTGCAGAAGCGGGTAAGGGCGTGGCGACAACAAGCCGTGCAGCAGCTCATCGGCGGGCCCAGCAGCCCAGCGCCGTACGCCGCTCCGGACCCCTCATGCCGGGCAAGCGGGTAACATTCTCGATGAGGCAACCGGTAACAAAATTACGTGAGGCAACACGTTGTCAATGCCGCTCGAATTTTCCCCAAAAGTGCCGAAGTAAAATTCCCCAGTTTCGCCGCTCAGGCTGTCGCGGAAGGGTGTCCATTTTTCGGCGGCTGGCCGCGCGGCCGGAGCCTCGAGCCCGCGCTCAATGTATTTGCGCACCGTCTTGCGATCGATCCCGCTCTCCCTGGCGATCGCCGACACCGACAGGCCCTGTCGATGCAAATCCAGTATCATCATCATCTCCCCGATCTTGATCACCGAAATCCCTCTCCCGACCATCAGGAGAAGCATCAACGATTACGCGCCGCCGGTCTCCCGGAGCGCGCTCCGGAAGACCGGCGGCAGCGCTATACTGGGGAAGATTCAAACGGCACTTCTGGGGAGTATTGAGCCGGCATCGACAGTCATGCGGGTGGGCAAGCTTGAGCTGCGGGTTCCGCAGGACCGGGCCGGCCGCTTTTACACCGAGCTGTTCGAGCGCTACCAGCGCTCCGAGCGGGCCTTGGTTGCCACGCTTGCGGAGATGTATGTGCAAGAGGCGTCGACCAGGAAGGTCAGGGCGATCACCGAAAGCTTTGTGGTCATGCCTTCTCGGCCTCGTCGATTTCGGCCATCAACAAACGCCTGAACGAGAGCCTGAAGGCGTTTGCCGAGCGCCCGCTTCACGAGCCCTTCCCCTACCTCATCGCTCGATGCCTGTTACGAGAAGGTGCGCGAGGCCGGCATCGTCACGGGCCAGGCGGTGCTGATCGCGGTCGGCATCGACTGGGACGACTGGCGCCAGATCCTGGCCGTGGGGATGGCCAATCGCGAGAGCTGCTCGGCCTGGAAGGACTTCCTCGTGGCGCTCAAGGCGCGCGGCCTCAAGGGCGTCGAGCTGGTCGTCTCCGACGATCATGCCGGCCTGGTCGCGGCGATCGGCGAGGTGGCAGCGCTGCTACGTAGGGCTGGGTACGGTACATCGCCCGGCAATCTGCCCTTTATTATCATCTTTGTGATAATATATTTACAAACTTTTGCGCGAAGACTCCCCCAAAAGGTTTAGATCACGTCGGCGGTTCGGCAATCCGGAGCGTTCTGTGTTGTCTAGCTCTAGCAAGGCATGCGAAGTTCGATGCGAGATTTTCCAAGAAGAGGTCCTAGGCAGGGGAAGCCTCCACCGCTTATGAAGTTGAAGGTTGGGCATATCTGGGACGTTGAAGGTGCCAGTCTTTAACATAGCGCAGGCGACTGACAAGGCGGTCTACGACAGATCGGAGGGCGTTGCCGTGGTTGTAACCTCGGGTACGCAGAGCGGTATACTACGCGCGGCTTTTGAGGTCGTGCTGAATGGCGGTGCGCGCCCATGGTACCTGGCGTTTGCGAGTCGATTGTGGCTGCTTGCCCCCGGGCGACGACGCAACTCTTGCCCGAGTGTTTCGTGTCAGGCGCTCATATCAAACTGCGCAAGGGATCGTAATCCCGATGACAGCTGCAGGGCATCCAAGGCTTCTGCGAGCGGCGCGGGGCGGACGAAGCTGACCGCTGCCGCCAACTATGCGAGAATGTCCGCGTTACGCTGCTTCGTCTCCCGGCTCTGTGTCCACGGTCGTGAGGCGCGCGATCCGTGTTCGAGTTGGCGGTGGGCGTGCGAGAGTTGGAGCGGCCGCAAAAGCGATCCGTCTGTTGGAGGTCCCAGAAGCCAGGCACCGATCGCTATTAATAATAGGACAGAAAACAATGCTCCAGTGCCATTCGCAACAGGTACAGATCAACCTCGATAATCTCGCCTGGAACTTCAACGAGTTCCGAGCTCTTTGCCCTGGGGCGGGAGTTGCGGCTGTAGTTAAGGCGGATGCCTATGGAGCAGGACTCGCGGCCGTCACTCGCCGATTGGCATCAGAGGGCTGCGCAAGCTTTTTCGTGGCGCATCTCCAAGAAGGGGCTCAGCTCCGCGAGCAAAATGATGGCGGTGAGATATACGTCCTAAATGGACTCCTTCCTGGTACTGAGTCCGCCCACAAGACGCTCAATCTTAAGCCGGTACTCACTTCGGAGTCCCAGGTTCGGCTTTGGATCGACTTCTGCGAACGCGAAAGCTGGACTGGCGGAGCCGCCCTGCATGTCGACACCGGGATCAATCGACTCGGGTTCCACATGGAGGAGTTGGGTACTCTGACACATATGATCGAAGGTCGCCTACACTATTTCGACCTGATCATGAGCCACTTGGCCTGTGCCGACGATCCTTCCGACCCTCGCAACAGAGAGCAGGTTGATACCTTTTGGCAGGTCCGAAAGGAGTTCGGATCGCTCCGGCGGGCCTCGCTAGCCGGCTCAGCAGGGTGCTTCCTCGGTCGCAGGGCCCATTTTGAGATGGTTCGTCCTGGTATAGGTCTCTACGGCGGTAATCCGTTCGTAAGCCGCAGCAACCCGTTTCGACAAGTTGTCTCTATGCATGCGCGGCTCCTCCAGGTGAAGAGACTTCGTCACGGAGATTACGTTGGGTATGGAAGGGCTCACAGGCTAGAGAGGGACAGCCTTATCGGAGTCATTTCTTTGGGCTATGTGGACGGCTATCCGCGCTACACACGTCCTGCGGCTAATCGGGATCGGATTCGGGTCTATTATAAAGGCCGAGCGGCTGGCGTCATAGGCCGGGTTTCCATGGACACCTCGATTATTGATCTTAGTGCGGCGGCAGATTTAAAGCCATCGCTCGGCGATTTGGTCGAGGTCTGTGGGCCATCGCAATCGGTTGATGAGCTCGCCAAATCAATAGGTTGCATACCTAACGAATTCATGACGGCGCTTGGCTCAAGATCGGTTCGATCGTACATCGGGGGTAGGGATCTCTCGGGGTTGCACAGTTAGCCGGCCGCCTGGCAGAACACTTTGATTCAATTTAGGATTTTTGCTCGAGTATAGCATTTCACTTTGCCGAGAATCGTGGCTTGAGCGGCGATTTCCGGCAAATTGTAGCGTGCCCGTACGCGTGATTCGACTGTTGTGGCGAAGCTGCGAGGGAGCGAGCGATGCGGCCGAAGGAACGGCACGAAAGCGGACAGACCGACCTGTTGCGATCCCGGCTCGACCAGATCCTCAACATGGATCATGCGCTGGTGAAAACTGGCCCGGTCGATCGATTGGCGCATGGCTGCCGACAGCATCGCACGCAACATCGGCGTTTGAGTCTTCCCGGCTGCGCGATCCGGCCAGACTCTCGCGCCGGATCTGGGCTGCAAGGGTAACGCAAGCGGCATTTTCTGGTTCAACTCCTCGACGAGCCAGACAAGACAGCCTTCAAGTCTCTCTCGATGACAAACGCTCATTGTAAACACTGCATCGACCTGCCGTCCTTACGATGGACCCTCAGGGTGCTGTCTAGGGGTGCCAATCGGGTCAAGCACCGGAGATACCAAAAACATACGCCATTCATTTTCGAGGAGGCCCGCCACCAACGGCGAATCACTCCTTTCCAAATGCGTCATCGCCCGGTTGGGGGCAGGGGCAATACCCAACTCTTCCAAAGCGTTCTGCTTGATTCGTTCGCAGTTCCCCTGATTTCGACACCTCGCAGTGAAGCTTGCAGGCCGAGGACGAATGACCGAATGACCCCCACTCTATTCGTTCGCTTCAATTAATGATAGAATTGGTTGGCACTAATTGCGCTGTCGACCACGGCTTGAGAGCAAAAGGTCATGAAGTCGAAACCCGA
>NZ_JAMYNN010000035.1:0-15789 GCF_040319055.1 Mesorhizobium sp. M0960 | reverse complement strand
CAACGGCGGCCGCCTCAAGAAGGCGATGATCGTCGCGCTCGCCCGCAAGCTGCTGGTGGCGCTGTGGAAATACGCGACCGCCGGCGTCATCATCCAGGGAGCGCTCATGAAAACCGCATGACCGCTTCCACCACCCTTTTCCTCCATTCCGCAAAGGCCTGATCAGCCTTTCGGATCCAGGTGGGCGAACCGAAAATATGCATGGCCTCAACAGCCGATCGGCAGAATGGTTTCGTCTTCCTGAGCCTGCGCCCGGACGCAAGCGGGATATTGGTGCTGCCGCCAGGAGCGGCGACCGCATGTGAGGTGGATGAGGCCCGGCGACCGGGCCGCGTCACGTGATCGGGCTCAGACCTTGGACCGAAACTGCGAAGGAGGAAAATCACACTTGACCATGTAATCCCCATGTGAAGCATATTTGAACCGCACATTCTGCAGGACCTTCGCCTTCACCTCGATATGAAGTTGCTCGGTAACGGCCTCGCCCATGCGATGCATCTGGTGACGGCAGCAAGGACAAGCCTTCTGAACGTCGGGAAGGTCATACTCGACGCGCTCGCGCGGCAGGTTTTCCGGCAAGGCCTTGCGGCCGCGCTTCTTTCCCGTCGCCCCTTCGCTCGCCGGCAAGCCCGTGTCCGGCAGGACAACGACGCCGCCATCTTCGTTGTCGGCGGCGTCCTCATCCGCGGCCTGTTCGGCTTCATTGAAGAGGCGGTCAATGTGCTTTTCACTGCGCGGCGCAAAACGATGCAGTCGTGCAAGCGCCAGCTCTTCCTCGAGTTTGACGACGCGTTCGGTGAGTTGACGGTTCTGCGCCTGCAGCGCAGCAATACGCGCCATCAACGCTTCAACAGTCGGTTCGCCGGGTCGATTCATCAGATTCTTGAATCGAAAGCATGCCGCCGCGTCAACCGCTCAATTCGAGAGCCCTCAACCCGCAACCTGATATTGCCGCACCGGATGGCGGACCATCGCATCGATGTCGATGCCGTCGAGGATCCAGTGCAATTGCTCGGTCGTAAGCGTGACCACCGCTGCCTCCCGGCGCGGCCACCGGAACTTGTCCTCGGTCAGCCGCTTCAGGACCAGCACAAAGCCCGACCGATCGAAGAACAGGAGCTTCATCCGGTCGCGACGGCGATTGCAGAACGCAAAAACCGCCGGAGCAAACGGATCGAGCGCCATCGTCTCTTGGACCAGAACCGCAAGGCTGTTGATGCCGGCCCGGAAGTCGATCGGCTCGCGGTGCAGGTAGACTTTCAGGTCAGCGCCCAGTCTGAACATGACCCAGTGCTCCGATGGTCGCCGTCAACGCATCCACATCACCGCATTCCAGCGTCAACGTCACGCCGTTCGGCAGCGACGCGCTCACCTTGGCTGGAGAGGAAAAAGGCGCTGTCCTTTTCAATGCCGACCTACGTGCCCCATCGCAAGTCCCCGGCAAATCCACCGCAGCCATGCTGCTCTGTCGCAGCAAGGCCCGATCGGAAGTGCTTTCAATCTGAACCGGAATGAACGCCGATGGTGGGGGCTGTGGGAGGGACTGGGTCTCCGCCCGCTTCTTTATCCACTTCCGAAGAAGGTTCGCATTGACCCCATGTTCGAGCGCAAGCCTCGATACCGACACGCCAGGCTCAAGACAGGCCGAGACAAGACGGTCCTTCGATGCCGGGTCGTATCGGCGTCGCCCGTCCCGACCGACAAGCCTCACCCGCAGTTTCTGCTCATCTTCTTCCATCACAAGGTGTCCACCTATTTTGGTGGACACCTTGTATGGGGATTTCGTTGTCAAGGGGCCTTCACTGATTTCGCGGTAAAGCGGTCAGGATAGCCATAACAGAACGGTTGGTCACTGCCTTGTGCATTGGTCCGCGAGCATCAAATTCGAGGGGAGCCTGCCTTTGGGCGCATCGCATTACGCCGCAACCTTGTATTCGGTGGGTCTGCAAAAGACCCGGACCATGAAGCAGTCATTGGCTTCAGCAGCAAGGCTCCGAGGCGGCGGGCCCATTCTCATGACGGCAAATAACGCCATGGTGTCCATCGGGACACCGCCACCTCGAATCGATACGCGCGGGCGTCATTACGGCGGTTGATCCGTCAGGCGCCCTGCAGTGTGTTCAGTTCATCGGGCGCAATGTGACGCCCATCGGGATTTCGCCGACGGTAACCAATCGCCAGAGCGCGATGAGTAACTTGCGTGCGAGCGCCACGATCATCGTCGTCTTGCGGGCGCCCTGTGCCGCTCGTGCCTGGAACCATTGCGTCAGTTCGCTATTCTTTTGGAATCTCAGGAAGCGCCAGGCCAATTGGATCAGCCCGCGTCGCACCCGGGCGTTGCCTGCCTTGGCCAACCCCTTTTCGCGTCGTTTAGATCCGCTCTCGTCGGGGGAGCCTGTCAGACCGGCGTAACGCGCCACCGCGCGCCGGTCTCTGAGGTTGCGGCTAAGCACCTCGTGGACCAGCATGTCGGCTGTCTCAATCCCGACACCAATCACGCGCGCCAATAGCACAACCATTGCATTATACCCCGACGCGGGCGCCTGCTCAAGCTGGGCAATTCTGGCTTTTTCAATCGTCGTGATCTGATCGCGCACCACCGCAAGCCGAGCCATGTCGCGCCGCATCTCTTCCAGCATATTCGGCGGAAGCGGCTGTCCTTCCGAAGTGCGCAGGTCCGGCAACTTCTTCGGCGCCCGGCGAAGCTCGGGCTTGAAGCCACGGATGCCGAGCCGAGCCAGCGCCCCTTTCATGCGATTGACTATCCGCGTTTTCTCGCTGACCAGGTTCTCCCGCTCGCGGCTCGGCCGCTTGGCATCCTCTTCCGCCAGTGATGGGATCGCCACCATGCGGCAGTGGCCACGCTCGCCACGCAGCCAACCCAGGAACACGCGCATCAGCATGGCCGTGTCTAGCCTGTCGGTTTTCGCCCGTCGGTGTTCACGGTTCACGGCGACGCTGGTTGAATGGATGACGTGAGCGTCTATGCCTCGCGTCTGCAGCCACCGGGCCAGCCAGAAGCCGTCTCGCCCAGCCTCGAAGGCCAGCGCGACCCGGTCTATCGGCATGCCCGCAGCCTCCGCCTCCGATCGCCAACGCGCGATCAAACCGAGCAATGCATTGGGATCGGGATCGAGTTTCTTGAGGGGGTGTCGCTGAACGCCGGGAAGCATTCCGGCCACCAGCCAGTTATTTTGACTCATTTCTACAACGACGAGCACAGTGCGAGCTTGATCCAATACAGTGATTGATCGGCTGAGATCGTCGACTTTGGACATGATAGTCTATCCTTCGGGTTGATCGTACGACGATGGTGCCACCTCGCCGCTCCCCCGCATAGCTTCTCATGCATCAGAGCACTCAACGCAAAAGGTGCGGGGAAATTCGCGCTTACTTGACGGCGACCGCACACAAGGTGTCCACCTATTTTGGTGACGCCTCATGCATCAGAGCACTCAACAGTAAAAGGTGCGGGGAAATTCGCGCTTACTAATTAACTGCCAAGCGACACACGTTTCGCGCGCGGATCTGCAGATCATCTTGCGGCGCGCGGCATTGATGCTCAGAAACGTCGCCGGCGTGCCGCTGGAACCGGCCACCGAGGACGCTCTCAACGCCATTGCTGCCGAAATGGAAATCGGCCGGGCGGACCTCATTCAGATCGTGCTGCGGGAATGGTTGGAAACGAACGCCTATCTGCCCGTGCGCGAAATCGATGAGGAGAATGAAACGGACGGGAGCGCGTAAATGCAAACTTCCGCGATCACGCTATGCACGGCGAAGCTGCGACTCATCTATCGCTAAGGCGCGGCGGACCTGATGGCCTGTCGTATTCGTCGATGGCCATGGTTCGAGCGATAGGAACGCGGAACGCCTCCGTGGCGCCCCGAATGTCGTCATCATATACGGCTTGTACACGTCCCCAACTGCCGCAGCTTTCATCGGCTGCGCACTTCGCCATCCGGACTTGAGACAGTGCCGGCTCTGCTTCGGTGCAACGTCCGCGATGGCGGCTCGATTCCTGGGCCAAGACTCCATTTTCGGGCGGCAATTCCAGCACCGACCTTGACCGAGTCATGCCGCATATCTGTTGGATGTCGCATCGTCGTAGCCCCGCTAAGCCGACCAGGCCTCCCGACCGCCGGATCGATAATGATGATCGCCTCTGGAGAATTGTTCTTGCTGTCGAGCGCGATGGTCTCCACCGTCTTGCCGTGCTCTATTTCCGCTCAGTCATGAGCAACGCCAGCCAGCCTGTCGACACTTTCGACGAGGTCCCGTGCCTTATCTGCATCGTGTGAAGGCTTTGTGGGTTCGCTCGGGCCGCGCCATCCCCAGCCTATCTTCCTTCACGCCCAACAGCGAAGCATCCAATGCTAATTCGTGAAGCGTCGAGAAAACAAAATTTGACTGGCAATCAAGTTTCTGTGGCGCGACCTTTCGTGGATGCGACAGCCAAACAGCCTGACTTCCCCACTGGGAATGCTTGCTGCCTCGACCTCTCTCCGGCCGGCCGAACGCCCTTTGCGGTGCCGGCCGACACGTTCCGTGCCGGTGCCGGAGCCGAGGAGAGCCCGAGGCCTTCACCATCATCAATCCGCTATATGGGCCATGCGCTCAACAACGCGCTGCAGGACACAGGACGTGCCGTCCCACAGGGATTATTGAATCCCGTTAGGATTTAAACGCCATATCCAATCGCAGCCATCCGCTGAACGCAGCTATCGCCGTCGACGCGAACATCGAACAGAACCGACCCTGCGGTTTTTTCCGCAGCGTCAGCCACACGATCGCAGAACGGTCGATTGAGGTAACAGGCACAGCAATAATCGTGTTGGGGAACAACGGAGAACTTAGATGCGCGTCGGTAAACGGGGACACCGCCCTTTTGGTGGCGGAATTGGCTGCGTGGAATGCGTCTCCGCTGAGTGAGTGCGCATTTCGCAAAAACGGGACAGTCGTTCCGCTAAATCGCGGACATATACTCGCCACTGAATTCGCAATCTGCCGGTTCGACTGGCAGGAAGAATGTGACTCGCGAACTCGTCCAAGAATAATTCCGAGACTCCTCATTTGGTCGCCATGAGATCGCGCTCCAGTTCCGCAATGCGCACGCACTTGCCGAGCGTCGTCCTGACGCAACGCCTTGATCCATCCTCGCCCGCGCATAAGTCTTCCTGCCAACACCCAACCGAAAAGCCATGCGGATTCCTAATTTCCGGCAAGCCGAAACGCTTGTGGAAAAGAAGCGCGGCGCTCGGGAGGACGAATGAAGCGATATTACAAGGTCGTTCGTCCTATTGGCCATCTTGGGCTGTGATGTTATGGGCAATCTGTTCGAGGAGCGCTCCAACGGCTTGGGCATGCCGCGGACAAGCGAAGTAGCGCCCGCCAAGAGCGCAGTTGCGATGTAGGCATCGGGAGGGCGATTGGTGCGTGGATAGTCAGCCCTGGCCTATTGTCGATTGTGCCAGCCGGCGCGCATTTTGCAGCCATGGTGGCGCAGCATGTTGAATTGGCGTTGTTTGAGCAGTCACTCTGCAATATCGAAGGCCTGCATCGGCCGTTCTGTGATCGTGTGGCTGACGCTGCGGAGAAAACCGCAGGATCGGTTCTTTTCGATGTTCGTGTCGACGGCGATATTTGCGTTCAGCGGATGGCCGCGATTGGATATGGCGTCACCGGCACAGCAATAATCGTGATGGACAAGTACGGAGAACTTAGATGCGCATCGGTAAACGGGGACACCGCCCTTTTGGTGGCAGAATTGGCTGCCTGGGATGCGTCTCCGCTGCGTGAGCAAGCGAGGGTTGACCACCGCGGAACGGCCATCATCCTGCTAGCCAAACTTCGGAGCTCTGGTCACTTCGCCCGGTTCTAGCCGGCTGAGCGCCGCTTCCTAGCTTGCGGGCTAAGCAGATGGCGCGGCGGCGATGAGGCACCAGCGCGCGAATCCCCGCCAGCAGCAGCCGCTCCGCAGTGAGACCCAGCTTCGTTCCCGTCATCAAACTGCTCACGTTGAACGCCGGCGCGACTGGCTCCGGGCGGAGATCGATCCGAACTACCTTGGGGTCGCCTTCGGCCTTGCGACCGGGCTTGCTGCTCGCAGAAGCAGCGTCAGTCTTCGGTGCGCGAGTAGTCGGGCTTCAAGACGGTCAAGCGCTATCGGCGTCTGCCACCGAAGACGTCCGGCGTCGTGCGTGTACGGCGGAGGCTGAAATCTCAGGGATGGAAGGACCCAGCAGCCAATGCAGGCGGTGTCCCATCAGATTCCATAGGACATGAATTGTCATCGACGTGCTTTCATGATTGCTGGGGTCTATGTCACGTCGTCGCTTGCTCCCCGAAAAGAATTTCCCGGGCTACGCATACCTGCCTGGCAAACATCCGCATCCGGTTCGCGACCCGCTGGGTCACAGTTACCAAAGCGACCCGGGGACCGTTGTTGCCGTCGAGGAATCACTCAGCTCAAACGGGTTCCGATGGGGTATCGACCTTTTCAATCACGGCTATTACTGGGAAGCCCATGAGGCTTGGGAGCCTCTTTGGCACGCTGCGAAACAAAGCACTCAGCATCGCCTTTTCTTCAAGGGACTGATCCTGTTGGCGGCGGCCGGGGTGAAAATCCGCGAGGGAAAGCGGGTCGCTGCCGCGCGCCATGCGGCGAGAGCTGCAGCGCTTTTTCGTCGGGTGGCGCCTCTGCCGAGCCGGCCCTTTGAGGCCGCACTCGGAATGACACCTGCCAAGCTCGCGGTACACGCCGAAACGGCCACAACTTTCCCGGCTGTTTTGCGAGAGCCGATGCCTGGCCAGCCTGAGCCCGTTTTCGATTTCATTCTCGCCCCTAAATCCGAGGGCGTCTGATAGGCAAGTGCACTGCCGGCCCGTCATGGACAGTTCGACAAGGGCAGCTTCAATCCTGGTGCGGTTGACCTACGGCACAGCCCGGCGCTGGCGGAGCACCCATGGCAGGCGCCGCTTCCATCGTTCACCTCTCGGCAAAGCAACATCTTTCTGCGGCCGCTTTTTCTGGCGGGTCCGTCTGTCTTCAGTCGGTGGGTTCGATGCCTTCGGAACCGGCGCTTTCTCAACCGTCGGCTGCTTAGGAAGCGATCCGTCGGGCATGATCACCTCCTTGGCGTCGGGTACCGCTTCACCAACGGCGGCCATGGGCCGAGAACGGATATCTTCACAAGGAAAAATCGGCACTTCAGCGATCGCACCTTCAGTCTTCGCTTCCGCGATATCGTTCGCGATGGCGGCCAGGTCGATGCCGCCCCAGATTGACTGTGGCCGCTTCATGAGCCCACGCTTCTGTTTGATCTCGACGACAAAAGGTCGCTGCTGCTTCATAGTGCTCTCGGCGGATTTGGGAGCGTGCGAATGTCGTCTAGGCCGATCGCACGCTTTCGTCCACCCGCCCACGCATTTTCCAACGGTTTTCGAAGACCGTGAAATCGTCCATGCCACGACTGAAGCGGCTCACCGCCGGAGCCTAGGTGTTTAGGCCCAGGCTCCCGATCTGTTGTCTTGCCGTCAGCATGACCGCCATAACGACCATATCGCCCACGCAGTCGCCTTTAGTAGGCCCATCGCGAAGCCGCAAAATGTTCAAGATGCAATGAAGATGGCCGCCACTTTTCCATGCTCGCATGTTCCCGAGTAAATCGGACCCGTCCAACGCATTTTTGCAATCGGCCACCTGCGACTGATTATGCTGCTGATGGTCCGCATGCCGGATGTCTGGGTGGCCGGGCACAGATTGCACTCGCAAGCGCTCGGCAATCCCAAAGCTGCACTTGCTGCACATGCATCGGCTTTCCTCCACCGATCAACCCTTAGTGTGGGTTGCGAAGTCGCAAGAGGTGGCGCTGACCAGGCTTGTTCCGCAGCCCTCGTTGTCGTTGATCCAGACGCTGGGTGGTGCATGAGGAATCGCAGCAGCGATCACCCACAGGACGGGTCAGCTTTGCTGCGCTCGATTTTGTCGATGATCAGATCGGCCCCCTTCTTCGCGAGAGTGGGCGCTCTAATCAGCCTAGAACGGCCTGATCCTGGTCAATCTCACGCGCGCCAACTGCCTCGCCGGATTGTAGAGCCTCTTGCGGGTGTTTTCTACAACAACCACCAGGGCATCAAATCAAGCAGGAAGTCGTCGATCGCGTGGGCGGTTGTTCATGACTCACCTTTGAACTGATCCAGCAAAACGCGCGCCTGATCGATCGCATCCGCGCTGGCCGCAGTGATTAACGCTTCGATCCTCTGACGATGGCGATCGTACGAGGTGCCGGCCCCCGACTCCTCATTGCAAGGTTCACCACGTGGTGCGTGAGTTTCGTCTACCTTTGCGACTGCCGCTTGATCGCCGCCAGTCCACTGGCTGCTCGATGCGCTTACCACGGCGTGTCGCTCCGGGCCTTGCGGTCTTTCGCATTTGCTGCGTTATACTATGAACCGGCCCGGCATGATCGCCGAACCAAAACGTGTTGCGAACTTTACAAGGAATACGCATATGGCAACTGGAACCGTGAAGTGGTTCAACAGCACCAAGGGGTTTGGATTTATCCAGCCCGACAATGGTGGTCAGGACGTTTTCGTCCACATTTCCGCTGTCGAACGCGCGGGCCTCTCGACCCTCGCTGACGGCCAGAAGATCAACTATGAGATCGAGCAGGACCGCCGCACTGGCAAGTCCTCCGCTGGCAGCCTCGGCAAAGCTGGCTGATTTTTCTCCTGCCCCCGGCAAGAGCCGGAAGTACGCGGCAAGTCCGGATGTACTGACGGCCGCTGGACAAGAGCGGGCGAGAATAGGGATCGGCGCAGCACATTGCTGGCGGAGGCGCTTCTTGTGAAACAAGGATGTTTGCAGTTGAAGGCGGGCTGTCCCCGCCTTCTCGTATTCTGCGCAGATGCCGACGGTAGCTGCGCGCTCCAGCACGACCTCGATTGCCGAAATTCTAAGCTGCGACCTTCTTGCGGGTCCGCTTCGCCGGTGCCGGCGCCGGCGTTTCCGGCTCTTTCGGTTTGCGGCCGAGTCCCATCGTCTTGGCCAATGCCGAGCGCGCGGCAGCGTAATTCGGCGCGACCATGGGATAATCTGCCGACAGGCCCCATTTGGCGCGATATTCATCTGGCGTCAGGCCATGGTGGGTCGACAGATGGCGCTTTAGCGATTTGAACTTCTTGCCGTCTTCAAGGGAGATGATGTAGTCCGGTGTCACCGACTTCCTGATTGGGACAGCAGGCGTAAGCGCAACCGGCTTTTGTGCGGTGACGCCTGCAGCCGTGCCTTTCAGCGCCGCGTGCACTTGGCCGATCAGGGCAGGGAGATCCCCCACCGGGACCGGATTGTTGGAGACATAGGCTGAGACGACATCGGCCGTGAGCTCGATGAGGGTGTCAATGTTTTTTGCGGCTTCTTCTGTCATGAAATTCTCCGGGCAGCCTGAAACACAGTCGGCGAAGTGTTGCTTAATAGTGGCGGTTGTCGCTGAAAGCAAATACAGCCCGGCAGGACTATCGCGATGCTCGTCGGCACCGAGGACCATAGCGCTGCATCCGCCGTCGTGCGCGTGTTGATCTGCGCGCTGTCGGCCGGGCAAAACGAAGCGCCAAAGATGTTTTGCGCCCCCCATGAAGCCCCAAGGTCGTCCTTCCGCAGCTCACGAAGCCCTCACGGATGCGGTAGCTAGGCTTCGGTTCTTGACTTTCGATTTGACCTGCGCCCCGGCCAGCGCGCCCTCGGCAGGCGCTGCGAACTCGAATACGGTGGTTGAACCGATGCTGAGCATTGCGGTAATTCAAGCACAAGCTTTGCCTGTTAATCCTGTGGTCACAAACGACCTTGATGGCCACCAATCCGCGCGAAACCCGATGTGCAGCCGCACGGTCTTGAGCTTTTTGCAATTCTCGCTAACCTGGGTCGAACCGCTCAGAAGATGCGCATATCGCCTCGAGCGGGCGCTTGCGGGTCATGATCGCGGTGTTGTGTTAGCTACGATGTTTCCCATCCGCTTGGTTAGGCTGTCGAAAGAAACAATCGCTCTTCGATCACTTACTTCCGGAGCCCGATATCATGATGAAATATCCAGACGTTAAACCAGGTCTTAAAGAAGAAGTGCCCTGGTCTGACAGCCTGACCAGCTACGACCGCCAGCACTTCACGACCTACCTGAGGCTCCTGGATGCAGGTGCCGACGAGGCAAGCTATGAGGAGATGGCGCAGGTCATCCTCGGCATCGATCCGGTGCAAGAGCCGGAGCGGGCCCGGAAAACCGACGCTTTTGGACCTCAAAGTGTCCGCTGCCGACCTCGGCCTGCGGGTTGGTGAACCCGTTGAAATCATCGTTGATCTGATCGCCGCACAAAGCCTTCAGATCATCGGCAGCATCGCGGTGTCATCCGGGGTGGCGCACAACGAGAGCAACACGGTCAACCCGGCAGTGGCGGGCGGGCTGGGCTACATGAGCGTTGGGCTGACCGTCACGCCGACCCAGAACGATGTCACGTTTGGCACGAGCCTGCTGGTTCGGCTCAACATCGCTGCCGGCGTCGGTGCGAATGGCCTGTTCGTGCTCGGCTGGGCTGTCCAGAAGGCCAAGTCACGCCTGACCTACATCGGCGGGGCTCTCCAATCTGCGGCCATGGTGGCGGAGGATGCGCACCCGAAGCTTAACATCGACCCGTTCTTCCGCATTGCGGCCAGCGGCGTCACCAACGACTATGCTGGCAACCCCCTGATCGGAGCATCGGCTGGCGGGTTTCCTCCTGTTCTGGTCAACGCGCCGGCAGGCTCGCCCTTCGGCACCAAGGCCATCAAGCTGCCGGCCGGCCACGCTGCACGACATCAAGACGCCCGTAGCCGAAGCAGGGTTGACGGTGGGAGAAACTGTCTGGTGTATCTTCGCCTTCATGGCGGGGAGTGCCCAGTCCATCCAGTTCATCGACTACATTCCGGTGTCGTCCGGGGTGACCCAGACCGTTCAGATAACCAAAACGGTCAATGGCCTCACGTATATTTCGCTGCCCATCGTGGTCACCCAGAACGACGTTACCTACGGCCTTAATCACCAGCTCCGCATCCTTCCGACAAGGGCCTTGGCCGCGGATACCTACCTTCCCGGCTGGGCCATCCAGAAGGCACCGGGCCGGCTGATCGATAACCATGGCCGGTTTGACAAACTGGCCAAGGACGTTGCCTCCGTGCCGGCCTCGCAGTTCGCCGGCAAGATCGGTGCGCACTTCGGCGATAGCATCATCGAAAGTGTCATCTGGCCGGGCATCACGCCGACCGCCAAGATTGCCCAGCGCACCGGCATGACGATCACCAACGGCGGCGGCGGCGGTACCCGCATGGCCAACCATGCTGCGAACTATGACAAGTTCTCGTTTTACCGGCTGGCCGATGCCATTGCCTCCGGTGATTTTTCCCAACAGATAGCCGCAGCAACGGTCATCGGAGGCACCTTTCCAGCGATTGCAGCGCGCATGGCATCGGTGGATTACAGCCTGCTGGATTACCTGATCCCCTCGTTCGGCACCAACGACTTCACCGGCGCCGGCCCGACGTGCCCCATCGGCACCAATGCGGACATAACCGGGGCGACCTTCAAGGGAGCCATCAACTACGGCATCCAGACGATCATGACCGCCCGGCCGAACCTGAAGCTCATCTTCACGACGCCGATATGGCGGACGCTGGACGGCACTGCGGGAGGAGCCGGAAGCCAGCTGATCGACTACGCCAACGCCATGCTTGAGGTCTGCGCCCTAAACAGGGTGCCAGTGGTCGATCTGTACCGCCGCTTCATCATCAACCAGTTCAACTACGTTCATTGGATGGGTCCTGGAGACGGAACTCACCCCAACAATCTTGGACAGGACCTGATCGGCGGCATGATGGCGGCGGGGCTGTTCGACAACTTCTAAGTTGCGCCTAGACAATCTCGGCGCGGACGAAATGCCATGACGCCGTGTTAATGATCGTGTCCGGGGTGTAGGGATTGGTGAGTTTCACTAGCGTCCCATCAACTTCCGCGACCGTCCAGACGCCAGTTTCGTCGCTCCAGTCGCCCGGAACCGCTACAATCATGGTGATGCGGTAATCTCTTCCGATTTCGAACATTCGGCCCTCCCCAGTTTTTGGTTCGGGGCAGAATGCGCGCGTGCTTGGGTCGGCGCAAGCGTCACCGACCTCGCAGGCGCGGATGGCGTCGACCAGCGCGACAACCGCGCCACGGGCCAGGTGGATGCCATCCTCGACGTGATCTCGAGCAACCTTTTCACGG
Source organism: Mesorhizobium sp. M0960 (assembly GCF_040319055.1). Classification (NCBI taxonomy): domain Bacteria; kingdom Pseudomonadati; phylum Pseudomonadota; class Alphaproteobacteria; order Hyphomicrobiales; family Phyllobacteriaceae; genus Mesorhizobium; species Mesorhizobium sp. M0960. Next base: position 3,502 of record NZ_JAMYNN010000035.1, on the reverse strand, counting down.
CGATGGCAAATCTACCCTAGTGGAAGTCAATCTTTTTCGACGGCTGCGCGGTGTGGCTTTTGAGACTGATGAGCGCAGGCGTGTCGATCTTCGACGCTATCCGCCGGGCCAGTTCCCGCAATTCGAAAAAGCCGTCAATACTCATCAGGCTCAACGGTGTGCCTGACGAAGTATCCCACCGCAAAGGTACTTTGTCTTGCCTGTACGAAGATCCGTTCATCTCGCAAATGGCGTCGTAAATCGCCTGTGCGATCGACATTTCGGCACGGATACGCTCTGCGTCTTTTTGGCTGTTCATAAGAATTTTTCCCCAAACCACGGTCCCCCTTAGCCGCTTTCATTAGGTGTCGCTAGATCACGCGGATGTGACACGTCGGATAAAATCGATTGATATGGCCGAGGGAGCGCACGCGGTTTTCTTTGGTCTTCGCCGTGTTGAGCGCCGTGCAAGACTCGTGCCGCGTCCATCTTGATCGCAGCGTTGAATGGGCACTATTCGCAATGTATATTGCGCGCATGAGCACTGCAGCTGACAACAATTTTTTGCTGCCGCCCCCGGCTCCAGCGTATCTGCCGGCGCGCGTCATCGGCGACCCGAAGAAGGCGGCGTAGTGGTCAGCCCGCTTCCGGATCCCGAGGTCGCGGACGAAGCGCCAAGCGAGCCCTACCTCACCCCATACGACAATAAACGCGTCGCCATGTATATGTGGCTGCTGGACGCCGCCTATGACGACGAGGATTGGCGCGTGGTTGCCAGGACTGTGCTGCATATCGATCCCGAGAAGGAACCGAAGCGGGCGCACCGAGCCTGGGAAACTCATCTCGCCCGCGCCCGGTGGATTCTCAAGGAAGGGTACAAGTTCCTGTTCCCGAGCCCCACGACTCACTGACGAGTCTGTCCGTTAGGGCCGAAATTGGGGCCGCAAGAAGATACCGACAAAAGGTTTAATGAAATCAACGGCATCTGGCGGAGGGAGTGACCGTCCGGCTGTTTTTTCGCGCCGACGTCATGCCTTTTCTTCGCACCGGTTAAAGGTTTTGGTTCCCTGGACCAGGAAACATCGATGGGGCTCGCGGTCACCCAGGTGAACCCACCGCATCCACCATGCGCATCAAGCGCACTGGTCAGTCGACGCGACAATACACGAGACCCGCCGCGCAGTGCCTGCAGTTCTTTGAGACTGGCACTGATGAAGGCAAGTGCCTCGCCGCGGTTGGGAACCGGTCCCTTCTTCATAGCACGAACCCTGCTGCCACGAATTGACCCCCACTTAATTAAACGCGCTCTCATGGCGTGAAAGTGACTGTCAGCATTGGAGGCGCGGAAATTTCTCCCAATGCAGATGCTCAAGACGTCCTTCGCACTGCCGGACGGTGCCTTTTTGAAGCGAAACAACATGGACGAAATCGTGTTTCGTTCGTCTATGACGCCGCCATGTTGCGGGTCGTGACGCCCTAACCTACCGCTGGCCCAGCCCTGACGCTGGCAGAGTATCGCGAGAATGGGGCCTGCCTTCCAACCGATTGCGGATGCACCAACAACCCGGCCACGTTCGACGTTTCACAGCCTGGGGCCTATTTTTCAGGTAACCGGCAATTCGTTGGAGTCCGTTCTCCAAAGTGACGCAAAAAGGCCCGCCCCATTGTCTGGAGCAGGCCCTTTGACTTGCGCGGTACTCAGAACCTTGCCGCTTCGCGAAAGATAATAGCGAATGGTAAACATCGACTGAACCTCCGTGCCGCTTCGGTGGCCTTGGGTTAGGTGCGGCCTGTCCTTGTTGCTTGGCGAGATCGGGGCGGCTGATGCCGGCTCAGTGCGACGCGGATTTCGTGCAAACCCCAACAATGCTGCCCCCGCATCGATCACCGCAAGCAGATTGGCCAGCTAAATGTCATCCACTGCAGGGCAAATTCGTTGCTCGCCGGCCGACAAATGCTGGGAGGCACTGCATGCGCGCGCTCGGGGACCTGCGGTGAAAGATTGGCGCCCGGCCGCGATTGATCAAAGTTGGGCCTACGGACCGAGTGTCACCGCTTGCGATCGTAACATTGCTGCGATCCGAATTTACTCTTTGGCTCGCGCCCAAGCTGGACGCTCAAGAATGCCGCGTCTTCGCCGATATCCTGACGCTTCAGCCCGGCGACCGGTGGCGCAGGGAAATCTCACGAACGCGAGCCGGATCGCGAGCCAGACCGAAGATGAGCTTTCCACCTCTGCATGATACCGGAGTCTGGGCCCGTTGGCGCAGGATGGAAGTCGATCCTGATGTACGATGATACACTTCCCGTGCGTCGAGATGGGCGGACTCGAAATGAGGCCGCAGTTCGTCAACGACACCGTTGTCGCTCGGGATTGCCTGCTCGAACAGCAGATGTCCGTAATCGGCCGTCAGGCTTCGAGCTCCTTCGGCTAACTTTTGAGGGCGGCGATGAGTAGCCCCAAAAGAGCCTTCCGCCACCGGAGCAGGAGCGAGAAGTTGTAGCCGGCGGGGGCCAGGACGGCGTCGCCCTGCTGGCGGGCGAGGTAGTTGCGGCCAGCTTCTTTCGCTTCGCGCCACCAACCTTCGACCAAACCGGTGCCGTGACACCCGTTCCGAGAACAGGCGAGCCGCGCGCCGGTCCATATGCCGCGAAGGACAGACGAGCCAACATCCCGAAACTTGCTTACGTCGAACTCGCGGGAGACCGGCACCAGGGGGCCTGACACCAAGTCCTCGAATGCCCTCGATGTGTGTTCAAGATCCTAGGAAGTTCTCTCCTTACCACTGGAAGACAGCTCGTCCAGCCGCATCTGAACAGGAGGCCGGTGCTCAATCAGTGCCGCGCAGGATGTGCCCGATTGACAGGCATCAGGGAAGCCCAGGTCCTTAGTCCACAACGCTGTGACGAGCGCGACAACCGCGGCGGGGTTAGCCAGCTCACAGTTCAAGTCGATGGCTCAACTGTTGCATGGGGAGAGCTCTTACTTCTCGCTCCAAGTGCGGACGCGGCGCACGAGCTCGGAAGTTGAGATCCCGTAGCGATCGTGAAGCGTCGGCAGCGCGCCAGCGTCGAGGAACTCGTCGGGCAGGGCGATCTGCCGAAAGACTGGGGCCACTCCCTCCCGCATCAGCAGCGCGGCGACACCTTCGCCCAGCCCACCGATGATGGTGTGGTTCTCGGTCACTATCATTAGCCGTCCCGGACGGCGCGCCGCGGCAAGTATCGTCTCCGTGTCCAGAGGCTTGATCGTCGGAACGTGCAGAACGGCGCAGCCGATCCTGTCGGCTTCAAGCGCCTTCGCCGCGTCCAGCGCGCGCATGGTCATCAGGCCGCTCGAAATGAACAGCACATCCTCACCCTCGCGCAACAGGCGTGCCTTGCCGATTTGGAATGTGTAATCGTACTCGTCGAGCACGACAGGGACCTTGCCGCGCAAAAGCCGCATGTAGACCGGCCCGTTGTAGTCCGCGATCGCCTCCGTGGCCTGTTCGATGTCGAGCGCGTCGCAAGGGTCGATGAT
>NZ_JAMYNN010000034.1:0-23234 GCF_040319055.1 Mesorhizobium sp. M0960 | reverse complement strand
CGGCGCTCTAACGCCGGATGATTCGAGGTTGAACACCCCGGAGACTACGCCAACTCCCAATTCCAACCACTCCCGCTACGGCACCGCCGACCGCCCCAGAGAACTCTGACACAGTCGGATAGATAGTGTACCAAGGCAGGCCGGCCTCGCGATATTTTGTGGTCTGCAACAGTTACCGTCCCATGCTGATAACCGCCAACCTTACCGCTGCGCTCGCCTGTGTCTTTGCGCTATGTCAGTCCGTTCCGCTTTGGCCTCGAAACTTGTATTTCTCAGCAATAGCGGCCGTTCAGTCTTGGCTGGAAGGTCAGCGACTGGCCATGGCTGTTCCCGCCGCGACCCTCACGCGCACCGTTTGGTTCCACCATCCCTTCCCTTCAGCCTGCGCCTAGTCGAGTAGATTCTGCTGAGCGCGGCTGCCGCATCCAACGAGATAACACGGCGTTGGGACCAGACTTTGCTCGCCAGCTAGCGCAGCCCCATAGTGATCTCTGGCATCTCGATGAGCTCGTTGTGTGAATTGCTGGCAAGAAGCATTAGCTGTGGCGCGCCGTCTATCAGGACGAGAGGCTGCTCGACGCGACCGTCAGGTCGGCCGCAATGCCAAGGCCGGCGCGCCTACTGACTCCGTGGTGGAGGCAAGGCTGCGCGTCAGCGCGTGATTACCGATCATCGCGCTCGCCAAAATGACGGCGTCGTACCGAGCGGTGCCGCCGCGGGATGTCTCAACGTCGGGGCTCACAGCAAACAAAGCTGTCGCCATTGAACGAAACTGTCGCGAAGCGAACAGACGAACCGTAGCCGAAACGTTTGCCGTTCGTGCTTGGGTTGATCCGCAAGGCAAAAAGGAAGGAAGAGCGAACCAAGGTCCGCCGGCACACTTGAGCTTCAAGCCGCAGCTGCGTCGTCAGGATGGCACGTCATTTGCAGTAGAAGCCTTTGTGACGGCCCGCCCACAACTAGCGGAGATGACGGGGATGATTTGTACTGAAATGTTGGATGGCGTCGTTTCGGCGATTATTATATTTGTAATAACAATCGCATATTTGTAACAATAACGCCCAATCATATTCTCAATTTCTGATGAATATCTGGCGTGACGAGCGCATCAAACTGCTCAAATTTCAACTCAATGCGCATCGTTATCACTGTTTCCTTAGCAAGAGTTCATCACTGACGTCCATTCCTTTTACTCTTTGAACGGGGATCAACAATGAACATTAGGAGCCTCCTCCTCGGCTCAACTGCGGCACTGATTGCCGTTTCCGACGCTCACGCCGTGACCGCCGTTGCCGAGCCTGACCCGACTGAGTACGTTAAAGTCTGCGACGTCTACGGCTCGGGCTACGTCTACATTTCAGGCACTGAGACCTGCGTGCGCATCGGCGGCTATGTCCGTTACGACGTCGGCTTGGGCCATGTCGGATTGGTTGATCACGCAAGAACCTCGGATGTGAGGACTGGTGAGCATCAGGGCACATGGCAAAACAACACGCGCTTCACATTGAAAACTTGGACCGGCCAGGAGACCGAACTCGGCACGTTGAAGACCTACACCGAAACCCGCATGAACTTCGGCAACCGCCACACTTCGGTTTCGGACAGTTCTCGGTCCTATGCCTTCAACGGAGACAGCACCTTGACTTTCGCCTGGATTCAGCTTGGTGGCCTCCGAGTTGGTAAGGACTGGTCGGCCTTCGACATGTTTATTGGCGGCGCGGGTGACGTACTCAACCAGACGCCGGTTCCGTACGGCGCTTTCGATACCAATGTGGTTCAGTACTACTTCGACGCCGGGAACGGCTTTTCGGCCGTGGTTTCGCTCGAAGAAGGCTCGGGCGTGGTCGGCACAATCGACAGCTACGCACCGCACGTAGTCGGCGGCTTGAAATACACACATGGCTGGGGCGCGATCACCGGCGTTGCCGCTTATGATAGCAACTACGAATCGGTGGCCGCCAAGGTCCGTGTCGACATCAATGTCACCAACGAACTGTTGCTGTTCGGAATGCTCGGCTACGGTTCCAACGGCAAGCTCAACGACGACTCCACGAACGCCATCGACGCTCATGGTCGCGGCTTCTATAAGAGTTGGGGCGGGAACTGGGCTTTCTGGGCTGGCGCCACTTACAAGCTCAACGAGACAACTTCGTTCAACCTTCAGCTCTCCGGTGATCAGCTCAAGAACCATGGTGTCGCTGCAAACGTCGCCTATGCGTTTCTTCCAGATTTCACAGTTACGGCGGAACTCGACTATGGCCGCTACGGCAACTTCGCCGTCGGCAAGGTGGACGCTTCCAACGTGAACTGGACCAACGCCAACAAGAAGAGCAGTGTCGGCGGAATCCTGCGTTTCGAACGCTCATTCTAACGGATGAAAGGGCGCTGAGGCAGGCATCGCATGTACTTGTCGTCGGCGGATCGGACTCCAGTGGGGGTGCCGGAATCGCGCGCGATATCGAGACGCTCTCCTCCATGGGCGTGCGCAGCTGCCTTGCCGTCACTGCGGTGACGGTGCAAACACACGACAGCGTCACGGACATCCTTCATCTGCAACCCGGTCTGGTGGCCGATCAGATGCGTGCAGCGATCTCGCGGGCGTCGCGGCGTAGTGAGCGCGGGCGCGGCCGTGATGATCGTGGCGGGAGGGAGAGGTAAGGAGCGTCTTTCCTTTGAGAATTCGCGTTTACGGGTACCCACGATGCACAACGGGCGAGTTTTTCAAAGAGGCGCGTCCTCCTTCGAAGCGCTTCGGAGGGCCAGGCTCTAGGCTCGCCCCGAGCCCCTGCGTAGCCTGCGGGGGAGCTGGGTCTCGGCCCATCCGGGTAACGATCCTTCGCGCGGCTATGGAAACGATCGCATTTCCCGATTATCGCATAAAAAACTTGTTATCGCACGACTTAAAAAACTTGCAACTCCACAGCATCATTGACTTGTTGCCTATCAGCACTATATACTTGTAATCGCACAGCTCTAAAAAAGTTGCAAAGGCACGGCCATAGCCAAGCCCCATGAAAAACTCGCTGTATCACTGGCCGTCCTCAAAGAGCTGCAGGAGGGTGGGCGGCGCATATTCAAATCAGATGAGCTGACCCGCGTCCACCGGGAGCGGCTGCTGCAGAACGGGTTCCTGCGCGATGTTATCAAAGGCTGGCTCATGTCGACCGGCCCGCAGGCACGGCAGCAAGACACCACCCCTTGGTACGCGAGCTTCTGGGAGTTCTGCTCCCTTTACTGCAATGACCGGTTCGGCAAGGACTGGTTCCTCTCACCGGAGCAGTCGCTGCTTCTGCACGCGGAAGCGCCCACTATTCCGCCTCAGGTGGTGGTGAACACCCCCAAAGGCACGAATAACAAAATCGACCTGCTGTTCGGCACTTCGCTCTATGACCTCAAGGTCAAGGAGATGCCAGCCGAACTGACAGAGAAAAACGGCCAGCGCGTGTTCACTGTCGAGGCCGCCCTTACCCGGGTGCCGGAAGCGTTCTTCCAGCGCGCCCCTATCGAGATGCAGATCGCCATGGCGTCGGTGCGCGACGTATCAACCGTTCTGGCCCTGCTGCTTGATGGCGGCCATTCCGCCGTGGCGGGACGGCTTGCGGGGGCCTTCCGTCGCGTAGGACGCGACTCTTTTGCCGATGAAATCGTGGCCGCCTTCAAAGCCGCCGGCTATGACGTGCGCGAATCCGATCCGTTCGCGGGACAAATTGGAGTGACAACCATTGCGGCGGGCGTACCGCCGTTGGTCGCCCGCCTGCGCGCGATCTGGCAATCGCAGCGCGAAGCCATCATCGAGATATTCCCGAAGGCACCCGGACTGCCGTCCGACAAAGACGCCTATATGAAGTTCGTCGAGAATATCTACGAAAGCGACGCCTACCATTCGCTGTCGATAGAAGGGTACAGCGTCACCCCGGAACTCATCGACCGGGTGCGCGAGGGGAGCTGGAATCCGGAGATTGATGAAGAGGACCGCAAGAACCGGGATGCGCTTGCCGCGCGTGGCTACTACCTCGCATTCCAGAAGGTCAAAGACTCTGTTGCCGCGATCATCAACGGCAAGCCAGCCGGCGCGTTGACGCGGGACACCCACCGGGAGTGGTACCGGGAGCTGTTCGCGCCGTCAGTGACCGCCGGCATCCTCAAAGCCAGCGCGCTTGCGGGATATCGCAATCACCCTGTGTACCTGCGCGGCTCGCAGCACGTGCCGCCGCGTACCGAAGCGGTGGCCGATGGTATGAATGAGCTGTTCGACCTGCTGGAGGCGGAGAAGGAGGCCTCCGTGCGTGCCGTGCTGGGGCATTGGCTTGTGGGCTATGTGCACCCCTATCCGGACGGCAACGGACGGATGGCGCGGTTCCTCATGAACGCGATGCTGGCTTCAGGCGGTTACCCCTGGACAGTCGTCAGAGTCGATGACCGGAAGGCCTACCTCGCAGGGCTGGAGGAGGCGAGCGGCAATATGAATGTGAAATCATTCGCCGCCTTTCTCGCCGAACGGGTGAAGTGGTCTATGGAGAAGGCGGCGTGAGGTCGGTGGTGTGCCATGTTTAACTTGCTTGTCTCGGGCCACGGCGAGTGGTGGGAAACGCCGCCGTTCACGTCAACCATTGACCGGTTCAAGGAATCTAGCGGCGCCGAGGCCGAGGCTATCGACCTCGCGCCCTGAAACATTGCGCCGGCTGGAGGAAATCCCGGCGCTTTTGATGTACGAAGTCGGGGCGGGAGGCCCGCACGCGCGCGTGGTCCGGCACAGCCGCATACGCAATATCGTTCGGCGCGGACACGAACTGGCCTTCACCTTCGAGCCCGATCCGAAACATGCCTTTCTCGACCGGTCAGCGGCGTTGAGAATTGCGGACCGGCTGGGCATTCAACAGTTCGAACAGCACCGTACGCACTGGGCGATCAAGGATGGTGACATTCCGGCCGAGCTGATTGCCACCAGCACCGCTGAACGGGCGCAGCGCACCGTTGCCGTGGTTGCGGCAGAATATGTAGAAGCGCCGCGAGGGACGAAGGAGAGAAGCTGCCGAACTGGCCGAAGAACTGGAGGATTTTCCTCCCTCGCTGGAGAAAGCACTGTCGCTCGTGCCGGCGCGTATCCTTCAGCAGCCCACACCCGAATTATACCCGATCCTTGGGATAGAGCCCCGCACGCCCGAAGGCCGCAACGCCGTCGTGGCCGTCGTCGCAAGGGATCACAATGGGCAGGACTTGCCTGCCGACTGGTCTTATTCGCTGGCGTGGTTCCTGGACCTTTACGGCAGCGCGACGGAAGCGGGGCGCCTTGACGGCGCGCTGGCCGAATGCGCAACGCATATGATCGCGCTCGGCACTGGCGAGGGAGAAGCCGCCGCCCCGGTTGAAGATATCGCCTACGCACTCTGGCGCTGTTCGCGAAGCCCGAAACTTATCGGCGATCTGCGCCGGGAATCGCTGAGATAGCGCAGGAGGTTTTGTCGCTTACCAAAATCAACTGGAACTCGACCCAGATCAATCAGAAGCTTCCCATTCCCATTCTAGCAGCCAGAAGAGTGGGTGAGCTCTTTAAATATCTATCCGAGGAATCGATAAGCTCAGACTATCGCAGTATGCATAGTTTTTTCTGTTATATGGTCTGCTCGGCTGCAGGCAAAGAGCCCCGGATAAACTTCAGCACGAAAGCAGAATTGAATGAAGGTGGGCTACACGGAGTTCTCATTTGGGTATGCCTTCACCGAAAACCTTATCCGGTCATCGTCAGCCGCACCTGTAGGCGCGCCGGTCTTTCCAAACCTCATACAGGAGGGGCATTCTGGCGTTGACATCCGCATCAATTTCCCAGGGGTTCCGCTGTTTTTCCAGTACAAGCTTCCGGAGCTGATGAAGCGAGGAACTGCGTTTGAGATTGCGAGCGGACATTGTCCCGGTTTGTCGATACCATTTTTTCGGATTGCGATGATGCGCAGGGATGTGTCGCGTCAGCATGAACTGCTTCTTCGGCTTGAGGCGCGCTATCCGTCAAACGTCTTCTATGCGGCTCCTTGTATTGCAAACATCAGCGATTTCGACCGCTCTTATAATGGAGCAACCGTAGCACGGCAGTCCATTTTCGTCTCACCAGGGGATATTGGGCCCTTGCCAGACGACAAAGCGTACAGCCTTGCCTATAAACCTGGACTGGCAACTGGATATTTTGCTCGAAACCCAAGCCCACCAAAGTTCAAACATTTGATGATCTCGCTGCGCTCTTTAAGGAGCAGTTCGCCGAGAAGCGTTTTGCGGAAGTCGGCGAGGCGGCGCGTGAGATGCGCGAAAACGTACTTGAGCTTGCTTCGCCGTCAATGCGGCAAGCCGAACAGCTCATTGCTGAACGGGTCGGCGCGAGACGCATTCAGATTCTAGACGGCGCAGCCAGACCGCCGAGGAAGAGCGCGCAGTCACTGACATTCTCGGAGCGCGGGAAATTGCGCGTGTCGATCTTGGCGTCGACCTGCTGGTGGCCCAACCACGCTAACGACATCATACCTCGCTGATTAGCCCAGCTTTTGTCTAGGCCACAGTTATGAGACTACGAACTACTTGGCCAGGAAGAAGATCGGATTGAAAGCGAACCTTCCTTGTCATCTTTGCATCACGGTCAGTCTGCACGAGATTGACCGCTGCAAGCCGGGAGCAAGACCGGGCTGCGCAAACGTTGCAACAGACCCTTCAAGGAAATTCATAGACTCTTAGCAACTCCGGTTCGCTGTGAATGGTAGGCTTATTGCAACGTTTGAGTCAGTGGGGTCCGAACCGTGGCTTATTCTCCGACCCGCCGAACTGCGTGCAATTTCGGCTAAAGGCAATGGCAAGAAGAGCGCCCATCTTGTTTGTTCGACACAGCCATATCGGCTCAAAACAGTATCTTCACGGCCACCGAGATTGTCCGGTCGGTGGACAAGCAACCATATTATTTTGTTCGAAAGCTGCAACATCTGTGGAGAACGCGAAATGACAAATTCAGTAGGACGAGTGCCCAGGCTTTCCAAGTGGCTTGGTCCTGACCAATGCTGACACTGGTCAGTCGCCTACGGACGGCAGCGCATTTAGATCGCCTTCGAATTCTAGGCCTTTGCGCGCACGCGGACCTAACTGTCTGCCAGCTAGCGGAGATTCTGGGTCTGCGTCGTGAGCACGTTGTACGACACGTCCGGCTGCTGGCCAGAGCCGACTTTCTTTACTGCAACGAACAACGTCCGTGGTGCTCGTACAATCTCAAAACAGGAGGTAAGGACGGCGGGCTGGTTCAATTGTTGGTTGATCTCCTGCCCCACGGCGATGGCTATCACAAACGAGACCTTCAACGGCTCGAAGCGGTACGAGACACGCGGCCGAAGGGGACCGCATGCTTGACCGTGAAATAGATCAATCCAATTGGAGCGCGAAGCTACCATGGACAACTCCGCCGACAGCGCCATCGCGCAGCCCGACACTTATGGACGGTCTCGCTTGGCGACGGTTGATTGCCGCGTTCACGAACTGCTTCTAAGACAGGAGCGGCAGGAGCGGACGACGCTCAAACTGATCGCATCTGAGAACTTTGCCTCCTCGGCCGTGCTGGAAGCAACCGGTTCGATTTTCATGAACAAGTACGCCGAGAGGTACCCCGCTGCGCGCTACTACGCGGGAAACGAGATCGTCGATGAGCTTGAGAACCTCGCCATTGAGCGCTTGAACACGTTATTCGGCAGCGAACACGCCAACGTCCAGCCTTATTCCGGCTCGCCGGCCAATCAGGCTGTCTATCGAGCGCTTTTAAGCCCCGGTGACAAGGTGATGGGTTTGCCAATTCCGGAAGGGGGCCACCTCACTCATGGTTGGGCCATCAATTTTTCCGGAACAGACTATAAGCGCGTCCCCTATGGGCTGCACGAAAAGACGCAGCAAATTGACTATGACCGTTTGCGCGAAACAGCAAAACGCGAACGGCCTCGGCTCATTTGGGCTGGCGGTACTGCTTATCCCCGTATCGTCGACTACGCGGCAATGGCAGAAATCGCTCTGGAGGCGAACTCCTACCTCGTGGCCGACATCGCGCACATCAGTGGCCTGATTGTCGCTGGAGTGCATCCGAATCCCGTACCCCATTGCGACGTCGTCAGCAGCACGTCTCACAAGTCGATCCGCGGTCCCCGCGGTGGCTTCATTTTGTCAAGGAATGAAGATCGCTATCAAGCGCTGTATCATTCGAAGGGCAAATACAATCTCGCCAGACGAATAGATCGCGCTGTCTTCCCTCAACTGCAAGGCGGCCCCCATATGAATGTTATCGCGGCGCTAGCGTCGCTTTGCGGGAAGCCGCGGACCCGTCCTTCCGCAGTTACGGCCAACAGATTGTCAAAAATGCCAAGGCTCTGGCCCAGGCGCTTCTGGACCGAGGTTATGACCTGGTCACCGGGGGCACTGACAATCACATGCTGATCCTTGATCTTCGCGATCGACCACTATCAGGCAAGGCCTATGCCAAGCGGTTAGCGAAGGCAGGCATCATTACGAGCTTTAATATGGTGCCGGGCGACCCGCGCCATCCTGCGGTCACAAGCGGAATTCGCCTGGGGGCGCCAGCAGTGACGTCAATGGGCTTGCGCGATGTGGAAACCGTGCAAATTGCTGGCTTCATGGACTCCGTCCTCCGGCGAGCCAGAAGACGAAGATCTCCATGCCTGCGTGCGAAGAGACGTTGCCGACTTGTGCGCTGCGTTCGAGGTCCCGGGCCTCACCGACAGGTAAGGTGGGCTAAGCAAAATGCCCCATACAACTCCAACACCCGAAGCGAGGCATTTCATGGCTAGGCAGTTCGTGTTCTCTTCCGAATCGGTTGGCGCGGGACACCCGGATAAGTTGGCCGACAACATCTCGGATGCCATCCTCGATGCCATCCTCCGCACCGATCCCAAGGCGCGCGTCGCCTGTGAAGCGTTGGTAAAATCAGGGATGGTCGTTCTGGCTGGCGAGATTACCAGCGATGCGCAGGTGGATTATAGCCAAGTTGCGCGCGATACGATTCTCGATATTGGATACGACAACGAGGCCGTCGGCTTTGACGGCCGGCGTTGCTCCGTCGTTCATGCACTCACCGAGCAGTCGCCCGACATCAGCCAGGGCGTTGACGAGGGACGAGGGCAGGACCTCCAACAGGGAGCGGGAGATCAGGGCCTCATGTTCGGCTACGCATGCCGCGAAACCGATACTCTGATGCCTTTGCCGATCCAGCTCGCTCATCGCTTGACGAAACAACAGGCAGATGTCCGGAAAGCACGACAGCTTGGCTGGTTGCGTCCTGACATGAAATCCCAAGTCTCAGTGCGCTATGAGGGGTTGCGCCCGGTCGCCCTGGATACCATCGTCGTATCGACCCAACATGACGAGCAGGTCTCGCAAGAGACGGTCCGCGAGGGCGTCATTGAGGAAATCATAAAGCCTGTCCTGCCGACCCACCTGGAGACGGAAGGCATCAGAATTCTGGTCAACCCGACGGGGAGGTTCGTAGTCGGCGGGCCGCGCGGCGACTGCGGTCTCACTGGACGCAAGATCATCGTCGATTCCTATGGTGGGATGGGTCGTCACGGCGGCGGCGCCTTTTCGGGCAAGGACCCGTCCAAGGTTGACCGCTCCGCTGCCTATGCGGCCCGGTATGTCGCAAAGAATATCGTCGCTAGCGGACTTGCGGACGTCTGCGAGGTGCAGCTTGCTTACGCAATCGGCGTGGCCAGTCCGGTTTCTGTCATGGTCAACACGTTCGGAACAGCGAGGGTTGAGGAAAGAAGGATCGAGCGCCTCATTCTTGAGTTGTTCGATCTCAGACCGAAGGGCATTATCAAGATGCTTGATCTCTTACGCCCTATCTACCGCAAGACCGCGACCTATGGCCATTTCGGCCGTGAAGAGCCTGATTTCACGTGGGAGAAGACAGACAGGGCCGACGAATTGCGTCGCGAGGCAGGACTTGCCGCCCCGTGAGGGCGAACCGATTGGCAAGCGGAAAGCCCATTCCCACTGGCCAGACCCGCCGGCGGCCGGCATGCCAGAAAGCCGGTGGGCTTTTGGCGGAGACATGAATTGATGCCGGACTATGACGTGCTTTGTATCGGGAATGCCATCATCGACATCATCGCCCAGTGCGACGAGGCGTTCCTGGAGACGAACGGCATCATCAAGGGCGCGATGAATTTGATCGACACGAGGCGCGCCGAACTGCTCTACAGCCGCATGGGCCCGGCCATCGAAGCCTCGGGCGGCAGCGCCGGCAACACGGCGGCGGGCGTCGCCTCCTTCGGCGGTCGCGCCGCTTTCTTCGGCAAGGTCTCCAACGACGCGCTCGGCAAAATCTACGCGCACGACATGCATGCCCAGGGCGTCGCCTTCGACACCAGGCCGCTCGATGGCGAACCGCCGACGGCGCGCTCGATGATCTTCGTCACGCCGGACGGCGAGCGCTCGATGAACACCTATCTCGGCGCCTGCGTCGAGCTCGGCCCGGAGGATGTTGAGGCCGACAAGGCGTCGGGCGCCGCCGTCACCTATTTCGAGGGCTATCTGTGGGACCCGCCGCGCGCCAAGGAAGCGTTCCGGCAGACGGCGAAGTTCGCCCATGCCGCCGGGCGCGAAGTATCGATGACATTGTCGGACTCGTTCTGCGTCGACCGTTACCGCGACGAATTCCTAGAGTTGATGCGCTCCGGCACCGTCGACATCGTCTTTGCCAACAGCCACGAGATCAAGTCGCTCTACCAGACCGCGTCGTTCGACGAGGCGCTGGCGCAGATCCGCAAGGATTGCAAGATCGCCGCCGTCACCCGCTCGGAAAAGGGCTCGGTGATCGTGCGCGGCGACGAGACCGTGACCATCAATGCGACCAGGATCCGCGAGCTGGTCGACACCACCGGCGCCGGCGACCTCTACGCCGCCGGCTTCCTCTACGGCTACACGCAAGGCCGCAGCCTGAAGCAGTGCGGCGATCTCGGCTCGCTAGCGGCCGGCCTGGTCATCCAGCAGATCGGCCCAAGGCCACGCCAGAATTTGCGCAGAGAGGCCGAGCAGGCGGGGCTGCTGTAGGTGGCGAGCCAAGAACCAGCTGCCCACCCTCCTTAATCCAGCCCGAGCCTTTTCTTCAGTTCCGCATTCTCCTTGCGGAGACGATCGGCAAGCAGGCTCTTTAGCCGCTTGTTTTCTTCCTCGAGCGCGACGAGATCCTTCAGCCCGTCACTGTCCGCCGCAGGCGCCGCCGCCTTCTTCCAAAGATAGTATGTCTGTTCCGAGATGCCGGCTTGCTTCACCGCGCTCTTGAGAGTAGCGCCGCCGCCGATCGAGGTCTCGATCTGCGCCAGCTTCTGGGCACGATCCTTCGCGGAGTAGCTCTTTCGGCCCGTTCGCGCTGACGGCGGTGCTTCAGTGGTCGCGGATATCGGCTTGGCAGGCGCGCTCGCCTCAGCTTCTGGCTTCCTCGACCGCCGCGCTCTCGTCTTCGGTTTTGGCGTTTCCGTTTTGTCTGCCGGTTCGCTATGAACTACTGCTGACTCGGTCTCCAGGGGATTGGCCATGAAATGCTCCACTCGCGGTTTGTGCAAAGGTTCAGCATCAAGGGCCACTACAGTAGAGTCAACAAGCTGACGATTTAACGGCTCGACTTCCTTTGTTGTCTCGGCCATCGCCGCGGCGATGTCGAAATTGCCCCAGATGGAACGTGCGGATTTTTGATAATTGCGCTTTTGTTTGATTTCCACGGTGAATGGTCGCGTCTGCCGCCTCATAGTTCCTTCCTGAATAGGAGAATGAAGTCGCCGCTCGAATTTTTTGGCGCTTCCTGCTTAGCGCGGAGCATTATCGTATAGCCGCTCAACGGACAAGTGATGCCGGTCTTCGATGGCTGACCATCTGGGGAGATTTGAGCGGCTTCGCACGTCCTGCGCATGCCTGTAAGGCCGCCAAGTTTTCTGGGTTAGCAGGCGCGCACTGTGGCAGCTTGGCTTGTACGGCGAGGCCATGGTTGAGTGAGGCGAAACAAATCCAGCCCCGCGGTCAATCCCGAGGCTTCCCACAATGGCGAAGAGAACATCTTCACTCGTTCCTTTTGAGCACAAGACCTTCCGTTCGCTATGGTCGGCTGCACTCATTTCGAACCTTGGCACCCTAGTGGAAGGTGCGGCGGCAGCTTGGCTGATGACGAGCATCGCAGCAGTAATTTTTGATCGCCCATTCGTGCTGTGTACCAGCCCTGTGTCTTGCGCAAGTGGTCACGAACGGCTGCCGGAGCCTCGAAGACGCCCTAAAAACACATGCTGCGATTTTTGAACACGCTTGACGTGTTAAATTAATTCATCCACGATGCGTGTGTTGAACACGCGAGGTGAGTTATGAACATGAAAGAGCTTAGGGTTCGACTGGGCATGACTCAAAAAGATTTGGCAGAGCAGATGGCAACAACGCAACAGACTGTGGCCCGTTGGGAAACAGGCAAAACGCAGTTGAACGTCGAGCAGATCAAGGACCTTTGCCTCACGTTGAAATGCACGGTCGAGGAGCTGCTGGGCTGGAAGATTGATGTCGAGGAGTGGCGCACGAGCCCGTTTGCAATTGCCGATGCCGAAACGCGATACGGCACGCTCAGAATCAAGACGACTGTTGGCAGCCGCCAATATCCTATCGATGAAAAGGCGCGTGAATCGATTTTACGTCAGTTGAAGGAACTTCATAATCTGCGCAGAAATAACACAAGCAGGCCATGGCTGTATTGTTGGAGCCTTGACAACAAAATACTCTTGATAAATCCGCAATATGTCCGCACCATTGAGCTTATCGGTGACGATGTAGAGGAGATGCCAGAGTATTATCATCCAGAAATCTATCGGGCTTTGGATGACTGGGATAAGGGTGAGGTTTCAGGAAAGCTGAAGAAAGAATGCGATGCCATCATCGCAGAGATGGGTGATCAGGAAGCCGTGCGCATGGCCTCCTATGTTCGCGTCACATATGACGACGGAGAAGATGAGTGGAACTTCTTGGATGAAGAAACCGCTACGACTTTCTTCGGATTGGAAGCTGCGACCTTTGACGTTCCCCAGTGTAGTTTCGCCGAAGTGGAGGAAGAAGGTTACTACCGAGCGCGATACGCCAACCTTGATCGCGTCGCGGTGATGGAGGTTCCAAGCGACCGTTATCACAGATTGACCGCGCCCGAGGAAGCTTAGAACCATCCACGAAGGGCGCATGTTACATCTCGACCTTGCGTGGTGCGTTTTCAGTACGAGATGACGTTAAGCGTAGGTAGTGGCAGGTAAGAGTGCTCGACCAGAAGCTCAACTGCCTCCTCAATATCGCTGCCGATGTGCCGCAGGACACGTCCACGGGAGCGTGGATAGGCGTGAAGTTCCTGCACTCCACGGTCCGCTCTCCCATCGCCGGTGTGTGCCCGACGCCATCTTGTGGACGAGCTTGGCCGCCTGCACCCGGTTGTATTCCGGCTTGCGGTCCGCCTGGGCGGTCCGCCGCGATGGCTATCTCCATGTCAATCGGCGCCGAACTTTGACTGCCCGCTGCTTTTGATGAATTTGGCGAGGTCCCGCGCATAATCACTCTTGGTCTTCTCCTTGAGGCCCTGTGTCGCGAACTTGTGGTCCAGCAGGGCAAACAGGTCCAAGTCCCCTTCCGCCTGTGGCGCTGGCTTGCCCTCACCGCCCTCGGCTTCCCAATTGGGGACCGCTTCTGCGCGCTGCACCGTGGCGATTGTCCGCCCAAGACGCATCACAAGATCGAACGCCAAACCGTGCGCGTGCACGACGATTTGCCGCTCAGGCCTCATTTGGACAGGACTTGAGCTAGCCCGGTGGTTTGAGCCGGGTTACCTTGAGCCGGTGGGCTGCGAACAAGCAGTTCGAGACATTGGCCTCGATCACTTCGCAACACGCCGCTGCGCCTGGCCTCGGTGTGCTCCCCCCGAAATCGTTGTGTCATATCACCGAGGGCATCACGGCCAACAGCTTCCACATGGGCAACAGCCTCGCCATTGAGCCGAATATGGTCGCGAGCAGATCACCAACGAAGCGGTCGGAACCTCAGAGCCGAAGTTCGACGCCGAGGTGGTTCGCGTGATGCGCTAAGCAGCACCACGGCGCTTGCCGGTATGTTTGCTGCCGGCAGCCGACGAACTCCTATCCTCCTGGACAAGGGCGCCGTGCGTCATTGCTTTGATTTACCGGCCGCTCAAGGCTTCCACAGTTTTCGCTTTCGAGGCGACCTTTGGAACATGCCAACGGAAATTTAACATAACGACATAAACATTTCTTTATGCGGCGTTGACAATGGAGCGAACTGCTGTAATTGTCTGCCGCGTCGTGGTTCTCCGTACGGCGCTGCCGCAGCGGAGCTAAGAGGGAAGCCGGTGCGATGCCGGCGCTGCCCCCGCAACTGTTAGCGGCGAGCCAACCCCACTCATGTCACTGAGGCGAATAGCCTTGGGAAGACGGGTAGAGGCTATGACCCCGCGAGCCAGGAGACCTGCCACGGCGAATTACGTCCACGGGCGGGGTGTCTCGGTGGCCGCTGCAGCCTGGCGTTCGTGCCGGCCTGCTAGCGCCTTCCTTGTCACCGACGCCCCAACCATCGGGGTCTGGCATGACTATCTCTCAGCAAATTCCTGTAGCAACGCTCGGCGTGCCCCGCTTCGGTCGTCGGCGAGAACTGAAATTCGCGCTTGAAAGCTACTGGTCCGGAAAATCGTCCGCTGCCGACCTTCTCACGACCGCGAAGGCGCTCCGTGCCGCTAGCTGGGAGGAGCAGCACGATCGCGGCGTGTCGAAAATCCCGTCGAACGACTTCTCGCTCTACGACCATGTGCTCGACACCGCAGCCATGGTCGGCGCCGTTCCATCCCGTTACGGCTGGAATAGCGGCGAGGTTCCACTTGACATCTACTTCGCAATGGCGCGGGGCAACCAGGGTCAGACGGAGGATTGTCGACACGCTGGTCACCAGCAGGCGGCTCATCGGTCTGATGTAACCGCGATGGAAATGACCAAGTGGTTTGACACCAACTATCACTACATTGTGCCGGAACTCAACGATGATCAGACGTTCGCCCTCTCGTCGACGAAACCGGTCGATTACTTCATCGAGGCTAAAGCTCTCGGCGTTCACACACGCCCAGTCATCCTTGGACCGATCACCTTCCTCAAGCTGGCGAAATCGCCTGCCGAAGGATTCGATCCCATCGCGCTCCTGCCGCGGCTGCTGCCCGTCTACGAGCAACTCCTGCAGAGGCTGAAGCTGTCTGGAGCCGACTGGGTGCAGATCGATGAGCCAGCGCTTGTCCTCGATCTGAACCCGAACGAACGAGCTGCGTTCGAATTCGCCTATGGCCAGCTGTCGAAAGCCGCGCCCGAGCTGAAGATCATGCTGGCTACCTATTTCGGGCCCCTGGGAGACAATCTCGAAACCGCGGTTTGTCTGCCCCTGGCCGGGCTGCATATTGATCTCGTGCGCGCTCCCGAGCAGCTGGAAACGGTGGGTCGGCTCGCACCGAAGGATCTGGTGCTCTCGCTTGGCTTGATCGATGGCCGCAACGTCTGGCGTGCGAACCTGCCCGCCATTCTCGACCGCATCAAACCGATCGTCGCCGGCTGGCCCTTGGACCGCGTCGAGATCGCGCCTTCTTGCTCGATGCTGCACGTGCCGATCGACCTGCGCATGGAGACCGAACTCGACGCGGACATCAGGTCGTGGCTCGCCTTCGCGGCCCAGAAGACCGACGAGTTGGTGTTGCTGGCCCGGGCCCTGACTCAAGGCAGGGATGCGGTGGCAGGCGCGTTGAAAGCGTCTGCCGAGGCTGCCGCCACTCGCCTGACATCCACGAAGATCCATGACCCGCTGATTGAGGGGCGGATCGCCAGCATTGACGACAGCATGAAGCGACGAGAGAGCGCTTTTGCCGAGCGCTCCAGAGTCCAGGCCGGCACGCTCGGACTGCCGCCGTTCCCGACGACGACCATCGGGTCCTTCCCGCAGACGCCGCAGGTACGCAGGGCGCGGGCCGCTCATGCGAAGGGCCAGCTGAGCTATGTCGACTACGAGACCTACCTGAAGAAGGAGATCGAGGCTGCAATTCGGTGGCAGGAAGAGATCGGGCTGGACGTGCTGGTGCACGGTGAGTTCGAACGAAACGACATGGTACAGCATTTCGGCGAGCAGCTGTCCGGCTTCGCCTTCACCCAGCATGCCTGGGTGCAGAGCTATGGGTCGCGTTACGTGCGTCCCCCCATCATCTTCGGCGACGTATCGAGGCCCAATCCGATGACGCTGCGCTGGTGGCAGTTCGCCCAGTCGCTTACGGAAAACCCTGTGAAGGGAATGCTCACAGGCCCAGTGACCATTCTCAACTGGTCATTTGTTCGCGACGACGTACCCCGCTCCGAAGCATGCCGCCAGATCGCGCTCGCCATCCGCGACGAAGTGACGGATCTCGAATGGTCCGGCGCAAGGATGATCCAGATCGATGAGGCCGCGTTTCGCGAAGGATTGCCACTGCGCCAGTCTGATTGGAACGACTATCTCGACTGGGCTGTCGAATGCTTCCGGATCGCTTCAACGGGTGTAAAGGACGCGACTCAAATCCATACCCACATGTGCTATTCGGAGTTCAACGAGATCATCGACGCGATCGCTGAAATGGATGCGGATGTCATTTCGATTGAGACGTCGCGCTCGAAAATGGAACTGCTGGACGCCTTCACGAGCTCCAAATATCCGAACGAAATCGGGCCCGGAGTCTACGACATTCACTCACCACGTGTCCCGGAAGTCGGGGAGATTTCGGACCTCGTCATGCTTGCCCGCGACCGACTGTCGGATGCCCAATTGTGGGTAAACCCGGACTGTGGCCTCAAAACACGCAAATGGGAGGAGGTCCGCCCTGCCCTCATGAACATGGTCGCTGCAGCACGTGCGCTCCGGGAGAAAGTGTAGGCCTGAGGGTTTCCTGGTTGCTCACCATGTGGTGAGTTACCGGCTGCCCCATGTCGGCTGTGAATGTGCCAAAACGCGATCACATCCTTTGAAAACGTCACTCGAGCGAGAATGTGCACTTCCTTCGGCACGTGTACTAATCGCGCAGGAGTAAAGAGTACCGTTTTCTCCCTGTGACGTGTCGAGTTCGAAGGGGATGTGATTGGCGTCGAGACCGCTCCGGCCATGGGTTATCAACATGCCAAGTGCGCTGTTCTCGATCAGTTCGTAAAGGACTTCTCGGCTCGGTTTTTCGAAATGCCCGGGTACATACATGATAGGTTCCTTCACTGGCCGCCGGGTTCGCTATTCACCGGTTGACATCCGATGGCAAGCGTTCCAACGCGGCGGCGATCTGGCCCTTCGCTGCTGAGGGCAGAGGCAGGATGGGACGCGGGGGGTCGGCACGGCAAATGTCGAGCAATTCGGCAAGTGCATAGACGACGCGAAGGCTCGAGAACTCCTTGAAGAGGCTCCAGAGCGGCGCAAGCGTGGCATCGATCCGTCGCGCTTCGGCCGCATCGCCCTGTTGCGCCGCCGTGACGATCTTCACGCAGACCTCGGGCAGGATGCCGGCGAGGACGCTGTACCATGTGTCGGCGCCGGCGATCATGGCCTCTGCGGCGTTCCAGTCGCCGCTGTAGCCGATTGAGAACCCTTCCGGCACAGTGCGCCTCTGGTCGGCCAGATGGCTCTTGATCGCATCGCCCTTGTCTGTCGGATTCTTGATAGCGACAATCCCACCCACCTTTGCCAGGCGGCTGACGAGTGCTGGGGTGAAATGGAAATGCGTCGTTCCTGGATTGTCGTAGACGACAATCGGCAGGCCGCTCTCGCACGCCACCGTCGAGAAATGTTCGAACACCTCGTCCTCAGTGAGCGGGGTGTAGGAGGCGGCCGCAAGCAGCCCCGCGGCAACTCCAAGGGCCTTGGCGTCCTGCGCGAACCTCACTGCTTCATCGGTGCGCAACGCGCCCACACCCACCACGACCGGCGTTCGCCCGGCGATTTCGTCCAAGGTCTCGGCGAGCGTCCGTCGCCGTTCCTCGCGCGACAGATACATGTAGGTGCCGGTGCTGCCGAGAAGACCGATGGAGTCGACCTGAGCGGCGCCAAGCCTGGCAATCAGCTTGCGCAGAGCAACGGTATCGACGCGGCCGTCACGATCGGCGGGCGTGATGGGAAACGCGGAAAGACCGCTCAGGAATGCCATGGCAAGGCTCCAGGTTTGTGCGTGAGCGCAGGACTGGCCGGACGACAGGTCATCACAAGGCGTCCAGAGCCCGCCGCAGGTCGGCGATTAGGTCATCGGCGTCTTCAAGACCCACCGAGAGACGCATGAGGTCCTCGCCGACTCCATCGGCCAGATGCGCATCCTTGCGGATCGGCTGACGAGCACGGGTCAGGCTTGCCGGATGATAGATGAGACTGTCGGCATCGCCGAGGCTGACAGCCCGGGTGATCAGGTTGAGCCGGTCCATCATCCGCCGCGCGCCCTCGAACCCAGCGTGGAGGCCAAAGGCTAACATGCCCGACCCTTGGGACATCTGCTTTCGCGCCGTCACCTGATCAGGGTGCGAGTCGAGGAAGGGATACCTCACCCATGCCACCGCCGGGTGCGCCTCGAGCGCCTGAGCCACCGCAAGGGCAGTGGCGCTATGCCGTTCCATGCGCAGCGTGAGCGTCTTCAGACCGCGCAGGATCAGGAAGGCTGACATGGGCGAGAGCGCTGCGCCGGTGATGTAGCGCAGGCCCGTTTCGTGCAGCGTGCGGAGCGTTTGCGCGTCGCCGAGAATCGCCCCGCCAAGGGCATCGCCGTGCCCATTGATGTATTTGGTCAGCGAGTGGAGCACGAGGTCTGCCCCATGTTCGAGCGGCCGCTGGAGCGCGGGGGAGGCGAAGGTGCTGTCGACTGCAACCTTTACACCGCGCGCGTGGGCGCGCTCGGCAATGGCAGCGATGTCGAGGATGCGGCTCAGCGGATTCACCGGCGTCTCGAAGAAAACAAGCCGGGTCCGCTCGGTGATCGCGGCATCGAGATTGTGAGGATCGGACAGGTCGACCGCGACGACCTTGATGCCGAAGCGGGGGACCGCCTGTTCGACCATGGCAAGCGTGTTCGCATAAAGTGTCCTGTGGACGATGAGTCCATCCCCTTGGGACAGGAGCGACAGGATCAGCGTCCCGAAAGCCGCCATCCCCGAGGCAACGACCAAACCTGCCTCGGCTCCTTCCAGATTGGCAAGCCGTTGTTCTAGGATCTCCGTCGTCGGATTGTATTCGCGCGCATAGAGCCTTCCGCCAAGCGCGGCGGCGGCCTCGTTCGCTGCCACGCTTTCGAATCCATAGGTCGAGGTCAAGAAGACTGGCGGCTGAACGGCATTGGAAAAGCCGGCGGGATCGTAGCCATGATGGATCGCCCGAGTGGCGAATCCGGGACCGGTGTCGTGGAGCGACCGCGTGAGAGCATCGGTTTCGGATTGATAGGAGCGGGTCATTCGGCCTCTAGATCTTGCTTGGGTTTCCGAAACATTGACGGCAAACTGGCTAATGTGAAATATCCAGTTGGCAATGAATGAAATGGTCCAGTCTTCAAGTGCCGGTTCTGCAGGTCGCTCGCACGCGATGGGTGCACGCCAGATCTATGAGGCTCTTCGCGAGCAGATCCTCGGCGGCGTCTATGAAACCGGTAGTCAGCTGCCGTCCTCCCGAGGCCTGGCAAATGACCTTGGCGTTTCGCGAACGACGGTGACGGTCGCCTATGAGCAACTGACCGCGGAAGGTTTCATCGACGTCCGTCAAGGCGCACGACCCCGCGTTGCATCTTCGCTGATCGGTCCTGAGACGAGCCGCACTGTCGCGAAACGAGTCGGCCCGGTTCATCTGTCCGCCTATGGCGAACGACTGCGCGTCACGCCGCCCTGGCCGGATTATCTGCCGACTGGGCTGAAGGTCGATTTCCGCTATGGCGACCTGGCGCCGTCAGACTTCCCCGCATTGGTCTGGAAACGTGCGATGAGCAAGGCGATGGGGCAGCGCCCGTTGCGTCTTGCCTATGACGATCCTCGCGGCTCGCGCCGGCTGCGCCAGGCGCTCCAGGGCTATCTCTGGCGCGCCCGAACGCTGAGCTGCGACCTCGAGCAGATCATCATCGTCAACGGTTCGCAGCAGGGCCTAGATCTGTGCGCTCGCCTGCTTCTCGATCCCGCCGACCGCTTCGTCATCGAGGACCCGTGCTATAGGATGGCGCGTCAGGTCTTTGCCAGTACGGGTGCCTCGCCCGTCCCGGTCACCGTCGACGAGGACGGGATGAAGACGGAGTTGCTGGCGGGGATTGGTGCACGACTGGCCTATGTCACGCCATCGCATCAGTTTCCGCTGGGCGGCGTCATGCCGATCACGCGCCGCCACCAGCTTCTGGAATGGGCGCGGCACAACAATGCCTACGTGATCGAGGACGACTACGACAGCGAATATCGCTACGACATCAATCCGGTCCCTCCGCTGCACAGTCTCGAGGACCACGGGGCTGTCATCTACCTCGGCACGATCTCCAAAACGCTCTCGCCGATGCTGCGTATCGGCTACCTCGTCGTCCCGCCGGAATTGCAGGAGGTCTTCGCAACCGCCAAACAATTCGCGGACCGGCATTCGCCGGTGGCTGAACAGGAGGCTCTGGCCTGTTTGTTCGAGAGTGGCGGCTACGAAAGCCATGTGCGGCGTGTGCGCAGGCTGAACGGCGAGCGTCGGGAGACGTTGTTGGGCGCCTTGCGGCGCAGCTTCGGAGATCGCATCGCTGTCCAGGGAGCAGAGGCCGGTCTGCACGTCGTCGTTTGGTTCGACGAACTGCCGCGATCGCGGGAAACGACCCTGGTCGAAGCCGCCCGAGGCGCGGGCCTGGGGCTTCACCTGATCTCGCCCCTTTACGAGCGGCAATCGGACGAAGGCCACATCGATCGCGTGGGGCTTGTCATGGGCTATGCCGCTTTGAGCATTCGGCAAATCGAGAAGGGCGTTGAGATCCTGCGAGCGGTTGTCAAGCAGGTGCAAGACGCGTTGCCGGGGCACGGTGGCTAAAACGGCGGGACGTGGCGTGCTGGCGAGGAAACCGACCCTTGGGCTGAACCGCATTTCGTTGAAAGCCAACTGGACTGGGAAAACGCCATACCATGCTGTTGATCAGGCCAGTTTGGCGGCAGATTTTCGTGCGAGACGAATTTCCGAAAGCGATGCATGACCCGGCAAGGAAAGCTGCTTCACATCCATATCGCGCCCGCTGCCTCCTATGAAATGGAGGATCTGGAGGAGGCGTAGCTTGTTGCCGGCCGAGGTGGGCTCGAGCACCCGCAAAACATAATCGACTCTATCAGGCCTTGTCCACCGCCGAATGATGGAATTATCCAGCGCATGGTGCGGCATGGACCATGGCGACGCCAGAAGATCTGGACGCTCGACAAGCACCTTTCTTGAAACATTTCCCGAACCACCCGCAGCGCAAAGCCTCCCCATGAGAAAAGAGCTTCCCATGTCTTTCACGCCATTGATTGACCCCGAGATCAAGGCCCGCTACCGGGATTTTCATCTGATCAGCATTGTGGTGCGGAACGCTGGAATCGACGTGCCGGATGCACAGGCGTTGAACGATACGATTGCGGCGGCGGAACAGGCGGCGCTTCGCGATGACGCCCAAAGGGACGCGCGTCTTGCGGCGCTTGCCTACGAGGCTTTCGGCACAAAGGCCAATCGAACGCCGTGCTCGGCCGCCGCGCTTCTCAAGCGGGTGCGGAAAGATGGCTCTCTCCCGCGGATTTCCCCACTGATTGATGCCTACAATGCCGTCAGCGTGCTGTACGGCGTTCCGATTGGCGGGGAGGATCTCGATCTTTACCAGGGGTCCCGAGACTTTTAATTGCGAAGGGAGCGGAGCCATTCGGCACGACGAGCAAGTTGAAATGGTAACCGAGCATCCCGAACCGGGCGAAGTCATCTGGTGCGATGATGCCGGTGTCACGTGCCGCCGCTGGAACTGGCGGCAGGGGCGGCGCACCATGGTCACGGTCGATACCCGCGCCATGTGGCTCGTGCTGGAAGCCCTCGGCCCAATGTAGCTATACAGATGACGGGCACCGGAGAGCATTTGATGGGACTTATCCACGCGTTGTGCCCGGGGTGCGCGAATCGAAACCGCGCGGATCGACGAGTCCACTACATCTCGTGTCCCTTAGGGCATGGCCCACCTTTCGGAGAAACACCCCACCCAGCCCTGTCCGGATCTGGCGCTCCTTGCTCGCTCCGCTGGCCTACACAGTTGATTGCGAACGAGCCAGAACGGCTCTCGAAAACGAGCGTCGAACGAAATCAGATCACCTTTGTTCTCCCTTAGCGTTGTTTGGCGTACTTTTATCGCGATGCCTCCAGTGGGGATGGTCCAAATTGCGCAAGCTCGGTCGAGTGATCGCGGAGAAGCTTAATGTCGACTAAATCGAAATTCATGGAGCGGTACGGACAACGGGTGCGAACCCGGGACGTCGTCCCGGTGTCGTCAGGCTCTCCCGTCCGACTGAGCCTCAGTTTTCTTCACGGCGCGAATACTCCTGAGGCCGCCCGGATTCTCGTTAAGACAGCTGCCGCTCAGGACGGCCCACGCGATACTCACGGAGATGGTCGATCACGGCAAGGCGTTCGTGACGGTTCCTTGCGTCGACGACCTATTGGCACTGAAGAATGAACTGTCGTCCGCAGGCGTGATCGCGAAGGTTCATGCGCCGCGGCCGATAAGTGTTCGCGAAGCCCGGGATCGCACGAAGCTCTCTCAGGAGGCATTCTCCGTGAGGTATGGCCTCGATCTGGCAACGCTTCGAAACTGGGAGCAAGGTCGCTCGAAACCGGATGCAGCGGCGAATACTCTCCTTTGGACCATCGCCCGGAATCCGGAAGCAGTCGAAGAATCGCTGGACATGGAGGACGGAGTGGCTGCCCCTTCGCCCTAAGGGGGCCGATCACTTCGGCGCGCGGCAATTCGGCCGCCAGCGCGATGGGATAGTGTGCTGAAGGTTCTGCAAAAAGTTTTGGAGAGAGAACGGCGCTTGCTCTGAGGGGCGAGCGGCCATGGCACGGTGGTGACGTTGCGATCACCGATTCCCGTGGAAGGGGAAGTGCCATGACCAATCGAGAAGTTAAACTGAGCAGGGGCGAGTTGAAAGCGTTGCTGCTGT
>NZ_JAMYNN010000033.1:0-24117 GCF_040319055.1 Mesorhizobium sp. M0960 | reverse complement strand
GCCATGGAAGAGAAGCTGCGCTTCGCCATCCGTGAAGGCGGCCGCACCGTCGGTGCCGGCATCGTCGTCACCATCAAAGAGTAATCAACGCCGGCGTTGCCGGTCGAGATCGAATGCGAAAGGGCGGTCTTCGGGCCGCCTTTTTGATTCGAATAGATTAACCGCCTTGCTTCAAATCCTGTTGCAAGCGCCTCTGCCGTAACTAGTATAGGTTGCATCGAGGGGGCTGCCCGAATGGTTCCATGGCGCCGTTTGCATAGTCAGGCATTGTGGTCGTTAGGGCTGATCTGCCTGGTGTCGTTGCTCGCCTTGGGCCACGCTGCCTTCGCAGCCGATGCCAAGAAATCCACGCCGGAAAAATCCACGCCGGATCTCGGCCCGACGATGCGGTTCGTTGTCGTCCGCAGCAGCGCGCCGG
The DNA here is from genome assembly GCF_040319055.1 of Mesorhizobium sp. M0960. Lineage (NCBI taxonomy): Bacteria > Pseudomonadati > Pseudomonadota > Alphaproteobacteria > Hyphomicrobiales > Phyllobacteriaceae > Mesorhizobium > Mesorhizobium sp. M0960. The sequence goes on along the minus strand of NZ_JAMYNN010000033.1, from coordinate 23,699 downwards.
GCTGCGAGCCGACCTGTCCGGAATGGATATCGGCGGAAGGCTCGATAGAAGCCGGCACGCCGGCCCTGTTCAAACGCACGCTGAAGGCGCTTGGCGGCCGAAAGCTGCCGATCGTCGTCGATTCCCCCGGCGGCAATGTCGAAGCGGCGCTGACACTTGGTCGCCTGATCCGCAAGAACAAGCTCGATATCGCCGTCGGCAAAACCCGGTTCGTCGGCTGTCTGCCAGATGTGAAAAACTGCAAGGAAAAGGACGGCAAGGGCGCCCGTTATTTCGGCAATGCCTATGCCGACGGCGCCATCTGCAATTCCGCCTGTCCGTTGATGTTTTCCGGTGGCATCCGGCGCGTGGTCGGGGAATGGGCCTTTCTCGGCGTCCATCAGATCACCACGACCTATATCCGGACGAAATTGCTGTACCGCACCACCTACCGCGTGGTGAAGGGTAAGAAGAAGATCCTCAGCACCAAGGTCGTCAGCCGGAAGAACGCCGGCAGCTACAAGACCTACGAGATGAACAAGCCGCTGGAGCGGAAGCTGGCGGCCTATCTGAAGGAGATGGGCGTCGGCCTGGGCGTGCTCGAGACCATGAAAGGCACGCCGGCCAGCAGCATCCAGCAACTGGTTCCCTACGACATGCTGCAAATGAATCTCGTCACCAGCTTGGATGCCGTCGACCTGCTGACCGCGCCAACCCTATGCAAATCCGATCCGTTGCCGGCGAGTTGTAGGGAGCTGCCGGCGCCGGCGAATGTCGCGAAGCCGGCCGGCGAAGTGGTGGCGAACGCCGAGCCTGCACCCGCAGGGCACGAAACCACGCGGCCGAAGGAGGCCGCAGACATGCGCTTCGTCCTGGTCCGCGGCAGCAATCCGCTTTGCAATCCCAACTGCCCGGAATGGATCTCGGCCGAAGGCACAATTACCGCCGACACGCCCGAAAAACTGCGCCAACTGCTGGACGGCGTCGGCGACCGGCGTCTGCCCATCGTCATCAACTCGCCGGGTGGTGATGTGCTCGGTGCTTTGGCGGCCGGAAGGCTGATCCGCGAACGCAAGCTCGACGTCACCGTGGCGCGGACGGATTTCATTGGCTGCGAACCGCGGCAGGCCGACTGCACGGCCGAAGACGGCGTCTATAACGGACTGACGGTCGATGCCGGCGGCGCGTGCGGCTCGGCCTGTCCGATCATGCTCGCCGGCGGTGTCAAACGCCTCGTCGGCCCGCGCGCACAGCTGAGCGTGCATTCGGTAGGGCAGGAGCAAAAGGTCAAGGCCTATCTCGAGGACATGGCCATCGGCCCCGGTCTGTTTGCCGCAATTCAGCTGAATTCAGTCGAACGGCAGCTCGAACTCGACAGGATGCTGAAATACGGGCTGACAACCGGGCATCAATCGGCAGACGAATTGACAGGCCCCGGCATCTGCAGATCGGAGCCACAGCCCGAGAACTGCCGCGAAGCCTCGGGCGCCAAGGCTCAGGCCAGCACGCCGGTCAAATCGTAAGGCGGGCTTGATAGCTGCGAGCTGATCGTGCCGATCGCCATGGACGAGAAGCTGCGCTTCGCCATCCGTGAAGGCGGCCGCACCATCGGTGCTGACGTCGTCGTCACCATTATAGAGTGATCGGCGCCGGCATTGCCGGTCGAGATCGGATGCGAAAGGGCGGTCTTCGGGCCGCCTTTTTCGCTTACTGACTCGAGGCAGAACAATCTTGCGCGGGTGTTTCAAAGCTATTGCAACCACCATTGCCGCAACTATTATAGGTTGCATCAAGGGGGCTTTTGCCAAGCGTGGTTTCGGGACGCCGTTTAGATAGCGTGGCAAGGTGGTGGCGCGGGCTGCTGGTTATTGCCATGGCGATGGCTGCCTTCGCCGCAAAGGCCGAGGATGTCTTCCCGAAATGGTCCGATCCGACGACTTGGACCGATCCGAAGCTATTATCCGATGATCTCTCGCCGATGCGATTCGTCGTCGTGCGCAGCAACGCGACCGGCTGCGAGTCTAACTGTCCGGAATGGATTTCGGCAGAAGGCGCCATCGAAGCGGGCACGCCAGCGCAGCTCAAGCGCATATTGAAGACGCTCGGCCGCCGCAAACTGCCCATCATCGTCAATTCCCCGGGCGGCAATGTCGATGCTGCGCTCCAGCTTGGTCGAATAATCCGCAAAAACAAGCTCGATATCGCCGTCGGTACGACCAAGTTTTCCGATTGTTGGCCCGGGATGAAAGATTGCCGGGCCAATGACGGCAAGGGCGCAGCATATTTCGGCATTGCGTCTGACGGGGGTGCCATGTGCAACTCCGCATGTCCGCTGATGTTTGCCGGAGGCGTCGGACGCGTGGTCGGCGGTTGGGCCTATCTAGGCGTCCATCAGATCACTACGACCTATTTCCGCACAACACGGCACTATCGAACCACCTATCGAGTTGTGCGGGGCAAAAAATATAGGATCACCACAGAAACCATCACTCAAGACAATGCCGGCTACAAGACCTATGAGATGAGCAAGGCGCTTGAGCGGAAACTTTCGGCCTATCTCAGGGACATGGGTGTCGGACGGGGCGTAATCGACAGAATGAAGGCCACGCCCGCCAGCGACATCCGGCAGATCGCCCTCGACGACATGCTGACGATGAAGCTGATCACCAGCAGGGACTCCCTCGACATACTTACGCAGGCGGGCATATGCCAGCGGAGTCCTGCGCCGCCGAACTGCAGGGAGGTCCCTGCGAATGCCAAGCCGGCCAAGGTGGCAGCAATCGAAGCGAAGGCCGGACCGTCTCAGCCGGCTTAAGTCCCACTTTCTCAGCTGGCCAAGGAGGCACCTGCTCAGCCGGTCGAGGCAGTGCCAGGAAACGAGGCGCCGGACAAGGGCTTCATACTCGTTCGCGGCAGCGATCCGATGTGCGAGCCCCACTGCCCGGAATGGATGTGGGCTCGGCCGCTCGTGGCAGTGCCGGGGAACGGGGCACCCGAGATGCGCTTCGTTGTGGTTCGCCGCAGCAATTCGTCCTGCAATCCCGACTGCCCGGAATGGATCTCGGCACAAGGCGTAATCACGAGCCAAACCCCGCAGAAGCTGGGCCAGTTGCTCGCTACGCTTGGCAGCCGGCGGCTGCCTATAGTGGTGAGCTCGCGAGGCGGCGACTTGTTCAGCGCTCTGGCGATGGGGCGACTTATCCGTGAAAAGAAGCTCGACGTCGCCGTTGCCCGTACCGATTTCGTTGGCTGCGACCCGGAAGAGTGGAATTGCTTGGCCAAAGATGGCGCCTATGCCGGAGTGGCCAGCGATGCGAAAGGCGACTGCGATTCGGCCTGCGCGCTGATGCTGGCTGGGGGCGTCAGGCGGCTTGTCGGTCCACGGGCGCTACTCAGCCTTTACCTGATGGGACAAGCCCAGCTGATCAAGGCTTACCTTGACGAGATGGCAATCAACCGTGATCTGTTCATGACGCTTCAGCGCATTTCGGTCGAGCGTCAGCTCGAACCTGACGTGATGCTGAGGGCCGGACTGACGACTGGGCCGCAATCAGTGGACGAGCTGACCGGTGCCACCCTGTGCAGATCGGTGCCGAAGCCTGACAATTGCCGCGTGGTGCTCTCGCCCAATGCGCAGGCCGAGGCGCCCGCCAAATTGTAGGGGCGCGTCGGTTTCGGAAGCTGGCCATCGAGACAGGTTGAGCGATGCTGGATGTTTCCGCTATCGTCCGGCGTGGTAGAAGACCAGCCAGGCGAGGGATCGCAAATGAGCCAGGACGTCCCGACATTGTTCGAATGGGCCGGCGGCACCGAAGCGCTGAACCGCCTGACCCAGACCTTCTACGACAACGTCTCTCGGGATCCCATTGTCGGGCCGGTGTTCAAGCATATGTCGGCGGACCATCCGGCCCACGTCGCGGCCTTCATCGGCGAAGTTTTCGGTGGACCGAAAACCTACAGCGAAAAGCATGGCGGCCATCGCGAAATGGTGATGCATCACCTCGGCAAGCATCTGACGGAGGAGCAGCGCCGGCGCTGGATCAATCTCCTCGCCGACGCCGCCGACGAGATCGGGCTGCCTGACGATCCCGAATTCCGCTCGGCCTTCATGGCCTATATCGAATGGGGATCGCGGCTGGCCAAGATGAACTCCAACAAAGGTCCGACCTGCGATCCCGAGACGGAACCAATGCCGGTCTGGGGTTGGGGCGTGCCGGGCGGCCCCTACAAGCCGCCTTCGGGAAACTGACCGGGCGCGAATCGGTCGAAAACCCTGCCGGCCAGGAAAACGGGTGGCTATGGAGGTCTCGGTCCTCCAGGCTAACGGTTTAAAGTCGCCGTCGACTGGCGGGGCCTCACTAAAAACCGGAGACTTTGCGATGAGATCGGAAGGCAAGAAAAATTCAGGCAGCACCTTTGACGGCAACCGCGGAACCCGAAACCCGTTCGGTGTCATGGATGTCCCCACTCCCGACGACGAGGAGGTGTCGGCGTTCGCCGCCGGCGTAAAACTGGAGGGAGCTGCAAGCGATGAAAACGCCGAAGCCTGGGGCACCGAAAGCGACCGCGACCGCAACGACACCATCGAAGGCAGGTGGTCCAGCCGATGGAACGGCGGTGCCGACCCCACGATTCCAGGCGATAGCAAGGGTAAATGGAAGTCTGGCCGGGGCGAGCTGAAGACCGCGGGAGAGAGAGTTTACCTACTGTTCGATTGGCATGATGGCGTGCGCAAGGGGCTCATCGACGCGCGGCGCGTCAGTGCGAAAGGGCTGGTTGGAAAATATATCAATCTGACCGACCCAAAAATCGTGCGTCCCTGGGTCGGTTTGGTCGTCAGCAATCAACGGATCGACGGGAAATGGCCGGGAGGACGCCTCGACTTTCGAAGATGAAGGCTGGGCAGCGCACACCGCTCTTTACAGAGCGCGCGGAAGCTTTTAGGAAGCGCCTGCTGCGCCGACATGCGCATACGGGCATAGCTCAGTTGGTAGAGCGGCGGTCTCCAAAACCGCAGGTCGTAGGTTCGAGCCCTGCTGCCCGTGCCATTCCTACGAATGGATACCTAAAAAACGATTCTTTTGCAGCGCAGCCTTTGAAAACCGGCTTGTGACTTGCCATATAGCATAAGTTGCGGCATAAGGGCCGCATAGCCGGGACGGGACGACTGGATGGTTCCGAGGCGGCGTTTGGTCATAAAGCGGACACTTGCCACTTGCGTGGATCAAGAATCGGTTTTATGTAGACGAAACAGACACGCGACGCGTGGAGCTGGGAAGCCGGCTTTACGCGTCTGATTTGCATGGGCGAAATGATTGCGCTGATTCGGCGCGAACGCACGCTCAAGCGGCACGTCCCGGCCAGCGGGATCATCCAGGAGACCCGGCCAACGGGTCTTGCAGACAGAGCGGCATATGGCTTCGAAAACCACAAATCCTTTCACCTTTCTCCAGCAGGTTCGCGCGGAGACTGCCAAGGTCACTTGGCCGTCGCGGCGCGAAACGGTGATCTCGACGGTGATGGTCCTTGTGTTCGCGGTCATCGCGATGATCTTTTTCTTTACCGCAGACGTGGCCATGGGCTTTGCGGTCGAAAAAATCCTCGGCCTCGGACAGTAAGTCCGGCGATTACGGAGAAGTCTTAAAATGACCGCGCGGTGGTACATCGTCCACGCCTACTCGAACTTTGAAAAGAAGGTCGCCGAGGACATCGAGAACAAGGCCAAGCAGAAGGGCCTGTCCGCCGACATCGAGCAGATCGTGGTGCCGACCGAGAAGGTCGTCGAGATCCGCCGCGGCCGCAAGGTCGATGCCGAGCGCAAGTTCTTTCCGGGCTATGTGCTGTTGAAGGCCAATCTGACCGATGCCGTGTTCTCGCTCGTCAAGAACACGCCGAAGGTCACCGGGTTCCTGGGCGACTCCAAGCCGGTGCCGATCACCGAAGCCGAAGCCCAGCGTATCCTGAACCAGGTTCAGGAAGGCGTCGAGCGGCCGAAGCCGTCGGTGACGTTCGAGATCGGCGAAGCGATCCGCGTTTCGGATGGACCATTCGCGTCGTTCAACGGTTTCGTCCAGGAAGTGGACGAGGAGCGGGCGCGGCTCAAGGTGGAAGTATCGATCTTCGGGCGCGCCGTGCCGGTCGATCTGGAATTCGGACAGGTCGAGAAGGGCTGATCCGAAATCCCTGCACCGGTTTCGGCGGCAGGGAAGGCGGCGCGGAGATCGCGCGGCCAAAACGGGTGGGAGGCGAATGCGGCTTTAGCCGGCCGCGCGGACCGCACCACCAGACTGCAACCGCCGGCAAGACCGGCATGAGAAAAGGCAGGAAGAGAGATGGCTAAGAAAATTGCAGGCCAGCTCAAGCTCCAGGTTTCCGCGGGATCGGCGACGCCGTCGCCCCCGATCGGCCCGGCGCTTGGTCAGCGTGGCATCAACATCATGGAGTTCTGCAAGGCGTTCAACGCGCAGACCCAGGAAATGGAAAAGGGCTCGCCGGTTCCGGTCGTCATCACCTACTACCAGGACAAGTCGTTCACCTTCGTCATGAAGACGCCGCCGGTGAGCTACTTCCTGAAGAAGGCCGCGAACCTGAAGTCGGGCTCGAAGGAGCCGGGCAAGGTCAAGGCCGGCACGATCGGCCGCGACAAGGTGCGCGCCATCGCCGAGCAGAAGATGAAGGATCTGAACGCAAACGACGTCGAGGCGGCCATGCGCATGGTCGAGGGCTCCGCCCGCTCGATGGGTCTGGAAGTGGTGGGCTGAGATCATGGCAAAGATTGCAAAGCGTGTATCGCAGACCCGCGAAGGCATCGATCCCAACAAGGCTTACGCTTTGGGTGAGGCGCTGAAGCTGCTCAAGGATCGCTCCTCGGTGAAGTTCGACGAGACCATCGAAGTCGCGATGAACCTCGGCGTCGACCCCCGCCATGCCGACCAGATGGTCCGCGGCGTGGTCAACCTGCCGAACGGCACCGGCCGCAGCGTTCGCGTTGCCGTGTTCGCGCGCGGTGACAAGGCCGAGGAGGCCAAGGCCGCCGGCGCCGACATCGTCGGAGCCGAGGATCTGGTCGACATCGTCCAGAAGGGCACGATCGACTTCGACCGCTGCATCGCCACGCCGGACATGATGCCGCTGGTCGGCCGTCTCGGCAAGGTGCTCGGCCCGCGCGGCATGATGCCGAACCCGAAGGTCGGCACCGTCACCACCGACGTGGCCGCCGCCGTGAAGGCATCGAAGGGCGGCGCCGTCGAGTTCCGCGTCGAGAAGGCCGGCATCGTTCATGCCGGCGTCGGCAAGGTCTCGTTCGACGTCAAGGCGCTGGAAGAGAACGTCCGCGCCTTCGCCGATGCGGTGACCAGGGCAAAGCCGGCTGGTGCCAAGGGCAATTACGTCAAGAAGGTGTCGGTCACCTCGACGATGGGCCCGGGCCTCAAGCTCGACGTCTCGACGCTCGCAGCGTCCTGATACGAACAATTGGATCGGCCGCTAAGACGCTGATCCGTGAAAGAATTCCGGGCCTCCGACCTGTCGGCGGCCCGGTACCGGAAGTCGAAAGGCTTCCGGACATCCTGTCCGAGATTGCAGGCGGCCCCCAAGCCTTAGGTGATGTGGGCCTTAATTCATGTGGGCCTGCATGAGACGGGTGAAGACCGGACAAAGGAGCGAACGCTCCAATGAAAGGTTCGAACCGTGTTTGCCTTTTGTCTGCGCACCGTCCGGCTTGCCGGCAGGTGTGGCGAAAGGGGGCAGGATCCTCGAGCGTCGTTCGGGAGATCCGTTACTGGATGGCCCGGCCGGCAAAAGGCAACCCGACGCCTGTCCTTCGTAGAGGGCAGGGGTCAACTGGAGATAGGCAGTGGACAGAGCGGAAAAACGCGAACTCGTCACGGGCCTGAATGATGCGTTCTCAAGCGCTGGTTCAGTCGTCGTGGCCCACTACGCCGGTATCACCGTCGCGCAAATGAACGACCTTCGGTCGAAAATGCGCGCCGCCGGTGGCACCGTCAAAGTCGCGAAGAACCGTCTCGCCAAAATCGCTCTTCAGGGCACGGACTCCGCATCGATCATCGAGCTGTTCAAGGGACAGACGCTGATCGCCTATTCGGAGGATCCGATTGCGGCGCCGAAGGTCGCGTCCGATTTCGCCAAGGGAAATGACAAGCTCGTCATTCTCGGCGGCGCAATGGGCACCACCTCGCTCAACGCCGACGGTGTGAAGGCACTCGCCACACTTCCGTCGCTCGATGAGCTGCGCGCCAGGCTGGTTGGCATGATCGCCACGCCGGCAACCCGGATCGCCCAGATCGTCAATGCGCCTGCGGCTTCGGTCGCGCGCGTCATCGGCGCTTACGCCCGGAAGGACGAGGCGGCATGAGGCCGTTCCTCGCTATCACAAACACACGTTCGAACCTTATGAAGGAACATTGCAATGGCTGATCTGGCAAAGATCGTAGACGACCTTTCGAAGCTGACCGTCCTCGAGGCGGCCGAGCTGTCGAAGCTTCTTGAAGAAAAGTGGGGCGTTTCCGCCGCTGCTCCGGTGGCGGTTGCCGCTGCTGGCGGCGCCGCGGCCGCTGCTGCTCCGGTCGAGGAAAAGACGGAATTCGACGTCGTCCTCACCGAAGCAGGCGCTCAGAAGATCAACGTCATCAAGGAAGTTCGCGCCATCACCGGTCTTGGCCTCAAGGAAGCCAAGGACCTGGTCGAGGCGGCTCCGAAGCCGGTCAAGGAAGCCGTTTCCAAGGCCGACGCGGACAAGTTCAAGGCCCAGCTGGAAGCAGCCGGCGCCAAGGTCGAACTGAAGTAAGCGTTGAGTACCGGCGGCCGGCGGCGCGCCGGCCGCCACTCCCTTCACGTCGAGGGGAGGCTCATGGCGCGAAGAGTGCGAAAACCTCTTTCCTGAGGGCCGCAAACCGGCCTTCAGGAAACGGGTTTTCTCCCGTTTCTGGCCCACCGCCAATTGGTGGTGGGTGAAAAGACAAGAAGCCGCCGACAGGCGGCGGGCAACAAGACAGGGCCGCCGAGGTGGCCCGAGATGCAAGGCGAGCCGCGGCGAGGCTCGTCCCGAGAATTGAGCTAAGGAGCGACGATGGCCCAGACCCAGACTTTCAATGGCCGCAGACGCGTACGCAAATTTTTCGGAAAGATCCCGGAAGTTGCGGAGATGCCGAACCTGATCGAGGTTCAGAAGGCATCCTATGACCAGTTCCTGATGGTGGAGGAGCCCAACGGTGGGCGTCCTGACGAGGGGCTGCAGGCAGTTTTCAAGTCGGTCTTCCCGATTTCCGATTTTTCCGGCTCCTCGATGCTGGAATTCGTGAAGTACGAGTTCGAAGGACCCAAATTCGACGTTGACGAATGCCGCCAGCGCGACCTGACCTATGCGGCGCCGCTCAAGGTGACGCTGCGCCTCATCGTGTTCGATATCGACGAGGATACCGGCGCGAAGTCGATCAAGGACATCAAGGAGCAGGACGTCTACATGGGCGACATGCCGCTCATGACCTTGAACGGCACCTTCATCGTCAACGGCACCGAGCGCGTCATCGTCTCGCAGATGCACCGTTCGCCGGGCGTCTTCTTCGACCATGACAAGGGCAAGTCGCATTCGTCCGGCAAGCTTCTGTTTGCCGCGCGCGTCATTCCCTATCGCGGCTCGTGGCTCGACATCGAGTTCGATAGCAAGGACGTCGTGCACGCCCGTATCGACCGCCGCCGCAAGATTCCGGTGACGTCGCTGCTGATGGCGCTCGGCATGGACGGCGAAGAGATCCTGTCGACCTTCTACAACAAAATCACCTACAAGCGCGCCGGCGACCATTGGCGCATTCCCTTCAACGTCGAGCGTTTCCGCGGCCTCAAGGCCGTTGGTGACCTGGTTGACGCCGACACCGGCGAGGTCGTCGTCGAGGCCGGCAAGAAGATCACTGCCCGCCAGGCCAGGGCGCTTGGCGAAAAAGGTCTTAAGGCGATCAAGGCGACCGACGAGGATCTGCTCGGCAACTACCTTGCCGAGGACATCGTCAACTATGGCACCGGCGAGATTTTCCTCGAAGCCGGCGACGAGATCGATGAAAAGACGCTGAAAGTGCTTCTCGGCACCGGCGATGACGAGATCAAGGTTCTCGACATCGATCACGTCAATGTCGGCGCTTATATCCGCAACACGCTCAACGTCGACAAAAACGAGAGCCGCCAGGACGCGCTGTTCGACATCTACCGCGTCATGCGCCCCGGTGAGCCGCCGACGCTCGAGACCGCCGAAGCCATGTTCAACTCGCTGTTTTTCGACAGCGAGCGCTATGATCTTTCTGCCGTCGGCCGCGTCAAGATGAACATGCGCCTCGAACTCAAGGCCGAGGATACCGTGCGCGTGCTGCGCAAGGACGACATCCTGGCCGTGGTCAAGACGCTGGTCGAACTGCGCGACGGCAAGGGCGAGATCGACGACATCGACAATCTCGGCAACCGCCGCGTGCGCTCGGTCGGCGAGCTGATGGAGAACCAGTACCGCGTCGGCCTGCTGCGCATGGAGCGCGCGATCAAGGAACGTATGTCCTCGATCGAGATCGACACGGTGATGCCGCAGGACCTGATCAACGCCAAGCCGGCGGCTGCCGCCGTGCGCGAGTTCTTCGGTTCCTCGCAGCTGTCGCAGTTCATGGATCAGACCAACCCGCTGTCGGAGATCACCCACAAGCGCCGCCTGTCGGCGCTTGGACCGGGCGGCCTGACCCGCGAGCGTGCCGGGTTCGAGGTGCGCGACGTGCACCCGACGCATTACGGCCGCATCTGCCCGATCGAGACGCCGGAAGGCCCGAATATCGGCCTGATCAACTCGCTTGCGACCTTCGCGCGTGTCAACAAATACGGCTTCATCGAGAGCCCGTACCGCAAGATCGTCAACGGCAAGCTGACCAATGAGGTCGTCTACCTGTCGGCTATGGAAGAGGCCAAGCACCACGTCGCGCAGGCCAATGCCGAGCTCGACAAGAATGGTCATTTCGTCGACGAATTCGTCATTTGCCGTAACGCCGGCGAAGTGATGATGGCGCCGCGCGAAAACGTCGATCTGATGGACGTGTCGCCGAAGCAGATGGTGTCGGTGGCCGCGGCCCTGATTCCGTTCCTTGAGAACGACGACGCCAACCGCGCGCTGATGGGCTCGAACATGCAGCGTCAGGCCGTGCCGCTGGTGCGCGCCGAAGCGCCGTTCGTCGGCACCGGCATGGAGCCGATCGTCGCCCGTGACTCGGGCGCCGCCATCGGCGCCCGCCGCGGCGGCATCGTCGACCAGGTGGACGCGACGCGTATCGTCATCCGCGCCACGGAAGATCTCGATCCCGGCAAGTCCGGCGTCGATATCTACCGGCTGATGAAGTTCCAGCGTTCGAACCAGAACACCTGCATCAACCAGCGTCCGCTGGTGCGCATGGGCGACCGGGTCAACAAGGGCGACATCATCGCCGACGGCCCGTCGACCGAGCTCGGTGATCTGGCCCTCGGCCGCAACGTGCTGGTCGCGTTCATGCCGTGGAATGGCTACAACTACGAGGATTCCATCCTCTTGTCCGAGCGCATCGTCGCCGACGACGTCTTCACCTCGATCCACATCGAGGAGTTCGAAGTCATGGCCCGCGACACCAAGCTCGGGCCGGAGGAGATCACGCGCGATATCCCGAACGTCTCGGAAGAAGCGCTGAAGAACCTCGATGAGGCCGGCATCGTCTACATTGGTGCGGAAGTGCAGCCGGGCGACATCCTGGTCGGCAAGATCACGCCGAAGGGCGAAAGCCCGATGACGCCGGAAGAAAAGCTGCTGCGCGCCATCTTCGGTGAAAAGGCCTCGGACGTGCGCGATACCTCCATGCGCATGCCTCCGGGAACCTTCGGCACCGTCGTCGAAGTGCGCGTCTTCAACCGCCACGGTGTCGAGAAGGACGAGCGCGCCATGGCGATCGAGCGCGAGGAGATCGAACGCCTCGCCAAGGACCGCGACGACGAGCAGGCGATCCTCGACCGTAACGTCTATTCGCGCCTTTCCGACGTTCTCGTCGGCAAGGAGGCGATTGCCGGGCCGAAGGGCTTCAAGAAGGGCTCGAAGCTGTCGAAGGACACGCTCGACGAGTATCCGCGTTCGCAGTGGTGGCAGTTTGCCGTGGAGAACGAAAAGCTCCAGAGCGAACTGGAAGCCCTGCGTGGCCAGTACGACGATTCCAAGAAGGCGCTCGAGCAGCGCTTCATGGACAAGGTCGAGAAGGTGCAGCGCGGCGACGAGATGCCTCCGGGCGTCATGAAGATGGTCAAGGTCTTCGTGGCCGTGAAGCGCAAGATGCAGCCCGGCGACAAGATGGCCGGCCGGCACGGCAACAAGGGTGTCGTGTCGCGGATCGTTCCGGTCGAGGACATGCCTTTCCTCGAGGACGGCACGCATGCCGACATCGTGCTCAACCCGCTGGGTGTGCCGAGCCGCATGAATGTCGGCCAGATCCTGGAAACGCATCTGGGCTGGGCTTGCGCCGGAATGGGCAAGAAGATCGGCGATCTGATCGATGCGTACAAGACGGCGGGCGACATCAAGCCGCTGCGCAAGACGCTTGAGAGCTTCATGCCGGCCAATGACCGCAACGAGCCGGTCCGCGAATATGACGACGAGAGCATCGTTCGCCTCAGCGAGCAGATGCGCCGCGGCGTCTCCATCGCGACACCGGTGTTCGACGGCGCGCACGAGGCCGACATCAACATCATGCTGGAGCAGGCGGGCCTGCACACCAGCGGTCAGTCGCAGCTCTATGACGGACGCACCGGCGAACCGTTCGATCGCAAAGTGACGATGGGCTACATATATATGCTCAAGCTTCACCACCTTGTGGACGACAAGATCCACGCGCGTTCGATCGGGCCGTACTCGCTCGTTACCCAGCAGCCGCTGGGCGGCAAGGCGCAGTTCGGTGGCCAGCGCTTTGGCGAGATGGAGGTCTGGGCGCTTGAAGCGTACGGCGCCGCCTACACGCTGCAGGAGATGCTGACGGTGAAGTCGGATGACGTCGCCGGCCGCACCAAGGTCTACGAGGCGATCGTCAGAGGCGACGACACATTCGAGGCCGGCATCCCCGAGAGCTTCAACGTTCTCGTTAAGGAAATGCGGTCTCTCGGCCTCAATGTCGAGTTGGAGAACACCAAGCTCGACGACAACCCGATCCGGCTGCCCGACGCGGCCGAGTAAGCAAGACGTCCGGCCGCGGCCTTCCCGCGACCGGACGCACCAAATTCTCGGCCGATGGCCGATCAAGTCGGCGGGCGTTTGGCCCGCGCTAGATGCAAGGGGTTTTCGAGGACCCCGAAAAGGAGAACGGCATGAACCAAGAGGTCATGAATCTCTTCAACCCCCAGGCGCCTGCGCAGGTGTTCGATTCCATCCGGATCTCGCTTGCCAGCCCTGAGAAGATTCTGTCCTGGTCATTCGGCGAGATCAAGAAGCCGGAGACCATCAACTACCGCACCTTCAAGCCGGAGCGTGACGGCCTGTTCTGCGCGCGCATTTTTGGTCCGATCAAGGACTATGAGTGCCTGTGCGGCAAGTACAAGCGCATGAAGTACAAGGGCGTCATCTGCGAGAAGTGCGGCGTCGAAGTCACGCTGTCGCGCGTCCGCCGCGAGCGCATGGGCCATATCGAGCTGGCGGCACCGGTCGCCCACATCTGGTTCCTGAAGTCGCTGCCGTCGCGCATCGGCACGCTGCTCGACATGACCCTGAAGGACATCGAGCGGGTCCTTTACTTCGAGAACTACATCGTCACCGAACCCGGCCTCACCGCGCTGAAGGAGCACCAGCTGCTCAGCGAGGAAGAGTACATGATGGCCGTCGACGAATATGGCGAGGATAGTTTCACCGCCATGATCGGCGCCGAGGCGATCCACGACCTGCTGGCCGGCATGGACCTCGAGAAGATCGCCGGCGATCTGCGTTCGGAACTGGCTTCGACCACCTCCTAGCTCAAGTATAAGAAGTAGCTGAAGCGTCTCAAGGTCGTCGAGAACTTCATGGAATCCGGCAACCGTCCGGAATGGATGATCATGAAGGTGGTTCCGGTGATCCCGCCGGATCTGCGTCCGCTTGTCCCGCTGGACGGCGGCCGTTTCGCTACGTCGGATCTGAACGACCTCTACCGCCGCGTCATCAACCGCAACAACCGCTTGAAGCGGCTGATCGAGCTGCGCGCGCCCGGCATCATCGTGCGCAATGAAAAGCGCATGCTGCAGGAAGCCGTCGATGCGCTGTTCGACAATGGCCGCCGCGGCCGCGTCATCACCGGCGCCAACAAGCGTCCGCTGAAGTCGCTGTCCGACATGTTGAAGGGCAAGCAGGGCCGGTTCCGCCAGAACCTGCTCGGCAAGCGCGTCGACTATTCCGGCCGCTCGGTCATCGTCACCGGTCCCGAGCTCAAGCTGCACCAGTGCGGCCTGCCGAAGAAGATGGCGCTCGAGCTGTTTAAGCCCTTCATCTACGCCCGTCTCGACGCCAAGGGTTACTCCTCGACCGTCAAGCAGGCGAAGAAGCTGGTCGAAAAGGAGCGTCCGGAGGTCTGGGATATCCTCGACGAGGTCATCCGCGAGCATCCGGTGCTGTTGAACCGCGCGCCGACGCTGCACCGCCTCGGCATCCAGGCGTTCGAGCCGATCCTGATCGAAGGCAAGGCGATCCAGCTTCACCCGCTGGTCTGCACGGCCTTCAACGCCGACTTCGACGGCGACCAGATGGCGGTCCACGTGCCGCTGTCACTGGAAGCGCAGCTCGAGGCTCGCGTGCTGATGATGTCGACCAACAACATCCTGCACCCGGCTTCCGGCGCGCCGATCATCGTCCCGTCGCAGGACATGGTTCTCGGTCTCTACTATCTGTCGATCGTCAACCAGAACGAGCCGGGCGAGGGCATGGTGTTTGCCGATATGGGCGAGCTCCAGCATGCGCTCGAGACCAAGGCGGTAACGCTGCATTCCAAGATCAAGGGGCGCTTCCGCACGGTCGACGCCGACGGTAAGGTCGTATCGAAGATCCACGACACCACGCCTGGCCGCATGATCATCGGCGAGCTGCTGCCGAAGAACGTCAACGTGCCCTACGAGACCGCCAACCAGGAGATGACCAAGAAGAACATCTCCAAGATGATCGACACCGTCTACCGCCATTGCGGTCAGAAGGAGACGGTCATTTTCTGCGATCGCATCATGGCTCTCGGCTTCAGCCACGCCTGCCGTGCCGGCATTTCGTTCGGCAAGGACGACATGCTGATCCCGGATGCCAAGATCAAGCTGGTGTCCGACACCGAGGCTTTGGCCAAGGAATACGAGCAGCAGTACAATGACGGCCTGATCACCCAGGGCGAGAAGTACAACAAGGTCGTCGACGCCTGGGCCAAGTGCTCGGAAAAGGTCGCCGACGAAATGATGGCCCGCATCAAGGCGGTCGAGTTCGAGGACAACGGCCGTCAGAAGCCGATGAACTCGATCTACATGATGTCGCACTCCGGTGCGCGCGGCTCGCCCACCCAGATGCGCCAGCTCGCCGGCATGCGCGGCCTGATGGCCAAGCCTAGCGGTGAAATCATTGAGACGCCGATCATCTCGAACTTCAAGGAAGGCCTGACCGTGCTCGAGTACTTCAACTCGACCCACGGCGCCCGCAAGGGTCTGGCCGACACCGCCTTGAAGACGGCGAACTCGGGTTACCTGACGCGTCGTCTTGTCGACGTGGCGCAGGACTGCATCGTCAACTCGCTCGACTGCGGCACCGACAAGGGCCTCACCATGCAGCCGATCGTCGATGCCGGTCAGGTCGTCGCTTCGGTTGGTCAGCGCGTTCTCGGCCGCACCTCGCTCGACGATATCACTCACCCGGTCACCGGCGAGGTTCTGGTCAAGGCCGGAACGCTGATGGACGAGCGTGACGTGGAACTGATCGAAAAGGCCGGTGTGCAGTCTGTCCGCATCCGTTCGGCGCTAACCTGCGAGGTCAGGGTCGGCGTTTGCGCGGTCTGTTACGGACGCGATCTGGCCCGCGGCACGCCTGTCAACCAGGGCGAGGCTGTCGGCGTCATCGCGGCGCAGTCGATTGGCGAGCCGGGCACCCAGCTCACCATGCGTACCTTCCACATGGGCGGCACGGCGCAGGTGGTGGATTCCTCGTTCCTTGAAGCCTCGTACGAGGGCAAGGTCGAGATCCGCAACCGCAACGTGGTGCGCAACTCCGACGGCCAGCTGATGGTCATGGGTCGCAACATGGCGGTGCTGATCCTCGACGAGGCCGGCAAGGAACGCGCCACGCACCGCGTCACCTACGGTTCGCGCATCTTCGTCGACGATGGCGACAAGGTGAAGCGCGGCCAGCGTATTGCCGAGTGGGATCCCTATACCCGCCCGGTCCTCACCGAAATCGAGGGCAGGGTGGCGTTCGAAGATCTGGTCGATGGCATTTCCGTTCAGGAAACCGCCGACGAATCGACCGGCATCACCAAGCGCGAGGTCATCGACTGGCGTTCGACGCCACGCGGCAACGACCTCAAGCCGGCGATCGTCGTCCAGGATGCCAAGGGCAAGGTCGGCAAGCTGTCGAAGGGTGGCGACGCCCGCTTCCTGCTCTCGGTCGAGGCCATTCTTTCGGTCGAACCCGGCGCACAGGTTCGCCCCGGCGACGTGCTGGCGCGTATTCCGATGGAAAGCGCCAAGACCAAGGACATCACCGGCGGTCTGCCGCGTGTGGCCGAACTGTTCGAGGCACGCCGTCCGAAGGATCACGCCATCATCGCCGAGATCGATGGCACGATCCGCTTCGGTCGCGACTACAAGAACAAGCGCCGCATCATCATCGAGCCGCATGACTCGACGCTTGAGCCGGTCGAATACCTGATCCCGAAGGGCAAGCCGTTCCATCTCCAGGACGGCGACGTCATCGAGAAGGGCGACTATATCCTCGACGGCAATCCGGCGCCGCACGACATCCTGGCGATCAAGGGCGTGGAGGCGCTTGCCTCCTACCTCGTCAACGAGATCCAGGAGGTCTACCGCCTGCAGGGCGTGTCGATCAACGACAAGCACATCGAGGTGATCGTTCGCCAGATGCTGCAGAAGGTCGAGATCACCACGCAGGGCGATTCGACCTACATTCCGGGCGACCACGTCGACGTGATCGAACTGGAAGAGGTCAACGAGCGCCTGGTCGAGGAGGGCAAGAAGCCGGCCGAAGGCCAGCCGGTGCTGCTGGGCATCACCAAGGCCTCGCTGCAGACGCCGTCCTTCATCTCCGCCGCCTCCTTCCAGGAGACGACGAGGGTGCTGACCGAAGCTGCGGTTGCCGGCAAGACCGACATGCTGCAGGGGCTGAAGGAAAACGTCATCGTCGGCCGGCTCATCCCGGCCGGCACCGGCGGCACGATGAGCCAGATCCGGCGCATCGCCACCTCGCGCGACGAGTTGATCATCGACGAGCGCCGCAAGGCGTCCGGCGTCGAGGTCGCCGAGCCGATGCTGACCGACATGGTTACCGCCGCGCAGTAAGCGCGCAAGTAAGAGAAGATAGAAAAGGGGCCCAAGTGGCCCCTTTTCGCATTGTGGTTCCCCAATCGGATCGGAGGACAACGGATGAGCAGGAGGATCTGGGCTTCTGTCGACGGCTACATTGTCGAGGCTCTTTTCGAGGCGGATCCCGCCCTCGATGCCGTTCTGGCGGCCAACCATGACCACGGCCTACCGCCGATCGATGTTTCCCCGGCACAAGGCAAGCTGCTGTCACTTCTTGCGCGAATGCAGGGAGCGAAGAAGGTACTCGAAATCGGCACGTTGGGCGGCTACTCGACAATCTGGATGGCGCGAGCGTTGCCCGTGGACGGCAAGGTCGTGACGCTCGAGCTTGATCCGCACCACGCCAGTGTCGCGCGGTCGAACTTTGAACGGGCAGGGGTATCTGACCGCGTGGAACTGCGGGTCGGACCGGCGCTTCAATCGCTTGCCGCGTTAGGCGCCGAGAATGCCGGGCCGTTCGACTTCATCTTCATCGACGCCGACAAGCCGAACAACCAGCACTATCTGTCCTGGGCGATGCGTCTTTCGAGGCCGGGGACTGTCATCGTCTGCGACAATGTCATCCGTGACGGCGCGGTGGTGAACGAAGATGGCCGCGACGCCAATGTCGAAGGGGCACGCGCGGCGTTCTCGTTCATTGGCAGCGACAAGCGTCTGCAAGGTACCGCGATCCAGACTGTTGGCGCCAAGGGCTATGACGGCTTTGCAATAGCGATCGTCAGTTGAAGCTGCCACCGGCGGCTGGCTTTTTAAGGAATCGGCAATTGAACGAGGCGACCATCTGGGAATTGATCAACACTGGCCGAGATCGTATGAGCTTTGGGCAGCGAAGGCTTTGGGACCTGATCAAGATCGATCCGGAAGAATGGCTGCATCACTCTCCTGCTGGGAGTGATCATCGCATCTGGGTCGTAGCGTTGATCGGCCGGAGCGTGATTTCTTACAATGACATTGAAGGTGGTTTCGGCCGCTCAAATTTCATTCGATATGGAGAAATCACCGAGCTTGGCTGGGGGCAGGCCGATCTCGAGGTGGCGGTTCAACATGTCATGAGCGAACTTGAACAAGGACACCGGACGGCTCCCGTTGCTTCTGCGCCTCGTCCGGGAGAATTCCTGGACCGCAAGCCAAGATGATCCGGAACATTCAAGGTCGCTCTACCGGGGTCAGTGTCAGTCAAAAAAAGCTTCGACCACATTGCGCTTGCCGAGCATGAAGGCGTCGGCGACGTGCTGGAGCGGCGCGAGGTCGACGTCGGAAACGCCGGCGCGCACGATCTCGGCGAAGCGCTTGTAGAGCATCGGATATTCGGCTTCCGGCTCCTCGTGAACGACGCGGCCATCGATGGCGAGCTTTGAGCCGCCGCCAGAAAGCACCATCGATCCGGCCTCGGTATCGGCCAGGATGTCCCAGCTTTGCGGCCCGGTCTGGCGCCAGTCGAGTTCCATCGTCACCGGCAGACCGTTCGAAGTACGGAAGACGATATGGGCGGCGATCGGGGCCGCGCGGTTTTCGGGGAAATCGAGCTCTGCCGAACTGATGAGCATCGGTGGCAGGATGTGGGTGGCGATCGACAGCGCGTTGATGCCGGGATCGAAGACGCCAAAGCCGCCGGGAGCCCAGATCCATTCCTGATTCGGATGCCAGCGGCGCACGTCTTCCTTCCAGTTGATGGCGGCCGACCTGATCGTAGTCGAGCTGAGGAATGTACGCGCTGCTTCGACGGCCGGCGCATAGCGCGAGTGCCAGCTGGCGAACAGGCAGACGCCGTTCGCCACCGCCAGCGCTTTCAAATCCTCGACCTCGCTGACCGTGGCGCCGGGCGGTTTTTCCAGGAAGACATGCTTTTTCGCCGCCAGCGCCGTGCGCGCCGCGTCGTAGCGGAACTGCGGCGGCATGCAGAGCGATACGGCCTCAAGCTCCGGCACAGTGTCGAGCATCGCCTCGATATCGGGAAAATTCGCAATGCCGTCCACCTTGCCGTGCCGGCTGGCGGCGGCGACGAGGCGGTAGTCGCGGTCCTTCGCCAGGGCCGGAAGGTGCTGATCGCGAACGATCTTTCCCACGCCGACAATGCCGAGCTTGATGGGATCGCTATTCAGGGACATGGGGACTCCGCAGGTTGATATTGCGCTTGGTTCTTAGCAGAGAACCGATGCCGGGCAAGCAGGGCGAGACCGCGACAATCACATGGCTGGTCAGATCGGCACATCGAACGTTACGATCGACACTTCGCCTTCGAGCGCGCCCTGATAGGCGGACAGATGCGGCTCGTCGTCGGGCACGCCGTCCATATCGCCGATCTGGTCGAGCTCGGCCTCGGCATAACCTTCCGCGGCAAGCGATTCGAGAGCACGGCGCACCGCAGAATCGTCGTCCGGCGCGACCAGCATCAGATGCACGCCTTCCGGCTTACCGCCTTTGCGCTTCCACACCCGGCCGGTAATAATGGTGACTGGGCGCTCCTCATTGTCATTCACGGGTTCGTACCTCCGGGCGAGGGGGTTTGGGCTGTTCATGCCGCCTTTTCGCACGAAGCACGGCCCGGAAACAGCCGCAAGCCGGTCACTTTCTGCCTTCCTCTTGAAAAACGGCGCAAGAAAATTACATGCATTTTTCGCATGGCTGCCACGCCTCGGTTTCAGCGCAATATTTGCCGCTCCGGGGTTGACGGACAGTGGCCATACGAGTAGAAGCCGCCTAGTCAGAACCGATGTGAGGCTCTTGCTTCCGAAGCGACACGCTTTGGAGTTTGCCTCAAACAGGGTTCGTTTTACGAGCGAAAAGACATTTCCGGCGTGCATGAAGCGGCTTCCGCTTCCTCTGCCATTTGTTCGGGCAAGACCGCGAGGCGCGGTTTGTGGCCCGAATTTGCGTATGGAAATGACGCTTTGAGCGGCCCTGACCGGGCGAGACACGGAATTGAGAGACAAGAGGGTTTAATGCCTACCGTCAACCAGCTGATCCGCAAGCCGCGCATTGCGCCGGTGAAGCGCAACAAGGTCCCGGCCATGCAGCAGAACCCGCAGAAGCGGGGCGTCTGCACGCGCGTCTACACCACGACGCCGAAGAAGCCGAACTCGGCGCTGCGCAAGGTGGCCAAGATCCGCCTGACCAATGGTTTTGAAGTGATCGGTTACATCCCCGGCGAAGGCCACAACCTTCAGGAGCACTCGGTGGTGATGATCCGCGGCGGTCGCGTCAAGGATCTTCCGGGCGTCCGTTACCACATCATCCGCGGCGTGCTCGACACGCAAGGCGTGAAGAACCGCAAGCAACGCCGTTCGAAATACGGCGCCAAGCGTCCGAAGTGACCGAAGCGTAGCCAA
Organism: Mesorhizobium sp. M0960; assembly: GCF_040319055.1. Lineage (NCBI taxonomy): Bacteria > Pseudomonadati > Pseudomonadota > Alphaproteobacteria > Hyphomicrobiales > Phyllobacteriaceae > Mesorhizobium > Mesorhizobium sp. M0960. Next base: position 2,814 of record NZ_JAMYNN010000033.1, on the reverse strand, counting down.
GGTCGTTCCGGGCGGCGTCAAGCGACGATCCGGGATCCAGGCCACCGCGTAGAATTGAGGCAGAGAAAAAATGTCCCGTCGTCACAGTGCAGAAAAGCGTGAGATCAATCCGGACCCGAAGTTCGGCGATCTGATCGTCACCAAGTTCATGAACGCCGTCATGTATGACGGCAAGAAGTCGGTTGCCGAGACCATCGTCTACGGCGCGCTCGACCAGGTCCAGTCCAAGACCAAGCAGGAACCGGTCACCGTCTTCCATCAGGCGCTCGACAATGTCGCGCCGCATGTGGAAGTGCGTTCGCGCCGCGTCGGCGGCGCCACCTACCAGGTTCCGGTCGACGTGCGCCCCGAGCGCCGTCAGGCATTGGCCATCCGTTGGCTGATCGCCGCCGCCCGCAACCGCAACGAGACCACTATGGTCGACCGCCTCTCCGGCGAGCTGATGGACGCGGCCAACAACCGCGGCACCGCCGTCAAGAAGCGTGAAGATACCCACAAGATGGCAGAAGCCAACCGCGCTTTCGCGCACTACCGCTGGTAAAGCGCGAACGAGACTGAAGAGGCACCTCCCATGGCCCGCGAATATAAAATCGAAGACTACCGCAATTTCGGTATCATGGCGCATATCGACGCCGGCAAGACGACGACCACCGAGCGCGTCCTCTATTACACGGGCAAGTCGCACAAGATCGGCGAAGTCCATGACGGCGCTGCGACCATGGATTGGATGGAGCAGGAGCAGGAGCGCGGCATCACCATCACGTCGGCCGCCACCACGACCTTCTGGAAGGGTCGCGACGGCAAGATGCATCGCTTCAACATCATCGACACCCCCGGCCACGTCGACTTCACCATCGAGGTCGAACGTTCGCTGCGCGTGCTCGACGGCGCCATCGCGCTGCTCGATGCCAATGCCGGTGTCGAGCCGCAGACGGAGACCGTCTGGCGCCAGGCTGACAAGTACCGCGTGCCGCGCATGATCTTCTGCAACAAGATGGACAAGATCGGCGCCGACTTCTACCGCTCGGTCGAGATGATCGGTTCGCGCCTCGGTGCGCATGCCGTCGTCATGCAGCTGCCGATCGGCGCCGAGACCGAGTTCAAGGGTGTCGTCGACCTCGTTGAGATGAACGCGCTGGTCTGGCGCGACGAGACGCTGGGCGCTGCCTGGGACATCGTCGAGATCCCTGCCGACCTCAAGGCTCGTGCCGAAGAGTACCGCGAGAAGATGATCGAGGCCGCCGTCGAAATGGACGAAACGGCGCTCGAGAATTACCTCGAAGGCAAGATGCCGAGCAATGACGAGATCCGTGCGCTCATCCGCAAGGGCACGATCGCGGTGAAGTTCTATCCGATGTTCTGTGGCTCGGCCTTCAAGAACAAGGGCGTGCAGCCGCTGCTCGACGCCGTCGTCGAATATCTGCCGTCGCCGGCCGATGTCCCGGCCATCAAGGGCGTCGACGCCAAGACCGACGCCGAGATCGAGCGTCATGCCGACGACAACGAGCCGCTGTCGATGCTCGCCTTCAAGATCATGAACGACCCGTTCGTCGGTTCGCTCACCTTTGCCCGCATCTATTCGGGCAAGCTCACCAAGGGCATCTCGGTCGACAACACCGTGAAGGGCAAGAAAGAGCGCATCGGCCGCATGCTGCAGATGCATGCGAATTCGCGCGCCGACGTCGAAGAGGCTTTTGCCGGCGACATCGTCGCCCTCGCTGGTCTCAAGGACACGACCACCGGCGACACGCTCAGTGATCCGCTGCATCCGGTCATCCTCGAGCGCATGGAATTCCCCGATCCGGTCATCCAGATCGCCATCGAGCCGAAGACCAAGAACGACCAAGAAAAGATGGGCCTCGCCCTTCACCGCCTGGCCGCCGAGGATCCGTCCTTCCGCGTCAAGACCGACGAGGAAAGCGGCCAGACGATCATCTCCGGCATGGGCGAGCTTCACCTCGACATCATCGTCGACCGCATGCGTCGCGAGTTCAAGGTCGAGGCCAATGTCGGCGCGCCGCAGGTGGCCTATCGCGAGACGATCACTCGCAAGCACGAGCAGGACTACACGCACAAGAAGCAGACCGGCGGTACCGGCCAGTTCGCCCGCGTCAAGATCCTGTTCGAGCCGAATCCGGAAAGCAGCGAATTCGAGTTCGAAACCAAGATCGTCGGCGGCGCTGTGCCGAAGGAATACATCCCCGGTGTCGAAAAGGGCATCAACAGCGTCATGACCTCGGGCCCGTTCGCCGGCTTCCCGATGATCGGCGTCAAGGCGACGCTGATCGATGGTGCCTACCACGACGTGGACTCTTCGGTTCTGGCCTTCGAAATCGCCGGCCGCGCCTGCTTCCGTGAAGCAGCGCCGAAGTTGGGCGTGCAGTTGCTCGAGCCGATCATGAAGGTCGAAGTGGTGACGCCGGAAGATTACGTCGGCAGCGTCATTGGCGACCTGAACGGCCGTCGCGGCCAGATCCAGGGCCAGGAAGCCCGTGGCGTCGCGGTGGTCATCAACGCGATGGTGCCGCTCGCCAACATGTTCAAATACGTGGACAACCTTCGCTCGATGAGCCAGGGCCGCGCGGCCTACACGATGCAGTTCGACCATTACGAACCGGTCCCGACCGCGGTCGCCCAGGAAGTCCAGAAGAAATACGCGTAACTCGAAACGAGTTGCACCAGTAACTTAATTCAAGGCCCGCACGGGCTGGCAGGAATGGAGAGATCACATGGCAAAAGGTAAATTCGAGCGCACTAAGCCTCATGTGAACATTGGCACGATTGGTCACGTCGACCACGGCAAGACGTCGCTGA
>NZ_JAMYNN010000032.1:0-25343 GCF_040319055.1 Mesorhizobium sp. M0960 | reverse complement strand
GGTTCTACGCGCGACTCAGTCCAGCCCTCATGGGGGGCATCATCTCTATAATGGTGGAGGTGGTGCTGGATCGCCATCGTCTCGAGGACCAACGGCACTTCGAGACTGCGATCCAACAGATTCCGGAAATCCTGGACTGCTGGGCCATCGGGGGGCGCATCGATTATCTGATGCGCGTTTCATCTCCTCATCTCCTTCTATGGCTGCGTATCAGGATTTCAGCCTTGTCGTGACAAAGCCAGTGAAATCCAATTCACCGATCCCGTTGTCCGCACTACGACAACGGTAAATTCCCGAAGCCTTGGTTTCCACGGCGATTGGTGCCGATTCCGCGAATTTGTCGGCTAAAGACGTGAATTTCCGTGAAACTGAAGAGGTGTTTGCCGGTATGTTAATCGCTAAGAGGCGGCTGGCCGAGTATTCTCCGGCGCCTGATCGCTAGGAGAGGGACGATAGGCTTGAGCAATCTGGGAACCGAGCAACTCCGGCAGACGGATCGAAGCTTCGTCTTCCATCCGTCCACGCACTTAGCCAAGCACAGTCGCGGCGAAACGCCAACCGGATTATGGCCGGTGCAGAAGGCGTCTATATCTGGGACACGGAAGGCCGAAAGAGCCTTGACGGTTTCGGAGGGCTTTACTGCGTCAATAAGGGATATGGCTGCACGGAGATTGCCGAGGCCATCGCCCGGCATGCGCACGAGTTGCCGTTCGCCCATGTCTATGCGAGCCAAGGGACTGAGCCAGTCGCACTCTTGGCAGAGGCCGTGGTCGAATATTTCGGTCAGAATATGCGAAGGGTCTTTTTCGGCCTCTCCGGCTCCGATGCCAATGAAACCAACATCAAGCTGGTCTGGTATTACAACAACATTCTCGGTCGCCCTGAAAAGAAGAAGATCATTTCGCGGAATCGCGGTTATCACGGATCCGGGCTGGTCACAGGTAGCCTGACAGGCCTTGCCTTCTTTCACGATTTCTTCGACCTGCCGCTGAACTTGGTGCGCCATACGACGGCGCCCCACCATTACCGCCAGGCGCATGATGGCGAAAGCGAGGAAGCGTTCTCCAGGCGCTGTGCCAACGAACTTGAGGCTCTCATCCTCGCTGAAGGCCCGGAGACGGTTGCAGCCTTTATCGGAGAGCCGGTACTTGGGGCCGGGGGCATCGTTCCACCCCCAAAGGGATACTGGACCGCAATTCAAGGGGTGCTTGATAAGTACGATATCCTTCTTATCGCCGATGAAGTGGTCTGCGGCTTCGCGCGAACCGGCGAGAAATTCGGCTCCCACCTCTATGGCATGCGACCGGATTTCGTGACGATCGCCAAGGGCTTGAGTTCCGCCTACCTCCCCATCTCCGGGTCAATTATCGGCGACCGGGTCTGGTCGGTCTCGGAACAAGGAACGGAAAAGCACGGCCCACTCGGCCATGGCTGGACATATTCTGGTCACACGCTTTGCGCCGCGGCCGCGCTTGCCAATATTAACTTGCTTAAGGAAAGAAACATCTTGGAACATGTTCGGGATGTCGGACCGTACTGGCATGCCCGCATGAAAGCCGAACTGGAGGACATCCCGTTGTTGGCGAGGTTCGCGGCGTCGGCATTCTATCCGCCGTGGAACTGATGCGGGATCCTAAAGAACGGGTACCATTCGAGCCCGGACTTCAGGTCGGCGTGCGCGCCGCCGCTGCTCTGTTTGAGAATGGTGTCATCGGCCGGGCTATGCCGCATGGCGATATTCTCGGCTATGCCCCACCTCTGATCATTACCCGAAAAGAGATCGACATCATCGTCGATGTGACTGCGAAATCAGTCGATACGACCTATCGCGCGCTAAAGGCCGAAGGCGCAGTATAATTGCTGGCGCCCACCAGCATTTTTTGCCGCGGCTGCCCGGTCCTCCCGATTGATCGCGGCCTTTGAGCGGCGAGCCCTGCCGGTGCACCTCCCCGCCGGCAGGGCGCATTTTTGAGACGGCGCAAGTCCACCTGGGCTTGCTGCCACCTGCAAGCAAGTTGCCGAAGACCCAAGGAAGGTGCTGACAAGGACAGATATGCAACCTGTCTTCGAAAGATTTCTGGAACGGCTTTGGGACAGCGTCGATGAGGTCGATTTCCGCATCGCTCTCGCCGATGTGGCCTCACAATTGGACCTGCTCGCCTTCGCCTACCTCTCGCTGCCGCCGCGCTCTAGGGACAAGCCCACGCTGATCTCGAACTATCCGGCGCCCTGGACAGCGCGCTATCTTCAGCACCAGTACCAGAGTGTCGATCCCGTCATAGTGCGCGCCCGCTGCGGCGGATACCCATTTCGATGGGGCTCCGCACTACTGGAGGTTGAGCCATCAGCAGCCGAGCAGAGGGTCTTTGACGAAGCGGCGCAGTTCGGCATTTGCTGTGGTTTGACGATCCCGATTATCGATCACCGCGGCCATTTTGCGGCGATGACCTTTGCCGCTGACGAGCGCGATCCTGCATTTTTCCGCGTCGCGGAACGCTATGAAGACGATCTCCCATACGTTGCAACCTGTTTTCACATGTTCGCTCGACGAAAACTGTCCGCTGACCGGATCGTCGATGGTGTGCCTTTGACGGCGCGCGAATACGAGTGCGCGCAATGGGCAGTACGTGGCAAGACGGCCTGGGAGATGGGCTGCATCCTTGGGATCACACAGCGCACGGCCGAGTTTCATCTTGATAACGCCCGCAGGAAGCTCGGTGTAAGGACCAGAAGCCAGTTGGTTGCGCTTCTCACCATTTCGAAATCCTCGTATCGCTGATATTCTACCTGTGCAACTGCACAGGCAGCGCAAGCGCAAAGCTTCGCCTCCAATACCGGGGAATTTTCCCCGCGAGGAGGCTCTTGATGATCCAGCTGATTGCACCAGACTGCTACGAGGAATTTGCCGACGACCTGCATGCAATGCATCGCCTGCGCTACCGCGTCTTCAAGGAGAGACTCGACTGGGAGGTGAGAGGAGGTGGCGGCTACGAGATCGATTCCTTTGACGCGTTGAGACCTCACTACCTGTTGCGGCGCGGTTTCGACGGTTCTGTCGATGGCTGCGTGCGCCTTCTGCCCTCCACAGGGCCGACAATGCTTCGCGACACCTTTCCCGTACTGTTGGACGGAAAGACGCCGCCTGAGCTGCCGAGCATATGGGAAAGTAGCCGCTTCGCGCTCGACATTCCCTCGTCCGCACCAAAGGGAGCGGGCGGCATTGCGATCGCAACCTATGAACTTTTCGCCGGCATGATCGAATTAGGCCTCTCGCGCCAGCTCAGCCATATCATAACCGTGACCGACTTGCGCATGGAGCGCCTCCTTCGTCGCGCCGGCTGGCCGCTTGAGCGAATCGGAGAGCCGCAAACCATTGGCGTCACCCGCGCCCTGGCAGGCTATCTCGAAGTCTCGCCGCCGATGCTCCATGTGGTGCGGCAAAACGGCGGCATTGGCGGTCCGGTGCTGTGGGCGCCGGTTCTTGGCCAGGTGGCATGAGATCACGCGATGAAGGCGGGCAGGGGAGCACGGTCATGCCTATCCGTCACGCCAGTTGCCGATCAGGACTGGCAGGAACTCCTCCTATGACTACACCGCTCAGTTGACGTTGCGTGGCTGGGCCTGAGAATTCTTGCGTCGCAACCCGGCATTCCAGAGTGACCTGCTCGCTGCGCTCCAGCAGGCCCATACACTGTCTCGCGGAGCCCTTATCGACGTAAACGCTTCGGTCGGCGATCTCTCGCGCTCGGGTGTTTTGGCTGAGTCCTACAGTCGCGGTGCGATGTTCTGGTGTCCGCGCCGGTGCGCCCGTGTATTGCCTGTCGTTGCGCAACAGCCGTCCGCATCGCCAACCGCATCGCCGTTCGACCTTTAACATTCTTTGTGCTCAGGGCGAATTGCCCGCCCGCTTGTTTCCGCCCGAAAGATGCGGCGCCCGAATGACCTTTGTTCTCGCGCGCTTGACGGATCGCTCGCCGGAGCCTCACATCGCGAAATCGCTGAGGCGCTGATCGGTCAACGGCGCGTCCACTCCGACTGGAACGATCCTCGCGATCACCTGCACGATCGCATGCGGCGCCGTTTCTCGTGGCCGCGCACTGATGAATGGCGGGTACCTGGACTTCCTCGTCTGAAAAGGCGTGGCAATCCGCGCTATATTTCAGCCGCCGAACAGGTGCTTGCTGCCGGTCGTCACTATCCAATTCGCGCGATCTATATGGCTGCGAACAGCCTTGCGGGCGCGGACCGGTTCAAGGATAGGGTCGATGCCGAGAATGCGATCGGCCATTTCCTCTACGCTGGCATTGTAGGCGCAGGCGTCAAGGATGCGCAGGTAAACGCTCCGATGCTGCCTGTCGTAGCTCGTGATGCTGTCCGACCAGGGGACTTCGTCGCACAGAGTCGAGCGTCGAGTCTTATCTGTCCCCGTTGAACCATTCATGCCTGCTGCCAACCTCGCCTGTTGAGCGCTGGATCCAACGCAGCATATCCCAAAATGGGATAATCCAAAACCGGGATTAGTCGCTGAGCCGGTCTTTACCTGACCGGTTCGCCCGCATGCCCAAATCCCTTCGATCGCCCCGCCACCGGCGGTTTCTGGCCCAGCTGGTTTCGCTGCGCAAGGCCAAGGCCTGACCCAGGCGCAGGTGGCTGAGAAGCTTGGTCGTGCGCAATCCTTCGTGGCCAAGTACGAAGGCGGAGAGCGGCGTCTCGATGTCATCGAGTTTCTCGAGGTAACCCTGGCTCTTGACGCTGACCCCTGTGAGATTCTGTCGAGCCTCCGGTCCTAGCGGGCCCGCGCAACTAACGGCGCTGACCGAACCGAGCCAGCTTTTCTTCGGCGGGCTCAGGCGGTTTCGGCCATTCGGCTTCGCCCCTGACGCGGGGAGGCCTTTCGGCTACTGAAAGATGCGGCGCCCGAATGACCTTTGTTCTCGCGCGCTTGACGGATCGCTCGCCGGAGCCTCACATCGCGAAATCGCTGAGGCGCTGATCGGTCAACGGCGGGTCCGAGGGGGCGCTCAATCACCACCACCTGCACGACGGTCTCACCTACCTTCCGAGATTCGTGTCCGTCAGCGCGAACCGCGCCGCGGCATCGGCGGTGTAGCGAATGACCGTTTCCGGCCCAGCAAGGCCGCTCCTCGAATGATCCGGGTCGATTCCCTTCTGTAGGGCCGACCGTAGAAAGGGCGCACGAGGCGCCCCTTCATTTCAGATCGGCTACCAGCAGCCGCCTTCGCCTTTCGTGATCAGAAACGGTAGGTGACACCTGCGCCTATCAACCAGGGATCGAGCTCCGCCTTTCCCGTCAGCTTCGCGCCGTCGACGGTGACGTCGAAGTCTGGCTTGAGGAAAAGCTTCTTCACGTCGAAGTTGACGCCCCAGTGCTGATCCACCATGTAGTCGAATCCGACCTGCAGCGCGGTGCCGAACGTATTCTTAACCTTGAGAGCATCGGCACTGCCGGCACCCTGGTTATAGAAGATCGTGTAGTTCACGCCGCCGCCTACATAGGGCTTGAACGCGCCGAAATCGGTAAAATGATATTGCAATGTGAGCGTGGGCGGCAGCAGCCAAACCTTGCCGATATTCCCCAGCGAGCCGATCGCTCCTTGGCCCTCGATGTTGGCGTAGGTGGTGCCGAGGATAAGCTCGGCGGCGATGTTGTCCGTGAAGAAATAAGAGATATCGAGTTCCGGCGTCACAGTGTCCGAATAGGAAAGACCGGAGCCGGGCACTGCATGTACGTAGCCCGAATTTTCAGTGATGACCCCCAACGCACGCAGCCGGATCTGCCAAGGGCTTGGCGCTTCCGTGACCGAGGCTCCCGCCTGCGGGACGCTCGCCGCTTGCGCAAGGTCCGCCGCGACGGCCTGCTGTCCCATCACGATTAGGACAACGGCCGCTGTTACTCCCCGTGCCGCGCGCATTTGGTTTCTCGCCATGATATTCTCTCCTTGCTGTTTAGAAGTGATGCACTGAACTACGAAAAGTCTTGCTCGAATTGCGTGAGATTGTCGGAGCGCTCAGCGCCGTTTGCGTGGGACCGCGCACACATTATTGGCGCCGTGCTCGCAATCATCGACCTGTACTCAATGATTGAAACGTTGCTCTTTGTCTGGGTCCCGCCCACCTATCGAACGCCATCAGCTTGCCAGCCGATCGCACTGCGAAGGAAATTGGTGCCCAAGGCAATGAATGCGGCCCGCTCCCGATTGTTCTTGCCGTAGCCGTGCCCGCCCGCGCCGGGCTCATAGAAGTAGGCGGGATAGCCAAGAGCCTGCAGCTTTGCGGCCATCTTACGCGCGTGGCCCGGGTGGACGCGGTCGTCCCGCTTCGTGGTGGCGAGCAGGATCGGCGGATAGGGCTGTCCCGGCGTTGCGGCGTGATAGGCGGAGATTTCCTTTAGGAAAATCCATTCCTCCGGCTTGTCGGGATCGCCATATTCGTCAATCCAGCTCGCGCCCGCCAAAAGCTTGGTGTAGCGGCGCATGTCGACAAGCGGCATTTTGCAGAACAGCGCGCCGAAACGCTCAGGATAGCGGGTAAGCATGTTGGCGATCAGAAGGCCGCCATTTGAGCCGCCCTCGGCGGCAATCCGCCTCGGCAGCGTAATGCCCCTTCGCACGAGGTCGGCGGCAACGGCGGCGAAATCGTCATGGGCGAGACGCTTGCCCTCCCTGCGCCCGGCCTCGTGCCAACGGGTGCCGAACTCTCCGCCGCCCCGGATGTTCGCCACCACGCACGTGCCGCCGTGTTCGAGCCACAGCTTGCCGAGCGAGGAGTTGTAGTGGGGCAGGAGCGATATGCCGTACCCGCCGTAGGCGGTGAGGTGAACCGGGGCATCCCCGTTCCCGTTCGCCGGACCGACCTGCGTGTAGGGGATCATCTCCCCACCGGTCGAGACTGCCTCGTGGCGCGTGACCACCAGCCCGGATGCGTCGAAATTCTCCGGGTTGCGCTTCAGGATTACTGGAGCGCCGAGAGGCGCCGCGGCATTGAGGTCTAATAGGAGAAGCTTCCGCGGCTTGATCGGGTCCTGAGCCGAAACGAGGACCTCTCCGTTGGTCTCGTGATGTTCCGCATCGAGCGACCGAAGGTGAACAGTCCCTTCGGCGGGCACGGTGTCCAGCACTCGGCGCGTCCATTCCTGGCGGTCGGGGGTGAACATGTCGAAACGCGGAACGAGGTAGACGAGGTAGGAGATAATGAGCTTCCCGTTATTCCAGAAGAATGAGTGCAGGGAGCGCCTGTCGCCTGGTTCAAAGAGGGTGGCAAAACTGCGCTCGCCGGCGATGAAGGAGGAAAGCGAGATACCGATCAGCGCGTCCGCGGCATGGGTCGTCCCTCCCACTGTCCACGGCTTGCCCGGCTTTACCGCCAGCCAGTCGCCGAAGCCGCTCCACGAGGCGTCCTGAGGAAGGTCGATCCGCATCTTCGGCCCGCTCCTGTCGCCGATTCGACCGATCTTCTCAAAGAAGGTCGCCTGCTCGATGAACCAAAGGCGCTCGCTCTCGGCGGTGCGGTCCAGATGGCCGGACACGCCGAGGGATTCGGGACCGGTCTCGAAGATTACCGGCGCGGTGAGCGGATCCGCGCCTCGCTTCCACAGCCGCACGGTGCGCGCGTAGCCGCAGCGGGTGGCCATGCCATCACCAAGCGCACTGGAAAGCAGAAGCGTGTCAGGGTCGAGCCAATTAACCCCGCCCTTGGCCTCCGCAAGGTTGAAACCGTCGGCGACGAAGCTAAGAGACCCCAGATCGAATTCGCGATGCACGACCGCGTCGCTGCCGCCGCGCGATAGGCCCAGAACGGCTCTTTCCCGTCTCTCCGGCTCAACGGACGCGCCGCGCCAGATCCAGTCCTCTCCGTCGCTAGCGGCGAGGGCGTCCAGATCGAGCAGTAGCTCCCACTGGGGATTCATTTTCATATAGGCGGCAAGGGAGGTCCGGCGCCACAGTCCGCGCGGGTTTCGGGCATCTTGCCAGAAATTGTAGAGGTACTGGCCGCGGCGGGTGATCAAGGGAATGTTGTCAGGACGGTCGATGATCGCTGTCAGGGCGTCACGGTCGCGATCGAACTGCGTTATACCGAAGTGCCCCAGGGTTCTGGCCGACTGGCTGGCGGCCCAGGCAAGTGTCCGTTCGCCTTCTACATCTTCGAACCAAAGATAGGGATCATCGTCGGGAGCATTCAGCGTTGGGCGGAAATCGAATGCGGTCATGTCAGGATAACGTGAAGAATGATGTCGGCTGGAAAACAATTTCAAGGTTCTCTTTAGGCTCGGGAGAGCTTTGTTTTCGCGGCGGCGACCGCATGTTCGGCGAGCTTGATCATGCCATGATTTCTCCTCAGTCCTTGCCGCAGCGCGTTTGCGGATAGCCTTGCACGTGTCGTGCCAAACGAGAAAATCATTTCACAATCAATGACATGGCTCTCATTCCGGTGTGTCTCATGTCCGACTTTGTCGAAGACCCGACAACGAATGAGCCGTGACCTCCTGATAGAACCTCCTGTGCCAGCTCGGTGGGCACTGCGGAATAAGCAGTGAAGTTCACCGCGAAACTGGCCGAGCTTCGGATCGACATCGGCGACGGGGCGATCGACGACCAGTACGTCGCTGGTGTCGTGCGCGGCACAGCCTGAGGACTCCGCGGCGGCGATCATCGAATAACTGCGTTTACGACGGCTCCATCCTGGCCGACCGGTGGGCGCGCAAAAGACTGCTGTGCGGCCTCATCCCTCCGCCTGGATTGAGTCGCAGGGACCGAATGGCCTCGTGCTTTTGGAACCGGCAGAGTGGTCAGAACGCAATTCTCCTTCCCGCTATCTTTACAGAGATTCGACAATCCAGTTGGTGAAGGTCCCAGATCGCGCAATCATTGATGCGCTCAGGTCTGGGCATGCGCCCATCCGCAACCATGTCATCAAGAGCATCGATCCGACACCAACACAGAGAATTGCTTCCTCATGAGAGAGGCGTCGCGGCGGACATGAGATTGCGTCACTCTTCATGATCGCCGCCTCCGAGGATGTCGGGATCGAGCCAGTGCAACGGCACGATAGGGCGAAGGATTTGGCAGCTCTTGCAACTGCCGACCTCGATGGGAGACGGCATATCGCGATCTGTCCGGCAGAGACACCAGGTTATGCACTGTCCGTTCATGAAGGCTTCGTGCTGGTCTCCATGAGAAGTATTCTGGTGCAGAAGGTGCCCGATTAGCTATTCGGAAAAGGCGACATCGACGTGCAAATCGGGCGCCGCCGCGAGGGTCCCCCCTCAATGTCGGATTTCCGACAGGATCGCAAATCCGCCAACCCACTGTTTAACAAGGTTTTCCTTCTCTGGCACGGCCCATGCACGGGATTCTGCGAACGCATCAGCGAGACGTCCTCCATGATCATGCGCACCGAAAATGCCGTCGCCGCAGTGAAAACCGCGCTCTCGCCTGCCATCAAGCCGCCGAAAGGCCGGCGCGTCATGGTCGAGGCGGGCGATTGCGCCGGCTTCAAACACCTTAATGGGCCTGGAAAGCTCCTCGCGTGACGGCGACGCGGGCATCCAGACCGGCGGAAAGGACATACTTCGTTGCGCCACGTCGCCGGCATGACTCGTCGATTGTCACCGCGCTGGAATGCTCGGGTCTACATTCGACGACCCGAACGCGCTGGACAAATTCTCGCAAACCCGGTCGGGACCGGGGCTCGAAACTCCGCGAGGGGGCCCAATGGCTATGGCCGATAGTCGCCGCGAACAAGCCGCCTAGTGGGAAGACTCTATAGGAGGAAGCAGTGGAGTTATCTTGCGTTGGGGTCGGTGCTGGGCCGTCTAATTTGAGCCTTGCGTGTCAGATACACGAGCAAGTTGGGCAAGGGGCACTGTTCCTGGATCGGCAGGTCGACTTCCGCTGGCATCCAGGCATCGCATTCGATTCCTCGGAGCTCCAGGTCAGCCACTTCAAGGATCTGGTCACACTGGTGAATCCGCGATCAGCCTACACTTTCGTAAACTTCCTGCACGAGAACGGGCGTTTGTACCATTTCCTGAACGCACAGTTCGAGGCTGTGTTCAGAGCTGAGTTTGAGCAGTACCTGAACTGGGCCTTCCACAGGAACCCACTTGTCCATGGCGGCGAGACCGTGCACGAAATCCGCTTTGACGGCGAGTTTCGGGTGCGGACCGATAAGGCGGTTCACGGCGCCAGAAACGTCGTGGTCGGCATTGGCAAGCAGGCGCAAATTCCGCCTCAGTTTCAGGGCTGGATTGGACGCAACCTGTTCCACTCATCTGTTTTACTGCACATCCATCCCGAGGTGCGGAGAAAGCATGTCTGCGTGCTCGGCGGAGGCCAGTCGGGAGCCGAGGTGATGTTGCACCTTGTCGGTCTGCCGAAAGAACGGCGGCCTGCCTCGATCACTTGGGTCTCGCAGCGTGAGAACTACCTGCCTCTCGACAACAGCCCGTTCACAAACGAGTTGTTCATGCCCTGCTTTTCAGATCGTTTCGCGGCGATGAGCGAGTCGCAGCGCAAGCTGCTCCTGCGGCGTTTCGTGCTTGCCTCGGACGGTATTTCGGAAAGCACGTTGCGCGCGATCTATCAGGCGCTGTACCGCCACGCATTTTTCGAGCCAAACCGATGCGACATCACACTGCGGCCGGGCTGCACCGTCTCGCACTGCATCAACGCCGGCGCGGGTCACAGGCTGACTCTGCAGCACGGCATGGACGAGGTCGAAGAAGTCACGGCTGACATCGTCATCCTGGCCACCGGTTACGAGAACGCGGTGCCAGACTTCTTGGAACCCATCGCGCACCGGCTGGAGCAGATCGACAATGAATTAGCTATTCGCGAGGATTTTTCGGTGAGCTGGGACGGGCCGCGTGACAGACGCATCTTCGTACAAAACGCGAGCCTCGGGCAGCGCGGCCTGGCCGATCCGAACCTAAGCCTGCTGGCCTGGCGCGCGCGCCGCATCCTCGATAGCCTTCTTGGGCGCGCGCCATGCGCGAACCCCGAGCATCCGGGCTTCATCAGCCATACCTCGATCGAGAGCTGGCCCGACCCCGTAGCCGAAGAAATGGGCAGCGGGATATGACTCGTAGACTTTTGATCATCGGCGGTGGCATCCTAGGAATGATGTCCGCCTCCGCTACGGCGAAGGCCGGAGGTTTCTCCGAAATCATCGTGACCGAACAAGCCTTTGGACCAAGCGGCGCATCGCATTATTCTGGGGGCGTGCATTTCCCCTACGGTTGTCAAGACCGTACGAGGTCGCTCACTCGAAAGAGCGCCGTGGTCTTGGCGGCCATGGCTGGGTCGGCGGTCAGCGGATGGTGCCGGCCTTTAGCGATGCGTGTCGTGGCTGGACCGGGTGAAGCGATTGATCCGGCCCAGTTTACGGAACCCCTGGACCCGGCTGAGCCTGACATAGGCAGTCTCGCGCCGAGCTTCTGCGGACAATATCCGCCGGAGCGGAACGCACTTAGCATCGCCGTCCCACATGACGTGAGTCCGTCTCCGTGGACCGGCAACTTGACCAGCGCCCGACTGCCCTAATTGGGATGTCCGACCAACCAGTCTTTCCAACAGGAGGCTTTTCGCATGTTGACTGATGCACAAAGAGAAAAGTGGCAGAAAGACGGATACGTCAGGCTTGAAAGGTTCTTCGCTCCAGCGGCTCAGAAAGATATCTCTACTTTTGTCGAAGATATGTCACGCTGGGATGTCAGCGATGATAAATGGCTCATGTGGTTCGAGAAGACGACGGACAATCGAAAGATCATCTCCAAGATCGAGAATTTTCTCGACTTCCATGATCCATTGCGTCGTTTGCTCTTAGAAGATCAGCGCATAAAGTCAGCGGTCGAGGATTTGCTTGGCGAAGATTCGCGCAGGCTCAAGGAGTTGCTGATTTTCCACTACCCCGACAGCGGCGGCTATCTCCCGCATCAGGACATTTATCACATTCCACACAAACTCCCCGACCGGATGGTCCATGCGGTGGTTGCCATAGGCATCGACGACTCCGACCCGGAAAACGGCGGGCTTTTCTTCAGCCCCGGCAACCACAAGAAGGGGGTGTTTCCCATGGATGCCGGTGGGGTGATCGATCCTCAAGTCGCCGAAATGTTCTCCTGGGAACCCGTAGTATGGAAGGCTGGCGACATCTTCATCTTCGACGATTACGCACCGCACTACTCACGACCGAACAAAAGCAATCGTTCGCGGCGGACACTCTACTTGGTGTTCCAGCGTGCTTCAACCGGTGGACCGACCCGCGCTGAATATAACGTGCTTAAGCGCGCCCTTAACCCGCCCGAGGGCAAAGTGGCCGATCTCGACAAACTCAAGCCCCCAAATGGCATTTTCTATCGCGATTGAGCTCACGCAGCCAGGCGGAGGCATGCACACGAAACTGATCGGCCGCTCAAAAATGCGCGGAGAGTATGGCGTTCTGATTTGCGGGCTCGCGGAGCATCGACCGCAGCCCGTTACGACGCTTCGGCACGTGGATTGTGGAGGTGGTCGCAGGGCGGTCTCCTATGACGCCTACAGCCCGACTGGCGCCCCTCTCGTCGCCCGCCTGGCGGCCCAGAGCCGCATTATTCTGGCCGGGGCCGCCAACGGGTTGGGCTACCGCCCCTCTGCGCAACTTGCACAAGAGGCCGTTGCGTTGGCAGCCGAAGATCCCACTGCTTCAACAGCTTAGGTTCGTCATGCGCAAATACACGTTTTCTCGAACCGGGCTGTCGCGCGCGTTCGGTATCGACATGGCCACGCTTGGAACGGGCAGCGCCGGCACGGGGTTTTCGTTCGGTAGGGTGGCACCGGGCATTACATCCGAGCCCCATCGGCACGACGAAATCGAGGCCTTTGTGATCCTGTCAGGATCGGGCAAGGTCACGACCGACCGTGGGGAAATCTCGGTCGAGGCGGGCGATGTCGTTCTGTTCCACCCTTTTGAAGCGCATGTGCTGCGCAACGACGGAAACGAAGACCTAGATTTCGTCGATGTCTACTGGCGAGACGGCGAGGCCGCCCTTGATGCCGCTGCAAAGACCACCGCTCCACGCGGGCCGATCTTCGTCTTCTCCACACCGCCGACGCCTAATGGCGATCTGCATTTAGGGCATCTTTCTGGCCCCTATTTCGGCGCCGACGTCTATACTCGTTTCCTGCGCATGAAAGGAGTCGAGGCCTATCACCTCACCGGAAGCGACGATTACCAGAGCTACGTCGCGACACGCGCCGATGCTGATCAATCGACGCCTGCAAACGTGGCGCGCTACTACGCCGACGAGATTCGCGCCACGCTTGCACTTCTCGATTGTGACGTCCACAGCTTCCAACCCACAATGGGCGATGACGGTTACGGCGAGTTTCAAGCCGCGTGTTTCCGCAGTCTTCTGAGCAGCACGGCGGTAGATCTGCGCCCGAGCCCTGCGCTTTTCGATGCTGTGACAGGCCACTATCTTTACGAGCCGGATGTTAGCGGCCTCTGCCCCGATTGCGGCGGCTCCGCCGGTGGCAACATCTGCGAGGAATGCGGCGCCCCAAACCTTTGCCACGACTTGGGTGCAGCCCGGTCACGGCAGTCTGCCGAGGCGCCGCTGGTCGGCTCCGTCCGCCGCCCGGAACTTGCCTTGGACCGATGCTACGACAATATCGACCGGCATCTAAGGGCGTCGGGCGTCCCGCTACGGATCTTGGATCTCTTCGCGCGCCTACGCCGACGCGGCAACTTTTCAGTGCCCATTACCCACCCCTCGGACTGGGGCCTGCCGGCCGAAGGGTTCCCGGGGCAAGTGATCTGGGTCTGGCCGGAAATGGCCTTCGGTTTTCTTTACAACATCCAGGCGCTCGGCCGCTTGCTGGGTCGCGACTGGAAGGCGGAGATGCCCGGCAACGACTGGCAGATTGTCCATTTCTTCGGCTTCGATAATTCGTTCTACCACGCGCTACTCTACCCCGCTCTTTACGCCGAGGTCTTCTCCCACTGGACGCCACGCATCCACTATCACGTCAACGAGTTCTACCTGCTCGACGGCAAGAAGTTCTCAACCAGCTGCCGCCATGCGGTCTGGGGCAAGGAGGTTCTGAGCCCAAAGACAGTCGACGTCGTGCGCCTCCATTTGGGCCTGACACGCCCGGAAGGTGAGCGGACGGATTTCACGCTGGACGCGCTGCGCCGCACCGAGAACCAGGTGTTCCAAGGGATTTGGCTGAACTGGCTCGATGCGTTGAACCAGGAAATCAAGCAGGATTTTGGCGGCCGTGTACCCGATGCAGGCGACTGGAGCCCGGCCGACCGCGCCTTCTTTGCTCGGATAGAGATCTATCGCGCGGCGATGGAACGCGCCTATTCGGACGAAGGCTTCTCGGTCCGGCGCGCGGCCGCTCAGGTCTGCGATTTCGTGCGCGATTGCGTGATCTACCGTCGGGCACAAGACTATGTGGCGGCGCGACGTTTCTATCCCGCCCGCAATCGGACTTCGCTAGCCCTTCAGACGACGGCCGCTGCGATCCTGGCACCGACCCTCGCTCCGCTGATGCCCCGATTCGCCAGAACGCTGGCGCGAGGCATCGATGGCGTCTCAACCGAAACATGGCCCCGGTCCGTCCAGCGCCTTGCGCCCGGGACGCGCTTTGATCTCGGACCCGTGTTGGTGTTCTACGCCAAATCCGGCAATCCTCATCTCGATGAGGGGGAAGCACTATGAGCCCAAAGGTGCACCAGTGAGCTATCCCAATCTCGACCAGATCTGCGCGGCAATCAAAGCCGATGATGCCAAATATCTTTACTCGCTGTCACTGGCGACCGAAGCCGCTATCAGACGGTAGAGCCCAGATTGGCGGACCTGAACCGACGCATCGTCGACACCCTGGCCCGCGCCTTCGAGGACCGCTCGGCCGATCGCTTCCCAGCCCTTGCTGTTTCGTGCCGCAAATGCCGTGTGGGCTCGACTCCGCTGACCAACCTCTTCGGCATCGCGGGATTTCCGTCCTCCAGCCGGTCAAGACTGTCATGCGGTTCGAGGCGCTTGGTCAACCTGGCGCGCCCTGGATCGTGCGCCGATCACCGGAAATGTCGAATGCGAATGCCTGCCCGATGGTATCTTCGATTCTGTCCGAGCCTGTACTGGCGCGGCAGTCGGCCGAAGAACAACTGAGCTACTGACAATCGGAAGGTAGCAGGTTCAAAATTCTGCCCCAGAAACGGGATATTGCGCACAACCAGCGTTCACGATCGCGATGGTGCACAAGCTTCCAACCAGATCCGCGCAAAGACAGCCCGTCGCCTGAAGATAGTCGGCGAGGGCCGCCAAATCCCTCGCAAGCGTATCCTCCGTCACATCCACGCCGTCTTCGCCGACAATGCAGACGCTTGTCTCGTCGAGAGATAAGTCCAGCCAGGGTGCTCCTTCAGGATTGCGTGTTTGCTCGGGTACGGAGCCGCCCCTCAGTTCCCAATCGAGGAGCGATCCTACAATTCACATATTTGGAGATCGCTCGCTAGGTTACCCGGTTTGTGAACCCTGCAAGCCGAAAATTCAGATGCCGCCCATGCAGAGATATTTCATTTCGAGATAGTCCTCGAGGCCATGGCGGGATCCCTCCCGCCCGATGCCGGACTGTTTTATCCCACCGAACGGCGCCGCTTCTGAAGACATCCGGCCGGTATTTACCCCGACCATTCCATATTCCAAAGCCTCGGCCACACGCCAGATATGCTTCAGGTTGGAGGCATAAAAGTAGGCCGCGAGGCCGTAGATCGTGTCGTTGGCCTCACGCACGACCTGATCCGCATCTTTGAAGCGAATAATCGGTGCCAGCGGCCCGAATGTCTCTTCTTGCGCGACGGTCATCTCGCTGGAGACACCGGCCAGGACTGTCGGTTGGAAAAACGTGCCATTCGTGCCGATGCGTTTGCCCCCGCATCTAATTGCGCCGCCTTTGGCGACGGCATCGGCAATATGGGATTCGATCTTGGCCAAAGCGTGCTTGTCGATGAGCGGTCCGATGTCCACTCCGGGAGCGAAACCGTCACCAACTTGAAGTTGGCGAGCCCGTTGCACGAATTTCTCGACGAACTCGTCGTGAACGCCCGACTGGACGTAAAGGCGGTTCGCCGAAACGCAGGTCTGGCCGGCATTGCGGAACTTCGCCTGGACCGCACCGTCAACCGCGGCATCGATATCGGCATCATCGAAGACGATGAAAGGTGCATTGCCGCCGAGCTCAAGGCTGACTTTTTTGATCTGGTCCGAGCACTGGCGCATGAGAAGGCGCCCGATCTCAGTCGACCCGGTGAAGCTGATCTTGCGGACCTTGGGATTGGTACAAAGTTCGCGGCCGACCGCGTCACCTTCGGACGCATAGATCAGGTTGACGACGCCTTCGGGAAAGCCAGCCTGATGGGCGAGGGCGAACATTGCTCCCGCCACGAGCGGCGTCTGTTCAGCGGGCTTGAGGACAATCGTGCAGCCCGCCGCCAAGGCTGGCGAGATTTTGCGCGCCACCATCGAGGCCGGGAAATTCCATGGCGTTATCGTGCCAACAACTCCGATGGGCTGCTTGATTACCAGCATTCGGCGGTCCATCGATGGTGCGGAGATCGTCTCGCCATAGACGCGATTGGCCTCCTCGGCGTACCATTGCAGATACGCCGCAGCATGCGATATCTCCGACTTGGCTTCGGCAAGCGGCTTGCCCATCTCCGCGGTGAGAATCGCGGCGAGATCGTCGGCGTGGTCGATGATCAACTGATGCCATCGCCATAGAACGTCGCTGCGCTCACGTGCGGTCAGCCCTGCCCATCCAGGCTGCGCGACATAGGCCTTGTCGATCGCAGCGCATGTCTCCTCGACACCCATGTCGGGTAGTTCTGCCAGCACTTCGCCAGTCGACGGGTTGAGGACCTCGAATGTCCGCTCGCTAATCCGCGTGCCAAGTGCCGGCAGGCGATCAATGGGTCCAAACAGGTCGGGGGTTCTCAGGTGACGGATCATCGGCAGGCACAGGGGCAATACCGGATTCCTCCTCAACGCAGCAGGTATATATAGCAGGTGCGGTGTGTACTCCGCGACGTCCGGGTTCCTTATAGGGCCTCGGCCAGACAGCTGATAGACCACGGTACCCGACTGGAAAGGGAGAATACCTGAATACGCTAGAAGATGCCTCGCGGTTCTACTAGTCGAACGATTGAACAACCGACATCGGCTTCGCCAGCCGCGCGGAGTGGGATGCTGGTGGCCTGCGCCTACAATTCTGCGGACCACGAATCGGCGACTCTATCCACTCGAAGAGAGGCTGGCCTGAGGAGGAGCGCACCCCAATAATGACGCCTGAACCGGCAAATGCCTGGCAAGGCCCGCGAAAACCGCTCCTCGCGGCTTTAAACAGATCCCGTTTACCCGGCGAGCGCCCGCAAGATGAGAAAGAGGATGGAGAGGAACAGGGTGGCGAAGGCGCGCCGAGGGAAGACCGGCCGGCGCATTTGCATGGGGATGGAGCTCATGATCAATTCCCCGCCTGTTGCTGCGGCAAAAGATAGCCTGTCGTCGAATGGTCGAGCACCAGATAACGCGCGGCGACCGCCTTGACCTCGTCGGTGGTGACCTTGCGGACGCGGTCCGGCCTCTCGAGCACGTCCTTCACATTGCCACCGGTGGTGAGCGTCTTGCCATAAATGTTGGCGATGTGGTCCAGCTCGTCGTGCGCAAAAATCACCGAGCGGATATAGCGGTCTTTGGCCTTGTCCAGCTCGTCGCTGGTGACGCCATCCTTGGCGATCCGGGCGACTTCGGCAACGGCCGCCGCTTCGAGATCGACGAGCTTTGCATCGCCGCGCGGCGAGCCGGAGATGGTGAAATTGGTGTCGTCTAGCATCGTGCCCTGGAAGGAGGCGCCGGCCGCCGAAGCTATGCCTTGCTTGGCGACAAGCTCCTGATATAGCCGGCTGCGGTTACCGCCGCCGAGGATCTCGGCCAGCAGGTCGAGCGCCTCGGCCTCGCCGGGCTCTGCCGTATGATAGGACGGCACCACCCATTGAGTGGAAAAGCTCGGCACCGAAACGCGCGCATCGGTCAGCGTCACTGTGCGCCTGGTGTTCTGCTCCGGCTCGACCGGGCGGTTGCGCGGGGGCAGGTCCGGCCCGCGCACAACCTTGCCATAGGTTGTCTCGGCCAGCGCCTTCACCGTCTCAGGCTCTACGTCGCCGGCCACCACCAGCACGGCGTTGTTCGGTCGGTAGTATTTGTTGTAGATGGTGAATGCGTCGGTGCCGTTCAGCTTCTCCATCTCCTGCATCCAGCCGATGACCGGAATGCGGTAGGGCTGGTTCTGCCGCAACGTCGCGTTGACCTCCTCGTCCAGCAGAGCATGCGGGTTCGTCTCTCTGTGCCAACGGCGCTCCTCCAGGATCACGTCGCGCTCGGTCTTGATATCATCGTCGTTGAGGATGAGGTTGAACATGCGATCGGCCTCGAAGCCCATCATCTCACCCAACGCCGAGGGCGCCACCGTCTCGAGGAAGGTGGTGTAGTCATAGGCGGTGAAGGCGTTATTGTAGCCGCCGATGGCTGAGACGGCTCGGTCGAACTCGCCGGCGGCGTGGTTGGTCGTCGCCTTGAACATCAGATGCTTGAGGAAATGGGCAAGGCCGGATTTGCCGGGTGGCTCGTCGGCGCTGCCGATCTTGTACCAGATCATATGAGTGACGATCGGTGCGCGGTGATCGGGGATGACCACCACTTCCATGCCGTTGTCGAGCAGGAAATCCGTCACCTTGCCGCCGTCGGTGGCGGCCAGAGCCGGAGCGGTCGTCACCAGGGCCAGCGCGGTGGCAATGAACGCCCTGCGCAGCCAGGGGGACGATCGATGGCTGCGGTTGTGGTGGCTGGTCGAAAGGCAAGGTTCGAGGCAAAGTGATTTGTTCCTCATTTTGATGAAGGCGCCGCGTCCCCGTCTCCCCGCCTGGGAGGATCGGCGGGCAGCGCCGAGCCAGATGAATAAGCTCTTCAGGGGACCAAGCCTTACTCGAGCCTCATCTTTGGATGGACCCAGGAGACCTGCGGGAGTATTTCTCGGTGAGGTGATCATGGGACGGGATTCTCCTTGGTCCGCGACGCCTTGCGGATGACCAAGCATGCACCGTGCCAGATCAGAAAACCGTTCGAGGCAGTGGACAAATAGGGCTCTGCCATGTTGCGCATCCGACATTGTCGGACATCGGACAGGGCCGAACGCGACGCGCGCGGCTGAGAATATCTTCTTCGTTCGGAAGACGATTGGGCGCGCTGCCGGGGAGGGGTATAGGATGCGCTTCGAATGGCCGCTGCACTGACGGTGAGAATGGAGATGTTGGTCGCCCCAGCGGGACCCTGTCCTCGACAGCCAGACCGGGTCGATGCTGAAGGGCAGAGGCGTGAGCAGCCCAGCCAACTCGAACCCGGAGCCTGCTCGCGCGCTAGGACGGATCTGATCCAAAAATCGGCAAGTTGGGCGATATCCGCGAGGCGCTGGAAAACGAAGATCGTAGGACTCGGGCGGGAAAAACGATGCGGTCGCGCGCTTCTGGCGTAATGCGCCTGCCGCGAGGCCGTTGAGCCTGATGAGTTGCTGCGGGAAAGGGGAGTGTTTGCGCGGGACCTTGGTCAAACGTAAGAAACAACCGTCGAGCTCGCCGTAGAGGGGCATGCAGGCACGTCTGTCGCTGGAGGACAGCAGCACGGAAGCTGTCCGCGCTTGCCGTCGTCGCTGGGTACCAAACAGGAGAATTTGGCGGTCGCGGTCGAATTCATCTGCGCAAATACCGACTGGCTGTGCTCGGTTTGCCGGCGAACAGATTTTGCCTTCTTTGCGGCTGCAAACGCATCCCTGGCGGCGTGGTCCCTTAGGTCAAGAGCATCGGGTGAGTAACAGCCTGATCCTGCTCAATCTGATACGCGCCAACCGCCTCGCCGGATTGTGGAACCGCTCGCGGGTAGCTTCTACCACAAACAGCAAGGTCATGAAATCAAGTAGGAAGTCGTCGATCGCTTGGGCGATTGTTTCTGACTTGCCCTTGAACTGGTCCAGCAAAACGCGCGCGTTATCGATCGCTTCCACGCTGGTGGCAATCGATCAACCCCTCGACCCTCTTGAAACAATCCAATTCGAAACTCCTTCAAGCGCTTGCCAAGCCGTTATGCACGAAGGTAGCTCCGTGAACTACCCGGCCTTTGACCTGGCGGCACGAGCAGCGGTCGGCCTTACGTCCCGTGCCTCCAAGCACCAGCCCTAGACGTGGCGCTGAGGAGCGTTGGAAGGATCGGGCGCTTCCGGCCATGCTCGAGCGGTAGTGTAGGACAGTGCTTGCTGGCGACTACGGCCAAAATGGAGTGCGCCAGCTGATCGGGGCTTAACAATTTTTTCGCTTTTTGCTGCGCCCAAGTCTCGGCTATGAGTCAGGCAGGCCTAATGGCCTGCCCGACGTTGCAATTGTTAAGGAGGAACACGTATATGCCTACTGGAACGGTAAAGTGGTTCAACAGCACCAAGGGGTTTGGATTTATCCAGCCCGACAATGGCGGTCCGGATGTTTTCGTCCACATTTCCGCTGTCGAACGCGCGGGCCTCTCGACCCTCGCTGACGGCCAGAAGATCAACTATGAGATCGAGCAGGATCGCCGCACCGGCAAATCCTCCGCTGGCAGCCTCAGCAAAGCTGGTTGAAATTTTCTCCTGCGTCCTGGCAAGAGTGGGCGCGTAGGTCCGGAGGTCCTCACGGCCGCTCGATAGGAGCGAGCAAAAACTGAGGGCAGCAGATTGCTGCAGGCGTCGCGAATTCCTCATGAAACAAAAAAGGAAGGCGGGGTTGGCCCCGCCTTTTTATATGACGATATGACGCGCAGATTAAGCCGACGGCTGCAACGCTCCAGAACGAATCTCCATTGCCGAAATTAAGCCGCGACCTTCTTGCGGGTTCGCTTCGTCGGCGCCGGCTCCGGCGCTTCCGGCGCTTTCGGTTTGCGGCCGAGCCCCATTGTCTTGGCCAATGACGAGCGCGCCGCGGCGTAGTTCGGCGCGACCATGGGATAATCCGCCGACAGGCCCCATTTGGCCCGATATCCATCCGGCGTCAGCCCATAGTGGGTCGACAGATGGCGCTTTAGCGATTTGAATTTCTTCCCGTCCTCAAGGGAGATGATGTAGTCCGGTGTCACCGACTTCCTGATCGGGACTGCAGGCGTAAGGGCAACCGGCTCTTTTGCAGAGACACCTTCCGCCGTCCCTTTCAGAGCCGCGTGCACTTGGCCGATGAGGGCAGGGAGATCCCCCACCGGGATCGGATTGTTGGAGACATAGGCTGAGACGACATCGGCCGTGAGCTCGATGAGGGTGTCGATGTTTTTTTCGGCTTCTTCTGTCATGAAACTCTCCAGGCGGCGTGAAACACAGTCGGCGAAGCGTCGCTTCATAGTGGCGGTCGCCGCTGAAAGCAACCAAGGTCTCGACAGGATTATTGCGATGCTCGTCCAGCAGCGAGATCTATAGCGCGGTATCGCGCCGTCATGACCGTTGATGCGTTCCGTTGTTGGCGACCTGCCGCGGTGCTTGCGCATTTTCAGGCGCGTCTCGGCCGTAAGTTTTGCGCCAGACGACCAGTAATCTCGAAACGAAGCGGGCTGTTTCTATTCGCCATCCTCTCTTTGGCTGTGAAGTCGGTGGCAGAGCAGTGGCCGCTTCCTGGTGGCGCGTGGAGGAACTATCAAGCGTTGATTCGCAATGGTCGAAACGATGTAGATTCATCCGGTGAGCCGCTCTCGCAGCAGGATGTTAGGGATTGGCCCGCTGGTAAACCGAGGACATCACGCCGCTGCTTTGCTATTGAACCGCTATCGCTGTGACAACACATTCCGCAATGGTGGGCGGGTGTAGAGGAGGCGCCTGTTCACGCAAAATAGCGGTTCAGCAGGTCGGGAGGAACGAATGAGCTCAGGAACTTTCAGCAGCCAACTTTCGTAAGGCGTGCAGCGCACATTGTGCAAGAGATTGCCCGTCCTGCGGATGCTATCGATTTTCTCAACGAATGGCCACAACATCGCAGAGACCGGATCCACGAAGCCGCCCTCAGGGCGTGCTTTGATGCATACAACGGACGAAAACCTGCGAGCGCAGCGCGCAAGAGTTTTTTCCGCTTTGCGAAACAGGTCGTCATATTGGAAGATGCAACCTCCGCGATGCAATGGCTCGCTGCCTGCATGTCGGACAGTGGAAAAGCGCAAGTATAGGCGTCGCAGTCGTGTGAGGCTGGAGCGGGTACGCCGACGAGGTTATTGTATCCAGATTTCGCCGGCATCTGGAGCGTACTATAGCGAACAAACAATATTTTGCGCCCTATGGCGATATTAATCATCTTGTTGTATTTGTAAATCAGCTTCTCGCGGCAGGACTGCAATGTTTCCGATGTGAAACCACTGCGTGGGACTTGGTTCTCTCAAATTCGTGACGGTAAATTGCCGTGTAGTTATTGCAAAGAAGTTGTCCCATTGAAGCAAGATGATAAACGAAGCCAAAATTGTGCTCCGTCGTCTGCCAATATTCGCTCGATGGAGGCTATAGGCCTCACAAGCCAATCAAAACAGCTACTCGGGCGCCCTTTGAAATTTGTGTAATTTTGCTCACCCGAAACGGCCCTCTACAGTCGAAATAAGATCGTCCCGCAAAGGTGCTACGAGACACTATCGCGGATCGATTTGGGCCCACGTCGATCTGACGAAGGCAGGCGGAAGTCGAGCAGGACCTGCTGCGGAACAGATAACCGGCCCCAAACCGAATCTGACACGGTGGCGGCCCCGATTTCTTCATAGTTGAAGGCGCAGAGAGAACCGAAGCACGGCTCCGGCGCCGCCGCTTGCCGAGCAGCGATCCTCCGCCTCCCTGAAATCCAGTCGAGAAGAGCGTTCAATTCCGGGACAGTCCAACCTCTGCCGCAAAAACAGGTGTCAGACCATCCGGTCCTCTCCCGCAACTGATCTAGCGCAGGGCGTTCATGAGCCGCATATCCCAGAGTGGCTGCGTGCACGACGCAGCGAGATCATTTATGAAAATCCTATTCAGTACGATGGCTGTCCCCTTGCTGACAGCCATCGCTTTTGCTGCGGATTCGATCCCCGCAGACCTCAGAGAAACGGCACTGGCCACTTTCAAGGCTTTGCCACCCACCACGCCGGTAGTCGCTAACAACCCGATCACACCGGAGAAGATCGCCCTCGGCAAGGCACTGTTCTTCGATCCACGCGTCTCGGCGTCAGGCGTCTTGTCGTGCAACTCGTGCCACAACTTGGCCACCGGCGGCGACGACAATCATGAAACCTCGATCGGCCATGGTTGGCAGAAGGGACCGCGCAACGCGCCGACTGTACTAAACGCTGTCTTCAACATCGCCCAGTTCTGGGACGGTCGTGCCGAAGACCTGAAGGCTCAGGCGAAGGGACCGGTCCAAGCCGGCGTCGAAATGGCCAATACACCGGGTCAAGTCATCGCCACGCTCAAGTCGATGCCGCAATATCTCGAGTGGTTCGATGCAGCTTTTCCGGCTGAAGCCGATCGCGTCACCTTCGACAACGTCGCCAAGGCAATCGAAGCCTTCGAGGCGACACTTGTCACGCCGGCCCCCTTCGACGGCTTCCTCAATGGCGATGACGCCGCCATGACTTCCGAACAGAAACAGGGCCTGGCGCTTTTCATGGACAAAGGCTGCTCGTCCTGCCATGCCGGCATCAACGTTGGTGGGGAAGCCTATTACCCATTCGGCCTCGTGGAACAGCCCAGCGCCGAGGTCCTGCCGGAAAAAGACAAAGGCCGATTTGCGGTCACCAATGCAGCCGAGGATTCCTATGTTTTCCGCGTGGCGCCGCTGCGCAACGTTGCACTCACCGCGCCATACTTTCATTCGGGCAAGGTTTGGGATCTGAAACAGGCCGTTGCCATCATGGGAACCACCCAGCTTGGCGTGGTACTGGCGGACGAAGAAGTCGACCTGCTTGTTGCCTTCCTCAACTCGCTGACCGGAAAGGCACCCGAGGTCGCCTATCCCATCTTACCCGCCGAAACGGCGACAACACCCCGGCCTATAATGCAGATCTTAGGAAAATAAACGGCCAGCTGACTGCGGAACATCGCAATTGACAATGATTGCGACTTTTACTGGACGAGACGAGTCGGACGTCCATGAGAAGGCAAATGGCTCGTTTCCAAAGTGCAGACACTGCTTCCGTCACCAGCTCGTTGCGATGGAAACATGTTTGGGATCTGGCGTGCGACATGCCAAGGAAGGCGTCTGACGCATGAGGCTCGCGCGCTGTCGATACCGCGCGGCGGCCGGCCATCGCGAGTTGTGTGCGTCAAGTTCTGCAAAATGGCGTGGCATTGCGGTGACGTCGGCGTGTCCGCCGCGCAGCCCCCGTGTTTAGCGGAGCGGCGGACACATGACGGTGCTCAGGCGGCCAAGGCCCTCAGGCTCTCCTTCTTGTGCTCGCGCAGATGATCCATGTTGAGGTAGCGGGTCGCCTCGAGCCAGTTCTCGTGGATCTCCACCGCCAATGCCCGAACCAGCCGCAGACAGCTCCGCGGGTTGGGGAAGATGCGAACGACCAGGGTGCGCCGCTTGATCTCCTGGTTCAGCCGCTCCAGCATGTTCGTCGACTTCATGTGCTTGTGGTGGGCTAGCGGCAGCCGATAGAAGCTCAGCGTCTCCTCGATGTTATCTTCCACCCAGTTGACCAGCTTCGGGTATTTGGCCTGCCATTTGGCGATCCACTGCGCCAGGTCGCGTTTGACCTCGGCAAGGTCGCGCCGGTCGTAGAACCATCTGAGCTCCATCAGGCAATCGTCGTCGACCTTGCGCGGCACGTAGTCGAGCGCGTTTCTGAGGAAGTGCACGTAGCAGCGCTGCCAGACCGCTTCGGGCAGCACTTCGCGGATTGCCGCCCTGAGCCCCGGATGGTCGTCGGAGACGACGAACTCGACGCCGGCGAGCCCGCGATTCTTGAGCCCCGTCACGAACTCGCGCCAGCTCGAATGGCTCTCCCGGTTGGCCAGCTCCACGCCCAGGACCTGGCGCCGGCCCTCCCAATCCACGCCGATCGCCACCAGCACCGCCTGGCTGGCGATCACGCCCGCCTCGCGAGCCCGTTCATAGCGCGCGTCCAAGATGAGATACGGATAGCTTTCCTCGAGCCGCTGCGTGAAGAACGCCTTGAGCGCCTCATCCAGCCGCATCGTCGCCTCGCTCACCGTCGAGGCCGAGAAAGAGTGGCCGCACAATTCCTCCGTCACCGCCTTCACCTTGCG
>NZ_JAMYNN010000031.1:0-36145 GCF_040319055.1 Mesorhizobium sp. M0960 | reverse complement strand
CAGATTGACCTCGCCGCTTGAACCGATAAGCTCAACCTACCGGAGGCTGCTCCGCCGAATTCCAACACCATCCGCTACGGCACCCGGTCGGCGCCGAGGCTTATGAGGAATGGCTCAGGAACCTGCCGGCTGACGATCCGGTGTCGCTCTATTTCCACGTTCCGTTCTGCCGATCAGCTTGCTGGTATTGTGGCTTCCCCACCACCATCACCCGCCATGATGCGCCGATCCTCAACTATCTGGCGGCCCTGCGTGACGAGATCCGTTTGGTCTCGGAGCGAGCGCCGCAGACGCTGCCCGTGAGCGACATGCATTTCGGCGGCGGAACGCCGTCTCTCATAGGACCAGCCGAGTTCCTGGCTCTGATGGAGTTCCTGCGACGCCGCTTCGCTCTCACGAAAACAGCCACGGTTGCCGTCGAGATTGATCCGCGCACGTTCACGGCCGAGATGGCCGAGGCCTTAGGAGCAGCCGGCGTGAACCGTGTGAGTCTCGGCGTGCAGAGCTTCGATCCCATTGTTCAAAAAGCAATCAACCGGGTTCAGAGTGAGGCGCAGACGTCGGCTGCCGTGGAAATGCTGCGCCGGCATGGAGTAAGCCGCATCAACTTCGACCTCATCTTCGGTCTCCCGCATCAAACGGTGCAGTCCTGCGTCGAGACCGCGAGGGCGGCGGTCGCAATGCGCCCCGACCGGCTTGCGGTGTTCGGCTATGCGCACATCCCGTCGCTTATAAAGAATCAGCGCCTCATCGAGGAGGCAGTTCTTCCGGGCAGCGCTGCCCGCGCTGAACAGTATGCGGCCGTGGCCGCGACGCTGATTGCCGCCGGCTACCGCGAGATCGGACTCGACCATTTCGCCTTGCCGGACGACGAGCTCGCGCTGGCACAGAAAACGGGTCGCCTGCGGCGTAACTCGCTGGGCTACTCGGCCACCACCTGCAGAACCCTGATCGGTTTCGGCGCGTCGGCTATCGGCCGCGTCGGCGAGGGGTACGTCCAAAACGAAGTTACACGGGATTCCTACATCCAGCACATCGCAGCTGGCCGTCTGGCGACGTCAAAGGGCTATCGCCTCACCGACGACGACCGCGTGCGAGCCGCAATTATCGAGCGACTAATGTGCGATCTCGAGGCCGATGTGCAGGCAATCTGTGCCGCCCACGGATCTGATCCGATCCGTCTTCTCGATTCAGCTGAACGCTTGGCGATGCTGGCCGAGGACGGGATAGTGGACTTCGAAAACGGTTTTGTCCGCGTACGGCGGGAGCATCGCTTTGTAATTCGCGCTGTCGCTGCCGCGTTCGATGCTTTTCTCGATCGGGATGGCCGTAAGCATAGCCACAGGTGAGCGCAAGCATCCAACCGGAAGCTAAACCCGACGCCCTTGGCCGAGGCCTGTCATGAAGCGCGCGTCAAGGATGCGAAAAGCAGAGCTGATCCGCCTATTTCATCTCATCTTCAATGACATCGACCTCGTGGCTGCCACCGAGGCGTTTCCATATTGATCGTGGTAGGTGCGGGGCATCTGGGTGTTTCGCCGTCAGCGCATGAATATCCCCGCCATGTGATGGGTCAGGAAATCGCGGTGGCTGCAATCAGCCCGTCCATCGATGACAGACCGCGGCCACGCCGCTTCGCGAGGCCCGTCAGGTCGCCCCAGGCCAGGGCAACCAGTTCGTCCACGGGCAGGACTCTCGGCTCGAAGCGCTGCGGCAGGTCCCGGGCGAGCCATCCGGCCAGTGCGTCACGTTTCCGACCTTTGTCCATGAGGGCAGCGCCGCGCCGGATCTCGGCGATCGACACAACGCTGATAAATGAGCGGTCTTCATCGAGCCCGTCCATCCATTCCAGCACGCGCGCGTCAGGGCTCGGCCTCGTCACCTCGGAGAGGACATTAGTGTCGAGCAAGAGCCTCACAATGGCAGACCATGCGGTTCATCGCGTAGCCGCTCGATGTCCAGTTCGGCGCTGCGCAGCGGCGATGCGCAGCGAGTGCCCAGAAAACAGCAGCCAGCTCCCCTTTCCGGAAGATCGGGGCGGACGCCACGCAAAAAGCGCCAATCCTTAGCGCCGGCGGTCTGTATGTTTGGGCGCTGGCGGCTTTGGTGTACTCCTGTGCCGTTTCGACGAGGCTTCCAGCCGGACCGGCAGGGGAGGAGGCTTTGGCGGCGCGGCCGGCACACGGCCCACCTCGAGGACGAGATCGACGATGTCGGGCAGATCCTCGGTCGCCTCACAAATCGGTGAGGTCGTCGGGACACCGTCTTCCACTTTTGTTGATCAGCCGCCTTCCTGGCCATGTTCCGAGACAATAAGGCACCCGTGCGCCGCCGCCTCGATTAACCCAAGACGCGCAAGGATCTTTTGCCGGAGACAACGAGGTCACCATCCTGCGGTGCCGCGTTGCGTCACAGTCGGCATGAGATGTGCAAAGTGGACCGTCGTCAAACGTCAAACAGAGGCGTTGGTGACTGGACTGAACGACCAGAACGAGCTGCTTGCGCCTTTCGGACTTCACAAAGTTCGAAAATGGCGTCCAGGGCATAATCGCCGCTTGTCAAAATGTTTGCGACAAGTCCGGTGAAAGCCTACCGAGTATCTTGTGCTTGGGGGCGGTTAGTTCCGATAAACTAAGCGGCATACACATGCTAATCTATTTGATTTACGGGCCGACCTGCAGCGGCAAAACAGACGCGGCAATCCAAATTGCACGAGAGACCGGATGGCCGGTCATTGCGCTGGATCGTGTACAATGCTGTCCTCAAATCGCCACCGGCAGCGGGCGTCCCTCGGATTCCGAACTGCAATCTACCCAGCGGATCTACTTGGATTCGCGCCCGCTAACCGCGGGCATCATCGACGCCGAGACCGCCCATCGTAAGCTGATAATGCAAGTGGATGAGCGTAGTTCCCAGCCGGGGCTCATCCTCGAAGGCGGTTCGATCTCCCTTCTCAATTTAATGGCGCGAAGTCAGCATTGGGACGGCGCTTTTCGGTGGCATGTAAAGCGGTTGCGGCTCGGCAACTCGGACGCCTTTCTGGAGAGAGCCAAGCGTCGGGTCACAGACATGTTTGTCACAAGAGAAGGACAACCTTCATTGCTGCAGGAACTTGCGGATCAGTGGAAGGAAGATGCAGTCCGTCCCACTTTGGAAGACCTTGACGGATATCGTTGCGCCATTCATTTTGCGAGAGAGCACAGCTTGGCAATCAGCGAAATGCCGTGCCTTCGCAAAGAGCTCCAACAAGATCTTGTAGAGGCGATTGCGAGAGAATATCTCGAATATGCGCGTTGGCAAGAACGCGACTTTCCAGAATGGCAAACTGAGTGAGCAAGCCTCCCCGGACCTCGCCTGCGGTGCGGGCACGGTAGCTCCTGAGAATTGCGCTAAGTGGTTTGCTGAAGCAAGCTAGTGCCAGGCGACATTAGGTCCGTGTGGCAGCGGAAGGATTGCTTTCGCCACGGTGACTGCGGAGGAGGCGACATGGCTGCACTGCTCATTTCAGGCATGGGAGGGAATGTACCGATGACAAAGTGCTGCGCGCTTCGTAGCGACCGCTACCGTGGCTGACTCGCGAACTACTATCCGCCAGCCCAGTCTGTGGCGTCGTCTCGGCTTTCATCGCCACCGCCTTCGCCCAGGAAACGCCCGAGGCCGCAAGCGTCGCCGTGGCAGTGCGGCACCCGGCAAGATGGGTGGTCATCGGCCCTATCTGATCGACGGGGAGCACCGTGCTTTCGTCCTGGGCGAGGTTGAGCGAGATGCCAACATGACGCTTCATCAATTGACGGCGGCACTGGCTGAACGTGGTCTCCTGCGAGCGTCGGTCGCTTCCTGCACCGCGAGGGCAAGAGCTTCAAAAAAACCGTTCTGCCGGCCGAGCAGCTCAAGCCAAAGCTGATGCGCGGGCGTGCGCAATGGATGCGCTATCAGACCCGCATTGACCCTACGCGCCTGGTCTCCCTGGATGAAACATGGGTCAAGACCAACATGGCGCCGTTGCGCGGCTGGGGTGTGCGCGGCAAGCGGCTGATGGCCCACGCACCATATGGCCATTGGAAGACGATGACCTTCATCACCGCGCTGCGGCATGATCGGGTGGAGGCGCCTTGGGTCATTGACGGACCCATCAATACGCAGGCCTTTCGCGTCTATGTCGAAACCGAACTCAACAAAACACTGAAGCCGGGCGACATCGTCATTCTCGACAATCCCGGTTCTCACAAGGGCCAAGCCGTCCGCGACATCGTCAGGGCTGCTGGCGCAAGGCGGGTCAAGCCCGCGAGAGCGGCAATTTTGTTCCGGCTATCACCCTCTCGTCGAGAACGGCGTGACGGAAGCGATAAAGTTGCGCCGGCCGGCCGCCGGTTTCCGCGGTTGTCTCACCGGTCTCCTCGACCAGCTCCTGCTGCTCGATCAGCC
Source organism: Mesorhizobium sp. M0960 (assembly GCF_040319055.1). Classification (NCBI taxonomy): domain Bacteria; kingdom Pseudomonadati; phylum Pseudomonadota; class Alphaproteobacteria; order Hyphomicrobiales; family Phyllobacteriaceae; genus Mesorhizobium; species Mesorhizobium sp. M0960. Next base: position 31,720 of record NZ_JAMYNN010000031.1, on the reverse strand, counting down.
GGCGAAAGTTCGGTTTACGCACGAGCCTGCCGGCAAGCGCCTCCACGGTGCGCTGCAGCTGCAAAAGCGTGAAGACCGGCGGCATCAGTTCGAATACGACCGGCCGATATTTGATCTTGGAGCGCAGCCGCGCAATGCCGGTCGCCAGGATGCGACGATGATCGGCGATCATCGATCTGCCCGAGACCCAGGTGGGCGCAGCGGAATGTCCGGCGCGTATTGCTTCCTCCACCAGGGCGGCTTCGTAGAGCAGCTCATAACGTTGAAGCGCGAGTTCCTCGTTCCAATGGCGGTCGTCAAAGCCGAAGGCGATCGCCGCCCGCCGTCGTCGGTCGAGGCGTGTCGTACTGTCGTCAGTGCCATCCGCCCATTCCATCAGGCGCGGCCGCAATTCGTCCAACACGACCGCCGGTGTGCCGGAGCGGTGATCCTCCCACGGGAAATAGTCGTACCAGCTTCCCCAGTGTCGCCCGGCCGGGTCGCCAGCTTCGTCTTGGTGGGTGAGCGCCAGATAGCTGATAGAGACCACGCGGTCGTCAGCGCCAACCCTGTCGCGATCGGCGAAGGTGTAGAGCTGTTCGATATAGCCGAGCGGCTGGCCGGTCTGTTGTTCCACCCATCCCCTGAGGCCCGAGTGCAGCGAACGGTGAGCAAGCTCGAACGGGCCCGAGGGCAGGGCGTTTGCCTGCGGGATGGTCAGAACGCAGGGGGCGCTGCTGTCCATGGCGACCACAACGGCGATTAAGTCCGCATTGACGTCGTTGGCCTTGCCTCCAGCTCCGCCTTTCCTAATCCCTTTTGCGCGTTCGTCCATGGTCCCCGAGGTTGTTGAGCAGAGCCCTGCCGCGTAGGCCGCTGAACCGATTGAATTCCGTTTTTGTCTGATAATTGTCGGCGCGTCAACACCACCCGTCGTGGCGATTTTAGCTCTTCGCAGCTGCATAAAAAGTGCCAACGCGACATCCGTGCTTGGGGAAGAAGGCCCATTGAGTGCGCCGATTCAAAGCTCGTCGATCGACATTGCGACGTTGTTCTCGTCGGCGACAGCGCGGCATAGTTCTCCACGGCTTGGCGTCGACGCTGGGCGTGACGCTGGAGATGATGATCATGCACGGTCAGACCTGCGCCGTAGCCTGGAGCCGGCGCAAATGGTCGTCGACCCGCCGTTCGGTTCCTTTTGAAGAAACCCGGAGCAGGCTTTCCGGAATGCCTGATAAAGCCCTTCCAGTGCGCCCGCGCCAGCATCATCGCACTCTCGCTCCAACACAACCTATGCGAGTCAGTAAATCGACTCGGCGGCACTATTGTTTCAGGGGAAATGAATCTAGTTTCAAAGGGTTCGGCCGATAGGCCGGGCACAGCTGCGGCCTTCACGGCCTTTTTGACATAAACGCGTCGCCCGATTGAGATTACCTTGACGGTAGCGCAGTGCGCCATCCATGCCAGTCGAGATGATCATGGGCAAATATCGAGACCATCGCGAGCCACGCCAGCATCGCTATGACGATGACCCCGTTTCCTTTTCGGAACGGACTTCCGAGCCAAGCTATTTTCAGCGCCCGCCGACCGTGACGGCAGATCCTGTCGATGCGGAGGTATTGTGGTTCACAGTCAGCAAGGGTTTTGGCTTCGTCAAACTGTCGGACGGCACGGAGGCCTATCTGCACGTGCGAGTGTTAGAGGCGGCCGGAAGCCGGGATGTTGCCGCGGGAACGCCTCTCAAGATCACGGTCGAAAAAAGTCCAAAAGGTCATCAAGTCGCGCAGGTGCTGGAGATCGGCGATCACCGCGCGAAAACTCCGTCACATACGCGCGTCGCTGGAGGGACCTTCGTTGAAACCGGTGCGCAGCTGGAGAGCGGGGGCACGGTCAAGTGGTACAAACCCGAAAAGGGCTTCGGCTTCATTGCTCCTGACAACGGTGAGAAGGACGTCTTCGTTCATGCCAGCGCCCTGACGCGCTCAGGGCTCAGCGTGCTGGTGGCGGGACAGAAGGTGTTTGTCGAATGCGGGCAAGGCAAGAAAGGCTGGGAAGTCCGGAGCATTCGCCTTGCCTAGACGGCGATGCATTGCTCGCCTCGAAGGAGATGCCGGAGAGCGTAGGCGGCCGCCCGAGCCCGCGTAGCAGAACCGACATTGTCGAAGCGCAGCACGCGGGGTGACGACGAGATCCCTGGCGCCCGCCGCGTCCTCGATGTCAAGTTCGGCGTCGAGCAACTCGAACAGCCGCGTGCCGCAGGTCGAGGCGCGCGCGAACGAGTTGACCATCAATTCGAGCTAGCGCACCGGCATCTGTAGAATGGTCATGAAGGTGAGCAACAGGGCCAGCGTGCCGACGCTGATTTGACCTGCGATCACTTTCTGGCCACCGAACCAGAGCACCAGGCCCATGGCGGTCAGGAACGAGAAATTCATGGCGCTGGTGTTGCCGACACGGATGTCAACGCGCTCATTGGCGAGATCAAGGCGCGTCCTGCTTGGCTCGGTCGAACTTTTCCAGCTCGTGCGGCTGCGCGGCGAAGGCACGCACGACACGGATGCCGCCGAGATTCTCATCCATCACCCGGATCTTTAACGATCGCTGATGCCCAGATATGGGAAGGTCAGGCTTCAATGACGGGGAAGGTGAAGGATTGACTGGTCGGGTTTCCGGGCCGAGCTTGTCGGCCGCTCAATCGAAAGCGTCATTTGAGGCGCTTTCTCTCCCGCGTGTAACTGGAAGACACGCTCGTCCAGTTCCTTGTCTACTTCCGTGAGACGATGATTGAGGCGAAGGTAGTCGGTCCAGGTCGGCGTTCGGAACGTTTCTGTCCACTGCATAGGCTTCTGAAGGTTGCGCTGGAGCGTCCAGTTCCGAGCACCGACGCGGCTGTGTACATGACGCCGCTGCCGCATGAGGTCGAGGAAGGCCTCGACATTTCTCTCGGCTATCAGATATTCGATCTTGACCACGATCGGGCCGCTTCTCGGCTTCAAACTGAGAGCGACAGCTGGGGCGTCGAATTCCTCCAAAGGATCGGGCTCGGACTCGCGGCGCTCGCGAAGAGGAAACAGAACGCCGGCTGCAGCAACGAGCAGCAGGGCCGCAGCGGAACCCTCTAGCGCCCAGGTCAGCGAATGGTTCTGGGAAACGGTGCCCCACACCCAGCTGCCGGCCGCTATGCCGCCGTCTATCAATGCATAGTAGATGGAGATCGTGCGCCCCACGACCCAGCGCGGGCTTGCCAGCTGCACGCTCACGCCAACCCCGGACCAGGCAGTGACCCAGCCTGCGCCGCCCAAAGCAAGTGCAATTGCCGCCACGCCGATCGAAGAGGTAAGCGCCAGGGAGAGGGAGCACGCCGCGCAGGCGACGCAGGAGAGCCTCATCAGCTTTTCTTGCGACAAGCTCCGTCTGAACAGGCTGTTGGAGAGGCCGGCGAAGACCGCGCCTGTTCCGAAACCTGCCATGAGCGTGCCATAGGCGAGCGCGCCTCCTCCCAACTGGTCGCGGACAATCAGCGGCAGCAGCGCGAGTATGGCGATGCTCGCCAGGCCAAAGAGGGTTCCGCGTGCGATCGCCGCTTTGATTTCCGATGACATCGCCGTGAAGCGCAGCCCGTCATAGATGGCCCTCCTCATCGACTCGCGCGGAAGAGGCGACGAGCGGACCTTCCACTTGCAGCGCCATATGGTGGCCAAGGGTACCAAATAGGTGAGGGTGGTCACGGTAAAAGCGGCCAAAAGCCCGAAGGAGGCAACCACGATGCCGCCGAGCGCCGGGCCCACGGTCCGTACGGTGTTGAAGCCAACGGAAAGCAGGGTAACGGCAGCGGGAACATCGCGCCGGTCCACCATATCGCCAACCGACGCCTGCCAGGCGGGATCGTTGAGAGCGCCGCCGCATGCGATTAAAAAGCTGAAGCCGAGAATCATCCATGGGTCGACAAAGCCCAGCGCTACAACAGCGGTCAGCATCGCAGATGCTATCACCATAAGGCAGCGGCCCGCGAACATAACCCTGCGACGGCTGAAATTGTCAGCGAGAACCCCGGCGAACACGGACAAAATGAAAGCGGGCAGGTTCGATGAAGCCTGCACCAGCGCAACCATCAGATCGGAAGTCGAGATGGTAGCCATCAGCCAACTGATGGCAACAGTCTGCATTAACCAGCCGAGGCTCGAGACTTGCGTGGCGAGCCAGATCGAACGAAAGGTGGGCTGCAAAAGTGGCGCAAAGGTCGTTGGTGCAGCCAAATCATCATTTGATCCAGCCACCCTACTCATTTTGCCAACCTTTGCTTTGCGTTATTGCCGTTTCCCATGTAATCTAGGCTGAACCGTGGCGGCTAGAAGAATAGAGAGAAACTGTTTGCCTTGCGGCACAGTTCCTCGTGATTAAGGGTTGCGGCCGAGACGCATGCCCGAGCCGGCTCACCCCGCCTTCGAAGACATCACGGGGTGGAGCCCGGATTCTTGCTTGTCGTTTGACACAGCATGCTTCATCAACGGGCACTTTGCCGAGCGATGCCTTTTCGCGAAACGCGACGATGTTCTTTCGTCGGAAACTCTCTCCAACGGCGTTCGATTCGCTGAGTCTGGCTTGGGGCGAGGTGAGGGCTTGCAGATCTTAGACAGGATTGATTGCTGATATACGCAGACGGTTGCCGGGCCGCGATCGAAGAGGCGCGCGCCTTGCTGCTTCAGCTTGAACAAAAGTCTGACGCGCTCACACATGCCATCGACGACTTTCTGCTAGATCTGATGAGGCTGGCTTTCATTGTTGAATGTTATGGACGCGGCTTTGAACTTTTGGCGCGAACGCTTGCCCGTAGAAGACTGGCAAAGGTCAGGCTTTTGTCGGGGGCGGTGGGCTCCGCCAGGGGAGAAATGACACCCAAAGCCGGATGGCTGACGCGACGGTCGCCCCGCGTTCCGCACAGTGACGAAGGTAACGGTACGGCTCTTCGGCAGATGGCGCATCCGCATGGTAGCGTCTGGCCGTTCCCTCTGATGCTTCGGCCTCCCACACCTATCCGAACAGGCCCGATCCTGGAGGGTCCTCGAAGTGGGCATGAGGGCGATAGGCCGCGTGGTTCGGGTACCAAGCGTAGGCGCGGTATTGGGCTAGAAATTGGCGACGCGCGACGAAGAAGTCCGAGATCAACTCGTGCAGTGGCAATTCCTAACACCGTGGACGTGTTGGAGCAGCCTCATCCTCCTAGTCAGGAACGTCATCAAGGTTATAGGATTGATGCGTCGCGGCGAACCCTCGGAACTCAGGATCATGTTGACATCGCTGTTCGACAGAGCCGACTTCGCGCAAGGAAGCCACATCGTTTCGGAATTGCTTATCTCAGGGTCTATCGTCGGCCTAGTCAAACCCTTGGCGCGGCGAGGAAGCGGCGGTCGTCGGCGTGATGCATGACGGGAGTCGGCGGCGCCTCACCATAGGCGAAATGCAGGAACCAAAGGAAAGGACCACCTGCATGGAATTGCGAACCGCGTCCTCGGCGTCTGAGCCGCGACCCTTGCCAAGGATCATTCAACCCGCGACGTAGAGCTTCAAGCCAGCCTTGGACATGCGAACCGCGCTACCATCGTTGCAGAGGAGCCGTCCACCAGATGGTTCCATTTGTAGTCCGCGCCTTTGGTCGACATAGCGGACTGGCTCTGGCCACCGGCAAGGTTGAAGAGTGTTCCGTTGTTGCAGTCGTACTTGGCCTACGTGAACCAGATGCCTGAGCACGCGGTCGCGTTTCAGGGTTGATCTACTCGTAAAAAGGAATTGTCTTAGGCGGAAGGCCGCACTTAATACCACTATCCTATTGGCGCCCCATCGGGTTCCCGGATTGAGCAAGTCCGGATCACTATTTTATGCCGCTGCCAGCGTTGTGTCGGCCATGTGCACGCGCGCTGCCGCTGCCAGCAGGTCGGTCTGGGTGATCAGCCCAATAATGCGTCGCTCGGCATCGACGATGACCACGGCATGGCTGCGGCCGTCGGTGAGCACCGGCAGCAGGCTCATCGCCGGCGTATCGGGAGAGGCGGTGCCAGCCTTCGACATCACAGCCCTCACCGCGTCGGTCGCCTTCGTCAGCTCGCGCAGGCCAACTACACCGACCAGCCCGCCGTCGGCGTCGGTCACCGGCAGCGTCCGGATGTTGTGATCGAGCAGAAAATGACGCGCCTGGTCGGCAGGCGCATGTTCATCGACCGAAATCACATCGCGCGACATGATGTCCTCGCACAGCAGGGTCCGGTGGGAGCGCACCATCGCCTGCAACTCGACCTGCCGTAGCAGCCGCTCAAGATCGTTGCGGTCGATATCGAACGTTTCCTCCAGCGCGCCGAGCGCGGCATCGATATCCTCGGGCTGGAAGCCGACCCGCTCCCACGCGGGCGGATCGATGGTTCCATGCGCGCTTTTAAGGGCGGGGGCCGCCACATGCGGATAGTTGCGCCGCGACAGTTTATGGATGCCGTAGCCGAGTGCGACCAGCACGATCGAGTTCAGCGCTACCGGAACGAAGGGAAACAGCAAGCCCGAGCTGAAGACCGCCGGTCCGCCGAACACCGCAGTTAAGGCGGCGGCGCCACCCGGCGGATGCAGGCAGCGCGTGAACGACATGGCGGCGATGGCCAGCGCCACCGCAATGCCGGTAGCAAGAACGGGTTCATGCACGAAATGCGCCACGGTCACCCCGACCAGCGCCGAAATCGTATTGCCACCGATAATCGACCAAGGTTGCGCCAGCGGGCTTGAAGGCACGGCAAAGAGCAGCACGGCCGATGCTCCCATTGGAGCAACCAGCAGTGCGACATGTGGGCCAGACCCGTTCGCCAGCGCACTGATCACGCCAGTCAATGCGATGCCGATCATGGCCCCGATGCAGGCGAGCAGCCGCTCGCGCAGCGTTGCACCGGCAAGGATCGGAACAAAGAGACGAAACGCCATGGCATACCCTTGGGCGAGTGGTCGGAACTCCGCGCTCCGCAATGCAGGCAAAGCCACAGATTTGGAAGTTAAGCCAATTCGGAAAGCCGGCTCACGGGGGAATACTTTTGCGCGAAACGGCCATTGCCAAATGGGTGCAGACATTTTGATCAGCCAGAGGAGGCGGACGGCACGCTGATCCGCTCGAGCGCAGCTAGAGGCCAAGGGCTGTCGTGCCGCGGGCAGCCGGAAATGGGGATGGTCGGAGGTCGAGCTGGGATGGACACTAAGGAATTCAGAGGCTTCGAAAAGCGTGCTGACAATGTCGGCATGGCAAGAGAAATCAGGCCCTTGTCGCTCCACTTCCGAGGCGAACTCCAGCGGAGTACGGCTTCTACGCGGTGCTTGGTCTGCCTGTCCTTGCCACCATCGGATTCGTTGGCTGCTGAAACGTCCACCTGTAGCCGCTGAGAAGACGACTGCCGCCAGTGCCGTCGTGGAACCGCCATATGACGGCGGCTTGGTTACAGAGCCGGCTCGTGTCGATCGGGCGGGGGAGCCTGATGTGACGTACATGGTCCAGAAAGTGGCCAATGAAGGTGCTGGCATCGTCAACGTGATCAGGTCACGTAATAGCGGTAATACAACCGCGACCACGAGCCTCTCAGGCGTTCGATGAGGCGAGAAAATCCGATCACCAGACCAAGCGCGATTCCGCCACACTGCCACACACGAAACCGATCAGGTCACGTTCCAGGCTCACCAGAAGATTGGAGCCGAGGCCACCTCGGCTGAACTCTGCCATGCCGCGGGCCGCCACCTCTTCCAGCCGCGGTAGAAAACGTGGGTCAGCAGCGCCGGCATGGGCGAGCAACTCCCAAAATCGCGAGCAGCGCCATCGGCTCCGCAAGCGGCCGCAGATGTCGGCCGATGAAGCGGAAGGGCGGCGGTGCGATGGAAGCGCCGTGCGACAGCCTATCCAGACCTGTAATCGTGATCAGGCTCATCTGGGTCTCCGGACGCCAGCGTTGCAGATGGTTTTAGGCAAGCGTGAGCAGGCCGTGGGTCCCAATCCGGTCAGGCCGACCACGATCATGGCCGAAAGAACGAGTTCCAATTGAAAGAGCTGACGACCATAGGCGATCAGGTATCGGAGCCTTTCGAACGATGCGATGAGTTCTACCGCAACCAGGGTCTGCCAGCCGTTGGCAAGGCCTTCAGCCCTGTAAAGATCGACGGCACGGCGGAAGGCAGCACGAGTTTCGACCAGCGGCTGAACGAAAGGACACGGCCAGACCCCGTCTCACGACGACGCCGTTGCGCTTCGCTGCCATCAGGCTGGGTAGAGGACTTGCACGTCTAAAGCTGTCGATCATGCTCGGCACACAAAAAAGGGCGGCATTGCTGCCGCCCTTTCCGCTGTAGGTTGATAGGGGGCTGGATTAGAAATCCATACCGCCCATGCCGCCCATGCCGCCGCCGCCCATGCCGCCAGGCATGCCGCCGCCAGCCGACTCCTTCTTCGGAGCCTCCGCGATCATGGCTTCGGTGGTGACCAGCAGGCCGGCGACCGAGGCCGCGTCCTGCAGAGCCGTGCGCACAACCTTGACCGGATCGACGATACCCATGGCGATCATGTCGCCATATTCGCCGGTCTGGGCGTTGTAGCCGAAGGTTGCCCCCTTGTTCTCAAGGATCTTGCCGGCAACGATCGATGCTTCCGCACCGGCGTTGGCCGCGATCTGACGGGCCGGAGCCTGCAGCGCGCGACGCACGATGGCGATGCCGGCGGTCTGGTCGGAGTTGGCGCCAGTGACGGTGATGGCCAGCGAAGCGCGCAGCAGGGCGACGCCGCCGCCGGGAACGATGCCTTCTTCGACGGCCGCGCGGGTCGCGTTGAGGGCGTCATCGACGCGGTCCTTCTTTTCCTTGACTTCGATCTCGGTCGCACCGCCGACGCGGATGACGGCAACGCCGCCCGCCAGCTTGGCGAGACGTTCCTGCAGCTTCTCCTTGTCGTAGTCCGAGGTGGTCTCCTCGATCTGCTGCTTGATCTGGGCGACGCGGCCCTGGATTTCGGCCTTCTTGCCGGCGCCGTCGACGATGGTGGTGTTCTCCTTGGAGATCGACACCTTCTTGGCGCGGCCGAGCATGTTCAGGCCGACATTCTCGAGCTTGATGCCGAGGTCTTCGGAAATGACCTGGCCACCGGTGAGGATGGCGATGTCTTCCAGCATGGCCTTGCGGCGATCACCGAAGCCAGGCGCCTTGACGGCGGCGATCTTCAGGCCGCCGCGCAGCTTGTTGACGACGAGCGTGGCCAGGGCCTCGCCCTCGACGTCTTCCGAAATGATGACCAGCGGCTTCGAGGTCTGCACGACAGCCTCGAGGATCGGCAGCATGGCCTGCAGGTTGGAGAGCTTCTTCTCGTGGAGAAGAATGTAGGCGTCTTCCAGATCCGCAACCATCTTTTCGGCGTTGGTGACGAAGTAGGGCGAGAGATAGCCGCGGTCGAACTGCATGCCTTCAACGACTTCAAGCTCGGTCTCGGCGGTCTTTGCTTCCTCGACGGTGATGACGCCCTCATTGCCGACCTTCTGCATCGCTTCCGCGATCATCGAGCCGACCGACACGTCGCCATTGCCGGCGATGGTGCCGACCTGGGCAACCTCTTCCGAGGTCTTGATCTTCTTGGCGTTCTTGATCAGCGTCGCGACGACGTCGGCGACGGCGAGGTCGATGCCGCGCTTGAGGTCCATCGGGTTCATGCCGGCGGCAACCGACTTGTGGCCTTCCTGGACGATCGACTGTGCCAGAACGGTCGCGGTCGTGGTGCCGTCGCCGGCGATGTCGTTGGTCTTCGAAGCAACTTCGCGGACCATCTGCGCGCCCATGTTCTCGAACTTGTCCTCAAGCTCGATTTCCTTGGCGACGGTGACGCCGTCCTTGGTGATGCGCGGTGCGCCGAACGACTTGTCGATGACGACGTTGCGGCCCTTGGGGCCGAGCGTGACCTTCACCGCGTCGGCGAGGATGTTGACGCCGCGCAGCATGCGCTCACGAGCGTCGCGGGAGAATTTTACGTCTTTGGCAGCCATTTTTTACTCCTGGGCATTTCGCCCGAAATTCAGATTGGATGGTGCGGATGAAAGGCGGCGGCGTGTCAGCCGATGACGCCCATGATGTCCGCTTCCTTCATGATCAGAAGGTCTTCGCCATTGAGCTTGACTTCGGTGCCCGACCACTTGCCGAACAGGATGCGGTCGCCGGCCTTGACGTCCAGCGGGACGAGCTTGCCGACCTCGTCACGGGCGCCGGAACCGATGGCGATGATCTCGCCTTCCTGCGGCTTTTCCTTAGCCGTATCGGGGATGATGATCCCGCCGGCGGTCTTCGCTTCGGACTCGACGCGGCGAACGACCACGCGGTCATGCAGCGGCCGGAAATTCGACTTTGCCATTTTTGGATTTCCCTGGTGCGGATGTTGAACGGTTCTCCGTTGCCGGAGCGTGGTTAGCACTCACCAGAAGCGAGTGCTAACGCGGCAGTGAGATAGGCCGTAGGCTCCTGCTAGTCAAGACGGAAGAGGGACGGGCGAAGAGCAAACGAGCGTGGAAGCACCGAGCCCTTTACGTGAAAGACGTCGGAGATCGGACATGGACGGGGCGGCTCACCATTTGTAACTGAAGGCTTTATTCATTTGGCACGATTGGTGCAGCGGATGATCCGCAAACGTTGCGCGCGACAAATATGAGAGGTGAGCGCCATCAGGACTCTTGCGGTTAACGGGTCCACTCGGTGTTTACGGTGTTGGCCGCCGCGCGGGCGCCAGGACTCCGGCCATCCCGATAGTCACCAATCCAATCTGCGGAGAACAGGAGGCAAGATGAGAGCGACAGTCAGCATGAACTCGAATTTGAAATGTTTGGCCAAAGCAACTGCCATCGCCTTGCTCTGGACGGTCACGGCTACGTCGGCGGACGAAGGTATGTGGATGCCGGGCCAGACTGCGGAAGTGGGCGCGGCCATGCGGCCGTCTGGACGCTGACCCGCTCAACGCGATCGTATCACTGGGCGGATGCTCCGCCTCGTTCGTCAGTCCACAAGGGCTGGTCGCAACCAATCATCACTGCGTGTTCGAATCCATCCAATACCGCAGCAAGGAGGGCCAGGACTATCTCACAGACGGCTTTCTGGCGAAGAGCCCTGGGTGAAGAATTGCCCGCGGCGCCAGGCAGCCGAATCCATGTGATCGAGGACATGCGGGATGTGACCGCCGAAATGCTCAAGGGCGTCTCGGACAAGCTGAATGGGTTTGCCCGCTATGAGCGGCTCGCCACGAACCGCAAGGCCCTGATCGCCGCATGTGAAGGATAGCCCAATCGCCGCTGCGACGTAGGGGCCTATTATGGCGGCGCCTCCTACTATCTCCAGCAGAAGCTCGAAATCGAGGACGTGCGCCTTGTCTATGCGCCCGCGCTCGGCATCGGTAACTTCGGCGGCGAAACGGACAATTGGATGTGGCCGCGCCACAGAGGCGACTTCGGCTTTTATCGCGCCTATGTCGCTCCTGATGGTTCCTCCCGGCCATATGCGCGCGACAATGTGCCTTACCGGCCGGAGAGTTGGCTACCCATAGCCTGTGCAGGCGTCAAGGAAGGCGACCTTGTGATGGTCGCCGGCTTTCCCAGCGCAACCCACCAGTTCCTGACGGCGGATGAAGTCCGGTTCAACTTCGCGCAATTCGAACCGCGGTTGCAGCGTTCGCTCTCGGATTATGCCGCCCAGATCAGAATGAATATGGCCGCGCGAACTGACAGACGCGCCAACAATCGGCATCTCGCATGGTCGGTGGCACTGGACGTGGCTCCCACCCTGCTGGCGCGACTCCCCATCAGGTCGTCGGGGTTTCGCTGGCGAAAAAAACTTCCGCGTGTCTCTGCGCGATCCATCCCGCTTGCGCGTGCCTAGTCAACCAAAAAACTGACCATCTGCAGGATCAGGATCAGCAAAAAAAAGCCAAAGGCAGACGCCAAAACAGCTGCCAGCAGGACGATGCGTTGTTTCTTCACCCACAGTTCCCCCGGGAGAGAGTCTAATGATAATCCTTAAAAAAGGCGCCCTGGAACAGGGCGCCCTACGCTCATTTGTGCAAGTTTAAAGTTTAGCTTGCCTGCTTTATGTAATTAAACGTTTCTTTTATGCGACACTTCTCCAAGTGTTACTTGCACAAATCGAACGTATCGCACATTTAGACGAACTGTACATTAGATAGCCACTTTGACGCATGCGTTTACTGGCGGTATACATCCTTCACCGTTGCCGCAAGGCATTGGCCCACTCGCGCGGCACCTCCTTCACGACAAAGGTTGAAAGCCCGTCCTCGGGCGTTTCATTTCCAAGATCACTTCGGTCCACTCATACGGGCTTCCCGAGCGAGACCTTGGGTTCGGACGGTGCGAATAAATTTCTCGTTATAATCGAATTGATTATAAGGGTATATTTCTACGTTGAGTATAAAGGATGTCAAGCCCGCGCCAGCGGCAATTTTGTCCGGGCGACCGCCGTTTCGTCGAGGACATGGTGGCGGAAGCGATAAAGCTTCGCCGGCCGACCGCCGGTGTCAAAAGCACTTTCGCCGGTCTCCTCCACCAGTTCCTGCTGCTCCATCAACCGGCGAAAGTTCTGCTGAAGCGCCCCTGCCGATGTAGTCGTCAACGCCGTCCGCGTCAGCGCATTGCCCTCGGCGAGAAGCCAACGACATTGTTGATGACGAACGTAACGATCCGCGGCTTCAGAGAGGAATGCGCGCTTCGTCCAGATGGATGGAGTGGGCTGGCAGGTCCGGGCGGCCGCGCCGTTGAGGATGCAGCATCGAGAGCCGCGCTCGCCGAGGATGACATAGGTCGAGATTCGCGCGCCGGAAGTCTTGCTCCATGTCTCCACGAATCCATTGGCAGGATCCCGGCTTCTTCGCAGTGGTCGGGTCGAGCGTTATCGAACCGTGGTAGTTGAGGTTTGCTTCGGTGACGTGGATGCCGTGCAGCTTGCCGGCGACTATTTTTCGCATTGGTTCCGTTGTCCTATTCATCTCACAAAGTCAGTCCTGATGTTGAGCAGCTTCGCTGGGCTAAATCCCGACGACGAGCGCCCCGCCGCTGAGTCCCGCACCTGCCGCCGCCAGGAGTATTTTCTTGCCCGGCCGAAACGGCTCCGCTTGATTGGCGAGCGACAGTGAGAGCGGGATCGTCGCGGCCGAAGAGTTGCCGTATTCGGCAATCGTCTTGACAATTGCTTGATCCGCTATGCCGAGGTTACTCCCGACAGCATCGAAAATGCGAGCATTGGCCTGATGCGGCACGAACCGGTCGACATCCTGTGGTCGCACTCCGGCAGCGGCTAGCGCGCTTATCGAGCAATCGGTCATCATCTCGACGGCCTTTGCGAACACTTCGCGGCCGTCGGTCATCGTCATTCGGGTTTGCGCGAGGTCGAGGTCACCGTGGAACGGGATGTTGCTTCCTCCTGCGGGAATCTGGATCAGCCCGTATCGCGAGCCGTCCGAATCGACGGAGGCACCGAGAATCCCCCGACCAGTATCCTCGCACGGACCGATCACGACGGCGCCGGCGGCATCGGCAAACAGCACGGCGCTGGCGCGCTCAGAGGGATTGATGCGGCGGCTGAGGATATTGGCGGCGATAACAAGGCTCGCTTTGCCGTGCAGGCGGGTAAATCCGTCCGCAAACATCAGCGCATAGATGAAGCCGGCGCAGGCGCCGGTCAGATCGACAGCGCCGGCGCGGCCGAGCCCCAGCCGATGTGCGACCAGGGGCGCGCTGGGCGGCAGGAGGTGATCGGGCGTCGAGGTGGCAAGCAGCAGCAGACCGATGTCGTGGCGCGCAATGCCGGCGCTGGCCAGCGCCATGGCGCCGGCCTGCGCAGCAAGACCAGACAGCGTGTCTTCGTCCGTTGCCCAGAAGCGCGACCGAATTCCGGTGCGCCGCTCGATCCAGCCGGGTTCGAGGCCGAGATTGTTCTCAATTTCGGCATTGGCCACCTTTCGGCCAGGCGCATGATGGCCAAACCCGAGAAGGCCCGACAACCTGCTCATGGCTTTGAGCCGAAGCGTTCGCCGGCCTCCTCGATGGCGTCATGGAGCCGATCGAGCTCGTCGCCGGTGATGCAATAGGGCGGCAGGAGATAAAGGACGTTGCCGAGCGGGCGCACAAGCAGGCCGAGCTCGAGGAAAAAGGCCCGCAGCTTAGGTCCGATCTCGGCCAGATAGCCGGCAGAGCCGGCGCGCAGGTCGAGAGCCAGGATCGTGCCGATCGCGCGGCTATCGGTGAAGTTGGCATTGTCGCGAAAGCGTCGAAACCCGGCGGCCTGTCTCTCGCTCAAGGCCGCGATCCGCTCGGCCACCGGCTCGTCACGCCAGATCTCGACATTGGCGAGTGCTGCCGCGCAGGCAATCGGATTGGCCGTGTAGGAACTCGAGTGGAAAAACGTCTTCTTGCGATCCGCTGAATAATGAGCCTGGAAGATCGCATCGGTGGCAAGCGTGGCCGCCAGCGGGATCACGCCGCCGGTCAAGCCTTTGGAGGTGCACAGGATATCTGGAGAAATCGATGCCTGCTCGCAGGCGAACATGCTCCCGGTGCGGCCCCAGCCGGTCATCACCTCGTCGGCAATCAGCAGCGTGCCGGAGGCTTCGGCAATCTTCTTCAATCCGGTCAGAACCGAGGCCGGATACATCAGCATGCCGCCGGCGCCAAGCACGAGCGGCTCGACAATCAGGGCGGCGGCGCGCTGGTCGCGGCTGACGGCCTCGAACCGATCCAGTGTTTCCTGCTCGCGGCCGGCGGCCGGGAAGGGAATGGTGTCGACCTCGAACAGCAAGGGTTCGTAGGCGGCGTTAAACACGCCGCGGGCGCCGACGCTCATCGTGCCGATCGTGTCGCCGTGATAGCTGTGCTCCATGACGGCGATGCGCGAGCGCGGAGCGCCGGTGTTGCGGAAATAGCCGAGCGCCATCTTCAGCGCGACTTCGACGGAGGTCGAGCCGCTGTCCGAATAGAACACCCGGTCGAGTCCGGCGGGAGCGAGCCCGACAAGCGCCTTGGCCAGGCGTTCGGCCGGTTCGTGCGTGAAGCCAGCGAAGATAATCTGGTCGAGGCTCGACGCGGTCGTCTCGATAGCCTTTATGATGCGCGGATGGCGGTGGCCATGGGTGACGACCCACCAGGATGAGATGGCGTCCAGGATGCGCGCGCCATTGGCTTTGTGGAGATAGGCGCCTTCAGCCAGGACGATTTCAGGGATCGCCGGCTCGAGCGCGTGCTGGGTGAAGGGATGCCACACACGGGATTGCGGCATCATCCGCCTCCGGCAATCAAAGCGAGGTCGAAGCCGGCAATCATCGCTTGTCTCAGCGTTTTGTCCGTCAGCGGATCGAGGTGCGGCAGCCTGCCGAGTTGCGGCACGTCGCCGAATTCCACGATCGTCCGTTGCGTATCGGTCATCTCATCGCCGATGAAGGCGATGCCAGCCAGCGGGATAGCGCGCGCCCGCAGGGCCTCGATCGACAGCAGAGTGTGATTGATTGTTCCGAGCGCGGTGCGGGCGCACAGAATGACCGGCAACTGCCATTGCTCGAATATGTCGATGAACCTTGTCCGGCGGTTCAGCGGCACCATCAGCCCGCCGGCGCCTTCGATGACGAGCGGTGTCGGCAGGACCGGAAACGAAAGATCGGCAGCCTCGATCGAAACGTCGTCGATTTCGGCCGAACGATGCGGCGAAAGCGGGCTCTTCAAGCGGTAGGCTTCCGGCAGCACGCGCCCCGACGGCAGCCCGGCAAGTCGCGCAACCGCCTCGCTGTCGGTCTCGCCGTCGAGGCCCGATTGCACCGGCTTCCAGTAGAAACCGTCAAGCAGGCCGGCAAGCCCGGCCGAAAACACCGTCTTGCCAATTCCGGTGTCTGTTCCGGTGATAACGATGCGCTTGGTCATGTCGCCTCCGGTCATGTCTGAGCCAACACCTCGACGAGCGCCTCGACCATGGCGGAAATGTCGGCTTCGCCGATATTGAGCGTCAGTGAGATGCGCAGCCGCGACGTGCCCTCGGGCACGGTCGGCGGACGAATGCCGCGTATGTCGAAGCCGCGGGCCTGCAGGCGCGCCGCCACTGCCATGGTGCGCCTGACATCGCCGATCACCAAGGGCTGGATCTGAGAGCCACTTGGTATCACGCCGCAGCCATCGACCAATTGGCGGCCTGCGAGGCCGACGCGTTCATGCAGCTGAAAACGCCGCATAGGCTCGTCGGCGAGCATTGCGAGCGCTTCGCGCGCCGCGACCGCCATCAGCGGCGAGGGCGCGGTGGCGTAGATGAATGGCCGGCAACGGTTGATCAGATACTGGCACAGTGTCCTCGGCCCGGTCACGAGCCCACCAGATGCGCCGAGCGCCTTACCGCAGGTGTGGAGCGCGACGATGTTGTCGCGGCCCTCGAAAGCGGCGGCCAGCCCCCGGCCGTCCGGTCCCCAGACGCCGGTGGCGTGCGCCTCGTCGACGACGAGGAATGCCTCGTGCCGATCGGCAAGCGCGACCAGGCTCTCCAAAGGCGCGCAGTCGCCATCCATGCTGTAAAGGCTTTCCACCGCGATCCAGACGCATCCCATGCCGCCTTCGGCGCGCCAACACGTGATCGCATCCTCGACAGCGTTGGCGTCGTTGTGCGCGGCCAGCACGAACTGTGCGCGCCCGGCCTGCGCACCCTCATGCATGCTGGCATGGGCGAGTTCGTCGAGGACCAAAAGGTCGCCCTTCTGCGGCAGCGCCGTCAGCAGAGCGAAATTGGCGATGTAGCCGCTGCCGAAGAACAGCGCACGGTCGGCTCCAAAGAATGCCGCCGCGTCTGCCTCGAGCTGCTCGTGTTCCGGCGCATTGCCGCGCAACAGCCGCGATCCGGTGGCGCCAACCGGCGTGCCACGCGCAATCGCCGCCGCAACCGCTTCGCCAAGTCTTTTGGAGGCGGCAAGCCCGAGATAGTCGTTCGACGAGAAGTCGCGCCCGGCGCGCGGCTTCAGCGTCCTCAGCCGGTCCTTGCGCGCCAGTCCCTGCAAGGTCGCCTCATAGCGGGCAAGCGGTGCCCCGTTCATTGCGCCTCGAGTTCCATCGGCTCGATGCCAAGGCGCCGGAACAGCAATGTATCCTTGTCCTCACCGGGATTGTCCGCCGTCAGCAGCGTGTCCCCGACGAAGATCGAGTTGGCGCCGGCAAAAAAGCACAGCGCCTGCATCTCGTCGGTCATGGCGGTGCGGCCGGCGGAGAGACGGATATGCGATTTCGGCATCATGATGCGCGCCAGCGCGATCACGCGCACGAATTCGATCGGCTCGATGGGCTTGGCGTCGGCAAGCGGGGTGCCGGCGATCGGGATCAGCATGTTGATCGGAACGCTTTGCGGATGTTCCGGCAGGTTGGCCAGCGTCACCAGCATGCCGATCCGGTCCACCGGCTCCTCGCCCATGCCGACAATGCCGCCGCAGCAGACCTTGATGCCGGATTGGCGAACGTGCTCGAGCGTCTCGAGCCGCTCGGCAAAGCTCCGCGTGCTGATGATCTCGCTATAGTAGCGTTCCGACGTATCGATGTTGTGGTTGTAGTAGTCGAGGCCCGCCTGTTTCAGACGAGAGGCTTGCGTAAGATCGAGCATGCCGAGCGTCATGCAGGTCTCCATACCGAGCGCCTTGACGCCTTCGACCATGGCCACTACCGCATCCATGTCGCGCGCTTTGGGGTTTCGCCAGGCCGCACCCATGCAATAGCGGGTGGCGCCGGCGTCACGCGCTTTCTTCGCCTCGGCGATGACGCGCCGGACCTCCATCAGCTTCGACGCCTTCAGACCGGTTTCGTGCTGCGCCGACTGGCTGCAATAGCCACAATCCTCCGGACATCCGCCTGTCTTGATGCTGAGAAGCCGGCTGAGCTGGACCTTGTTGGGATCGAAATTCTGGCGGTGCACGGTTTGCGCGAGGAAGAGGAGATTGTTGAAGGGGGCATCGTGAAGTGCCCGAGCCTTCTCCAGGGTCCACGCTCCAGGGTCAGGGGATTGAGCCTGTGGCGATGTCTGCGTTGGACTGGCTGTTTGCATGTCCATGCTGTTCCTCCGGTTCTGCCTTGCTTTGCTGTCTGATTGATGACGATCGGAAAGGACAGTTGATTCGATCCTGTCCGTTGCTCAGGCAATCATGAGCCCCAATAGTCGAGGCCGATATCCAGGATCGGCGCGCTGTGGGTCAGTCGGCCGACTGAAATCAGATCAACGCCGGTCGCGGCAATCGCTCGCGCTGTATCGGATGCGATCCCGCCAGAAGCCTCGGTGATAGCACGGCCGCCAACGATTGCGACGGCGCGGCGAAGATCGGCGAGGGACATGTTGTCGAGCAGAACCGCATCGGGAGCGAAGCCAAGTACCTCCTCCAACTGGGCCAGCGTATCGACCTCGACTTCGATCTTGACGAGATGACCGGCCCGTCTTCGTGCTCGCTCGAGCGCCGGGCGAACGCCGCCTGCGATGGCGATGTGGTTGTCCTTGATCAGAATTGCGTCGTCGAGGCCGAAGCGGTGATTGGATCCGCCACCTGCGCGCACGGCGTATTTTTCGACTGCCCGCAATCCGGGCGTCGTCTTGCGCGTGCAGACGATCTTCGCGCCATATCCACGAACCGCAGCGACGATCGATGCCGTTGCTGTAGCGATGCCGCTCAGATGGCACAAAAAATTGAGTGCCGTCCGTTCGGCTGTGAGAATGGCCCGGGCAGGGCCAACCACTGATGCAATGACCTCTCCATCCATGACATTGCAGCCGTCTGCCCGCTCCACCGAAATTTCGACATCAGGATCAATCAAGCGGAAAGCGAGCATCGCCAGATCGAGGCCGGCGACAACTCCGGACTGGCGCGCCGCCAGCACGGTTCCCGCTTGGTGTGCCTTCGGCACGATGGCCTCCGTGGTCAAGTCGCCGGCTCTGCCAAGGTCTTCAAGAAGAGCTGCCCTTACAAGCGGCTCAAGCATGACCGTGGGAAGCGGTGAGAGCGTCATCACTTTGCCCCTTCGAGGCTTGGCGAGTGTCCGAGTTCCCGCGCAGCGGCCAAGGCGGCTTCTAGGGTGATTTCGGACCGTCGGGCGACAGTCGCATGATGAGGAAAGTCTGTCCGGTAATGAGCGCCGCGGCTTTCTTCGCGCAACAGGGCGGCAACCGCGATCATTAGCCCGACAGCCGCCGGATCCGAGGCCGCGTCCTTGCTTTCGGCGAGCGGCAACAAGGCATATGCGGCTGCTTTCAAACCTTCACCATCCCGGACGATGCCGAGTGCGCGCGACAGGAAAACACACACGGGTGCCGGCGCGGGCGATGGGTAAACGTCCGCAAACGCAGGCTTTGTTCTGCGAGCAGGCGTTCCGGCGACACTTTCAGCGACCCAGCGCGCGCACACGACGGCCTCGGTCAAGGAATTGCTGGCGAGCCTGTTGGCGCCATGCAGTCCTGTCGAAGCGACTTCGCCGCAGGCCCACAGCCCCTTGACGGAGGTCCTACCGGAGCCGTCCACGGCAACGCCACCCATGTGGTAGTGTTGGGCCGGACGAATGGGGATGAGATCGCGCGCGGGATTGATGCCGGCTCCACGACAGGCTGATGCGATTGTCGGGAAGTGTCGAGCAAATTCCGGGCCAGGCCGTTGCCGCGCGTCGAGAAAAACACGGTGGCCGTTGGCAAGATGGTTCCAGACGGCGCGCGCCAAGACATCACGAGGCGCAAGTTCCGCCCCTGGCACGCTCTGGAGAAAAGCCTGGCCGGTTTCGTCGATCAGGGCAGCACCTTCGCCGCGGACGGCCTCGCTGACCAGCACCATAGGGCGTTCCGGGCCGTCAAGCGCGGTCGGGTGGAACTGGATGAACTCGAGGTCGGCAAGGACAGCTCCAGCGCGGGCCGCAAGCGCCAGGCCCTGTCCCCAACTGGCCCAAGGATTGGTGGTGTCGAGAAACAGTCCCCCGATCCCACCGGTGGCGAGGACGACCCGCCGTGAGCCGAAGAAGACAGGTCCTATCGAACCGCTCGCCCAGACGCCTCGGATCGCATTCTCTCGCACCGCCAGCCGGCGCGCTTCCACGCCCTCCACGACAACAATCGACGGTGTGGAACGCACAGCCGCGATCAGGGCACGCATGATCTCACGCCCGGTGCCGTCACCATGCGCATGAACGATGCGACGTCGGCTGTGTGCGGCCTCCAATCCGAGGCACAGTGATCCTTTCGGTGTACGGTCGAAGGGAACCCCAAAGCCCGCAAGCCCCTCTATCGCCTTTGGCGCGGCTTGGAGGATGCGGCTCGCCACGTTTCTGTCGCAGAGACCATCCCCGGCGGCAAGCGTATCGGCCAGGTGCAGTGCCGGATCGTCGTCTTCGCCGAAACTTGCAGCCAGACCACCCTGTGCCCAGGTGCTCGAATTGTCAGCTCCCAGCAGCGTCCTGGACAGAAGCAGCACCGGCTCGGGCGCCAGTTGAAGCGCGGTCATCAGTCCGGCGATGCCGCCGCCGATGATGATGGGCCGCCCGAAGAAGCTGCGGACATTGGCGTTCAAATTGCCAGCATCCGTTCCACCGCAAGCCGCGCGCGCTCGGCGATCCCCGGTTCGATGGTCACGATATGGTGGTTCTGCTCGAGCGCCATGCGGATGTTGGCAAGCGTGATCCGCTTCATGTGCGGGCACAAATTGCAGGGCCGGATGAACTCGACCTCTGGGTGCGCTAACGCGACGTTGTCGCTCATCGAACATTCCGTCATCAGCACGACACGTGCCGGCCTTTGCCTTTCGACATAGTCGGACATGGCAGCGGTCGAGCCGGAAAAATCTGCTTCAGCCACGACGTCGGGCGGGCATTCGGGATGCGCGAGCACGATCACGCCGGGATGGCTTTCGCGCAACTCGCGGATGTCGGCCGGTGTAAAGCGCTCATGCACCTCGCAATGCCCTTTCCAGGCGATGATCTGCACATCGGTCTGGGCGGCGATATTCTGGGCCAGATATTCGTCCGGCAACATGATCACCTGGGGAACGCCAAGGGATTGGACGACCGCCTTGGCGTTGCCGGATGTACAGCAGATATCCGACTCGGCTTTCACTTCGGCCGACGTGTTGACATAAGTGATGATCGGCACGCCGGGATAACGCTGGCGCATCAAGCGCACGTCTTCTGCCGTGATCGATTCCGCCAACGAACAGCCTGCCCGCAGGTCGGGAATGAGCACCGTCTTTTGCGGATTGAGCAGCTTGGCCGTTTCGGCCATGAAATGTACGCCGGCCAGCACGATGACTTGCGCCTCGATCGTCGCAGCCGTGCGGGCCAGTGCCAAGCTGTCGCCGACGATGTCGGCCACGCAATGGAAGATCTCGGGGGTCTGATAGTTGTGCGCCAGGATGATGGCGTTGCGCTCGCGCTTCAGTGCAAGGATCGCCTCGATATCCTCGACGAAAGCCGGCCATTCGATCGGCGGGATCACTCGTCGGACGCGCTCGTAGAGAAACGCGGTCGCAGGCAGCATGGCGCTCATCGACCCCTCCAGCTTATACTCTAGTTGAAAATAACCAGCATATACTTGCTGTGAGTATAAGCGATGTCAACCCCGCACCAGCGGCAATTTTGTCCCGGCGATGACCCTCTCGTCGAGAACGGCGTGGCGGAACCGGTAAAGCTTCGCTGGCCGGCCGCCGGTCTCCGCGGTTGCCTCTCCGGTCTCTTCGACCAGCTCCTGCTGCTCGATCAGCCGGCGAAAGTTCGGCTTACGCACGAGCCTGCCGGCAAGCGCCTCCACGGTTCGCTGCAGCTGCAAAAGCGTGAAGACCGGCGGCATCAGCTCAAAGACGACCGGCCGGTATTTGATCTTGGAGCGCAGCCGCGCAATGCCGGTCGCCACGATGCGGCGATGATCGGCGACCATAG
Organism: Mesorhizobium sp. M0960; assembly: GCF_040319055.1. Lineage (NCBI taxonomy): Bacteria > Pseudomonadati > Pseudomonadota > Alphaproteobacteria > Hyphomicrobiales > Phyllobacteriaceae > Mesorhizobium > Mesorhizobium sp. M0960. The sequence goes on along the minus strand of NZ_JAMYNN010000031.1, from coordinate 9,797 downwards.
ACTTGCTGGGCACCAGCGGAGGCAGCGTCGCGTCCCGTCCGCTTCCGGCCTCTTGGACCAGGCCTGCTTCGTAGACTAACTCATAGCGTTGAAGCGTGAGTTCCTCGTTCCAAAGGCGGTCGTCGAAGCCGAAGGCTATCGTCGCCCGCTGCCAGCGTTCACGTCGCGTGGCCGCGTCGCTGACGCCGTCTGCCCATTCAATCAGGCGCGGTCGCAGAACGTCCAGCACGACCGGAGGCGTGCCGGAGCGGTGGTCCTCCCATGGAAAATATTCATACCAGCTCTGCCAGCCGCACTTGGGCGAGCCAGCTGCCTGTTCCTTGCGGGTCAATGCGAGATAGCTGATGGAGATGACGCGCTGCTGGCGCTCGGCGCCGATGCGATCCCGATCCGCGAAGGTGTAGAGTTGCTCAATATACCCCAGCGGATGGCCGGTCTGCTGCTCGACCCACCCCCTCAAACCGGATTGCAGCGATCGGTGCTCAAGCGCAAGTGGTCCGGAGGGCAGGGTGTCCGCCTGGCCGATGGTGAGGACACAGGGTTCACTGTCGTTTACGGCGACGACAAAGGCGATCAGGTCCACTTTGACTTCGTCGGCCTTGACGGCGGCTCTGTCTTTCCTGGGTCCTTTTGCCTGATCGTCCATGTTCGCGAAAGTGGTTGGCCAGCTCGGGAGCGCCTGAATCGATTTAAGTGTAAGCGCGCCTGTCCGCACGTCAACACCGCACAGCTGCACGCCATTTTTAGCTCTTCGCACTTGCACAAAAATGTGGCAAACGCGACACCCGCGGTTGGTAACGTTGGGGAAGGAGGGTCCATTGAGTGCGTTTGGTGACACCAAGGCGATCACACCGCCGGATATTCGTTCGCGCAAAGGTGGGACGCCGCTCGTCTGCCTTACCGCCTACACGACGCCAGTCGCCCGGCTTGTCGATCCCCATTGCGATGTGGTGCTGGTCGGCGACAGCGTCGGCATGGTTCTCCACGGCCTGCCCGCGACGCTCGGTGTGACGCTGGAGATGATGATCATTCACGGCCAGGCCGTGCGCCGTGGCCTCGAGCAGGCGCTGATGGTCGTCGACCTGCCGTTCGGTTCCTTCGAGGAAAGCCCCGAGCAGGCTTTCCGCAATGCCGCGCGCGTTGTGGCCGAGACCGGCTGCGCGGCCGTCAAGCTCGAAGGCGGCGAAACGATGGCAGAGACGATCGGCTTCCTCGCCGCGCGCGGCGTGCCGGTCATGGCCCATGTCGGCTTGACGCCGCAGTCGATCAACACCATCGGTGGCTACCGCGTGCAGGGCAGAGGCGGGGATGCCGAGCGCATCAGGCGCGACGCGCTTGCGGTGAGCGAAGCGGGCGCCTTTGCGGTCGTGCTGGAGAAGGTTCCCGAGGCGCTCGCCCGCCGGATCACCGGGGAGGTGGCGACCCCGACCATTGGCATCGGTGCCTCGGCCGCCTGTGACGGCCAGATTCTCGTCGTCGACGACATGCTGGGCCTCTTCGGCGACTTCCGGCCCAAATTCGTCAAGCGCTATGCTGAACTGGGGGAGGCTGCTGCGGCTGCGATCGCGGCCTATGCGCGGGAAGTGAAGGAGCGCCAGTTTCCGGCCGCCGAGCACGTGTTTGCCGATGCGCCCAAGCCCGCCGACGGGGACGCCACCAAGAGCGGAGAAGCAGCGTGAGCGTGCCGATTGTCAGGAGCGTTGCCCAGCTTCGCCAAATCGTCGCCGCATGGCGCCGCGAGGGCGTGAGGATTGCCGTCGTGCCAACGATGGGCGTCCTCCATGAGGGCCATCTCAGCCTGGTGCGCGCGGCACTCGTGAAGGCCGACCGGGTGATCGTGACGCTCTTCGTCAACCCGAAGCAATTCAACAGCGAGGCCGATCTCGCCGCGTATCCGAGCACCGAGGACGAGGATGCCGCCAAGCTGGCACCGCTTGGCGCGCACCTGCTTTATGCGCCGGACGCAGAGGAGATGTATCCGGCGGCCTTCGCCACGACCGTTTCGGTGTCCGGTGTCAGCGAGGGCCTGTGCGGTGCCTTCCGGCCGGGACATTTCGATGGCGTGGCGACCGTCGTCGCCAAGCTCTTCCTGCAGACCAGCGCTGACTTCGGCTTCTTTGGCGAAAAGGACTTTCAGCAGCTTCAGCTAGTCAGGCGTATGGCCCGGGACCTGGATATTCCAATCACCATTGTTCCTTGCCCGACAGTCCGCGAAGCCGACGGTCTTGCACTATCATCGCGCAATGTCCGGCTCTCGCAAGCAGAGCGTGCTGTTGCCCCCGAGCTACCATCGGTCTTGCTCGAGACGGCTGAGCGGCTTGCCCGCGGCTCGCCCGTCCTGCCAACGCTTGCCGAAGCGCGCGCAGCAATTCTGGCTGCGGGCTATCGCGAGGTCGAATACCTGGAACTTCGCGACGAGGCAGATCTGCGACCCATGACAAGCCTTGACCGACCTGCACGCTTGCTTGTCGCGGCCTGGCTCGGCGGCACACGGCTCATAGACAACGTCAGAATATCACGGGTTTCAACAGGTTAACGGGGTTCTCGGCACGCGCTGTATCCGTCCGGGATCGTTTAAAACAAGGTCTCTGCCTGGCATCGAGCGATCACGGAGGTTACGCAAAGCGCAAATGCATCGCGTGTTTGAGAACTTCGTCGAGCAACTGTCTGCAAGTGTTGATGCTGCCGATCTCCGTGAGGCAATGGCATCCGCTGCAGCCGGCTTCGATTTTCCGCTATTCGCCTATTTCACTTACCCGTCGGCCTCCGGCGACGCCCCGCAATTGATCTCAAACTATCCTTCATCCTGGACATCACGTTATCTGCAACAGCGGTACCACAGTCTTGATCCGGTCATCCTGCGCGGGCTGCAAGGCTGGGATACCTTCGACTGGGGTGTGGATCGCGCTCGGCACTGTCTGCCGAATTCGCAGCAACAAATTCTGGAGAGTGCGGCTGAGTTTGGCATCCGCGGCGGCCTGACGATGTCCATGCATGATCATCGCGGCCGGTTTGCTGCCCTGACCTTTGCTTCCGACGAGTCCCGTCCGCCTCTGTTGCGGTCACTGACACGTTACGAAAAAGCATTGCAGCTGGTGGCCATCAACTTTCATATCCATGTCCGGCGCAGGCTCGCCGACGATCGCGTGGTGGATGGTGTAACGCTCACCCCGCGGGAGTTCGAGTGCCTGAAATGGGCGGCGCGCGGCAAGTCGGCTTGGGATATCAGCCAGCTTCTCGGCGTCTCAAAGCGCACCGTGACCTTTCATCTGGAAAACGCCAAGGCAAAGCTTGGCGTTCGAACGATCAACCAGGCCGTTGCACGACTGGCTGCCTCCGGCCAGGCGAGATCCTGATTCGTCGGCCACGATAGCTGTAAACCTCTACAGGCTGCATCGCTGCGGGCTTTGCCCTTCGATGGCGGGAACACATCCCGCACGGAGGCGACCATGATGCAGCTGATAACACCAGACCTTTACGACGAGTTCGCAAGCGAGCTCAAAGAGATGCACGGGCTCAGGTTTCGGGTGTTCAAGGAAAGGCTCGATTGGGAAGTTGATACCGAAGACCAGATGGAAACAGACCCGTTTGATGGTCTGAAGCCTGTCTATCTGCTCCTCAAGGGATCCGACTGGCGAATTCGCGGTTGCGTGCGTCTTTTGCCCAGCACCGGACCCACAATGTTGCGCGACACGTTCCCGGTGCTGCTGGGTGCTGACGTCGTGCCCTCGACCTCCGACATATGGGAGAGCAGTCGTTTCGCGCTCGATCTCCCTCCGTCGGCGCCCAAGGCAGCGGGCGGACTGGCCCAGGCAACCTACGAGCTCTTCGCGGGCATGATCGAGTTCGGCTTGGCCAAGGATCTGACCCGGATAGTAACGGTGACGGACACGCGCATGGAACGGATCCTTCGCCTCGCGACGTGGCCATTGTCGCGCATCGGACAACCCAAGTCCGTCGGCAAAACGGAGGCGGTGGCCGGGTTTCTCGAGATTTCCCGCGCGAGCCTTTTGCGCATCCGCAGCAGGGGACGTCTGAGCGGACCGGTACTGTGGCAACCGGTTCTAGGCCCGTCGGCATTGTGGACACCTGAGCCGTGAAGGATGCTGGTCTGCCCAAGGAAGCGACGGTCGGTCTTGTATGCTGGCCGGACTGGCGTCGTCACGAAGCTTACCACTACGCCAGACGATTGCCACGCACTGCCTGGGCCTGGGAGTTTCTTCGGCGCAATCCACAATTCCAGCGCGACCACGCCAAAATGGCACCGTCCGCCTGCATTGTCGGAGCCCAGGCCGACCTGAACATAATCGAGTTGACGACAGGATCATCTTTCCTAAGACACTGGAGCCTCCTTTTTCGCGGACGCGCCACAGTGGGACGCTACGTCGGCAAGGGTCTTTTGGGATCCGCGCGACTGCGCCCGTATTCTACGAGCGGCCGCGGAGCTGGTTGGGCTCGACCACGATTTTGAACCGCTTGATCTTTCGTCGCTCTCATGCTGCAAGGACATCCTGCTGACACCTGCCGGCGTGCAGCACGTGCTGCTGAGGGAGGACTGCCGGAGTCTGCAGATCGCCCTTTCCGGTGCATCCGTTCTCCGCCCGTTGCGGCTATATGTCGACGCGATCGTGCAGCCGCAGCACCTGAAGTTCCATGTCGCTGCCCTTCAGTTCCTGAACGACATCAATGGTTGCGGCCGCCTGGCAGCTGCTTGCTTTCCGCCGGAGCCCCGCGGAGCGCGTCTGCGTCTCGTGCTCCAGGCTTTGGATGGCTCGCTTGCGGGAGCATCTCATCAGGAGATCGCCATTGCCCTGTTCGGGAGACGCCGTGTCGAAGAAGATTGGTCTCATCCAGGTAGCCATCTTCGCGATCAGGTGCGTCGCGCCATCCAACGTGGCCGCTACCTGATGGGCGGCGGCTATAGACAATTCCTGATGTAATTCGGGTGACAGCTTGGTGATTGTCTTATTCGAAAACGCGCAGGCATCAATCTCCATTTCTCACTGCTATTGTGCCTTGTACAAGACGTGACACGCGCCTAGTTCTTCCGCTGCGGGAATCGGTTTTGAGTAATACGGACGAAGCACTGAGAACCAACGTTTTCGTGATAGTGCATTCATGCCCCGAGAATCCTGATGACGTTACGAACCCCGACAAAGCCGGCGCTGACTGAAACGGTCGCTGAACGTGCTCTGTGGCCTGCGCCGCCTGACTCTCGGTTTCGGCCATGCCGACCAACAGCCTATTGATAGGCCATCGCGGGCTAAACTCTACCGGCGAGAGCCGCGTCAACAGCGGCAGGCAATCAGAAACTAGATCGGCGGCGACGATGATTATGATCAACGTGACGAACACGTGAATCATGCCGACGGCGCCGACGCTGCCGATGATGATGATGCCGATCATGCGTCACAGTGCTTGTGATCATGCCGATCACCGCGTGATCACGAGCGGCGGCGCTTCGTGTCAGGTGCGTAGCCGGGATGGTCGCGCATGGCCGATTGGTCCTTCGTGCCGCGGGGTGTGGGCTTGCGCTCGGTCATGAGGGCGTCAGGCGCAACGAGAAGTTTTTAGATCAGGGGCTCATCCATGGGGTGGATGATAGTTATCCCTACAATCAATTGTACCAATATTACCGGATACTACTACAAGATCCCCAATGAAAGCGGCCGGATGGGTATCCGTCTCGCGTGGGCTGAAGCTGCCGGCAAGAATGGGAAGACGAACATGTGCGGGATTGTGGGCATCGTTGGGCAACAGCCGGTGTCGGATCGGTTGGTCGACGCATTGAAGCGTTTGGAATATCGCGGCTATGATTCCGCCGGCGTTGCGACGATCACCGAAGGTGCCTTGCACCGCCGGCGCGCCGAGGGCAAGCTCGTCAATCTCGAGAGGAGACTGAAGGAAGAGCCGCTGAGCGGGAACATCGGCATCGGCCACACGCGTTGGGCAACCCATGGGGCCTCGACGGAACGCAATGCGCACCCGCACTTTGCCGACGGTGTCGCCGTCGTCCATAACGGCATCATCGAGAATTTCACCGAGCTGAAGGACGAATTGGCGGCGGCTGGCGCCGAGTTCCAGACCGACACCGACACCGAGGTCATCGCGCATCTCTTGGCAAGACACCGCCGGGAGGGCATGAGGCGGCAAGAGGCGATGCGTGCCATGCTGAAACGCGTCAGGGGCGCCTATGCGCTTGCCGTCCTCTTCGAAGATGATCCGTCGACCATCATGGCGGCGCGCAACGGACCACCGCTGGCGATCGGTCACGGCGACGGCGAGATGTTCCTGGGCTCCGACGCGATCGCGCTTGCTCCCTTCACCAATGAAATTACCTATCTCATCGAGGGCGACTGGGCCATTGTCGGCAATTCGGGCGCCCATATCTTCGATTTCGACGGCCATCCCGTCGAGCGTCCGCGCCATACCTCCACGGCCGCGGCCGATCTGGCCAGCAAGGGCAATCATCGCCACTTCATGGAGAAGGAAATCTACGAGCAGCCCGAAGTCATCGCCCATGCTCTCCGTCACTATAGCAACATCATAGAGAATCGCGCCGACATGGTTTCTGGCATCGATTTCGCCAGGATCCCGAGCTTGGCGATCTCGGCCTGCGGGACCGCCTATCTCGCCGGACTGATCGGAAAATACTGGTTCGAGCGCTATGCGCGCCTGACGGTTGAAATCGACGTTGCGTCCGAATTCCGTTACCGCGAGATCCCGTTGTCGCCGCAGTCGGCGGCTCTTTTCATTTCGCAGTCCGGCGAAACCGCCGATACGCTCGCATCGTTGAGGTACTGCAAGGAGCGTGGGCTGAAAATTGGCGCTATCGTCAATGCCTGCGAATCGACCATCGCTCGGGAGGCCGATGCGGTCTTCCCGATCCTTGCCGGACCGGAGATCGGCGTCGCCTCCACCAAGGCGTTTACCTGCCAGCTTGCCGTTCTAGCCGCACTCGCCATCGGCGCCGCCAGAGCCCGCGGGACCGTAACCGAAGACGAGCTGCAGGCGCTCGTCAGGAGCCTCGCCGAAGTGCCGCGCGTCATGGGCCAGGTACTCAACAGCATCCAGCCGGAGATCGAGTTCCTGTCGCGCGAACTGTCAAAGTGTCGTGACGTCCTGTATCTCGGCCGTGGCACCAGTTTCCCGCTAGCGATGGAAGGTGCGCTGAAGCTCAAGGAGATTTCCTACATCCATGCCGAGGGCCATGCGGCGGGTGAATTGAAGCACGGTCCGATCGCATTGATAGACGACAACATGCCAGTGATCGTCATCGCGCCCCATGATCGCTTTTTCGACAAGACCGTCTCCAACATGCAGGAAGTGGCTGCCCGTGGAGGGCGGATTATCCTCATCACCGATGAAAAAGGGGCAGCCGCATCGAAAATCGACACCATGCACACGCTCGTGCTGCCGGCTGTCGACGAGATTATCGCGCCGATGATCTTCTCGCTGCCGATACAGCTTCTTGCCTACCACACGGCGCTCTTCATGGGCACAGATGTAGACCAGCCGCGCAATCTCGCAAAATCGGTCACGGTCGAATGATTGTGAACCTTTATAGGTGGCGATGCTTGTCCATCTTCGCTGCATCGGCGGTGGAAATTGGTTGAAGGTATCAGCGTCCGCGAGGCTGGGTGGACGGTGCCGCGAATAGCCACTGGAGGCGTCAGTGAGAGTTCGAGTTGCTGTTCAAGAAAGCCATCGGGGAGAATGAGTCGTGTAGGATCGCAGGTCGAATGCGCTACAGCCGATCAGGCCATCTCATGGCGGGCAGGTTCTTAGAACTTGATCAGTAGCAGGTGAGCCGCCATATTCCGACCCGGCTGCCAATTTCAAGTGGCCCATTCCATGGATGAGGCCGGTCCGGCCGAATGGACGTCCATTTTTTTGATTTGCTGGGTGTGCGCCAGGGTCGGGGAGGAAATCTCCCGATTTGTCAGGCGCTCCCATCTTCTTGGAGATGTTTATGAAGGATTCGCGCATTCCCGAGCCAGTCTTGACGGCTATGTCGCAGGGGACCCACATCATCCGCGCTTATCGTGAGCACCTTGGGTATTCAATCGAGGACCTCGCGGTGGCGTGCGGGCTAGCCGCTCAGGAAATCCAAAACATCGAGCGGGGTCTAAAGTACAATAAGGGCTATCGGAATCGGATAGCGAGATCGCTGTCCATACCTGTGGGAATTCTTGAGGCAGAGTCGGACATATCGGACGCCGCCTGATCAGTCGGATAATCTGCAATGGGTGGAAGACCGTTCTTGTGATGTGACGTTTGCGGCTGATAGTCGTCGCTTGATTCCGTTGGACGCGAATGCCTTCTGGCGCAGTACCGCCAAGAGAATTCTCGTCCACTGTCCGAGTCAGGAACTGCACACGGGCTCGCCGAACAGGAAGTTGGAACGCTTCGTCATGCTGTCTTAGGCGATATAGCCGCCCGGAGTGCTGCGGCACGTGCACGATAGCATTGGCTCGCGAGGATGGATTGCTAACGGCGAACCCATGCTGGTCGGCAAGGCGATATTGGCTGGAGCATCAACTCGGCCGACGAGAGTGGCCCCCCATCCTAGGCAGGATCGGCCGACATGGCCGGCATCGCGAGCCGCTCTGAAAAGAGCACAGCGGGCATCCAGACGCTGCCGGGTTGACTATTGGTGTCGGAACCGCAAAAAGGGGCCGCTCTTCATGAGTGGCGTGCGCCGGCAGTCTAACCCCAAGCCCCCCGCCAGGCTGCCGGCGCGCTTCTAGCCGCCTTGATGCACGGCGATAAGCTTTTGACGGCCTGAAGCGACGTTGTGGTCGCCGTTGCGGTGCTTTTCCACGCGCCTCGTCAGGCGCCGGGATTGCTCCGTCGTGATGGCAGGCGGGGGTTTGCAGGTTGCGGTCGACGGGTTCGTTTCGGGGCGTCTGCCCCCATCGTTATGTCGCGAGTTGGGGGATGCGATCGAGGACGATGCGCAGGATGCGCTGGTCGGGGCACGATGTCGGCAGGTGCAGGCGGATTTGCGATTTCATCTCGACCACCCGCGCAGCGATTTTGATGAGGCGCAATCGCAGCGTGTCGAATTGGGCGACGGCAAAGCTCGAGCGCCTCGGCATCGCGGCCCGCAAGCCCCACATCAACCAGTAAGCACCGGCATGCAGGAATAGCCGGAACTGGTTGGCCGTCGCTCTTGTGCAGGACGTTCGGTCGGCGGCGAGATGCGTCTTCCACGACTTGATGTGGTTCTCGGCCGCGCCGCGCCGGCAGTAGACATCCTCGTAGAGCGCCTTGGCCTTCCCACCGGCAAGGTTGGTGACGACGAAGCGGATATCGCCACCTTGGGCGCCGACCTCGACCCGCGCGATGATGCGCTCGACGCGGCTCCAACTAGCGGCGCCGTCAACGAACTCCTTGAACCTGCGGACCTTGCCTGTCTTGGCCGACGCTTCGAAGCGCGCCGTCGTCCTGGCCTCCAGATCCGCGACATGCTTGCGCAGGGTCGTGGTGGGCGCGAGGCAAAGATGAAGTCGACGTCGTTGGCGCGGCACCGGTCGATGACCTGCGGGTTGCAATAATGGCTATCGCCGCGGAGCAGGATTCGAATGTTCGGCCAGTTGATCCGGATCGCCCGCACCAGACGGCGCAGGTGGGGGCGGATCTCAGCCCCACTCGGCCGCTTGGCCGGTCGCAGGATCGCGCTGACGAACCGTCCCGCACCATCGAACATGACGATCGGCTGGAAGCCGTACTCGTCATGGTGGGCATTGAACAGGCGAAGCTGTTGGCCTCCGTGCACAGCGTCGAAGGTGTCG
>NZ_JAMYNN010000030.1:0-37335 GCF_040319055.1 Mesorhizobium sp. M0960 | reverse complement strand
CGCCGACTGATGACAAACCGCTCAGCGGCAGCGCAAGATCGTTCATGGTGGGTGTGGTCTCCGGGAAATGGTTCGGATCGGCTTAAGCAACCAAATCCTACGTCATTTCAACGATCAGATCCCGAGCAGCCAGTCAGTATTCGACCGTCGCTGGCGCCTCCGCCCACTGAGGCCTTGTGCTTCCTCCAGCGAGTCAAGCCGATCACCATGCGTGTCGCCAGTTCTGGTGCTCACCCACGTGCCATTTGCGATCTTGTGTCGGTGAGAGCACCGCAAGCACCTCCCCTGCTAGAGCGCAAGGCGGCTCGCGTCGCCGTGTTGTTACTATTCTTCGCTGTGGTCGGAGTTTTTTCCTTGGCTTCGGAATCGGGACATTCGGCTTTGCAAAAAAATAGGCCATCGTGGTCGATCGTCACGCCCCCGAGTTCGGCGGCACGATGGGACGACAACGGCAGCGCAAGCTCCATTTGCGCGAGGGGCTCGTCCCTTCAACTACTTGATGCATTTGCGCTTTGCGTACCTCCGTGCATGTTGCTCGATGCCAGGCGGAGATCTCCGTCTCAAACGATCGCGCATCGATGCAACGCCCACGCGTTGATCGCCATGATCGCGGCGATCGCTTTGCCGCGATCGCCGCCGCCGTTTTCGAGCACGACAATCATGCCGGCGGTTCGGCAGCGATGCGCATGCAAAAATTCACAGATGCATTCTAGCCAAATGCTAGCTGCCCAGCAAATGTCCGGCATTTCGCAAGGCCCCTAGGAAGAGACTGGCATGGCCGTTGGCATCGATCTTGGCCTGCATCGACAGGGGCATGCTGTGCCAGTTCTCCAAGGGCGCAGTGAAATGTGAGAACGTACCGTTGACGATGCAATGGTGGGTAACAAGGCCCTGTCTGTCCAACGCCAGCACCCCGATCTGGTCGCCCTGATATCGGATGGCTGCGACCCGCTGGACCTCCGCGTCACCGTCGACCCGCACGTCGAAAAGCAGGATGCCGCGGCTCCTGGTGGCTACCTCGGCGGCCTTTTCAGCGAAGCTTAAGGAGAGCGAGCGGACGCTTTCGACCGCCAGCTGTAAAACCATCAAATCCAGTTCATCCACTGCCATAAGGTACCTGCGCGCAACAAATGGGTGATAGCAATCGACCACACCGCTTGTTCACAGATGTCGGCTCACGACCGATCATTCAGGGTTTGCCGGACGTCCATTGACCGAGGGCGTGCTCCGGTTCGAACCGATCCTGAAGCGGAATGCGCTGGATGTACGGAACCCGAGGAGCAGGCCAGCCAAAGTTGCCGCGACAATTGATGTCGTGATCATTCCAGACATCTGCATCGGCGTCGCTGAACATCCCACTGGCAATTCCGGTCTTTGCGGCAAGCCCATCCTTGGGCCGTCTTGTACCTGAAACCCTCGCGGTGGCGTCCCTCGAAACTCGGTACCGCCGGGCGCTTGATCGTCGAGAACTTTGTTTACGGAGGTCCGGACCTCCTGCAGATGATATTCTGGTGCGCTCGCCTTTGAGCATTCCGCTGACGCGTGACGTTTCGCTAGTCCGTGTTCCTTGCAGGCTCACTGCGAGGGGCGCCTTGCACACAGCGGCACGTCAGCGCATGAAACTCGTCCCCCGTTCACTTCACAAAATGGATTTCCTGAAGTACTGGGAGCGCAGAGAAATCTCCGGTCGCAGCCTACCCGGTTAAAACAAGGACCCAAAAATGAAGACTCTCGTCGTCTGCTCCGGCGGATTGGACTCCGTTACCCTTGCTCACAAGGTGGCAGCGGAGCACGAACTCGCCGGCCTCCTATCTTTCGATTACGGCCAACGGCATAGGAAGGAATTGGGCTTCGCCGCCCTTTGCGCGGAGCGACTGAGCGTCCCGCACCGCATCATCGACATCCACGAGATCGGCGGCGGCCTTTCCGGCTCCGCGCTGACCGATAATGTGGACGTGCCCGACGGGCACTACGCCGAAGACACGATGAAGGTCACGGTGGTGCCGAACCGGAACGCCATCATGTTGGCCATTGCCTTCGGCTTCGCCGCAGCGCACGGCGCTGAGGCGGTGGCGACGGCCGTGCATGGTGGGGATCATTTCATTTATCCCGACTGCCGTCCGGCCTTCATCGACGCTTTCCAGATGATGCAGGACCACGCGCTCGACGGCTACGCGGAGATTCGCATTTATGCACCCTATGTGAATCTCACGAAGGCGGACATTGTTAGGAATGGAGCAGCATACGGCACGCCGTTTGCGCAGACCTGGTCCTGCTACAAGGGCGCCGAGCGTCACTGCGGGAGGTGCGGGACCTGCGTCGAGCGGCGCGAGGCGTTTCATCTCTCTGGGCAGCCGGACCCCACCGACTACGAGGACTCCGACTTCTGGCTCGATGCGCTGCGAAGGAGGACCGCGTAATGTTCCGCATCACCAAGGAATTCCACTTCTCAGCCTCGCATCAGCTCACCTCGTTGCCACCCGATCACCAATGCGCGCGCCTGCACGGGCATAACTACATCGTTGAAGTGGAGCTTTCAGCGAATGGACTGAACGACAACGGCTTCGTGCGCGACTATCACGATTTGGCGCCATTCAAACGCTACATCGACGAGAGCTTCGACCACCGACATCTCAACGACGTGCTGGGAGACGTGCTGGGACATGAGCAAGTCACGGCGGAATATCTGGCCAGACATTTTTATGAATGGTGCAAGGCACGCCTGCGCGAAACCTCGGCCGTGCGGGTGAGCGAAACGCCGAAAACCTGGGCGGAATACCGGCCATGACCGATACGCATCCCGCAATCCGCGTGAGTGAGATTTTCGGGCCGACGATCCAGGGCGAGGGCGTGCTCATCGGTTTGCCGACGGTCTTCGTCAGAACCGGCGGGTGTGACTATCGCTGTTCCTGGTGCGACAGCCTGCATGCGGTGGACAATCAATTCCGGCATGAATGGGAGATGATGTCCATTGGCGCGGTGTGGCAAAACGTGCTTGCGCTTTCCGGTGGCCGCCCGCTGATGGTATCGCTGTCAGGCGGCAATCCGGCCATCCAGCCGCTCGGCGCGCTCATCGAGCGAGGCCATGGTGAAGGTTACCGTTTTGCGCTGGAAACCCAAGGTTCGGTGGCCAGGGGCTGGTTTGCCGACCTTGACGTGCTAGTCCTCAGCCCAAAGCCGCCGTCAAGCCAAATGACGACCGATTGGGCCGCTTTCGAGGCGTGCCTCCAGGCGGCACAAGGCAGGCCGCAAGTCGTGCTCAAGCTCATTGTTTTCGACGAAAGGGACTACGCCTACGCGAAAGACGCCGCTGCGAGATTTCCGCGACTTCCGATCTATCTGCAACCCGGCAATCACACGCCGCCACGCCCCGCAAATGAAGACGCGCCTGTCGACCTTGACGGAATATTGAAGCGCATGGAGTGGCTGGTTGATAGCGTGACCCGCGACAGGTGGTTCGAAGCCCGTGTGCTGCCGCAGCTGCACGTTATGCTCTGGGGTAACAAGAGAGCCGTCTAGCCTGGGCCCGCTTTTCACTGAAACTGCGCCGGCGGATATTCGGGTGGACGGGTTGTCCCACGCTTGACGGCGCTGCCGGGGTGCTTGCGGACTTTCTGCCACCGGCACCAGGAGCGTGGCCAGCCGCTTACGACTCGGAATGTTGCCGAGGCTCGGTTTCGACGGGCGTCGGCCTGGCGCGAACCAATCAAAGGTTAGCGCGAGCCACGGGTGGATAGTGTGGTGGTGCGATGCGGCGGCGCCTGCTGCAGCTGGCACGGTCCTTGCGGATTCTTGTTGCAAGGCCGAAGGGAGCTGTCGGCCGACAACCATGATCTGGCCAGGACGATTGTCGACTGCTTCCGATACAGAAAAGAGGCCGGACTCGACGTGGCGCTTCAGGGACTGCGAAATGGAATACGGCGCCGGAAGGCACGACCGGACGATATCGTCGCTATACCAAGACGCATCTGGTCCGCTCCGAATCCTGTCTCGACACGACGGTCGCCGATCAACAGTGAAAAATGTAGCGCAATCGGTTCACGATCGACTGAGAACCATGACCGTTCCTCTGCGGTGCTCAGACTGCCGCTGAGTGCCTGGCCGTTCCACTTTCGAAATATTTGTCGAACTTTGCCGCGATGCTCCTGACAAAGGGCCGGCTTTCCGCAGGCACGACGAAGCGGTCACCATCAAGTTCAAGCAACCGCGCAGGATCTTGGAGGGCCGTGGAACTCGCTCGGACGAGAAGTCTTTGGCCGGCTTCGCCAAAGCGCTCCACCAGCTCAATCGCCGAGAAGGCGAAGTCACACATCAATCGCTCGATGATCCAGCCGCGAACACGGTCGTCGTCAGAAAGCGCGATACCCCGAACAGCGGCCAGCCCGCCATGAGCAACCATGCGTCCATACTCGGCGGTCGAAGGCATATTCTGTGCATAGCCCTGGCGAAACTGGCTGATGGACGATGGGCCGAGGCCGATCAATGTCTCGTAGCAGTCCTCGGTGTAGCCTTGGAAGTTCCGGTGCAAAGTCCCGGCGCGGGCCGCAAGCGCCAGCGCATCGCCGGGCTTGGCGAAATGATCGAGCCCGATTGCTTCGTATCCCTGGTCCATGATCGCCCGCGCTGCCAATTGCGATTGGGCAAACCGCTCCGCCGGACCCGGCAACCAGGCCTTGTCGATCATCGTCTGATGTTTCTTGAACCACGGCACATGGGCGTAGCCAAAAAGCGCGATCCGATCCGGTTCCAGGGTCAGTGCCTGTGCAACCGTGGAGGCGACGCTCTCCCTGGTCTGATGCGGCAGGCCGTAGAGCAGATCGAGATTGACGGATTCGACGCCGCCCGAACGAACGCCATCAACAACCGTCTTGGTCTGCAGAAAGGTCTGCTCGCGGTTGATCGCTTTCTGCACCTTCGGGTCGAAATCCTGGACGCCGAGGCTCGCCCTTGTCATGCCGATTTCGGCAAGTGCATCGAGGCGGGCATCGTCCATATCGTTGGGTTCGATCTCAACGCTGATCTTTGCACCGGGGAGAAACGTGAAGCTGTTGCGCAGGACGGTTCCCAGCGCCACGATATCTTCCGGTTTGAGCATCGTCGGCGAACCGCCGCCGAAATGAACCGCGCGAACTCGGCCCTTGCCGGTGACAAGACTGGAGACGGTGGCGATCTCGGCATGCAGTGAACGGAGATATGTGGTCACTGGTTCGTAGTGGCGCGTCTGTTTGGTATGGCACGCGCAGAACCAGCAGAGCCTGTCGCAATAGGGAATATGCAGGTAAAGCGATATCTCGTCACCACCTTCGAGCGCCTCCAACCAGCCTCGGTAAACGACGGCATCGACCCCCGCATGGAAATGCGGCGCGGTCGGATAACTGGTATAGCGCGGGACGTTCTCGCCAAGTCTGGCAGCTAGCTCCAGTCGCATGTCGTGGTCCACCGTGTTTGCGTCGCCGGAACTGTGGATGCTTGGATGAGCCTAAGCCCTGATTTCGATCAGCGTTCAGCACGGACAAACTGCCGCAAGGATTTTTCTACCGTCGATTGCTATCCTGCCCGCACTGGACAAGTAGAGCGATCGAATGACATTACGGCAGGACATTCACAGTTCCGGCATTCCCGTTCTTTGCCTGTCTTGCGAGGCACGGCACCGCGGTGTCTGTGGTGCGCTCGAACCAGACCATTTGGCTCAGCTCGCCAAGACGTCGTCGCGGCACAATATCGAGCCGGGGGTCGAACTGATCGGCGACGCCGAGGCGGTCGACTGTTATTCAAACGTGCTTTCAGGCGTGGTGAAGCTGACGAAGAGCCTTTCGGACGGCCGCCAGCAGATCGTCGGTCTCCAGTTCGCGCCGGATTTTCTGGGACGGCCCTTCAAGATGAAAAGCGCGATCAATGCGGAAGCGGCAACAGCTGTCTCGCTATGCTCGTTTCCGAGAGCGGCCATCGAACGGTTGATGAAGGAATCACCGGAATTTGTGCATCGCCTGTTCAAGCAGGCGCTGAACGAACTCGACGAGGCACGCGAATGGATGGTGACTCTGGGGCGCAAGACCGCACCGGAGAAGGTGGCGAGCTTTCTCCTCATGATCGCCCGGAACATCGATTCCAGTGTTGACCCGGCGGCTAGGTCGGCGTGCTTCGAGCTGCCGATGACGCGTGCCGACATCTCTGATTTCCTTGGAATTACAAACGAGACCGTGAGCCGTCAGCTGACCAGCCTGAGAATGGACGGCGTGATTCGGATCGAGAACAACCGCCGTGTCACCGTGGACAGCATGAGCCGGCTGGAACGGCGCTGCGGCGGCCGAGGCGCAACCGCCCTTTGAATGACATCGAAGCTGCATGGCCTACGTCACTTATTTCGTTCGGGGCAGGGCATGCTCGCGTTGGGCTTAGAAGAAGCCGCATAGCGACAGCCCGCTCTCCATCCGATCGCCTGAGCCAGGTGTGTTTCGGCCAACTCGTCGGCGAAGCATCCATCCTCGAGGTGCTCGACGTGCAACCGGCTGTTCCAGGCAGGATTGCACTCGGCCGAAGTCAATACGCCTCATACGCAGGGGAAAATCGCCGTCTCCCCGAACCATGAATGTCACGAAGGCAGCGCAACGCTGGCGCTGGATGTCCCAAGGCATTGAAACGATCGACGTTCGGCAAGGCATCGGCCTACTTTCCAGCGTCACAGAAGGCGCGCTTCCCCACACGCCCGCGATCGCCTCCATACCCGGCCCGACCGGGGACGCGGGGCCTGTCCATAAGCGTGGCGGCCGGTGCTGCGCTTCCACATTCGATCGCCACAGTCTGATCGCACCGAACTCGATGCTGCTCGAAGCAAAATCGTGCGGCTCTGACATGGATCAGGGCGAGCAGGCCACGGCTGCGCAATAAGGCACTGCGGTTGGCGCCCGCCGGAATTGGAAATCGGGGCTTGCGATGAAATTCGGCACAGAGATCGTCCTTCTAAGCCTGTTTGCGTTTGCGGGCCTGATGGCTGCCGGCTTCGGCGTAGATGAACCTTTTCGCCGGCATATGTGGGTTTTGTTCTTCGCCGTGGCTGGCTTCACTGCGATTCTGTTGCGCAACACGGAGTTCAAGCCGGCAGTTCCGATCGACCCCGCCGCTTACATGGATGGGCCGATCCGCTACGGTGCCATCGCCACCGTATTCTGGGGCGTCGTCGGCATGCTGGTCGGCGTGGTCATCGCCCTGCAGCTCGCCTACCCCGATCTCAACATCCAGCCCTGGTTCAATTTCGGCCGACTGCGGCCTTTGCATACTTCCGGCGTGGTTTTTGCCTTCGGCGGCAATGCACTCATCTGCACGTCACTTTATGTCGTGCAGCGGACCTGTCGTGCCAGGCTGTTCGGCGGCGATCTCGCCTGGTTCGTGTTCTGGGGCTATCAGCTGTTCATCGTCATGGCGGCAACCGGCTACCTGCTCGGTATCACCGAGAGCCGCGAATACGCCGAGCCCGAATGGTATGTGGACCTGTGGCTGACCATTGTATGGGTCGCCTACCTCGCCCTGTTCCTCGGCACGATCCTGAAGCGCAGGGAACCGCACATCTACGTCGCCAACTGGTTCTATCTGTCCTTCATCGTGACGATCGCGATGTTGCATGTGATCAATAACCTATCGATGCCCGTGTCGTTCGTGGGTTCAAAGAGCTATTCAGCGTTTTCCGGTGTCCAGGATGCCTTGACGCAGTGGTGGTACGGCCACAATGCCGTCGGCTTCTTCCTCACCGCCGGCTTCCTCGGGATGATGTATTATTTCGTGCCCAAGCAGGCCAACCGACCGGTCTATTCCTACCGGCTGTCGATCATCCACTTCTGGGCTTTGATCTTTCTCTACATCTGGGCCGGTCCGCACCACCTCCACTACACCGCCCTGCCGGACTGGGCCCAGACGCTCGGCATGGTGTTCTCGATCATGCTGTGGATGCCGTCATGGGGCGGCATGATAAACGGCCTGATGACGCTCTCGGGCGCCTGGGACAAGCTGCGCACCGACCCGATCATCCGTATGATGGTCATGGCCATCGCCTTCTACGGAATGTCGACTTTCGAAGGCCCGATGATGTCAATCAAGGCCGTCAACTCGCTCTCGCACTACACCGACTGGACCATCGGTCACGTCCATTCGGGCGCGCTCGGATGGGTTGGCATGATCTCGTTCGGCGCGATTTATTTCATGGTCCCGAAATTATGGAACCGCGACCGGCTTTATTCGCTGCGGCTCGTCAACTGGCACTTCTGGCTGGCGACGCTTGGGATCGTCGTCTACGCCGCTGTCATGTGGGTGTCCGGCATCATGCAGGGCTTGATGTGGCGCGAATACAACGAGCAGGGCTTCCTGGTCTACTCCTTCGCCGAAACCGTCGCCGCCATGCATCCCTACTACATCATGCGTGCCATCGGCGGCGCGATGTATCTGTCGGGCGCCCTCATCATGGCCTGGAACATCGCCATGACCATCCTCGGCTACCGGCGCGAGGAGGATCCGATGCCGCGCTCCATCCCCGCCCTCCAGCCTGTGCGATCAGGAGCCAGAAAATGGGCTTGATGGACAGACACGCGGTCATCGAGAAGAACGCCACACTTCTTCTCCTCGGGTCCCTGCTGGTCGTAACAATCGGCGGTATCGTCGAGATCGCGCCGCTCTTCTATCTCGACAACACCATCGAGATGGTCGAAGGCATGCGGCCCTATTCGCCGCTCGAGCTTGCCGGGCGCAACATCTATGCGCGAGAGGGCTGTTACCTCTGCCACAGCCAGATGATAAGGCCGTTCCGCGACGAGGTCGAGCGCTACGGCCACTATAGCCTGGCGGCCGAGTCGATGTACGACCACCCGTTCCAGTGGGGCTCGAAGCGCACCGGGCCGGATCTCGCCCGGGTCGGCGACCGCTACTCGAACGGATGGCACGTCCAGCATCTCACCGAGCCGCGTTCGGTGGTGCCGGAATCAATCATGCCGAGCTATGCCTTCCTGAAGGACATGCCAATCGAGGTGAAGGATTTCTCGACGCATCTGATCGCCAACAGCCGTGTCGGTGTGCCCTATTCAGACGACATGATCGCTCATGCCAATGCCGATCTCATGGCGCAAGCCGATGCGAATGCCGACACATCGGGCCTGGAGAGACGCTATCCGAAGGCCAAGCTTGGGGACTTCGACGGCGATCCGCAGCAGGTCACCGAAATGGATGCGCTGGTCGCCTATTTGCAGATGCTCGGCACGCTGGTCGATTTCAGGACCTATGACGAAGCCGCCGGTTACCGCTGAGGAGAATGGCGATGACCTACAATTTCATGCGGGAGTTTGCCGACAGCTGGGGCCTGCTTGCCATGGCGCTTTTCTTCCTCGGATGCGTTGCCTTTGCACTTCGTCCCGGCAGCCGCAGGCAAGCCGAGAGAGCCGCTCACATTCCTCTCAAGGACGACTGATCATGGGCAGCGAGCATATCGACGAGGTTTCGGGTATCTCGACGACCGGCCATGAGTGGGATGGCATCAAGGAACTCAACAACCCGCTTCCCCGCTGGTGGGTCATCACCTTCTACATCACCATTGCCTGGGCGATCGGCTACACCGTCGTCTATCCGGCATGGCCGATGCTGACTTCCGCGACCAGGGGTGTGCTGGGGTATTCGAGCCGCAGAGACGTCAAGAATGAACTGGCCGCGGCCGAAGTGGCCAAGGGTAAATTTGTCGCTGCCATTCAGGCGAAGACCGTCTCCGAGATTACTGCCGACGATACGCTACGCGAATTCGCCGTCGCCGCAGGTGGCGCCGCGTTCAAGGTCAATTGCGTGCAGTGCCATGGCTCGGGCGCTCAAGGGTCCAAGGGTTTTCCCAACCTAAACGACGACGATTGGCTGTGGGGTGGCAACGCCGAACAGATCCAGCAGACGATTGCGCACGGCATCCGCTTCGCATCAGACCCGGATACGCGCCTGTCGGAAATGCCTGCTTTTGGCGACATCATCACGACGGATCAGATCAAGCAGGTCGGCGCCTATGTCGCAAGCCTCTCCGATCCTGTTCAGGACACAAGCCTGATCGAACTCGGCGCCAATGTTTTCGCCGAGAATTGTGCGGCCTGTCATGGTGAGAATGCAAAGGGCAACAGGGAGCTCGGCGCACCCGACCTGACCGACGCGATCTGGCTTTACGGGTCTGGCGAAACAGCCATCGCCGCGCAGGTCCGCGCCCCGAGGCATGGCGTCATGCCGGCCTGGATCGGGCGTCTCGGCGAGATCAAGGTCAAGGAACTCGCGGTCTATGTCCATTCGCTTGGTGGCGGAGAATAGGTACGCAGCCTATTCTCGTCCTCCCCCCACCGCCAAGCGACGAGGCCCGGCGCGAGCCGGGCCTCGGCATCATCCAGAAACCGATGGGTCGGGCTTCCGGCGAAATCGTCGCTGGTGACTGGAGCTTCTCGTGCTCGATAACACGCAAATAGAACGGCTCGAAGCCGATGCGGTCAACTCCGCCAAGACCCGCGAGCCGCTCTATGCCGCACGCAAGAAGATCTTCCCGAACCGGGCCTCTGGCTGTTTCCGCCGCTTCAAGTGGTCGGTGATGGCAATCACGCTGGGGATCTACTACCTGACGCCCTGGCTGCGGTGGGATCGCGGGCCATTTGCCCCGGACCAGGCCGTGCTGGTCGATCTTGCCAACCGCCGCTTCTATTTCTTCTTCATCGAGATCTGGCCGCAGGAATTCTTTTATGTGGCCGGCCTGCTGGTCATGGCCGGTATCGGCCTTTTCCTGATCACATCCACCGTCGGCCGGGCCTGGTGCGGCTATACGTGCCCGCAGACCGTGTGGGTCGATCTGTTTCTGGTCGTCGAGCGAGCCATCGAGGGCGACCGCAACGCGCGCAGGAAGCTCGATGCCGGGCCCTGGACGGCGCGCAAACTCGTGCTGCGAACATCGAAACACGCCATTTGGCTGGTCATAGGCGCGGCGAGCGGCGGCGCCTGGATCTTCTATTTCGCCGATGCGCCGACCTTGCTCATCGAACTCTTCACCGGCACGGCAGCGCCTGTCGCCTACATCACCGTCGCTGTGCTCACAGCGACGACCTATACGTTCGGCGGGCTGATGCGCGAGCAGGTCTGCACCTATATGTGCCCGTGGCCGCGCATCCAGGCGGCCATGCTCGACGAAAGGTCGCTCACCGTCACCTATAATGACTGGCGCGGCGAACCGCGCTCGCGCCACGCCAAGAGGGTCCTTGCCGCCGGGCAGCCCGTCGGTGACTGCGTCGACTGCAATGCCTGTGTCGCGGTGTGCCCGATGGGGATCGACATTCGTGATGGCCAGCAGCTTGAATGCATCACCTGCGCGCTCTGCATCGATACGTGTGATGGTATCATGGACAAGCTCGGCAGGGAGCGCGGACTGATTTCCTATGCGACGCTGGCCGACTACAACGCCAACATGATGCTGGCGACCCCGGGCGGCTCCGGTTCAGTCAACCCGTCAGTGGTCAGGAGCGCTGACGGCCTGTTCTCCGACAAGGTGGCCCGTTTCCATATCCGCAAGATCTTTCGCCCGCGCACCTTCATCTACATGAGCGCCTGGTCGGCGGTCGGTCTCGCGCTGCTCTATTCGCTGCTGACCCGCGAACGGCTCGAATTGAATGTCCTGCATGATCGCAACCCGCAGTCCGTGACGCTGTCGGACGGTTCGATCCGCAATGGCTACACCGTCAAGCTGCTCAACATGATCCCCGAACCAAGAACGATCATTGTCACGATGCAGGGCCTGCATGGAGCCGAAATGAGCGTTGTCGGCATCGACCTGCCGGCGGATCGTTCCTTCGCCATCCCGGTCGAACCCGACAGGCTGAAGATGCTCAAGGTTTTCGTGCGTCAGCCGGCAGATCAGGTTCGGGGTGCAGCGCAAAGCTTCAAGTTCCGGGTCGAAAACAAGGCAACGTTCGAGTCGGACGAATACACGGCCACTTTCAACGCACCGGAGAGCGCCAGATGAGCGACACCTCGCGACAATCCCGCGAATTCACCGGCAGGCATATGCTGTTCACCATCCTTGGCTTCTTCGGCGTGGTCATAGCGGTCAATCTGACGATGGCGACGCTCGCCAACACGAGCTGGACCGGCCTTGTCGTCGAAAACACCTATGTGGCGAGCCAGCAGTTCAACAAGAAGGCCGAGGAGGGGCGAGCTCAGGCAGCCCTCGGCTGGACTGGCAAACTGACCATCGCAGGCGGTGAGGTCCGCTACAGCCTCACCGATGCTGTCGGCAAGCCGGTTGCCTTGCATGGCGTCAAGGTGCTGTTTCGTCATCCCGCCTACGAGGCCGAGGACAAATCCGTCACTCTTGCCGCTGCCCCCGGTCAGATATTCGCCGCGCACCACATGCCCACGGATGGCGTCTGGATCGTCGAAATCGACGCCGATGCGAGCCTTGCGGAACCCTATCGCGACGTTCGCCGGATCATGATTTCCCGCGGGGCGCTGCAATGAGCTGCTGCGCGCCAGGCGCCGAAATGGCATTGGACCTGGAAAAGGTCACACTGGTCCTGCCTTCTGGCCAGGAAATCAGACTGGCGAGCCGCTCGATTGGCGAAAATCTTCGCCAGACCGACCTTTCGGTGCCGGCTGTGCATTGTGCCGCCTGCATCCAGACGATCGAGACGGCGATCGGCAAGCTGGATCGCGTCGAAGGCGCTCGTGTCAATCTTTCAACGAAACGTGTTTCGGTCCGGTGGCGCGGCGAGGAGGTTCCGCCATTCGTCGCCACACTTGGACGGCTGGGCTATGGCGCGCACCTGTTCGATCCCGAGGCTGACGGGAAGGACAAGACGCTCTCGGAACTGATCCGCGCCGTCGCGGTCGCCGGCTTTGCGGCGGGCAACATCATGCTGCTATCAGTCTCCGTCTGGTCCGGCGCGCAAGGCGCGACCCGCGACCTGTTCCATTGGGTCTCGGCCTTGATTGCCATTCCTGTGCTCGCTTTCGCCGGCGGCATCTATTTTCGCTCGGCCTGGAATGCGCTACGCCACAGCCGCATGAACATGGACGTGCCGATCGCGGTCGGGGTATCGCTCGCTTACGCCATGAGCCTCTACGAGACGATCAACCATGGCGACCATGCTTATTTCGACGCGTCGGTGTCGCTGCTGTTCTTTCTGCTGATCGGCCGCACGCTGGATCACGTGATGCGGGAACGAGCACGGACGGCCGTAAACGGACTGGCTCGGCTGGCGGCGCGCGGCGCCATGGTGCTGCGCGAGGATGGTTCGCGCGACTACTTGCCGGTTGGCGAGATCGAACCAGGAATGGAGCTCTTGATCGCGGCCGGCGAGAGAATGCCCATCGACGGCAGGATCATTGGCGGGGCGTCGGATCTCGACTGTTCCCTGGTTTCCGGGGAAAGCACGCCCAGAACGGTGGGCCCGGGGGCGCAGGTCCAGGCCGGTACACTCAATCTCACCGGTCCGCTGACCATCGAGGCGACGGACGCCGCGAAGGATTCATTCCTGGCCGAAATGGTTCGGCTGATGGAAGCGGCAGAGGGCGGCCGCGCCCGCCATCGCAGGATCGCCGATCGCGTCTCCGCGCTCTACGCCCCCGTGGTCCACCTCACCGCCTTTGTGACGTTCCTCGGCTGGATGGCGGCGACCGGCGACTGGCACCGGGCAATAACAATCGCGATCGCCGTTTTGATCATTACATGCCCGTGTGCGCTCGGTCTCGCCGTGCCGATCGTGCAGGTGGTCGCTGCGCGGCGGCTGTTTGAAAGCGGCGTCATGGTCAGGGACGGCTCCGCCATGGAGCGCCTGGCCGGGATCGACACGGCATTGTTCGACAAAACCGGCACGCTTACGCTCGGACTGCCCAGGCTGATCAATGCGCCGTCCATCGATCCGACGATTCTCGCCATGGCGGCCGAGATGGCAGCGCATTCCCGCCATCCCTTTTCGAAGGCAATCGCTGGCAATGCAGCCTTTGCCGGCCAGCCGAAACTCGCGTCCGTCAGCGAGCATCCGGGCTTCGGCATCGAAGCCATCGCCGAGGGCAGTACCTGGCGGCTGGGTCGCCGCGGATGGGCTGAGTGGAAAGCCCGGACCGGCGGCGAAGGCAAACAAGGCTATGGCGGAACCGTTCTGACGAAGGACGGGGTCATTGTCGCGACTTTCGATTTCGAGGATGAGCTGCGTGCCGATGCCAAGGCGGCCCTCGAACTCTTGAACAGCGCCGGCGTGTCGGTGGAGATGCTGTCGGGCGACACAGAAGCTGCCTGTGTCGAAGTCGCGGAAGCACTGGGCGTCGAGCGCTTTATTCCCGCGTTGCTTCCCTCGGGCAAGGTCGAACACATCGAAGCATTGACCAGATCCGGCCACAAGGTCCTGATGGTCGGCGATGGGCTCAACGACACGCCTGCGTTGGGTGCCGCACACGTTTCGCTCGCTCCGGCCACGGCCGCGGATATCGGTCGCAACGCCGCGGATTTCGTGTTCCTGCGTAAAAGTCTTCTGGCGGTCCCACTTGCTTTAGACATTTCGCGGAAGGCCGGACGGCTGATCCGGCAGAACATCGCCCTCGCGATCGTTTACAATGGCATCGCCGTGCCGGTCGCCATCCTGGGGCACGTTACGCCACTGATCGCAGCGGTCGCGATGTCCGCCTCGTCCCTCCTGGTCATCGGCAATGCGCTACGCCTGCAAGGTTTCGTGTCAAATGCATCGGTGCAAGATGCCCGACATGACAGGCACTCCGACATTGGCGCACTGGCACAATCCTCATGACGACGCTCGCCTACCTCATACCTGTGGCCCTGTTGCTCGGAGCGCTTGGGCTGGCCGGGTTTCTGTGGGCCTTGAGGAGCGGCCAATATGAAGATCTCGATGGCGCCGCCGAGCGGATCCTGATCGACCGCGACGAGCCACGCAGCTGAGCCAGCCTGCCCTGCAACGACTCGCTCGAATATTTTCCGCGGTTGCTTCGCGTCATGCCGATTTCGGCGCGCGACGGGTGCGAACGGATCAGCCAGAATACGTTGCCGAACTTTCGGCCAGGAAAGGGCCGCACCGAACGGGAAGCCGGCCATTCCATGATGACCTGACCAGACCATGGCGTGGCGGTCGACCAGTCGACCGTGAACCCGCCGTTGCCGCGTTTATCGAGCCTGGTTGATCCACATCAGGGTTATCTCTTCATAGGCATGGTTTCATTGAGCATTTTTGAACGGAGAACGGATGTCTAACGGACGGTTAGGTCGCGTGGAGACGCTTGGGGAGATGAGCCGCAAACCGTGGATCGATTGCGATGCGTTCCAGTGCCCTTCGTCGCAGATAGCCGACGCAATGGCGGCACGCTGATGGCCGGCTCTGTCGATAGATTCGACGTTATTGTGGTCGGAGCCGGGCCGGTCGGACTTTCCTTCGCCGCGTCGCTTGCCCAGAGCCGACTCAAGGTGGCAGTGGTTGAACGGCAGTCGCTCGAAAGCCTGGCGAATCCGGCTTTCGACGGTCGCGAGATCGCGCTGACCCACGCATCGGTTGGAATCCTTCGCGAGCTCGGCGCCTGGGATGCCATCCCCGCTTCGGACAAATCACCGCTACAAGGCGCGCGCGTGCTCAACGGATCGAGCCCTTTCGCCCTGAGCTTCGATTCTCCCAGCGGATCTGGGGAACCACTCGGAATTCTGGTCCCAAATTGTCGGATCCGCGACGCCCTGTTCAAGCTTGTCCACTTCCAGGATCATGCCCAGCTGCTGTGCGGCCGCTCGGTCGTCAATGCAACAACCAGCCACAAAGAAGCAGTCATAACGCTCTGTGATGGCAGGCAATTGGCCGCTCGGCTGCTCGTTGCAGCGGATTCGCGTCTGTCCGCGACGCGCGACCTGCTCGGCATTGGCGCCGACATCAATCGGCTTGGCAACTCCATGCTGATTTGCCGGGTGAGGCACGAGCGCGCCCATCACCAGATCGCGGTCGAATGGTTCGATCACCATCAGACGATAGCGATGTTGCCGCTCATGGAAGGCGTGTCGTCGCTGCTTCTCACGTTGCGCTCAAACGAGGCCGACAGACTGCTTGCTCTCGACGACGATTTGTTCCTGATGGAATCGACGAGCCGGTGTCGAGGACGCCTCGGAAAGATGACCTTGGCAAGCACCCGCCATGCCTATCCGCTGGTCACGACCTGGGCGCACAAGTTCTGGGCTCCGAGTGCGGCACTGATCGGCGATGCTGCCCTCGGCATGCACCCGGTGACCGCGCATGGCTTCAACATCGGCCTCAGCGGCCAGAAGCAACTCGCCGATGGAATCCTGGCGGCATGTCGTGAGCGCCGCGACATTGCTGATCCCGACATGCTCGGCAGATACGAAAGGCGGCTGCGTCTGTCGGCGGCACCGCTCTATCATGCTACGAATGTACTTGTCGCTCTCTACTCAGGCGAGCACCCGACGGCACGGCTTGCAAGACATGCGGGGCTTCGCTTTGCCCAATATCTTCCCTTTATCCGCCATGGCATTTCGGCCATGCTCAGGCGGTGAATCGCAGGCAGCGCTGCCGCTCTGGAACGCTATCTCGGCCCGGCTTCCTTTTGTCTCGTCGGGCGCGTTGATGCCGTTGGCAGGGCTGCTTCCATGGTGACGTTGCCGATCCTGGGATGATTCGGATCAAGGCACGCGTGCGGGCAAGAGCTCGATGGTCAGACGGCAAGGCCAAGAGGCAGACGTGCGCCCCGAAGACATGGTGAGCACACTGGTTATCCCCGCTGGATAGTTAACCCGTCCTTCAGTGGGCCTGCGTAGGCTTGTCCTCGCGAACAACGATGGGAGCAAGCTGGTCCGTCCATGGCCCCGAAGAATGAAGACACGCTGGAGGCCAAAATCCGTCAGGATCAGCTTGCTGACCTGAGGGCCGGCCTCTTCGTGTCGATGCCGATAAGCGCTATCCTGTCAGGCCTGATTTGGGCGGTGCACGCCCTTTCTGGCAGCGGCTTTGCAGCTGCAATCTGGTTCCTGGTCGTCAATGCGATAAATGCCGCCCGCCTTGCACTCGCGCGTTATCAGCTAAAGGAAACGGGGCGCCATGACGGATTAGTGGGGGTTTTGCCGCGGCTTCGCTGGTTTGGCATCCTTGCTCTTCTGGCAGGGTTTGCCTGGTCCTTCCTGGCCGTCCTGACTGTTGGATACACGACACCTCAAGCACCTCTGCATCTGGTCATTCTGGCGGGCATTTCAGCTGGTGCGGTTACATACGGCAGTTCGTATGCCGCGGCGGCGACCAACTTCATCACACCTCCGCTCCTCATCACGGTGGCTTGCCTTTTGGCGAAAGGCAATTTTGAAGACTACATTCTGGCTTTTACCGTTCTGCTCTTCATGGGCGGCTTGGTTCGAGCTTCGTTTGTTGGGCAAGCACGGTTCCGCGAAGCGAGCCGCCTGAGGCATGAGGCCGAGCGGCTTGCGGCGGAGATGAAGGCCAGTTCCAGGCAGGACCACCTGACGGCCCTTCTCAACAGGCGTGGCCTCGAAGACGCAATCGGACGTTTCGAGACCGCGGATGGCCCCTTCGTGGCAATGCTGGTTGATCTGGACGGGTTCAAATCCGTCAACGATACCTACGGTCACAGGACCGGTGATGAACTGCTTGTCAGGATCGCCCGCCGCATAGAGGAGGAAGCACCGGAAGGCTCAACGCTCGCTCGTATCGGCGGCGACGAATTCGTGCTGTTTTTTCCCTCAACGAGGGTTTCGCTTTCTGCCAGTGATCTCGCCTCCAATATCATAGCCAAAATTGCCCGACCCTATATCGAGGTCGCGTCCGTCCGTGTCGGGGCATCGATAGGAATATACCTGGCGGAAAGCCCGGGCCTGACCGAAATGTTGTTGCGGGCGGACATCGCCCTTTATACGGCCAAGCGTCGTGGCAGGAACGAATTTTGCCTGTTCGATGCCGAACTCGACAGGGAACTGCAACGCCGCCAGTCCGTCGAACGGGACCTTCATTCGGCGATAAAGACGAGAAGCTTGCAACCTTGGTTCCAGCCGATCGTGAAACTCGACACCGAGGCCGTGGTCGGTTTTGAAGCCTTGCTGAGGTGGTCCCATCCGACTCATGGTGCCATCTCTCCACCCGAAATCATCACAGCTGCACGCGAAACCGGAATGCTTCAGCTGCTGACGCAAACCGTCTTCGCCGACTGTTGTGCTTTTATCGACGGCTTGGTGAAAGCTGACTGTCGTGATCTCCGTGTGGCGATGAATGTTTCACCGCGCGAACTGGAAGCCGGCGATATCGACGACATGGTTCTGGATGGTCTGGCGGCAAGAGGTCTCCCTGCAACGATGTTCGAGATCGAGATTACTGAAGAATCCCCGGTGGACCCGGACAGAGTGGATGAAAAGCTCGGACGGCTTTCACATGCCGGCATTTCCATCGCGCTCGATGACTTCGGCACCGGCTTTTCTACGTTGGCATCGCTCAAGGACAGTCGGATACGCAAGGTCAAAATAGACCAGGGCTTCATTCGCGGCTTGGCCAAGTCCCGAGAGGACCGACTGCTTGTCAAATCGGTCATCGATCTCGGTAACATGCTCGGGATCGAGGTCATGGCCGAGGGCGTCGAAACAGAGGCGGATCGGCAAACCCTGCACAAGCTTGGCTGCCGAACCGCTCAAGGCTTCCTGTTCTCCAAGGCTGTGCCTCTGAGCCAAGCACTGGAAATGGCAGTCAAACAGCACGCGAACCAGTTGTGACCGCTCCCGCCGCGCCGTCTCTCGCGGCCGTGCGCTCATGAGTGACGGGTATCTGAACTTCCTTGTTTGAAGAGCATGACAATCCGTGCTGTGCGTCAGCCGGCGAACAGTTCCTTGTAGCCGGTCGTCACCATCCAGTTCGCCCGGTCGATATGGCTGCGAAGAGCCTTGCGGGCGCGGACCGGTTCAAGGGCCGGGTCGATGCCTAGAATGAGATCGGCCATCTCCTCTTCGCTGGCATTGTCGGCGCAGGCATCCAGGATCCGCAGGTAGATCGTGAAATGCTGCCTGTCGTAGCTCGTGAGGTTCTCCGACCAGGGGACTTCGTCGCACAGAGTTGAGTTTCGAGTCTCATCTGTTCCCATTGATCGATTCATGCCTGTTGCGAGCCTCGGCTGTTGAGCGCTGGATGCAACGCAGCATATCCCAAAATGGGATAATCCGAAACCGGGATTAGTCGCTGATCCGGTCTTTACCCGACCGGTTCGCCTACATGCCCAAATCTCTTCGCTCGCCCCGCCACCAGCGGTTTCTGGCCCAGCTGGTTTCCCTGCGCAAGGCCAAAGGCCTGACTCAGGCGCAGGTGGCCGAGAAGCTTGATCGTCCCCAATCCTTCGTGGCCAAGTACGAGGGTGGAGAGCGGCGTCTCGATGTCATCGAGTTTCTCGACTTAACTGCGGCGCTTGACGCTGATCCGTGCGAGATTCTGTCCAGCCTGCGGGCTAACGGGCGCCTGCGCGTCTAACGGCTCGCGCCGGTACCGTGAACCGAGCGTGCTTTTCTTCGGCAAGCTGCCATTCCGCTGCGGGTGGGTCTTTACCAACCCATGCCGATATAGGATGATAATCCTAGGTGGGGCGATTCCTCAACGGAGATCGCAATGGCTAGGACCAAACTTTCCAAGCAGCTTTCACAGGCTGAAATCGAGCGCTTTCTGGCGGAGGCGGAACGGCTGCACAAGAGCATCGTCCAGCCGCTTCTATCACCTAGCAGCGACCATTACCGGGCTCTCCAACGCACCCATGACGCGCTGTTAAAGACGGTGAAGGATATCACGGGTAAGGATGCGCCGTTCATTCAATGGTTCGGAACAGGGCCGGTGAATTAGACCAGACTTATAGACTCCAGGCTGCAAACGTCGCATTCTCTCTTCGGGGAGAAGGGGCGTGGGCAACCATCGCTATCAAGACAATCGGTACAACCGTCGCAGGTATGGCGAGCGCCATCGTTCGAAGGACGTTCCGTTGTGGGCAAAGATCGTTGCTGGTGGAACAATCCTGGCTGGCTTTCTTGCCTTCGAAATCGGCCCTGCCGCTGTCGGCTGCAACATCAAAGCCAATATCAGCTACAACACGGGCGAGCGAATCTATCATGTTCCCGGACAGGAATATTACTGGGAGACGCGCATCAACCTGTTGAAAGGCGAGCGCTGGTTTTGTTCGGAGGAAGCCGCGCGCAAGGCTGGGTGGCGGAAGTCTCGGGTCTGAGCGTCCGTGGTAAATGCTTGCGAAAATGCTGCATCGCACATGTTTTCGGTGCAGCATTCATTTGAAGTATTTATCGCGATCCGTTCGAAAAATCTGTCCAGCCTGCCGTCCTGGCGGGCGCCCGCGCGCCTGACGACGCGCACCAGGTGCTCGTGAACCGAGCCCGCTTTTCTTCGGCAAGCTCAGGCGGTCTCGGCCATTCGGCTTCGCCCCTTGGCGTGGGCAGCCCTTCGGGCTGTGACGGCCGCCGCCCTTGCGGGCGGCGCGGTTTGTCTGTTGGCCTTTCCCGGTGGCGCGGGGTGGGCGGCACTCCCTTCTAGGCCCGCCGCGGCAGCCCGCAACCCTTCGCGTGCCGCTCAGGGTCCTGCTCTTCGTTCCGGTCCTTCGGATGCGGTCCGCCTACCACGGCGGGCCTTTCCGGTCGCGACTCGCCGCCCACCCCGCTTCCGGGGAAAGGCGCGGCGATTGGCGAGCGGAGGATGAGACGATGCATGCAAACAGCAAGCGTTGTGCCAGCACAGAGGCTGGCGCAGGCAAGGGCGGGCGCCCGGGCGCCAGCCTTTATCAGGAGATCACCGACCGCATCATTGCCGAACTGGAGCGCGGCACCGTGCCATGGGTCAAGCCATGGGGCAGCGCAAAGGCAGGCCTTGGCCTGCCGAGGAATGCTTCCTCTGGGCGCACCTATTCCGGCATCAATATCCTCATCCTGTGGGGCGCGGTCATCGAGCGCAGCTATCCCAGCCAGAACTGGCTCACCTTCCGGCAGGCGCTCGTCCTTGGCGGCAATGTCAGGAAGGGCGAGCGCGGCACGACCATCGTGCATGCCGACCGCTTTGTCCCCAAGGACGAGAAGGAGCGCGCACGCCACGAGGGCGATGAACCACAGGCCGTGCCTTTTTTGAAGCGCTTCACCGTCTTCAATGTCGCGCAGTGCGATAATCTTCCGGAAGACCTCTATGCCGCCGCCGAGCCGCTGCCTCAGTGCGAGATCGTGCCGCAGGCCGAGACGCTCATTCGCGCCAGCGGTGCGGATTTCAGGGTCGGCGGCGATCGCGCTTTCTACATGCTGGGCAGCGACCACATTCAGGTGCCGCCGCAGCCGGCGTTCCATCACCAGATCGACTATTACCGGACCTGCTTTCACGAGCTTGGCCACTGGACCGGCCACCCAACGCGGCTTGCTCGCGACCTCTCCGGCTCGTTCGGCTCCAAGGCTTACGCGCGTGAAGAATTGGTCGCCGAAATCACTGCCGCCTTCGTCTGCAGCAATCTGGGTATCGAGCCGACCGTGCGTCATGCCGATTACGTCGGCTCATGGCTGAAGGTGCTGCGCGAGGACAACCGCGCCATCTTCCGTGCCGCCAGTCTTGCCTCCAAGGCCGCTGATTTCCTGCTTGGCCTTCAGGCCGATGCCGAAGGCGAGGCGCAGGAAGGGATTGCGGCATGACGATGCTCGATCCGCAACTGACCGCGACCGAGCCGACGCCGCAAGGCGAGCAGATGCTCATTCCCGGCGTCCGGCCGATCACCACGCGCGATCGGATCACCCTCCTGATGGACGCGCCGATGTGTCCGCGCGCGGCGCAAAAGCCGCTCGATATCGGCCTCTTCGATGAAGCCAGCAGAAATCAACTCGACCTGTTCTGACAAGGAGTCTTTCCATGATCCTGATCACCGATCCACTGCGCGCACGACTGCTCGCCAATGGCGCCGCCGACGCCGACATTGACCATTTTCCCGTTGTGAAACTGTTTAATCCGACAGGTGCCGCGACGTGGCTTTTGAGCGAACTCGACGCCGATGGCGACACGCTGTTCGGCCTTTGCGATCTCGGCTTCGGCTTCCCCGAACTCGGCAGCGTCAGTCTGGCCGAGCTTGCATCCGTAAAAGGTCCGCTTGGCCTCGGCATAGAGCGCGACCTGCATTTCCAGGCGCGCTTTACGCTCTCCGTCTATGCCGAAGCCGCCCGCATGTGCGGCCACATCACCGAGGCCGAGCGACTTCTGCGGCAGGCAGCAGACGCCCTTTCAAAGCCCCATTCCGAGCTTCCGCCCGACACGGCGGAACAGCAGCGCCGATAGGCGCAAAAACCGTCCCGCCGCGCCGGCCTTCGGCCTCTGCGGCGGGACAACCTCAACCAAAGCGAAAGAGAGTAACCATGCAGCTTGCCCACGATCAGCTCAATACTTCCGCGCTCAACATGCGCCATGGAAAACGCGCGCCCGACATATCCGACATCCTGCCGTCAGTGCGTGCGCGCGGCGTGCTGGTGCCTCTCCTTGTGCGGCCCAACGGCCAGCCGGAAACCTTCGAGATCGTTGCCGGCAGGCGGCGCTATTTCGCCGCGAAATCGCTTGCCGACGAGCGCGGCGAAGGCGATCCCTTGCCCTGCGCCATCATGGAGGACGGTGACGACGCCGATGCGCTGGAAGCCTCGCTGATCGAAAACCTCGCCCGCCTTGATCCTGACGAAGTATCGCAATGGGAGACGTTTTCGCGGCTCGTCAGGCAAGGCCGCACCGTTCCAGACATCGCTGCGACCTTCGGCATCACTGACCTGAAGGTCAAACGCATTCTGGCGCTTGGCGACCTCTTGCCCAAAATCCGCGAAGCCTATCGCCGCGAGGAGATCGACGCCGAGACGGTGCGCCATCTCACCATGGCGTCCAAGGCGCAGCAGAAGGACTGGCTGGCACTCTGTGCCGATCCCGATCAATACGCGCCGCGTGGCTTTCAATTGAAGCAATGGCTGTTCGGCGGCCAGTCGATTTCCACCAAGATGGCGCTGTTTGCCATCGACGAATATCCCGGCCTGATCACCTCGGACCTGTTCGGCGAGGACAGCTATTTCGCCGATGCCGACTTGTTCTGGCAAAAGCAGAACGAAGCGATTGCCGCCAGACGCGACACCTATCTCAACGGCGGCTGGAGCGAGGTGGTGCTGCTGGGACCGGGCCAGTATTTCCACGCATGGGACCACGAGAAGACCCCGAAGAAGAAGGGCGGCAAGGTCTTCATCGCGGTCACGTATCGCGGCGAGGTCGAGTGTCACGAGGGCTGGCTGCCACGTAAGGAAGCCCGCCGCGCCCGCGAGGGCGGTGAGCAAGAAGAAACAGCCGCCAAGCCGCCGCGCCCCGAACTCACCGGCCCGATGCGGAACTATATCGATCTGCATCGCCATGCCGCCGTGCGCGCCGCCATGCTCGACCATCCCGCCGTGGCGCTGCGCCTCGTGGTGGCTCACGCCATCACCGGGTCCGGCTTGTGGCAGGTGCGCCGTGAGCCACAGCGCGCAGTCAACGAGACGGTGACTGCCAGCCTTGCCGGCTGCAAGGCTGAAGCTGCATTCGGCAAAAAGCGGCGCGAAGTGTTGGCCCTGCTCGGATCACCGGATGCGGATGGCGTGGTCGCCGGCGGCAATGGCGACGCCTTTGCTATCGCCGGCGTGTTCGCCCGCCTCTTGGCGCTGTGCGACGACGATGTCATGCCCGTTCTCACCCTTGTCATGGCCGAGACGCTTGCAGCCGGCAGCGCCGTCATCGAGGCGCTCGGCAACCATCTGAACGTGGATATGGGCGCATGGTGGGAACCGGACGATGCGTCCTTCGACCTCTTGCGCGACAAGGAAATCGCCAATTCGATGCTCGCCGATGTCGGCGGCAAGCTGGTCGCGGATGGCAATGTCGCCGAGAAGGTCAAGACGCAAAAGAAGATCATCCGCGACTTCCTGGCGGGCGAGAATGGCCGCCAGAAGGTCGAGACCTGGCTGCCGCGCTGGATGAAATTCCCGGCCGAAAGCTACACCAGCCGCGGCGGCTTCCGCACCGCCGATCAGTGGGCACAAGTGCAGCCGCTGTTCGTGCGCGAATGAACCGATCAGCCTCAAGCGGCGGTTCTCTCGAGTGCCGCCGCTCAGATCGCGCGCGCCGCTCCGGGCCGCGCCGGCTGCCGATTGGTCGTCTTGTCGAGCCAGTGCCTTGCGCGAGAAATCCCGACGCCAACTCGCCCCCATTTCGGCAGCCCTGCACCGCGCCGGGTTGCTTGCCGAGGCGCTCCGCGCATCGCCAATTACCGATCCGGTTGGCGACAGAGCCCCCGCAGCCAGCGCCCTGTAATGCCGCCTGCTCGTTTGTGTCATCGGATCGCGCCACCTGTCTCCATGTGTCTCAGGAACCATTCCCCTGCGGCTGGCTTGACGACCTATGGGCGGATCCGGCCCGCCCGAAACCCTCGCCAGCAGCTTTTTTCCCCGCCGCCTGCGGCGGCTTCCTCGCGCCGCTTCGCTTCAAAAAAGCTGTCCGCTCGGGTCCTCCGCTATCGCTGCGGCCGTCCCGGTTCCGGCGGTCCGGACGCGCCCATCACGGTCCGCCATCGCAGGGGAATGGTCCCCGGCGAGCACCAAAAGGAGACTAAAAATGACCGCGATCGGATACGTCACCAAACAGGAAAACGGCGGCTACAAGGGCCAGCTCAAGACGCTCAGCGTGCGCGCCGACATCGACATCGTGCCCAATCAGGCAAAGAGCGCCGACACCCATCCCGACTTCCGGGTGCTGACGCAAGGGGTCGAAGTAGGGGCCGGCTGGATCCGCACCGGCGAGACCTCCGGCAAGGACTATGTGAGCCTGTCGATTGCCGCCCCGGAGTTCGGCCCGCGCAAGCTCTACGCCAATCTCGGCCGCGCCGCCGGCCAGGATGACGACGACACATACGCCATCATCTGGAACCCCGTCGACTGAACCGCCTGCTTCGAGCCTCGCGCCGCAACCGGCGCGGGGCTCTTTCGGGAGGGGGCGGCGAAAACTCGCCCCCCACTCTTCGCCCGTCCCCAAAACGATCTCGCTCGCCGATCCTCGCCTTCGCTTGTCCGTAACGAAACGAGGATCATCATGGACGACGAAAACGAACGCGCGGCCCGCGCCAAGAAGGGCAGTCCGTTTCTCAACACCGCGCAGGCCGCCTTCTATATCGGGCTATCCCAGCGCACGCTGGAGAAGATGCGGCTCAAGGGCGGTGGCCCGCAATTTCGCAAGCACGGCCGCTATGTCCGCTATCACATCGACGAGCTCGACGACTGGTCGAAGGGACGCGCGCAGGAGACCAGGCCCGAGGATGGCGGGCACAATTCCGGCTCGGCCGGTGAGGGAGGCCGCTCATGAGCCGGCGTCCCACTATCCGTCTGATCGGCAGCCATCTGCGGCGCATTCGGGCGCGCAAGACGATCGCCGTGGCCACAATAGGCCTCGGCCTGATCGGCTTCGCCGCTTTCGACAACCCATCGCCCTGGCTGGTGTGGAACGCCTCGGCCAGTGCGCCGGTCGGCCTCTATCGCGTCGCGTCCGGATCACCGGCTCGTGGCGATCTGGTGCTCGTCCGCCCGCCAAAACCGGTCGCCGATCTCGCCGCCGAACGCTTCTATCTGCCCAGCAATGTGCCGCTGGTCAAGCGCCTTGCCGCGCTGCCTGGCGAGCATGTCTGCGCCTTCGGCGACGCCATCATCATCGGCGGCGAGATTGTCGCGCGCCGGCTGGCAACCGACACGCAGCACCGTCCGCTGCCTTGGTGGAATGCCTGCCGCAAGCTCGCCGCCGACGAGTTTTTCCTGCTCGGCAACGATAGAAACCGCTCCTTCGACAGCCGCTATTTCGGGCCGGTGCCGGCCGAAAATATTGCCGGGAGGCTCGTGCCGCTATGGACCGAGTAACCCTCCTGATGCTGGGCATGGTCGCGATAGCGCCATGCGCCTGTTCCGCCGCGACCGACGCTCAGCCGGCCGCCATCTCCCGTGGTCCGCAGCTCCAACGATGGCAGCCCTTGGTAGCCGAAGCAAGCCGGCGTTTCAGCATTCCACAGCCCTGGATTTATGCCGTCATGGATGCCGAAAGCCGGGGGCAGACAATGCTGGACGGGCGGCCGATCGCCTCACACGCCGGCGCCATTGGCCTCATGCAGGTGATGCCCGGCACCTACAAGGAGATGCGCGCAGAGCTTGGCCTGGGAGCCGATCCGCACGACCCTCGCGACAACATTCTGGCAGGCACTGCCTATCTGCGCGCCATGTATGACCGCTTCGGCTTTCCCGGCCTGTTTGCCGCCTATAACGCTGGGCCGGACCGCTACGAACAGCATTTGCAGCGTGGGCGACCGCTGCCCAGCGAGACGGTTTCGTATCTGGAAGAGCTCAAGGCGGCGGGGATCGCGGCCGCCGACATGGACGCGTTCACCGGCAAATCCCGTTCCGGAAAAGCGCCGGAAATCCCGTCCGGGCAGTCGCTGTTTTTCCTGCGAAACGGTGTTTCCGCGACCGATCCGAATGGCCAAATCGTGGTGCCGCTCGGATCGGAGCGAGCAAGGTCAGGCCGGCCGGATCGCAGGTGAGGGCAGGGGTACCGTGGGTCGGGCGGGGCAGGGAGGCAGGGACGCAGGGAGGCAGGGAGGCAGGTCCGCGGAAGGCAAGATAAAGGCATCGCCTCCTGGAGGCGGCGAAGTCTTTGTCTGCACATCGTTTTCCACGGAGGCTGCCTTCAGCGTCAGGAGAGCTGCTGCCGACAAACCTCTGATATTGCTTAAGATTACTAGGAGGCTCAATGCAGGATGAAGAGTTCAAGCCGAGCCTGGGCAAAATCGGATCGCGCGGCTCGAAGGCAGGCAAGCGTTTCGCCGGCCAGATCCGCGCCGCGATCAACCGAGCCGGCGGCGGCAGCGGTCGCCGTGGCCGCTTCATCGGAAGCCGGGCGGGGCGCGGCGGGGCTGCTGCCGCCGTTCTCAGAGCGCGCGACCCCCACGCGGCGTTTCGGCAGCGGCGCGCCGTCGTCAAGGCGCGTATCGTCAAGCTGGCCGGCAAGGGTGTTGACGGGGCACGTGCACACCTTCGCTACCTCCAGCGCGACGGCGTCACCCGCGAAGGCGAGCCTGGCGAGCTCTATAGCGCCGACAGCGACCGCGTTGATGGCAAGGCCTTCATCGATCGTGCCGATGGCGACCGGCATCAGTTCCGCTTCATCGTCGCCCCTGAAGACGGCATCGAGTATGATGACTTGAAGCCGCTCACGCGGCGCCTCATGGCGCAGATGGAAGAAGACCTCGGCACTAGGCTCGACTGGGTGGCCGTCGATCATTTCAACACTGGTCATCCGCATACCCATATTATCGTCCGCGGCAAGGACGACCGCGACGAAAACCTCGTCATCGCGCGGGACTACATCTCGTCTGGAATCCGTGAACGGGCGGCCGAGCTGGTCAGCCTCGACCTTGGCCCGAGAACGGACCGCGAGATCGAGCAACGCCTGCGCCAGGAAATGGAGCGGGAACGCTTCACCAGCATCGATCGGCAGCTGCTCCGCATGCGCGACCATGAGGGGCATGTCTCACCGGCCAGCCGAGACACGTTTCGCCAGACGCTGCACCAGGGCCGCCTGCGCAAGCTCGAGCGGATGGGTCTGGCTGAGGAAGTCGGCTCGGGCCGCTGGCGCCTTGATGGCGAGCTTGAAGCGACGCTGCGCCGCATCGGCGAGCGGGGCGACATCATCAAGACCATGCACCGCGAACTGACCGGCAAGGGGCTCGCCCGCAGTGCCGCCGACTATGTTGTCCATGATCGATCTGCAGAGCAGATGCAGCCTGTCGTCGGCCGCATCATTGCGCGCGGCCTGGCCGACGAAATCACTGACCGCCATTACCTCGTCGTCGACGCCGTGGACGGCAAAAGCCACTATGTTGATATCGGCAAAGGCGAGGCCACCCAACCGACGCCAGAGGGCTGCATAGTGCGGGTCACGCCGAGGGACACCGGGCCAAGGCAAGTCGACCGCACAATTGCCGAGATCGCCACGGCCCATGACGGGCGCTACAGCATCGATATCCATCTCAAGCATGACCCGTCGGCCACCGAACGCTTTGCCGAAACGCACGTGCGGCGACTGGAGGCGATCCGCCGGGCGACCGGTCGTGTCGAGCGCGAGCCGGACGGCACCTGGATCGTCGCACCGGATCATCTCGACCGTGTGTCTGACTACGAGCGTCAGCGGGCCGGGGCCGAGCCTGTCACGGTTGACAAGCTCTCATCGACGCCGCTGGAACAACAAGTCAGCTTCGACGGCGCCACCTGGCTCGATCGAGAGCTGGTTTCCGACATACCGCAGGCCTTGCACAGCTCTGGTTTCGGCCGCGATGTCCGAGAGGCGCAAGGCCGCCGACGGCAGTGGCTGATTGCGCAAGGTCTTGCTCGGGAAGAGCAGGACCGGATCGTCTATCGCGCCAACATGCTTTCGATGCTGCGCCAACGCGAGTTGAACCGCGTGGCCGGCCAGTTGTCGAACGAACTCGGTCTGCCCTATTCTGAAGCCCAGAGTGGAGATCGAATAGAAGGCACGCTCCGCCGCTCCGTCGAGCTCGCCGGCGGAAAATACGCTGTCATCGAGAAATCGCGCGAGTTCACGCTGGTGCCATGGCGGCCGGTGCTTGAGCATCATATCGGCAAGGAGGTTTCCGGCGTCGTGCGTGCAGAGGGGATTTCATGGACCATCGGCCGGCAGAGAAGCGGACCAAGCATTTCGTGACATGGCTACACAACTTCTTTGCCCGCGTTGAAACGGGTACTCAGTCCGGACGGAGTTCGCCTGCTAATTGCCCGCGGCATTGATCTCGCGAGGGATAAATGGCTGGTCGTGCAAGACTTATCGTTCGCTCTACAAAAAGCGCCCCAATCATTCATCGTATTCCATGGTTCTGAGCCAAAACCCTCCTGCGCCACCACGGCACTCTTCCCGGTGCCACGGAAGCCGCGCCGACGACGGCGGTGCCGGCTGGTTGCGCAGGGCTGCCCCCGACCCAAACAGTTGCGGCGCATTGAGGACATTGCAATCACTGACGGTGCGGCCATCGGCGCGCTCGATGAGATGGTCCGCCAGCTAGAGAGGTGGGCTGGCGCCTGGTGACAGCGCCTAGGGCTTTCGGCGGCCGTGGTACGGCGAAGCAGGCTCGCGGCGTCGAGGATGAAGCCGCACTTCGCGATGTTCTTCTGCTCACACGACCGGGAGACAAGGTCGACACCGCGGGCCCGATGCTGTTGACCGGGCGTGAACTGGCAGCCCATCCCGCTGAGGATCTTCTAACGGGAGAAACCTCGCTGCGGTGGGGAAGATTTCGATCGTCGCCCGCGACGACGAGGCGGTCAGCGACCTGACCAGACGAGCTCGGCAGCTTTCCGCTGCGGCATGGTGACCGGCGCGATCATGGCCGCCGAATGAGATCGCTTCGAACGCACCGTCGGATGCTGGCTCGCCGACGCTTTACTGGCGCAGCGCCTGGGAGGGGCAATGCGGTGCCGCTACTGGGCACCGAGGCAGCTTTGGGCATGAGACCCGATCAATCGCGCCGGGCCGCGACGGTCATTGCGGCATCTGGAGTCGAGGCCGGGCGCGAACGTCCTCCAGGCCGCGCCGGTCCGGCGAGGCGGTCGAAATATCGCGAAAACTTGGCCACCGCGTGCACGTAGGATCGCTGGGTGGCCGGCGACAGATTGCGGATCGTCATGTCCTCGATCATGCGTCGGCGAAGAGGGCTCAACTCGGCCGTCTCAAACTCCTGTTCTCAAGATTGCGCTTCAACAGCCGCAATCCTTCAAAACAGAAGCGTCATCCGCAAACCCACGCACCAAATGACGCGTCAGCGGCTTCGTTCAATCCCTTTATGGGTCCGGACCCTAGCAGGTTGTGACCATTGCTGTGGCAATGCAGCAGTCCTGGATGGCTGCATCAAATAAGTTCCAAGATGCCCTGGGTGCGCTTCCACCGGACCACCTGGACGCTGCAGTTAAATGCACAAATCCACGCGCGTGCTGAAGCATCGTGAAAAATTCATGGATTATGACCCGATCCAATTTCGGTCGATGAATCAGCGCCCTTCGCCGGGGCTGTCGGTCCGCATCGCGCCTGACAGCGGCGCTATGCTGGCGCTCCCATGGCCGCCCTGTTGAACCGCTTTCTCCAGCACCGAACTGAATTGGTCCCGCTGGCGGACATTTCGATGCTTCCGCCTTGCGGGCCTTCTTTGTTGCGGCCGGCTCTGCGGCACGGCTGCGCCGACGTGAACGTGCTTGGCGGCACGTTTTGTGAGGGAGGGAAAGAGGCGCGCGGCCCTCTCCCTGCAAGTCGCCGCTGGCGGATTCCTCCGTCTGCCCGCTTCGCTCCGTGCAGACCGGGGAGACCCCTCCGCCCCCTTGCTCGCGCTGCTCGCCACGATGCCGGGGGACAGGCGACCTGAACCCGTGCCCAAGCCGATCTGATGGCAGCGGTGGGGCTGGACATGGGCCCGTGGTGGACATACGTGCCACACAAATCCTCATGCTCGCCTAACCGGCTGCAACGTATGGCAATCCGGGCAGACCCGACGAAAGAAGGAGTAGGTCTCGGCCATTCCCGTGTCCGAACCCAGAAAAGTTACTGGTTTCCTTACGGGCGCGATACAAAGGGCACGGGCTGGACTTGGCTGCCGGGGGCGGGGCTTGTCGACCGCTCGATCGAAAGTGAGAGACGAGGAGGAGAATCACCGACCTGCAGAGCGGCAAGGCGCTCGCCTACCTCCCTGTCAGTCACCGTTAGCCGATGGTTTAGACGAAGATAGTCCGTCCATGTCGGCGTGCGGAATGTCTCGGTCCAAAGAGTCGAGTTCTGAAGATCGCGCTGGAGGGTCCAGTCCCGCGCACCGGCACGGCTCTGAACGCGCCGCCTTTCGCGCATGCAGCTCAGAAATTCCTCGATATTCTCCTCGGGTATCGAGTACTCCACCTTGATCACGATCGGGCCGCTCCTGGGCTTCAAATCGAGGGCCAGTTCTGGTGGCCTGAAGTCGAAGGCCCCCCTTGATCCGATTCCTCCCATAGCCGTACCGGCAATAGCTTTCCCACAGCTGCAACCAGCAACAGCGCCGCTGCAGCACCTTCCAAAGCCCACGTCAGGGAATAGTACTGCGCGACAGCACCCCAGATCCAGCTGCCCGCTGCCATGCCGCCGTAGGTCAGGGCGTAATAGATCGACAGGGTGCGACCAACGACCCACCTTGGGCTTGCCAACTGCACACACACGTCGGTTCCGGTCCAGGTGACAACCCAGCCTGCGCCAGCGATTGCAAGCGCGATCGCTGCTACAGCCACCGATGATGTGAGAGCCAGTAAAAGGCAACACGTTGCGCAAGCAACGGATGCGAGCGTGATCAATCGATTTTGGGACGTGATGCGTCGCAAGTAGCTATTGCCAATGCCCGCGATGAAGGCGCCTGTGCCGAAGCCGGCTAACAGGACGCCGTAAACAATTGGCCCCCCCGCCAGTTGGTCGCGAACCACGAGGGGGAGCAGAGCAAGGATCGAGATGCTTGACAGCCCGAACAGGGTTGCGCGCACGATCGCCACTCTGATCTCCGAGGAGATTGCCGTGAAGCGCATGCCATCATGAATGGCCGTCGTCATCCGCTCGCGCGGAAGAGGCGAAGAGCGAACTTGCCACTTGGAGCGCAGCACAGCGCTCAACGGGACCAGGTCGGTCAGCGCAGCGAAGGCGAAAGCCGTAAGGGGGCCCAGCAAAGCCAAAATTACACCGCCCAGCGCCGGTCCTATACTCCGAACCACGTTGTACCCCACCGACATCAGCGTCACTGCAGCGGGTATGTCGCGCTTTTCCAGGATGTCGCCGACCGAGGCGTGCCAGGCTGGATCATTCAAGGCAAAGCCGCATCCCGCCAAGAAACTCAGTCCCAAGATCAGCCATGGACTGACAAAGCCCAGTCCAACAGAGAGAGCCAGCGCCGTGGATGCCAGTGCGATCAGGCAATGTCCGGCAAGCATCACGCCGCGGCGGCTGAAGCTGTCTGCAATCGCTCCAGCAAGGATCGACAAGAAGAAGGCGGGCAGTGTCGATGCAGCCTGCACGAGCGCAACCATCAGATCGGAGGCTGAAATCGTTGCCATAAGCCAGCTTATAGCCACGCTCTGCACCAGCCAGCCAAGGCTGGATATCTGCGTGGCTGTCCAGATCGAACGAAAGACCGGATTCTGAAGAGGGATCAGTGTGTTTGCCGCAAAGGGCGGGGAATCTTGACGCCGCATGACTTCTCACCTCCACCACGTAGTTCTTTCGCTCACTCACTTGCTGACAGCGGTGCGCTTACGCACAGCTGCGTCACAACCAAGTTCCGATATCGCGCTCGCAACAAAGTAGATGTCGCATCCACGGTGCTGATGCGCGATGAGTGTGCCAGTTGGGCGTCAGCTGGTCTGGGTCGCGCAGCCCGATGGGGTGCGGTCTGCCCTGCGACTCTTGGCCTTGGACGGTGCTACCGCCCCGATGGCCGGGTTGTCAAACTGCCACGGTGCTAGCAGCGCCCATCCCATCCTGACAGGCATGAGCGTACGACGCAGCGCATCGCTGGTATCGGAGGCGGGTGCAAGATCAAGGGTGGCATCGTCTTGACAAGTACGAGCTGGTGGACGCCTTCGCCCGACCTATCACATCGGCGATTTATGGGGCCGCCGTTCAACTCGTTGGTCTATGCACAAAAAAACATAATACGCTTCAAAAGACGTTTCGTGTCGGCGCAGGCGCCGAGGAGGGCGCGGAAG
The DNA here is from genome assembly GCF_040319055.1 of Mesorhizobium sp. M0960. Classification (NCBI taxonomy): domain Bacteria; kingdom Pseudomonadati; phylum Pseudomonadota; class Alphaproteobacteria; order Hyphomicrobiales; family Phyllobacteriaceae; genus Mesorhizobium; species Mesorhizobium sp. M0960. The sequence goes on along the minus strand of NZ_JAMYNN010000030.1, from coordinate 4,484 downwards.
CCTTGACCATCGTCATCCCGCCACCGAACGTCACCGGCTCGCTGCACATGGCCATGCGCTCAACAACACGCTGCAGGACATTCTGGTGCGCTTCGAGCGCATGCGCGGCAAGAACGTGCTGTGGCAGCCCGGCATGGATCACGCCGGCATCGCCACGCAGATGGTGGTCGAGCGCCAGCTTATGGAGAAGCAGATCCACCGCCGTGACCTGACGCGCGACGAGTTCATTGAGAAAGTCTGGGAGTGGAAAGCCGAATCCGGCGGCGCGATCTTCAACCAGTTGAAGCGGCTGGGGGCCTCGGCCGACTGGAGCCGAGAACGTTTCACCATGGACGAGGGCCTATCCAAGGCGGTGCTCGAAGTGTTCGTCACGCTCTACAAGGAAAGGCCTGATCTACAAGGACAAGCGCTTGTCAACTGGGACCCGAAGCTCTTGATCGCGAGTCCGACCTTGAGGTCGAACAGCAGGAGGTCAACGGCAACCTCTGGCATTTCCGCTACCCCGTCGAGGGCGAGGTTTTGGATCCGGAAAATCCTAAAACCTTCATCACCGTGGCGACGACCCGCCCGGAGACGATGCTGGGCGATATGGCGGTCGGCGGTGCATCCCGACGACGAGCGTTTCCGGCATCTTGTCGGCAAGAACCTCATCCTCTGCCGATCGTCGGCCGCAGGATCGCGGTGGTGGCGGACGAGTATTCTGATCCGGAGAAAGGCAGCGGCGCGGTCAAGATCACGCCGGCGCACGACTTCAACGAATTTGAGGTCGGCAGGCGCCATAAGTTGCCGGCGATCAATATTCTCACCGTAGAGGCGGCGGTCACCCTCACGGACAATGACGACTTTCTCGCCGGGACGACATGGTGCGTAGTCGCCATGCTGCCCCTGGCCAGATCGTAGATGACCTCGGCTTGTTCGCCATGGCGAGCCGAAGCACGTTGACGGCCGTGCCGGGTGATGCGCCGTCCCAGACTATCATCCCAAAATCGGCGCGCGCCATCTCCCGGTCTTTGGCGGCGTACAGCCCAGTCGCCCAGATCATTGCGGGGTTCCTTGGCCGCATGGAAGACCCCGACATGTTTGTAGCCGTAGCCCGCCAGCAGGCCCTGCGCCTCGGCATCGGCTCCAGACGCGTCGCCAATCAGCACGCCGTGCACGGCAACAACGATTGGGCGGATCCGAGCGATGGCAGGTTCCGGCAGCTCAAATATCTCGCGTGAACCCCCTATGAATATCATCGACATCATGACTTTCCCTTCTCTCCAGGGCTCCCTCGCTCTGACCGCCGTCTCCCTCTGGCCCTGCGTGAGGGGTCACCCGAACGCCGAGACGGCGAAGCCGGCTCGGGGAGCGGCGGGACGCCGCAACTAGAGCCCGGTCGGCGGCAGGCAGGCGCGCAGACCTGCCGCTCCGGAGGCGCTACGCGCGCGGAGCTAGTGCCCTTTGTCGGCCAGCCAGAGGCTCACGTCCTGGATCGAGCGCATGAGCACCGACGGATTGTCCCGCGCGGGAATGAAGCCCCAGCTCTGCCAGTAGCGCTCTGCCTCGGCGTCGATCGCCCGCACCACCACCGCGCGGCCGCCGACGATGTCGGCGCCGGCGACGCAGCGATACAGCGCGTCCTTGACCAAGCCGCTACCGACGCCTTGTCCGGCATAGCGGTGGTCGACGGCGAGTTGTCCGATCAGCAGGCAGGGGATCGGATCGGGCGGGCGTCCGGTGCGGATGGCGCGCGGTGCGCTATTTGGCTGGATCACGCCCGGCGCGAGGCCGTAATACCCGACGACTGTTCCCTCGTCGTGAACGACCGGGACGCGGGTAAACCCGCGGGCCTGGTTCGTTCGCGCGAAGCCGGCCAGCCAAGCATTGAGCGCCGGCTTGCCGCAATCGAAGCTGTCGAGGCGGTGTGCGTGGTCGAGGAGTTCGATGCCTGAAAGCGCCACCTAGCGGTCCCAGGGCGGGGACCGACGCAGCCGCTCGGCCGCCTTCGCCGGGGGCGCAGCGGCCGGGGCTGAGATCGCCTGCATGAAGGCGTCATAGGCTTCCGGGGACACGCGGATGACGGTTTCGTTGAGGATGGCCGCCTGCGCCTCGTGCAGCGCGGCGCGCCGCATGAACTCCGTGCGCGACAGGCCGAGCAGCTCCGCGCCGCGGTCGATGATGGTGAGATCATCGTCGCGAAACCGCATCGAGACGGGTGCTTCCTTCCTGGTGGGTGTGGTGGCCATGGCGCGCTCCTGTGCTGCGGACGTATATACGTTAGTGTAACGCGGAACGCAATACTACGTTCCCTGGCGACGTCTCGTGGCGGATGGTCTCAGGATTTCTCGCCGCATCGGTTCTTCTCGGCTTCTCGCCCCAGTCGCCATTGCCGCAACCCAGAGCAAGGTGGCTTTGGTCAGCTCCGGCGGATCAATTACGGCTTAGGAAGCGCATTTGTTTTTGGCGGCCGGATGAGCGGGTCCAGAAGCGAAGTCGCTGCCATGACTGTCGCCGGACGAGCCCCGGCTATCCCGAACCTGATAAACATCTGACGCGATGGCGACTTTCGGGCCGTCACGCCACAAAGGAGGAACGGCTATGAAGGCTGGGCGGCGGCACTTTCATTCTCAGGCGCCGCTCTATGCCACCTGTCGGCCAATGTGACATCGCCACTGCGGTCCGGGCAATCGCGGTTGTGGTGACCGCGAGCCACTAAGCTTGTGCCGTACCCTTACAATGATTCATCAAGGCGTTTACCTCGGCAATCACGAGATCCGGCGTGATGTCGAACTTGCATCGGACTTTGACCGGACAATGCCGCACTTGGTCCAGACCACATCCGCGACATTCAATAACACTCATAAGCATGCTGACCAAGGGACCTCGAAACCCCCAAATCTCCGGTAGATGTGACGCCGTGAAAATGCCGATAGTAGGGCGGCCAAGCTGGGCAGCGACATGGCCGGTGCCTGAATTGTTCGAAACGACGAGCGCGGCCGAATTCACGAGACAATTGAATTCCAATTCTGACAAGTCGACAGCCGTCCGAATGTTCGCGGCTCCACGTTCCCTAGCTATCTTCGCAACCTCCTCAAGCGCTTCCAGGCATTCGCCACGGCCAACGAGGACCACCTCACCACGGGTCGAAAGAGCAGCGACAACTTTGCCAAAACTTTCAATCGGCCAATCTCGCAGGCTGGAATTGGAGAACGGAGCCACGACAATCGGGGCATTGCCTGTAGTCGAATTCTGTGGGTGACCCGCTCCGCTTTCGAAATAGGCAGCTGCCTTTGCGACCAGAAAGAGGAGGATTTCTGACACATGCTGGAGACGCACCTGCTTACGGTCAATGAACCAATCAAGCCATCTACGGGGGATTTTGTTAGCAAGCCCTATTTTTTGGACCAGCTTGTAGAAAATGGTTCTGCGCAGTTTCAGATTGAATGGCGCTATCGCAATATCGATCTGATGCATGCTGTACGGATCAACTATCGCCGCACGGTGCCTGGCGGGGACTTCAAGCAAGATGGGCCTTGTTTCTTCCGGAACACGCATATCAATGGCAAGATCAAACTCGCCGGTCAGCAGCGGCCTTATGTCGGCGGCTTCTTTGCGCGTTTTGACTTTTGGGTTGCGAGGAAAAAAGTCAAAAGCAATGTGATCGTCGGCGAGGTCGAACTGTTTTGCAGTAGCGATGTTCCAGCTTCCCACCACCAGCGTAATGTGGGCATGCGCAAAACGCTGACGAAGGTCCTTTAGGGGCCCTAGAGACATCCAAAAGTCGCCGACATGATCAAGCTTGAGGACCAAAATTCTCATCCTTGCGCTTGACTGTTCCGGCTCTTCCCAGCTGCGGTATATAATTTGATTGCCGTCGTGCTTTGTAAAATATGCCATTGCCATTCCGAAGATTATACGGTCAACACTGATAGCCCAGTGACGCGTGTGTAGGGTTGGAGTGCTCCCCACTTGTCCGCGTCTCCGCAAGAATTCTGCCATCAGATCCAGGCCGCGCTCCAGCAGGAGCTGTCGGGCGAAGTCTGCATCTCTAGCGGTGGTAGCGCGCCAAGAAGCCAGCTATGTCCCGACCCGCAATGTGAAGGGCTTCGTCACGGTCTTGCATGCAGTGAGTTCGAGAAACGCCGAGTAGACGGCGTTCGCCAAGCCGCCGTCCCCAGATCTCGAGCATAACGGCAGTGGCCTCGCTCTTTGGTCGATGCTGATCCTGAATGAGACCGTCGCCGCCGGCGACGACATCGCCGGCCGGATTGACCGTCTCCGGCACGCCCTGTCGCTGTGGTCCCGCATCATGGTGGTTACAAAGGACCCGCCGCAGGCGCTTTTTTCTGCGCGTCCGGGTCGTCCAACATGAAGTGGACGAATCAACCCTGTGATGAAGTCGAGCCCCCGCCCGCGCGGGGGGGGGACGGGGGCGCGATGCAACCCAATATAAGACCGGCGAGGAGAGCGGGGCGACAACATAACAGAGGGCGGCTAATGAT
>NZ_JAMYNN010000029.1:0-43941 GCF_040319055.1 Mesorhizobium sp. M0960 | reverse complement strand
GCGATCCTCATTCTCGGGCGTCGGCACCCGGACCATCGAGCAGACGCGCGGCTCACCCCGCTTGACGGCCAGCAGGGCGCGGATCGAAGGCCGAGCGTCCGATCGCTCATCTCGCAGGCTTCACTGGAATCCTGCAGGTCGACGGCTATGGCGGCTATCGTGTGCTGGCCGACAGGAGCGGCGTGACGCTCGCCTTCTGCTGGGCGCACGTTCGCCGGCGGTTCTATGAATTGGCCGTGTCCGGACCGGCGCCGATCGCCAGCGAGGCGCTGAGACGGATCGCCGAGCTCTACAGAATAGAGGACGATATCCGTGGCCGATCGGCCGATGAACGCCGTGCGATGCGTCAGGAAAATAGCCGCGCTATTGTCGCCGATCTTGAACTCTGGCTGCGCGAAAAGAGTAAGGCGTACTTGCCTTCTCCGACATCGACGGGACCGGCATTTCGTCGGGAGATGCGGTGACTGTCGGAATCCGACCGGAAAACCTCCACGTTCTCGAACCGGCAAACGCCAGCCAGCCATCGTTCTAGGGTCAGGTGCGGCTGGTTGAACATCTCGGGCGGGAAACGGTCCTCTACCTCGACGCCTCCCCCCTTCAGGCGACCAATTCGGACAGCGGCACAGGCAATTTCACCGTCCAGCTCAATATGGTATCGCCAATCAGTGTCGGCGCCCGACTGACGGCCGGGTTCGAGATCGCCGACGCTATCTCTTCAGGCCCGATGGCCGCACCTTAACGCCGGGCAAACCCGTCCCCGCAACCTGACCCTTCAATCCAAGAGTATCATTCGCATGCAGCGCAAGACGCCCGCTCCGCTTTCCGTTTGGCGGCCCCTCAACCTGGACCGCTTCCTGCTGGGAGCACCGCATTATCCCGAACATGTCGACGAAACCTGCTGGCGGCGCGATGCCGAGCGCATGGCTGCGGCCGGCGTCAACACGGTGCGGATGGGTGAACGGGCAATCGAGGGTTCTCGGCGCCGCTGGTATCGACACGATCATGTGAACGCCGACGGCGACGCCGCCGCGCTGGCTGACCATCAACTATCCGGAGGTGCTGCGCGTCGATGTCCACGGCCGCCCGCAAGTCATGGCTCGCGCCAGCATGCCGACACCACCAGCCCGGTGTTCCGCGGCCACAGCCGCCGCATCACCCGCGCCATGGCCGACCACTACCGCAACAATCCTCGCGTCATCGGCTGGCAGACCGACACGAGCTCAACACGACGGTTTCGGAGTCATTCTCACCCGCCACGCGGCTGGAGTTCCAGAAATTCTTGCAGCACAAATCCGGCGCGATCGACGCACTGAACTTCGCCTGGGGTGGCCATTTCTGGGCGACGGCCTATGACGGCAGATCGAGCTGCCGCGGCCGCTTATGCCGTCCTATCCGAGCCCCGGGCATGTACAGGACTACCACCGGTTCCTGGCTGGGGCGACGGCGGCTTTTCAACACGACCAGGTCGAGATCCTGCGCGCCACCAATCCGGGCTGGTTCATCTTCCACAATCTTGGGCAACTCGCCGATATCGATTTTCGTGGGCCGTTCGGTCAGGACCTCGAGTTCGGCTTCGACATCTTTCCGATGCTGTACGACGAGATGCGGCGCACCGGCGGACATGCGGCCACACAGGCGCTGCACCTCGATATCTGCCGCGCATGACGATCTTGATGTCGGAGTTTGCGCGACGCTGGAAAATATTCCACAGCAATTTCAAAAGGTTACATGTTATTTAAACAATCGAGTGGGCGACCCCTAGCTGACATTTGCGTCAGATATTCTCCGGGGTGACTATTTCGAAAGGTATGGACCGCTGAAGAGTAGCTAAGGGCGCCTGTGGTCCAATGACATCAATCATTGTCTGTACAAGAAGGGCCGAAGTGGCTTCAAGGGGGTGGCAGAGAGCTGCTGTGATCAAGCCCTCGGACAGTCCTTTTCGGGTTTCGGGGCCAATGTCACGACATACCACCTTGATACCCGCTCGCCTCTCTGAGGACACCTCCCTCAAAGCACGAAGTACACCGGTAATTCCGCCACCGACGATCAGAATTCCCACAAGATCGTCATTCGTCTTAAGCAACTCGGCCACCATTCGATAAGCCTCGTTCGATTCCTCGTGGGTTGGGCGGCTTTCCTCCACTGTGAGCCGCGGAGCGTGTTCGCGCAAATACGAACGGAAACTGGCGTCTGAGACGTCCTGGCATTGATACCGATGGTTTCCTATGAAAACCGCAATGCGACCCGGTCCTTGAGTGGTTTGGGTGATCAGGAAGGCCGCCGTGCGACCCAGCTTCCAATTGTCTGTGCCAACATAAGCTGCACGTTCCGGTGCGGATTGATCCGTAATGTAAGAAACAATCGGTCTTCCCACTTCCTTCAGTGAGCGGATCGCCTGGCCAATAATTGGGTGATCTGCCGCGACCACCGCAACGGCGTCGCATGAATCGCCGAGCGCAATCAGCCGGCTCGCGATTGTCTCGGGTGTCAGCAGATCCACGAAGTCGACTACTGAATCGATGACCTCATCCCGACGCTCACGACAGGCGGCAATAATCTTCTTCCCGAACAACTGATAGAGGTCGCGGGTCGACTGCTGAAGCAGGAAGCCTAGTCGGTAATGTGGAGATATCTTACGAGCCCGATCATCAATGGCTCCGATTCCGTAAAACCCAATCTCTTCCGCTGCGCTTTGAACGCGTTGGACGGTTTTCGGGCGAACTGAAACGGTGCCACTCAGAATTCTGTTCACAGTCGCCACCGAAACGCCTGCCGCGGTAGCGAGATCGTGGATTGTCGGCCGCGTCTCTCGCGATCGGGGGGATTCTTCGCACATTCACCTCATGCCCCGCACGAGGGGAGCGGCGTGGCGCTTACGGTGATCGAGCAGCTCTGATCTTTCTTCGCCTTGGCGGCCGCCGGGATGCAGTGCCCGAAATCACGGGCGCCTGACGCACGAGATCGACGACGCGCGATTGATGAATCGAAAATTAGCGCTCAAGCCCCTTGAGCCAACGTTCGGAGTCGATCCGATCCGGTTGAGAGTATTGGTCGGCATTGTCGGCTCTGCCACGGGCAAGCAAATACTCGACGACACGGATCGGCTTGAACTCTTCCTTCAGAACGGCAATAGCCGCTTTGGGGCGGGCCCGGCCACACATAAACACATCTAATGCCGCATAGCTGTGCTCTGGCCAAGTATGGATACTGATGTGAGATTCCGCCAATACCAGTACGCCTGAGACACCCTCGGGTGAAAACCGATGGAAGTTTGAAAAAAGTATAGTGGCTCCAGCGGACTGTGCGCTTTTCGTAATGGCTGTTTCGATAAAAGCGGGATTGCCAAACCTGTGCCGCCGAACAGATCGACAATATAATGGGCGCCAGCGCAGATCACGCCGTTAACTGAAACAAAGCTACCTGCACCGCCTTCGCGATTGTGCGACATGCTAAAAGCTCCAAAATATCGAAGGAGATCGCTCAGCTATTTTTCTGGCCGACCCAAACGAAAATGGCGTCGTAAAGTGGGTCCCGCTGTATCTCGATACGACGGCATTCCAGCGGGGTGAGCCCCGCATTCTTCATCGCGCTGGCTATCAGTTCGATGCTCAAATACGAATTGTCGTGCCCATCCTTCTGCGCAAATGACTGCCGCCTTGCCCAATCCGCTCCGATAGTTCGGCCCGTGGGTGCAAGGTGATCAGCGATGTGCTGGAAGCAATCGTCGTACGCGTCAGCTGTCCCCGAAATCGCTAGATTACCGAAGGCAGTGATCAAGTCGTATCGGTGGCTGTCCATCCAACTTGGCCACCGCTTCAGGCAGTCGAAAATCAAGAACTCGGCAAAGCGCTCGCGAAGCTGGTTGACCGAGTGATTGGATATTTTGAAATGATCGGCTACCCAACCGTAACACTCAGGAAGCGGTTGATTGCTCCGTACGAAGTTCGCTAGCACGCTAAGGGCTTCAGGCGCGATGTCGCAGCAAGAGAGGCGATTGACTCCCTTGGTTGGGAGATACCAGAACAGCGTCGAAGTTCCAGATCCCAGATCGAGAGCATTTCCCATAACGCCCCATTCCGCCATCGCCTTCAAAATATCCTCGGCCCCTTGGCCCTTGATGAAGGGGCCGGAGAAATACTCCGTCAGATAGGTCTCAAAATAAGCTCGGACGGACGGACGCATTGGAACCAACTGCAGGTCTTTCGTTCGAAAGGCATCACGGTCGTTCTGGAACCCTCGGCCGAGTTCCCACATAACCCCGGACGGGGGGAGCTGATCGTCCCGAATGTCGGTAGTTGCGCTGAGAAGAAAAATCATTCGGGCGTCGTTCGGCTGGTACCAGTTGCGTCCGTAGTCGCCGAACACCTTTTCAACCTTCAATCCAGCATCGACGCAAAGCGCCGTGAACTCGTCGACGCAGTAAGGCCTAAGTCGAATGGTCGTCTCGGTCTCGTCGATGGCCGTCTCAGTCTCACGAATGTGTCTGAACGACACGTCGACTGTGCCGTCACAATTGTGTTGCTGCATACGATGACGAGACAACGTGAGCCTGGCGGCTAGCGGGCGCGTCCACTCAAAGCGCCAACTGCCATCAGGGGCAGTAGGATCGAAATAGTCTGGCTGGAGGTAGGCCTGTTCTGGCCTGACCTTTGCGAAAGACGATAGGTCGATCATCAATGTCCCATCGTCCGAGAGGTGCCGTCGCAGCGCTTTGAGCGACTGCCGCGCCTGGGACAAGTCCACCAACAGCTGAAATGCCTCTCGGGGCACGAGGATAAGGTCGAACCGCTCTTCGAGGTCCAACGTCCGGAGATCCCCAACGAGTGCTGACACATTGTTGAAGCCGAGTTTTTCAGCCTTTTCTGTCAGCCGTTCGACCATAGCCGGTTCGTTGTCGACAGCGACTATCGAACATCCGCTTCGAGCCAAATTAAGCGCGTTACGCCCGACCCCACACGGAATCTCAAGGACCGAGCGCGTAGAACCACCAACAAGACTGGCGAGAAAAGCATGGTCTACAGTGTCCGTATATTCGACATCGTAGTACGCGGCCCGTTCTTTATATGATATCTTATGCCGCATCGCCATGGCCGCCCCCTCACGCGGATTTCTTGGCCAATGCATCGATCAAGGCAAAGTCGCTAATCACGTGCGGATGGATGATCTCACCGTTTTCAACAAATTTGCCCTTTTGGGAAACCGAGTCCTGGAAATCCTTAAGGAAAATCGATTTGCCGAGACTAATAAGATAACGCGTATGGTTTGTGGTTGCCCCGATCGACGCCGTCTGATGCACGTGAGCTGGCATGACGGGATCCTTGTAGTGCCAAACGCCATGCACCTTATATGGTGCCGCGCCCATCCAGGTGAATGTATGGGCCGTCGGGATGTATCCTGCTCCATAGCCGCAAGTGACGTCGATGATCATCGAGCCTTCCTTCATCTTCTTGACGAGTTCGTCTGTGAGCATCGCTGGTGTATCGTAGGTCGAAATCAAAGTCGCTCCGATCACCAGGTCGGCGTCGGGTATCTCTCGCTCCAGGGCTTCTTGCGAGACAATCAGGCATTTGACGTTCGAGGGAACGGTCCCCTCAAATCGGCGGAGGCTTTCCTCGCGGTAGCCAAAGACAACAACTTCGTTTCCGAGACCTGCGGCTGTTCGAGCAGCTGCTGCGCCGACATTTCCATGCCCGATGACGACGATTTTCGGCGGCTTCATCCCCGGTAGGGAAGCCAGCATTATGCCGAGCCCTCCCTGCGTCGATAGCAGGTGATGGGCCCCAAAGAGCACAGCCAATTTCCCGCTGATCTCGCTATCGGGCGTCATGAGCGGAAACGAACCATCTGCGGCCTGAAAGTACTCATAGCTATAGGCTGTCACCCCATGCTCGCGCAGGTGGTGCGTTAGCTCGTAGTTTTCGCCTGGGTAAAAGTATGCGCCAATATGCAGCGGGCGGCACAGGTACCGCCGTTCGGCGACGCTCGGAAACTTATATTTCAAGAGGAATGGAGAAACTGTCCAAGCCTCGTCTGTTGAAACGATTTCGCCCCCTGCCGCCTTGTAGTCCCCATCAAACGCTCCCGAGGCGGCTCCGGCATCATGCTCAACGTAAACCTTAAAACCGGCCTCGACAAACTGTCGAACACCTTGCGGAAGCATGATAACCCGCTTCTCGTTGTCGCGGGTTTCTTTCAGAATAGAGACCGAGGGTTTATCTGTCATATTGGTACTCTTCATTTCGAGATTTTGTAGAAGTGTCGCGCTAGGCCCCTGACCTGCGTCCTGGTTAGATTCGAGCTGTTTCGTCGCGTTTTAGGAATAGCGTCAGCCGCACCAGCAGACTGAGAATTCCCACCTAACGCTGCGAAAGCGTTAGCGGACGATGCAGGGCTTTCATTCGGCAGGAGCCTGCAGCAGCGCTTCGTCTGATCTTCTCAACCTTCCGCATTCTCTTCCTCCCGAGCCCGCTCATAACGCTGAGCATTTCCTGACCGATCTCCGTCGCCTCGACGCTTGCGGTATGGGAAGCTCTGACCCGAGCTCTTGCCTGATATTCCCGCCCGCGGTCCCTTCACGTCCAACCTCAGACGGCGAGACAATGCCGACTATTGTGTTTCGCCCGATCGTCAATGAATTGCTTCAACTCGGCTCGCCACATAATCAGTCCCCGTGGCTCGGCATGGTACGCCTGCAGATCTTCAGCCATCTTCAGTTGCTCCGAGCAATTCAGGCCAATTGCCATCGTCATCTCCCTTGGTTTGCGGGCAATTGCCGTCACGATGGCTTCCCAAAGTTGATGTGCAAGTGACGTGCCATCCTGATGATGTAGCTCCGCGCTGATACTCAAGTTGGGCCGGCGCGCCTTCTCCCCGCGCGCGTCTTCTGTTGTTGCTTTGAGGGCTTCGCACGAAATGCAAAACGTTCGACTATAATGCGTCCGTTCGATAGTGGACAGTTTGGGCCAAAGGCCACAATATTGTTTGCATCGGTCGAGACACCATGGGAGCGGCGCCGGCTTGAGCGCTGCCGCCCAAGCCGCTTCGAGGGCATGCCGCTCATCCATCTCATCTGCTTTTGGACCGATTTTGACACAAAACTTTCTCTCCGGTGCGCGACACCCAGGCTGGAGCGCGTATGTTGACATAAAGATGTCTTTATGTGAATTGGACAGTACTGTCGTCTTGAGGATGAAAATGTCGCAGAATTCTGCATCGCTGGACGCATTGTTCGGCTCCGTCGCGGCAAAGCCCGACGAGTCGGAAGTGCTTGCGGCGCTGACGGCAGCGGCGCGTGAGCGCATCCTCATCCTCGACGGCGCCATGGGCACGCAGATCCAGGGGCTGGGTTTCGATGAAGATCATTTCCGTGGTGAGGCCTTCGCCGGCTGCGCCTGCCATCAGCAAGGCAACAACGATCTTCTGATCCTGACGCAGCCGAAGGCAATCGAGGAGATCCACTATCAATACGCCATCGCAGGCGCGGATATCCTCGAAACCAACACCTTCTCCTCGACGTCGATCACCCAGGCCGATTACGGCATGGAGGATGCCGTCTATGCGCTGAATCGCGATGGCGCGCGGCTGGTGCGGCGCGCCGCTGTTCGTGCCGAGCAGCAGGATGGCAAGCGCCGTTTCGTCGCCGGCGCGCTGGGGCCGACCAACCGCACCGCCTCGATGTCGCCCGACGTCAACAATCCCGGCTATCGCGCCGTGACCTTCGACGAATTGCGCCTCGCCTATGGCGAGCAGCTGCGCGGCCTGATCGATGGCGGCGTGGACATCATCCTGATCGAGACGATCTTCGACACGCTGAACGCCAAGGCGGCAATCTTCGCAGCAGAAGAGGTCTTCAATGAGAAGGGCGTGCGCCTGCCGGTGATGATTTCCGGCACCATCACCGATCTGTCCGGCCGCACGCTGTCCGGCCAGACGCCGACCGCCTTCTGGCATTCGGTGCGCCATGCCAGCCCCTTCACCATCGGCCTCAACTGCGCGCTCGGCGCCAATGCCATGCGCGAGCATCTGGCCGAGATATCAGGCGTCGCCAACACTTTTGTCTGCGCCTATCCAAATGCCGGCCTGCCCAATGAATTCGGCCGTTATGACGAGAGCCCGGAATTCATGGCCGCGCAGATCGAGGATTTCGCCCGCGAGGGGCTGGTCAATATCGTTGGCGGCTGCTGCGGTTCGACGCCTGAGCACATCCGCGCCATCGCAGAGGCGGTGCGGAAATATCCGCCGCGCGCCATTCCCGACATCGAGCGCAAGATGCGCCTGTCCGGGTTGGAACCGTTCACGCTGACGGATGAGATTCCCTTCGTCAATGTCGGCGAGCGCACCAATGTCACCGGCTCAGCCAAGTTCCGCAAGCTGATCACGGCGGGCGACTATGTCGCCGCGCTCGACGTGGCGCGCGACCAAGTCGCCAATGGCGCGCAGATCATCGACATCAACATGGACGAGGGACTGATCGATTCGAAGAGGGCGATGGTGGAGTACCTCAACCTGATCGCCGCCGAGCCGGACATCGCCCGTGTTCCTGTCATGGTCGACAGTTCCAAATGGGAGATCATCGAAGCCGGCCTGAAATGCGTGCAGGGCAAGCCGCTGGTCAACTCCATCTCTATGAAGGAAGGCGAGGCGGCATTCCTGCATCATGCCAGACTCGTGCGCGCCTATGGCGCGGCGGTGGTCGTCATGGCCTTCGACGAGGACGGCCAGGCCGACACCAAAGCGCGCAAGGTCGAAATCTGCACCCGCGCCTACAAGCTTTTGACCGAACAGGCCGGCTTCCCGCCCGAGGATATCGTCTTCGACCCCAATGTCTTCGCCATTGCCACCGGCATCGAGGAGCACGACAATTACGGCGTCGACTTCATCGAGGCGACGGGAGAGATCACCGGGACGCTGCCGCATGTCCATATCTCAGGCGGCGTGTCGAACCTGTCCTTCTCGTTCAGGGGCAACGAGCCGGTGCGCGAGGCCATGCATGCGGTGTTCCTTTACCATGCTATCCAGGCGGGCATGGACATGGGCATCGTCAACGCCGGACAGCTTGCCGTCTACGAATCCATCGATCCCGACCTGCGCGAAGCCTGCGAGGATGTCGTCAACAACCGTCAACCGAAAGGCGGCGGCACCGCCACCGAACGCATGCTGGAGATCGCCGAACGCTTCAAGGGCACGGCGGGCCAGGAAGCCAAGGAGCGCGACCTCGCCTGGCGCGAATTGCCAGTTGCGCAGCGGATCAGCCATGCGCTGGTCAACGGCATCACCGAATTCATCGATGCCGACACCGAGGAAGCGCGGCTGGCCGCCGAGCGCCCGCTGCATGTCATCGAAGGCCCGCTGATGGCCGGCATGAACGTCGTCGGCGACTTGTTCGGCGCCGGCAAGATGTTCCTACCGCAAGTGGTGAAATCGGCGCGGGTGATGAAACAGGCGGTGGCCGGCTTGCTGCCGCATATGGAGGCCGAGAAGCTGGCCAATACCGCCAATGGCATCGACAATGGCGAACGCCAGACGGCGGGCAAGATCCTGATGGCGACGGTGAAGGGCGATGTCCACGACATCGGCAAGAACATCGTCGGCGTCGTGCTGGCCTGCAACAATTACGAGATTATCGATCTCGGCGTCATGGTTCCGGCGGCAAAAATCCTGCAGACGGCGCGAGAGCAAAATGTCGACATCATCGGCCTGTCCGGCCTGATCACGCCCTCGCTCGACGAGATGGCGCACATGGCCGCCGAGATGGAGCGCGAAGGCTTTGACATTCCGCTTTTGATCGGCGGCGCGACGACCAGCCGCGTGCACACGGCGGTCAAGATCCACCCGCGCTATGCGAAAGGCCAGACCGTCTACGTCACCGACGCCAGCCGGGCGGTCGGCGTGGTGTCGTCCTTGCTGTCGAATGACAGCAAGGCGAAGTATGTCGACACGTTGCGCGCCGAATACAAGAAAGTCGCCGACGCGCATGCCCGGTCCGAAGCCGACAAGCAGCGGCTGCCGTTGGCCAAGGCGAGGGCCAATGCGCATCGGATCGATTGGTCTGAATATGAGCCGCCGAAGCCGTCCTTCACAGGTGTGAAGGTCTTCGAGAACTGGGATCTCACGGAACTCGCGCGCTACATCGACTGGACGCCGTTCTTCCAGACCTGGGAGCTGAAAGGGCGCTATCCCAAGATCCTCGAAGACGAAGCGCAAGGACCCGCCGCGCGCCAGCTGTTCGAGGATGCGCAGGCGATGCTGAAGCAGATCATCGCCGAAAAATGGTTTGCGCCACGCGGCGTCATCGGCTTCTGGCCGGCCAATGCCACCGGCGACGATATCAGGCTGTTCACGGATGAGGGGCGATCGCAGGAGCTGGCGACCTTCTTCACGCTGCGCCAACAACTGACCAAGCGCGACGGCAAGGCCAATGTCGCATTGTCGGATTTCGTCGCGCCGGTGGACAGCGGCAAGCCCGACTACATCGGCGGCTTCATCGTCACGGCCGGCATCGAGGAGGTGGCGATCGCCGAACGATTTGAGAGGGCCAATGACGACTATTCGTCGATCATAGTCAAGGCGCTGGCCGACCGCGTCGCTGAGGCCTTCGCCGAGCGCATGCACGAGAAGGTGCGCAAGGAGTTCTGGGGCTATGCGGTCGACGAAAAGCTGGCGCCGGACGAGCTGATCGGCGAGCCCTATCGCGGCATCCGCCCGGCGCCCGGTTATCCCGCCCAGCCCGACCACACCGAGAAGGCCACACTGTTCCGGCTGCTCGACAGCGAGCGCAATGCCGGGGTGAGCCTGACCGAAAGCTATGCGATGTGGCCCGGCTCGTCTGTGTCGGGGATCTATCTGTCGCATACCGAAAGCTATTATTTCGGCGTCGCCAAGGTCGAACGCGACCAGGTTGAGGACTATGCACGCCGCAAGGACATGCCGCTCGCGGAAGTGGAGCGCTGGCTCGGACCCATTCTCAACTATGTGCCAGCGCACTATGCCGAGGCTGCGGAGTAGTGGCGGCAAGCTCTGCCGTCTTACGCTCCGAGCCGCAACTGCCGTTTCTGTATCATGGAAATGAGGTCCCGGATAAACGCTCAGGTCATAGGAATGTCAGCTGAGGCACAATTTCCATTCACGCGTTTCCGGCCGCCTCGGCGATGGCCATATCCCTCGCGCGCAGGAAGACGCTCTCCATCCGCCAGTGCTCGTTGGTGTAGCGGGGGTCGTGTGCCCATTCGTCCCAGCCATGATTGCGGCGGAATTCGCCGAGCAGGCCGGAAGCCAGGATCTCGTCCTTGTCGACTGGAGTGGCGTTTTCACAATCGGGCGCGACGTAGATCGCGTCTTCCCGGCAGTAGAGCTCGCACATGAAGCAGGTCTGGCAGTCCTCCTGCCGGGCGATGTGCGGCACATTGCTGGAGACGATTTCGAGCACGTTGGTCGGGCATACTTCGACGCAGGCGTTGCAACCCGTGCAACGCTCGGCGATGACGAGTTCGATCAGGAGGCGAGTTCCAATGTGGCCGTAATCTGATCTCGTCCAGACCTTGTCCAGGCGGTTCCGTCGCAAACTCCAGCTGAGGTCGCAAGGGCGGGTTGAGCGTCACGCGGCGCTCATGCGGCGAGCATTTCGAACTGCTTGGCAATGGAGGGCGTGGGATTGTAGGCAAACCTGGCCTGTCGTTTGCGCATCATATGAACCATCTCGATGCCCGAGAGGATAGTTTCGGCGGTTGTGGTTGACTTGAAGCCGAGCATGGACCGGACGCGGCGCTTGATGCACCTATGATCCTGTTCGATGCGGTTGTTGAAATACTGGCTCTTGCGGATTCTGATCGACTTCAGTGCTCGTCGCGATCGATCCCGCAGGCGATTTTCAAGATCGCAAGATCGGATGGCCTCGTGATTGGTCTGGCTGCCGTCGATGGCGATACGTTCCGGCCTGCCATGGCGCTGCAGGGCCTTCCGTAAGAAGCGTTTGGCCGCCGGCAGGTCACGGTTCTCGCTGAAAAAGAATTCGACCGTATCGCCGAGGCTGTCGATAGCACGATAGAGATACATCCATTGGCCTCGAACCTTGATGTAGGTTTCGTCCATGTGCCATTTTCCAGTGACGCTCCGCTTGCGCCGGTTGAATCGGTCCAGCAGCTCAAGCGAGAAGTGCACGACCCAGCGGTGGACAGTGGAATGGTCGACGTGAATGCCGCGCTCGGCCATCATCTCTTCCAGATCGCGCAGGCTGAGATTGTAGGCAAGATACCAAAATGGCGGCCTTTGAACATGACAAACTCCCGGAAAAAAGAGCAAGCATCATGCAGCAAATGACCTTTCCGAAAAGGTTGCGACAGAACCTTTCTATCGCTACCCCATTCGTTCTGAGGCGAACGAACCGGGTGATGGTGGAAATACAACCGTCTTGTTCCCGTTTAGGAAAACTCGGCCATGGATGTGGGCGTGTATCGCCCGTGCCAAGGCCTGTGCTTCAACGTCACGACCCAAGCTGACGTAATCCTCATTGGACTGCGCATGTGTCACCCGAATGATGTCTTGCTCAATGATCGGCCCCTCATCCAGATCGGCAGTGACGTAATGAGAGGTCGCGCCGATCAATTTCACTCCGCGTTCATACGCTTGCTTGTAGGGATTGGCGCCCTTGAACGAAGGAAGAAACGAATGGTGGATGTTGATAATGCGGCCGGACATCTTCCGACACATTTCATCCGAGAGAACCTGCATGTAGCGAGCTAGAACGATCAGCTCGGCCTTGGTCTCGGTCACTACAAGCATCTGCTGGGCTTCCGCTTCGGCTTTATTTTCCTTCGTTACCATGATGCAGTGAAACGGAATGTCGTGATTCACCACGACCTTTTGATATTCCATGTGATTGGAGATCACCGCCACGATATCGATCGGGAGAGCGCCAATGCGCCAACGGTAGAGGAGATCGTTGAGGCAGTGGCCGAAGCGAGAGACCATGACGATAACTCTTCGCTTCACGGCCTCGTCAAAGAATTCTGAATCCATCGCGAAGCGCGATGCGATTGGATCGAAGCCGACGCGGAGCTCGTCCAGGTTTCGCCCACCTTCAGACCGGAAGCTCACTCTCATAAAGAAGTTGCCAGTATCAACATCGTCAAACTGCGCACTGTCCGTGATGTTGCAAGTTTGATCAGCGAGAAAGCTGGAGATCGCAGCCACTATGCCCCTGGTGGAACGACATTTCACGCGAAGTGCAAATTTCGACATTGTTCGTTCCTCAGTTGTTTCGCGCCGCCAAGGTGTGACGGAATGCGGAAAGGGTATTCGCGAGCAAACACGCGATTGTCATCGGACCCACGCCGCCTGGGACAGGTGTAATTGCTTGAACGTGAGCAGCCTCTGCAAATGCGACATCGCCAACAAGGCGCGGCTTTCCGCCTTGGGTCACCCGATTGATACCTATGTCGACGACAACCGCGCCTGGCTTGATCCAATCACCTCGGATCATTTCTGCGCGTCCGACCGCGGCGACTAGAATGTCGGCCATCCTGCAGAGAGCCGGAAGTTCGCGGGTCCGCAAATGAGCGACTGTTACAGTGCAATTCTCAGCCAGCAACAGTTGGGCCATTGGTTTGCCGACGATATTGCTTCGTCCAACTATGATCGCGTGGAGACCAGCTAAATCGCCGAGACGATGCTTCAGGAGCAATAGGCAGCCGCGAGGAGTGCACGGAACGAACCCTTCTTGGCCGGTCGCCAGCCTGCCGGCATTCTGGACATGAAACCCGTCGACGTCTTTGGTCGGATCAATCGCGTTGAGAACCATGTTCGGATCAATCTGAGACGGCAATGGTAGCTGTACCAAAATGCCATGCACAGAAGGGTCCTGATTCAATTCATTAACGATTGACAACAGGTCGTCCTGATTGGTGTCGGCTGGAAGTTTGTGTTCAAAGGACGCCATACCCACCGCAAGCGTCTGACGGTGTTTGTATGCGACATAGACAGCACTCGCTGGGTCTTCTCCCACTAAGATCACTGCCAAGCCCGGCACTTTTCCGGTTGCCGATCTCAGCGCAGCTACATCGGCGGCAATCTGCGTGGTAAGGGTGTTTGCGACTGCTTTTCCGTCGATGAGCTTGCTGGGTTGAATGCCAACGGTCATGATTTTGCCTTTCGGTCTCGCGGGCGTCGAAGAATGCTGGACGCCGTGCCGGTACGACCAGCGCGGCTGCGATGGAAATCCCTGCGGACCGAGGGACAGTTAGTCTATCTCAACTGAGAATATATCGAAAAAGTGGATACTGATATTAAAGACGGAGCAAGTCTCACTATCGAGATCCCAAGTGATTAAGAAAGGTTTCAAATTCAGCCTCCGGGATCGCCGCAGTGTGTTCGGGTCCGGGATAGGCACCGGAATAGATGTCAGCCCGGAATTCGCGGAATGCCGCGACGCGTTCACTATTCAGTCGGTCGAACTCGGCCTTGAAGTTGCGATACGCCTTGGCGTGGCGCGGAAGGCGGTTCCGGCCGTAGCCGAGCACGTCCTCTGCGAACAGGTACTGGACATCGCCACCTGAGCCCGAACCGAGGCTGAAGTAGATCATCGATGTGTTTTTGGCGAAGAACTCGGCTATCCGGCCGGGAACGACCTCAAGCTCAACAGCGAAACAACCGATTTCCTCGAGCCGTTTTAGTCGCTTCCACATCGTCAGCGCCTCTGATGCGGTCTTTCCGACAGCGCGCCAGCCGGTCCAGGTAACGTAAGATGGAATAAGGCCCACATGAGCGACAATCGGAATGTGATTTTCGCACATTGTCCTCTGGATATCGAAAGAAGCGGCACAATAGAAACAATCGCCCCCAATCGCTGTGTAGCGGTAAGCCGCCTCCAGGAATTGCTCGGCGCTGACCAGCAGCTTTCCGTCCACGGTTCCTTTCGTTGGCGGCGTCAGGCCGATCTGCACGAAGCACGCCCCCGCCGCCTCACGCATTTCGGGGGTGAAGTCCTTTGCCTCGATTGACAGGAGATCGATCCCCGCAGCGGCGGCGGCGGCGGCTTCCTCCGTGCTGGTGACATAGAGCATCGAAAGCTTTTCGCCCCGTCGCTTCTTCGCGCGTATGTCTTCGACGTGAGGTCTGTTGTGGTACATGATCGTGGGTCTCCGCGAAATGCGACTCCCTTTAATGAGTCTCGCTTACTCAACGGGTATCAGGAAGGTCAGGACTGAACCGGCACCCTGAACGAGGGTCCCAAGCTTGGCGTTCAATTGAGCGTTCTCGGGTGCGGAAAGGTGCGTCTCGAAGGCCGCCTGGTCCGCGGACAAACTTGTCTGGTCGACCGTCGACTTGGCGGCAGGCAAACGCTCGGTTCCCAGGTTCTTGCCGAACAATGCGCCCGTAGTCGCATAGCAAGCCGCGGACCTTTTCAACCGTCTCCGGAAGAGCCGTGACTTCCGCGATTACGGCTTTCGGGTTGATGTCGGTCAACGGATAGTCTCCTCAGACATCGATTATCACGCGGCCGCCTTCGACCTTGACGGCGTAGGTGCGCAGGTTATCGCAGGCGGGAGGCGTCTCGACCTCGCCGGTTGTGAAGTCGAAGACCGAGGCATGCTTGGGGCATTCCACCGTATTCTCCATCACCAACCCGTCGGCGAGGTGGATATTCTCGTGGGTACAAAGCCCGTCCGTGCAGTAATACTGGTCCTGATGATTCCGGAAGATTGCGAACGTCTTACCTGCATGGTCGAACCGTAGGCCGCCTTCCTCTTCCAGGTCGTCGGCTCCACAAACGTCAATCCAAGGCATCGTCACTCTCGCTAGATTTTGAGGCAACAGGGTTCGAGCGGGTTCAGGCCGATTTGTCCTTGAGGCGCTCTTTCTTGGCGCGGAAACGCGCCTTCATCCGTTCGTCAGATTCCTTCGACCCGTCGTGATAGGTGCCGAACATCCGGTCCACGGGGACGAGCCCCTCGCCTCCGTAATTCACCTCGAAATACTTATGGTGGAGGTAGTGCATATAGGCGTGGGTATCGAACCCCTGCTCATCGCTGGTCTCAACCGTGTCGAAACCGATGTGCCCAGGCACGGCGCCGAAACCCGCGAAGTGTAGCTGGTAGAGTGCAATGACGGGGTTTGAGGGGATAACGAAGTGCCAGAAAACCACCCCGAAATAGAGCAAGTGCTCAATGGGATGCATCGATAGCGATGACCACGGGCTGGGATTTATGGAGTTGTGGTGCACCGAATGGACGTATTTGTAGAGCACTGGGACGTGGATCAGCCGGTGGATGCAATAGAAGTGGAAGTCGTGAATTATCGGCACCACGACAGCCACGACCCCGAGCCACACAGGGTGCTCGGCGAAGTTGAGCCAGGGTATGTATCCATTCGCGGAACTCCACAGCATCAAGACCTGCAGGCACGTCCATATCGGTACACCGATCAGCAGCGACCGCAGCATATTGTCGAGGGTCTGCTTATTGAACCAAAATACATCTGATTGCTGATCCGCCGGGAACTTGTGGTTGTACTTAAATCGGTTCCCCTGCCGACGGCGAACGTAAAGCGGCAACTCCCAGCTTTGGTACCAGAGAAAGGCCAGGACGAGGTTCACCGCCAGCATTTTCAGCGACCAACCCCATGCAAAGTTCTGCAGGACTGCGGCGTCAGGGACAACCAGCTGCCAGTAGGCGAGTGCCGAGACCATGAACAGCAGGTTGTACGGAAAGAAGTAAGATGGAAGCCACTTCAGAAGCTTCTTTGGATTGGGAGGGAAGAGCCATATTGGCGCCGGCTCCAACAGCTCGTTGGGAGCCCAATCGCCGCGCTTGCTGCGCGTTCCAAACTTAAGATCGTCCATCGGATGCTCCTTTCGATCTCGCCCCGAAAGGCCCGATCGGCCTACAACATGCCAATATTCCAACAAATGGTCAATAACTAAATCCGCTTGATTTACAAAAAAAATCGTGCCAGATTTCGGCCGTCGATCCTACGGCAAGCTGATGGGTGGAAGACGAAGCACTACGACCGAATTCACGCGCTCAAAGGGAGCCTCAATTGGGATATCAGACGCGGCGGGCACTGGCGCGATGGCATCGCGGGCGTTCTGGACGTCAAGACCGGCCAGCAGTAACGAGAAGGGCGCCATGATAACCGGCGTTTCCGATCTGAACGCCCCTGAAAACGCGAGCTGTATCTAATGTCAGTCGACAGCACCTTCAACGCATTCGTAGGCAACGCGACGCACCGTGGCGGCAACCAGATAGGTGTCAAACACTACAATGAGCGCTTAATCCTTAGTCTGATCCAGGAGGCTGGCGCGCTTTCCAAGGCCGAGATCGCGCGCATTACACATTTGTCCTCGCAAACGGTCACGATTATCGTAAATCGCCTCCTCAAGGAAGGATACCTGCGGAAGAAGGACGTAATCCGCGGCCGGATTGGTCAGCCTTCTACTCCGATCGAGATTGCACCGGATGGAGCGATTTCGATCGGGGTCAAGATTGGCCGCCGCTCCTTGGATCTGCTGGCTCTATCGTTCGACCGCCGGGTGATTGCTAAGAAAAGCTTTGCCTACGATGCCCTCGACGCGGACGTCGTCTCGGGCCTGATGGGAACAGCGTTCGACAGCCTGAAGGATGATTTGAGCCGCGTCCAGAAATCCAGACTCGTGGGCGTAGGTATTGCTGCTCCAACGGCGATCGAGTCTGGCATAGCCGTCATCGGTGATCCTGGCGGTGCATCCCCACGCTGGCGGGAGGCCGACATGGTCGCCAGGGTCGAAGAAACCTCCGGCTTGAGCGCCGTGGTGCTCAATGACGCTGACGCTGCTTGCTTGGCTGAGATTGATTTCCGGAGAGAGAACCGGAATCGGTCAATCGTATACTTCTACATCAGCACCTTGATTGGCGGCAGTGTTGTTTTGGAGGGCAATCTAATTACCGGCCACACCGGCAACGCGGGCGCGGTGGGTGCAATCCCTCTTAAACTTGGATCGCACAATAGGAGTCCAGCGCCCGCGCGGTTGAGTCAAGCCGCCTCCCTCAATCGGTTGGAGGTCCTTGCGGCGCAGCACAAATTGCCAATGAAGACGTTCCGTGAAGATGGTGGATCCGTCGCCAAGCTTGATGAACCGGCACTTGCCTGTTTCGATGAGTGGTGCGATCTGGCGGCGGATGCACTTGCTTTTGCGGCCATCTCTGGCACGAGCTTCATCGAAGCCGATAGTGTCGTTGTTGACGGCGTCCTCTTGCGACCTCTCCTCGATCGTCTCATCGTGAGCGTCCGGGAACGAGTGGCAGGCTACGATCTGGAGGGCATCATCATTCCTGAGTTCCGTGTGGGCTCGATCGGGTTTAACGCCCGCGCGATTGGCGCTGCTCTGGTTCCATTGCACGAACAGTTTGCGCCAGACAACAAAGTCGTTCTCAAGAGCTGAAGTGAAGGACCGCATGGCAGAGATAGCTATTGTCGGCGCCGGAGAATGCGGTGTCCGCGCCGCATTCACGTTGCGGGAACTTGGTTTTCAAGGGTCGGTAACGTTGCTGACTGCAGAGAAAGCTCTGCCATATGAACGACCGCCGTTATCCAAGACGATGCTAGCCAATCCCAAGGCCATTCGTGCCGAAGATGCCTATCCCGGAGCAGGGATCGAACTCCGACGTGGTGCGCTGGTCGAGTCTCTGGTGCCTGAGAGGCGGGAGATTCACCTCGCCGATGGCACGCTCTTGACCTATGATCAGTTGCTCCTTGCGACGGGAGCCCGTGCCAGATTGTTTCCTGGCCTTGAAGGCTGTCTCACACTACGAACCGATGTGCAGGCGCGGCGCATTATGCTGGAGTTCAGCAGCAATGCGCGCATTGGGGTCATTGGTGGCGGATTCATTGGCCTTGAACTCGCCGCGACTGCGCGGCAGGCAGGTGCCGAGGTTACGGTGATCGAGACCGCACCGCGCATTCTCGGACGCGCCGTGCCCGGGGCGATCGCCCAAATCGTTCACGCGCGGCACGAAACCGCAGGGGTCAAGATTCTGACTGGTACTGTCGTCACCGAGGCTGGAACGAACCGCATTGTGCTGGCCAACGGGATTGAACTGGAGTTCGACGCCGTTATCGCTGGCGTCGGGGCGATCCCTAATACCGAGCTCGCCGAAAAGGCCGGTCTGTTCGTGGATAACGGGATTGTTGTCGACAGCGCATTCCGAACCTCCGAACCCAATATCTTCGCCGCAGGCGACTGCTGCAATTTCGAGTGGCGAGGAGCCCGTATGCGACTTGAAAGCTGGAAGGCCGCACAGGACCAGGGTGCCCATGCCGCAGCAACCATGCTCGGTGCCAGTGGAGAGTACCAGAAAGTCCCGTGGTTTTGGTCGGATCAGTTCGATCTGACTCTGCAGGTCGCAGGACAGTTCGATCTAACCCGGGATATACATCACCGCGCAGCCTCCGGTGGGGTCCGCATCGTCTTTCAGTGCGATCAAGATGCCCGGGTCTCAGCGGCCGCCGCAATAGGACAGGGGAACACGGTCGCGAGGAACATGAGTGTTCTCGAGAAGCTCATCGAGCGCGGAACTGTGGTTGCGGCCAGCTCGCTGATAGACCCTGACTTTAGGATCAAGGGCTTGCTCAAGTAATCAAGTAATAAAGCCGCCGGAGGTCTACCAGCCCAAGCCAAGGTGCGGTCCGCGGCCGTCGTCGCGGCATCCGCTCCAGCACTTCTCGACCGAAATCAACTAAAATGCTCTATTCGTTCGGATAGCGCAGTGCGATTTGCGCCCTGATCGTATCAAGTGATTGCATTATCGACACGGTCTCGTTAGCAGGCATGATCTCACCGGACAATTTTCCGGCCGTCACAAGCCTCTCCATTTCGGCAGCTTCATATTGCATGCCACGTCCTGCTACCGACGACGAATACTCTTCTATCACCCTGTCATTCTTGTCAATGTGGCGAAATGAAGTTGGCGAATACCAGGTAGATGCAATCTCAACTCTCCCCTCGGTGCCGAGGATCGATGCAACATTGGGTCCGGTGTTGTCGAGACTGGAGATGGTGGTAGACAAAGCCCCGCCGGCGTGTTGGAAGATAGTTGCTACCTCAGCGTCCACTCCTGTCTCCTTAATCCGAGCCATCGAAACGATGTGTTCAGGCTCTCCGAGCACGTCAAAGGCGAACGAAATGGGGTAAATGGCGAGATCAAGCAGGGCGCCTCCGCCGAGTTCCAGAGCGTTGAGCCGATGATTGGGATCGCCAGGAAGGTCACGAGTATGATCGGCGATCACCGAATAGATCTTTCCAAGCACTCCTGATGCGATGATCTCCCGGATGCGCACCATATGAGGAAGGAAGCGCGTCCACATCGCCTCCATCACGACCAGGTTTTTCGCAGAGGCGAAATCAACGACATTGCGCGCTTCCCGTGCATTGATCGTGAATGGCTTTTCGATAAGCACGTGCTTGCCGGCGGTCAGCGCCTTAAGCGCGTTGTCGGCGTGCATCGGATGGGGTGTAGCCACATAGATAATATCGACCTCCGGGTCCGACAAAAGGTCCTTGTAGCTGGCGTGCGCGTTGGGAATACTGAAACGGTTGGCGAACTTGTCGGCTCCTGCCTGTGTTCGAGAGCCGACAGCCGAGACACGATGACCGGCAAGCTGCAAATCCTGGACAAAGAGATCAGCAATCCAGCCGGTCGCTAGAATCCCCCAACGCAATTCGGCGTTCATTATCTTACCTCAAGGCTCGACTGTGAATTCAACTTTGTAGGTGTCACGCTGCATGAGATATTGACTAGCCTCACCTACTTGCGTCGAACGCGACCCGCGTGCCGCTGGTCGTGTCGAAGAAATGCAGATGTTTCGGATCGAAGCGGATGCCGACGTTTTCTCCCATGTGCACCTTGGTATTTTTGTCGGTCTTCACGGCGACCAAGTTTTTGCCGACCTTTACGGTGACCAGCGTGCTGTCGCCCAATAGTTCGGTGGTATAAACCTCGCCGGCCATATTACCCGCGTCTGTTTCGCTGAGCCGCATATCTTCGGGTCGCTGGCCGACGGTGATCGCGCCGTTCACGCCGGCCGGAGCCGCAAGCGTCAACTCGGAGTCCTGCACCCGTCCGTCGGCAATTGCTATCGGAAGCAGGTTCATGGGTGGATTGCCGAGGAAGCCGGCAACAAAGACGTTTGCCGGCGTGTTGTAGATGTCGAGGGGTGTGCCGACCTGCTGTAGTTTGCCGTTCGCCATCACGGCGACACGGTCAGCCAGCGTCATCGCTTCGACCTGGTCGTGCGTCACATAGATCGTAGTGGTACCGAGGTCGCGCTGCAGGTGCTTCAATTCCGCGCGCATATAGACGCGCAGCTTGGCGTCGAGATTGGACAGAGGTTCGTCCATCAAAAACAGTTTGGGCGTGCGTACGATGGCACGACCGAGCGCCACGCGCTGTCTTTGCCCGCCGGACAGTTGACCGGGTTTGCGCTCTAGAAGCCCGCCGAGTTCGACGCGCTCGGCGGCGGCGCGTACCTGGCGCTCGCGTTCCTCACGGTTCACACCTGCGACTTTGAGCGGATAACCAATATTGTCCGCCACGGTCATATGCGGATAGAGGCCATAGTTCTGGAACACCATGGCGAGATCGCGTTTACCCGGGGGCAAATCGTTGACCACACGATCGCCTATGCGAATCTCGCCAGCGCTCGGGTCGTCGAGCCCGGCGATCATGCGCATTGTGGTGGACTTGCCACAGCCAGAGGGCCCGAGCAACACGATGAACTCGCCATCGGCCATGGCGAGCGAGATCTTTTCCACGGCGACAAAGGAGCCCCAAAATTTAGATACGGATGACAACGTTACGGAGGCCAAGATCATATCCCTTCGTGGACGATGCTACGGACAGCAGTCATAGCTGTGGAGTATTTGTCACGATAAATCGTTGACGGCGATGGTCGGTTTTGGGAACGCCTCCGACGGTCGTTCAGCCCGCATCGAGCAAACTGAAACTCCATGAACTCCCGCTCAGGTCGGCCCATGTAGCCGGCGATGTCGGTGCCAAGTGCTAAGGCGCCAACGTCAGTACCGGTGAGAATATGCACATGCACGTCTGGATCAGAGGGCACTACGTTCAGCTTCTCCAGCCAGTCCCACGTCAGCAACGCGATGCTGGGCTCAGGAATATCCAAGAGCATGATATCCGACACGTCAGCCCTTCACCGCGCCGGCCGTCAGGCCTGCTACGAACTGTCGTTGCAGAAAGAAGAAGACAGCGACCACCGGCATGGAGATCATCACGGATGAGGCCATGAGCTCTCCGTAGCGGATGCCGTACTGGCCGATAAAGTCATTCACTCCAACTGGCAGCGTGCGCATCTCCTTGGTCGAGGTAAAGGAGAGCGCAAAGAGGAACTCCTGCCAGGTGACGATAAGCACAAAGACTGCAGTGGCGACTATCCCCGGCCGGCAAAGCGGCACGATTATCTCGAAAAAAGTTCTGAACGGCCCGGCCCCATCGATCGCCGCCGCTTCTTCGAGTGTCAGCGGCAAATTGGCCATGAAGCCACGCAGCATCCAGATCGCCACCGGCAAGGTTACGGTGACGTAGGCGAGGATCAACGACGTATATGTGTTGAGTAGGTTGGCCCCCTTCATCATCTTGTAGATCGGGATGATGATGGCGCTGGCCGGGAACATCTGCGTGACGATCACCAGCGTCATGGCGATGATAAGTAGGCGGACGTGGGTGCGCGTAAATGCATAGGCGGCCAGCAGGGCTAACGAAACGGTGATGATGACGGTGGACAGTGAAACGATGACCGAATTCATAAAATAGGTTCGGAACTCCGGCCGGAATGCAGTGACGTAGTTGTCGAAGGTCGGGTTCTCCGGCCACAGCCTGGCGGGAATGGAAAAAGGCTCGGCCGCCGGCTTCAACGACACTGAAACCATCCAAAAGAAGGGCACCAGGATTATCAGCGCCAATACGACGTTGAGGGCCAGCAGTGCGGCTTGGCGGCTCCTGTGGGAACGGGTTTTCATGACGCCTTCCCCCTATACCGGCCGCGCGACAAAACGCCGAAATAGACCATTATCAGCAGCGCCAGGACCAAGATTGAAAAAACGCCATATACAGCGGCTTCGCCAAAGCGAAATTGTCCGAAACCGAGTTCGTAGATCTGGGTTGGGAAGATGGCTGTGGCATTCTGTGGGCCACCGTTTGTCATCACCCAGATTATGTCGAAGTAATTGAAAGTGAGGATAGTGGTAAGGAGGAGATTGATGGCGATCACGTCTTTGATTCCGGGGAGCACAACGTCAAACAGGCGCCTAGTCGCTCCCGCTCCGTCTATCTTGGCGGCCTCGACCTGCTCTTGGTCGACCGTCTGCAGGGCCGCTAAGTAGACGATCGCCGAGAAGGGGAACCCTTTCCATACGGCCGCCATAATGATCGAGCCCATGGCTGTCGACGTTTCCGCCAGCCAAGCGGTACCGTGGTCGATCAGTCCCAGGCTAATAAGTAACGAGTTCACCAAACCGAGTTGCGGGTCATACATGAATCGCCAAAGGATGGCGGCCACTACGCCGGGGAGGACCCAAGGCAAAAGCACCAACGACCGCATAAGTCCCTGGCCAGGCATCTGCTGATTGAGCAGCAGTGCGACCAGCAAGCCGAACACATTCTGCAGTGCTACCACAAAGACAGTCCAAATGAGGGAGTTCCACACTACTTGACCGAAGATCGGATCGGCCAAGATCTTGTAATACGCTGCAAGCCCCTGGAACTTCGGCACCGGGTTGATGAAGGAGGTCGAATAAAGGCTTTCAATTATGGTGCCGATCATCGGGTAATACATAAGTGCGCCGACCAGCAGCAGCGCCGGAGCTACGAAAATCCAGGCCATCCAGCGTTCACGATGGGACATTGTGTCATTTCCCGATAGAGAGGGCCGGGCTCGGGGCAAAGCCCGAGCCCGGCTTAGTCCTGGTGACTAGTTAAGGGCGTCGATAGCAGTGCAGGCCTTGCCGGCTGCCTTCTGCGGATCCATTCCGGAAAATACATCCTGCGCTAGAGTCACCTCGATGTCGGCGACTTCGAGATAGCGAGGTGACAACGGCCGGGGTGAGGCATTCTCGAGATGAGGGATGATGAGATCCGCACCTTTGCGGTTTGCCGCCAAAAAGCTTTTTGCGGCCTTCATGTTTGCCGGGACAAGTTCGACAACATCGCCGTTCACGTCTTCGCGGGTTAGGAACTGGATGAGTTTCCAAGCGGCTTCCTTGTGCTGGGAAGCTTCAAAGATGGCAAGGTTCCACCCACCATACGTGCCAATCGCCGTCTTACCTTCGGGCGCATTCCCTACAACGAAATCCCAGTCAAGTTTGGACTTCTGCAGAGTCGGCTGCTCCAGCGCGGGCCAGAACTCCGTTGCAAGAGATCCGTTTAGAAAAAGTTCGCGCATCGTTGCGGAACTGGCGTTCATGATGCCCTGCGGCGCATATGGCACCAGTGACTGCAGGTAACTCAATGCCCCGACCGCTTCAGGGCTGGTGAGCGCGCATTTGCCCTTCTCATCCAAGACTTTACCGCCATTGGAGAAGATGAAAGTATCGAGAACGACGACCGTGTCTTCCCCCTTGTGGCCGAACAAGCCAATGCCGTAGCGGCCCTTGGACTTGTCCGTAAGCTTCGGCGCCGCTGCCTTCAATCCCTCAAAGGTCTTTAGCGAGGCAGGATCAACGCCAGCCTCTTTGAGGAGTGCCTTGTTGTAGTAGGTGAAGGACCAAACGTCCACGTTGATGGGGATTCCCCAGAGCTTGCCGTCAGAAACGTTCGAGTCCCAGGCTCCTTTGAAGAAAGTGTCGCCCGTAAGACCGGAAGTCTTGACTTGGTCGTCGAGAGCCGTAATTGCGCCGGCTTGAGCAAAGGCGCCCATCCAGATTTGATCCAGGGTGGCTACATCAGGCGCATTACCGCCCTGTACCGCCGTCAACAACCGCTGTTGGTACTCCGAATATGGTATTGTGGTAAGCTCTACTTTGATTTCGGGGTTTTCCTTCTCGAAGCGCTTCAAGGCGTTCTGCTGATTCTGATTGAAATCGGATTCGGCCCGCTGGTTGTCCCAGAATTTTAGCACGACCTGCTCCGCGTTGGCCGAACCCGCGGCGAACATCGCTGTGGCCGCTGCGAGGACGGCCGACTTCATGACGTTGCGTATCATCCATTCACTCCCTGTTCAGTTTGTTTGGCTTGATATCCTCGCCGCCGGCCGTGCCGGCTTCGAATGGACCACCTCCTCCACCGACTACGATCAAGCGATGGATCGACACCGCTCCGGTGTTTGTGGACGCCGCGCGTGACCGGCGTGATCGCACGGATTAACTCAATAAATTGGAACGTTCTAAATTGCAACAACTATTTTCCCTTGCCCATCGAGCCCAGATCTGCACCGCTTCAAGCCAGATCTACCCAAAGGACTGCAAATATGGGGCTTTATGGCACACGATCGGGGGCGCAATGACAAAAGCGGCGGGTGACAGGCGCTCCCATTAGATAAAATTCCGCTTGACAAGCTAGGAACGTTCCAATTGTTTGAAGCCT
The DNA here is from genome assembly GCF_040319055.1 of Mesorhizobium sp. M0960. Classification (NCBI taxonomy): domain Bacteria; kingdom Pseudomonadati; phylum Pseudomonadota; class Alphaproteobacteria; order Hyphomicrobiales; family Phyllobacteriaceae; genus Mesorhizobium; species Mesorhizobium sp. M0960. The sequence goes on along the minus strand of NZ_JAMYNN010000029.1, from coordinate 18,376 downwards.
AATTTGAGAAGACCGAGGTTGCGATGTCAAAGGCGAGACTGACTGTCATCGACATCGCCAAAGCCGCAGGCGTTTCCAAGTCCACGGTTTCGTTGGTCTTGCAGGGCTCGCCTCTGGTGAAGGAAGCGACGCGTTCCAAGGTCAACGCGACAATGCGCGAGTTGGGGTATGTCTACAACCGGGGTGCCGCAAACCTTCGACAGGCGAGCGCCAGATCGGGCATCATCGGTGTCGTGGTGAACGATCTTACAAACAGCTTCTTTGCAGAGTTGGCCGTAGGGGTCGACACGGTCGTCCAGTCGGCGGGCTTCGTCCAGTTCCTCTCAAATACGAGTGAAAATACCGACCGGCAGCGAGAGGTGGTTGCCTCGATGCGTGAGCATGGAATTTCGGGGCTTATCGTTTCGCCGGCCCGCGCCACCGATGCAGCAGACTTCAAGCCGCTCGTGGCGTCAGGGATCCCGGTGGTTGTGGTAGTCCGCAGCCTGCCCGGCGCGAGAATGTCGTCGATTGTGTCTGATAACGTTGGCGGCGTGGCGATGGCGGTCAAGCATTTGGTGTCGCTAGGGCATAGCCGGATCGCTTTTTTGGGAGGCTTTCCAGATACGGCTGTGTTTGCCGAGCGACGGTCTGGTTACCGCAAAGCGATGGACGAAAGTGGTCTTAAGTTCGATGAGGAGTTAGTTGTTCCGTCCATTCCCTCGAGAGCAGGTGGCGTGGAAGCCATCGGACGTGCGATGACCATCAGCGATCGACCGACCGGGGCCGTCTGCTTCAATGACGCGGTGGCGTTTGGCGTGTGTGATGGATTGCGCGCTCGGCGCATGGAACCGGGGCGGGACTTCGCGGTGGTAGGTTTCGACGACGTTATCGAGGCGAAAACGGCGGTTCCGGCCCTGACGACGATCTCGGTCGATCCGCAAGCTATGGGCAGGCGCGCCGCACACCTCCTTCTGAAGCAGATCAATGCGGGAAAAGCAGATGCGGAGAACATCATTGCGGCGGTCAGGCTGGTCGTCCGCCAGAGTTGTGGAACTGGCCAGAGCAAACCAGAGGGGAAGTTAGGATGACGGTTCGATGGGCATTGATCGGTGCGAGCATGATCGCGCGCGAGTGGGTCACTGGTATGCGGGGAAGCCGAGGCAGGTCGTATCAGTCGTCAGTTCCAGTGTTGGGCGCGCCAAGACATATGCGCGTCGAACCAGGACTTTGAGCATCCCGCAATGAGCAAGCACATCACCCCCGCCCAAGCCGCCGCCCTCATTCCGGATGGCGCTGTCGTGTCGGTCTCGTCCTCGAGCGGGCTCGGTTGCCCGGACCTGATGCTGAAGGCGATCGGCGAACGCTTCGAGGCCGCCGGGCATCCGCGCGACCTGACCACGCTCCACCCGATTGCCGCGGGCGACATGAGCGGCATCAAGGGCGTCGATTACATAGCCCAAAAAGGCCTCTTGAAGACCATCATCGGCGGCTCCTACCCTTCAGGTCCTTCCACCGCCGAGCCGCCCCTCATTTGGCAAATGATCGCAAGCAACGACGTGGCGGCGTACAACATCCCTTCCGGAGTGCTCTTCGACATGCACCGCGAAGCGGCCGCGAAGCGCCCGGGCGTTATCACCAAGATCGGGCTCGACACCTTCGCCGACCCGAACCGCCAGGGCTGCGCGATGAATGCGGCCGCGGAAGCCCGGCCCGTGGTGAGCAAAATCCAATTCTACGGTGAGGAGTACCTCTACTTCGAGGCAATCGCGCCGCAGGTAGCGATCATCCGTGCCACGACGGCGGACGAGCGCGGCAATTTGACCTACGAACACGAAGGCGCGTATCTCGGCGGCCTCGACCAAGCGCTCGCGGCCCACAACAATGGCGGCATCGTCATCGCGCAGGTGAAGCGCATCACCAAGGACGGATCGATGAGGCCGCATGACGTGCGAGTGCCCGGAATTCTCGTCGACTACGTCGTCGTCGATCCCGACCAGAAACAGACAACGCAGACGCTCTACGACCCTGCAATCTCGGGTGAGATTTTTCGGCCGCTCGAAAGTTTTCGCGTGCCGGAGTTCAACGTCCAGAAGATAATCGCGCGGCGCGTCGCGCAGGAACTCGAGGCGGGCAGCGCCGTCAATCTCGGCTTCGGGATTTCGGCCAACGTCCCACGCATTCTCCTGGAGGAAGGGCTGCACGGCGCGGTCACTTGGGTCATCGAACAGGGGGCGGTCGGGGGCGTGCCGCTGCTTGACTTCGCCTTTGGCTGCGCCGCGAATGCCGACGCCTTCATGCCCTCGCCCTACCAGTTTACATATTTCCAAGGGGCAGGTTTCGACGCCTCGCTGCTGTCATTCCTAGAGATAGGCCGCGACGGCTCCGTCAACGTGTCAAAGCTCTCGTTCCGCCCTCATATCACGGCGGGCGCCGGCGGCTTCGTCGACATTACGGCAAGGGCGAGGAAGATCGTCTTCTCCGGCATGTTCAATGCCGGCGCCAAGCTCGCTGTCGAGGACGGCAAGGTCGTTGTAGAGAAGGAGGGCAAGCTTAGGAAGCTCGTCAAAGAGGTCGAGCACGTCACCTTTTCGGGCAGGCGAGCCATCGACCAGCGCCAGGATATCACCTATGTCACCGAGCGCGGCGTGATGAGACTGACGCCGGACGGCGTCGTGCTGACTGAAATTGCGCCGGGCATCGATCTCAACACCGGCATTCTTGAACAGTCGGAGTTCCCGCTGATCGTGTCCGACACCCTAAAAGTCATGGACGGCGCGCTCTTCGTCGACAGGCCGATCGGCCTGTCGCTTGCCGTGAAGCCGGCCCGTAGCTTGGCGGGGGCATGTAATGGCTGACGCGCACATGAGGCTTGCCGCCGAAGGCGCGGTCGCATCCGTCACGATCGCTCGACCCGAGAAGCTCAACGCCTTCGATATTGACATGCTGAAGGCATTGGCCGCCATCTGCGACGAGGTCGAGGCGATGACCGATGTCCGCGCGGTGGTGCTTACCGGCGAAGGCAGAGCCTTCAGCGCCGGTGGCGACATCAAAGCTTGGGGCGCCATGCAGGCGAACGAGTTCGGCCATGCCTGGGTCCGCTTCGGCCATCGCGTCTTCGAGCGTCTGGCGACCCTGCGCATGCCGGTGATCGCCGCACTCAACGGCCACGCGCTCGGCGGCGGCCTGGAACTCGCGGCCGCAGCCGACTTCCGCATCGCGGAACAACATATCCGCATCGGCCTGCCGGAGACCGGGCTCGGCATGATACCGGGATGGTCGGGCACGCAGCGCCTAGTGAGGCGCTTCGGCGCGCAGATCGTTCGCCGCATGGTCCTGGGAGGTGAGACGTTCTCCGCCGAGGAAGCCCTCAAGTACGGACTGGTCGACGCCGTCGTGGACAGCGGCGCTGCCGTCATCGAGGCGAAGGCGCGGCGCGGGTCGCGACGCGGGGACCGGCGGCCGTCGAGATATCGAAGCTAATGATCGCCGTCGCGAATGGCGAGGACAATGGTTCGGCGGTCGAAGCGCTCGGCTCGATTCTGGCCGCCAAGACTGGGGATCTCAAGGAAGGCGTCGCCGCCTTCTCGCAGAAGCGCGCGGCGGTCTTCAAGGGAGAATGGTGATGACGTTAGAGATCAGGCCAACAGCGCTTGCCGACGCGCCCGTGCGCGGCTTCGAGATGCTGATCGACGGCAGATGGACGGCCGGCGTAGAAGGCCGGACGATCGACCGGAACGCGCCGAGCCACGGCATCGTCGTGAGCCGCTACCAGGCGGCGACAAGGATGGATGCCGAGCGCGCCATCGCCTCGGCGCGAAAGGCATTCGACCACGGCCGGTGGCCGCACACGACGGCGTCGCAGCGCTCGCGGGTTCTGCTGAAGGCCGCCGATCTCATCGAGGCCCGCGCCGAAGACCTCGCCTATCTCGACTGCATCGAGGGCGGCAAGCCAATAACTCAGGTGCGCGGCGAGATCGCCGGCGCTGTCGACATCTGGCGCTATGCCGCTGCGCTTGCCCGCGACCTGCACGGCGAGAGCTACAATTCGCTTGGGCAGAACACACTAGGCGTCGTTCTGCGCGAGGGGATCGGCGTCGTGTCCATCATAACGCCGTGGAACTTTCCATTCCTGATCCTAAGCCAGAAACTGCCCTTTGCGCTCGCCGCCGGCTGTACATGCGTCGTTAAGCCCTCAGAGCTGACATCGGGTTCGACGCTCGTTCTCGGCGAGATCCTTGAGGAAGCGGGCGTCCCGGACAGCGTCGTGAACATCGTCACCGGCACGGGTCCCGAAGTCGGCGCGATCATGACGTCCCATCCTGCGGTCGACATAGTCTCGTTCACCGGCTCGACCGGCGTCGGAAAGCTCACCATGACGAATGCAGCGCAGACCCTCAAAAAGGTTTCATTGGAACTCGGCGGCAAGAATCCGCAGATCGTATTCCCGGATGCGGACCTCGACTCCTTCATCGACGCCGCCGTCTTCGGCGCTTATTTCAATGCGGGCGAATGCTGCAACGCCGGCTCGCGGCTAATCCTCCATAAGAGCATCGCGTCGGATGTGGTCAAGCGTGTTGCAGAGCTTGCGAAATACGTGAAGGTTGGCGATCCGCTGGACCCAGCGACGCAGGTCGGCGCGATCATTACGCCTCAGCATTTGGAGAAGATCGCGGGCTACGTCGCCAGTGCAAAGAATAGCGGCGCGAAGGTTGTTCACGGGGGCGATCAACTCGATCTCGGGATGGGGCATTTTATGTCGCCGACAATCCTCGAGGCGGTCATGCCGGATATGGAAATCGCACGTGAGGAGGTCTTCGGCCCCGTACTTTCAGTTCTCACCTTTGAAACGGCGGCGGAAGCCGTCGAGATCGCCAATTCCATCGATTACGGCCTTTCCGCCAGTGTGTGGAGCCGCGATTTCGATACGTGCCTGACATTCGGGCGCAGCTTGCGGGTAGGAACGGTGTGGATGAACACCTTCATGGATGGCGCCTCCGAGCTCCCGTTCGGTGGCTACAAGCAATCCGGGCTCGGTCGCGAACTCGGACGCCGCGCGGTCGAGGACTACACCGAAACAAAAACACTCAACATGCACATCGGAGGCCGCACCAATTGGTGGATGCCGCGACAGGAAAATTGGCCTGGCCAACGCACCGACCGGGACCTCGCCGAATGAAGACGACCACACGACCCGTCGCCATCGTCACTGGCAGCCACGGCATCGATCTCGGAATTGCGACCGCCTTTGCAAAAGCGGGATACAATGTGGCGATCACTGGGGTCGCGAGTCCCGACAACGGGCAGGATGCTGTCGCAAAACTAGAATCCTATGGCGTGGCAGCCGCCTATCTGCAGTCCGATATCGCTGATGTTTCCCGACATGAAGAAACGGTAACGGGCGTCCTTTCGCGATTTGGTCGTGTCGATTGCCTTGTTAGCAATGGCTCCATGGCAGTCGTACCAGGTGACTTCCTCGACCTGGTGCCGGCGGACTTCGATAAGACGATCGCGATGGACCTAAGGGGAACGGTGTTCTTTACGCTTGCTGTGGTCAAGGCAATGCTCGTGAGGAGCGCGGCGGATGTACCCAGGTCCATCATCAACATCACGTCGGTCTCACCCGAGGTAAGTTCGCCCGAACGCGCGGACTATTGCATCAGCAAGGCCGAGCTGGCGGCATTCTACCAGGGGGTGGCATTTCATATCATGGATACGGGAGTATCAGTATTTGAGGTGCGGCCCGGCATCGAGCGGGGGGAAGAAGCAGCAGACCTCGGCAAAATCTGCACGGCACTCGCTTCCGGCGATTTGGGTTTTGCGACGGGAACGATCATCGAAGCCGACGGGGGCTCTTCAATTCCACGCCTCTGAAGGGAGCAACAGAATGGGCTTCGACTACATCATCACCGGAGCCGGGCCTGCCGGCTGCGTGCTCGCGAACCGGCTTTCTGAAGATCCGGCCGTGCGCGTGTTGTTGCTGGAGGCTGGCGGCGGAGATTGGAACCCGCTGTTCCACATGCCGGCGGGCTTCGCCAAGATGACCAAGGGCGTGGCGAGTTGGGCCTGGGAAACCGTGCCGCAGAAGCACATGAAAGGCCAAGTGCTGCGCTATACGCAGGCGAAGGTGATCGGCGGAGGTTCTTCAATCAATGCACAGCTCTATACGCGCGGCAATGCAGCCGACTACGATCTCTGGGCTACAGACGACGGCTGCGAAGGCTGGAGCTATCGGGAAATCCTGCCCTATTTTAAGCGCGCTGAGGACAACCAGCGTTTTGCCGACGACTACCATTCCTATGGCGGGCCGCTCGGCGTCTCCATGCCAGTCTCGAATCTCCCGATCTGCGACGCGTATATCCGCGCCGGCCAGGAACTCGGCATTCCCTACAACCACGACTTCAACGGTCGCCAGCAGGCCGGCGTCGGCTTCTACCAGCTTACGCAACGCAATCGCCGTCGCTCCTCCGCCTCAATGGCCTATCTGTCGCCGATCAAGGGTCGGAGAAACCTTTCGATCCGCACCGGCGCTCGCGTCGCCCGCATCGTGCTGGAAGGCACCCGCGCCGTGGGCGTGGAGGTCGTGACTGCGAAGGGCATCGAAGCGATCCGGGCGGAACGCGAAGTACTCGTCTCCTCCGGCGCCATAGGGTCGCCTAAGTTACTCCTGCAGTCGGGCATCGGCCCGATCGATCATCTTAAATCTGTCGGAGTTCAGGTGAAACACGACCTACCGGGGGTTGGCTCGAACATGCAGGACCATCTCGACCTGTTCGTCATTTGCGAATGCACCGGCGACCACACCTATGACAACGTGGCGAAGCTGCACCGCACCCTCTGGGCCGGTATCCAGTACGTACTCTTCCGCACTGGTCCGGTCGCCTCCTCGCTCTTCGAGACGGGTGGTTTTTGGTATGCGGACCCCGAGGCCCGCTCGCCCGACGTCCAGTTCCACCTCGGCCTGGGCTCCGGGATCGAGGCGGGAGTCGAGCGGCTGAAGAGCGCCGGTGTGACGCTGAACTCCGCCTATCTGCACCCGCGCTCTCGCGGCACGGTTAGACTTTCTTCCGCCGATCCTTCGGCGGCCCCGCTGATCGACCCCAACTATTGGGAAGACCCCCACGACCGGAAAATGTCGATTGAGGGCCTGAAGATCGCCCGGGAGATCATGCAGCAGGCCGCCCTGGAACCTTTCGTGATGGCCGAGCGCCTGCCTGGACCAAAGGCCGTGACGGACGAAGACTTGTTCATTTACGGGTGCGCCAATGCCAAGACCGATCACCACCCGGTCGGCACGTGCAAGATGGGTTTCGATTCCATGGCCGTCGTCGGGCTCGATCTCAAGGTCCATGGGTTGGAGGGATTACGCGTTTGCGACTCCTCAGTCATGCCGCGGGTGCCGTCCTGCAACACCAATGCTCCGACGATCATGGTGGGCGAGAAGGGATCCGACATAATACGCAATCGTGCCCCGCTTCCGCCGGCTCTTTTCGAGCATGAACGCAACGACGCGCGCCCCCGCGCACGCACCAACATTCAATAGGTGCACTCATGATCCGCCGCCACGAAGTGAGCAGGGAAATGGGGCGAATGTTACGATTTCCGGCTGTTCTGGTCGGCCAAGATATCCCGCGCATGCACGCAGTGATCGGCCAAATTCGTGCTGACACATCCGGTTGGCATTTCATGGTGATGAATCACTGGCAAAAATGCGCTCCCTGATGACACAAGGATCTTAGCAGTCTTATGACGATTGACGTCCCGCAGCACATTCTCGACGCCATGACCGATGTCGATATGCCGCGACTACGGTCGGAGACCGCTCCGTCCGGTACAATGGTCCACGGCGACCTTCAAGTCCCGGTCTATCGATGCTGTTGTGTAGTGGTCGGTTCCGGTGCGGCGGGGCTGCGTGCGGCGGTGGAATTAAGGCGGCGTGGGAAAGAGGTGGTTATCGTCAGTCAAAGCGCTTGGGGTGGAACGTCGGCCTGTTCCGGCTCTGACAAGCAGACGCTGCATACGGCCAACAGTGCGGATCAGGGAGATAACTACAAGGCGATGGCGCGAGCAATACGCGCCGGTGGCGCGATGGATGAGGATATTGCCTATGTGGAGGCCGTGGGCTCGTCTCGCATGATGGCCTCGCTACAGTTTCTTGGCCTTCCACTGCCTCAGGACGCGCTGGGCGGCACTCTCAGATACAAGACCGACCACGACGAGGTGGGTCGTGCCACCAGTTGCGGTCCACGCACGTCACGTCTGATGGTCAAGGTGCTTGCCGAAGAGGCGATCCGTCTTGATGTTCCGTTCTATAACCACACTACGGCTGCCAAAATCCTCACCTGCGGGGAGGGGACGGATCGGCACGTCGCCGGCATTCTTACGATGCGCCCCAACGACCGAACAACAACAAACGCCTTCGGCCTTGCCCTGTTCGAGTGCTCGGTCCTTGTGCTTGCCGCGGGCGGTCCCGGCGAACTTTATCGTGATAGTGTCTATCCCAACGGCTGCTTCGGGTCGCTCGGCCTTGCGCTCGAAGCTGGTATCGAATTGGTCAACCTTACGGAGAGCCAGTTCGGTATAGGCACGCGCCGGGAGGGTTTTCCCTGGAATCTGTCCGGCACCTATGTCCAGGCAATTCCGCATGTCTATTCGATTGACGCGGAGGGCAATGAGCACCCCTTCCTTGCCCAGTATTATCGCAGCACACAGGAGATGGCCTCCAACCTGTTCCGCAAGGGATATCAATGGCCTTTTCATGCCACGCGGATGCTCGATTTCAGCTCGAGTCTCATAGATGTTGCGATCTATCGCGAGTCCGCAGCGGGGCGGCGCGTGTTCATGGACTTCAACCGGAATCCGCTGCCCATGCCCGGCGATCTGCCGTTCTCCCTCGAACGGTTGGACGACGACGTGAGTTCCTATCTCGGCAATGCCGGCGCGGGTCAACATTTGCCAATCGAGCGGTTGAAGCACATGAACCCGCTCGCGATCGAACTCTATCGTCGCTACAAGATAGACATAACCAAGGAACCGTTGGAGTTCGCCGTCAACAACCAGCACATGAACGGCGGCATCATGGTGGACGTTTGGGGGCGCAGTAGCCTTGCCGGCTGCTATGCGATCGGAGAGGCCGCTGGTACGCACGGCGTGACGCGGCCCGGCGGAGCCGCGCTTAATGCCGGGCAGGTCTTTGGCACCCGAGCGGCCGAGCACATTGCAGCCAGCGGCAAAGCAAAAGTAGCGCCGAAGGTCGACATTGCCCGAGCTGCGCAAGCGGGCATCGCAGCGCTCTTCACGATCATGCGCCCCGACAGCTCGCTGACGATCAAGTCGGCGCGTTCCACGATCCAGGCGCGGATGAGCGATGCGGCCGGTATGATCTGCGACGGCGAGCGGGTAAGCCAGGCCCTCGCAGAAGCTCGAAGCCTCAATGTAAGCATTCGCGCAAATGGCATTAGGTACAAACGACCTGCTGAGGCGGTGCGGTCAATACAATGGCGGCAAATGGCGCTAGCTTCCGAAGCGGTGCTTACCGCTTTGGACCATTACCTTGGCCAAGGCGGAGGGAGCCGCGGTTCCCGCGCAATATGCGATCGAGAAGGTGAATCGCTTCCGCTCGCGAGGACAGGCCCGCTGGAAGACTATCGCTTCCGGAGGGAGCGCGACGCCCAGCGGAGTGAACAGATCATTGTCCGATTGGACGGCGTCGAAATGGTGGTTTCAACACGTCCAATCCGTTCCTTCGACGAGAGTGCTGGGTCGTTCTTCGAACGCGATTGGCCAGATTGGCTGACCGGCCGGATCTTTGATCTCGGTTCTGACTAAGAAGATACCTAGTCGCGGTGCGCGTGATGTCGTCAACATCCGCATGGAATATCTGGAACTGAGGGAACCCGAGGCCTAAACGCCAGCCGAAGGGCGACCGGAGACGGACAATGAGGTGTGGTATGGGTGGTGGAGAGGCTGACATCGTTTGCATGGGTGAACCCCTGTTCGAGTTGGCGTGGCGGCGGGACGGAACGATCAAGCCGGGCATTGGCGGCGATGTGTCGAATTGCGCGGTCGCCGCAGCCAGATCCGGCGCGAAAGCAGGGATGATAACCCGCCTGGGGGAGGACAGCCTGGGCGAGCGTATCCGGTCGCTGTATCACGACGAAGGCATCGCAACGACGCATGTCATCCGTGATGCTGCCGCGCCAACCGGTATCTATTTCATAGAGTATGGTCCTGATGGTCATAGCTTTTCCTATCGGCGCGCCGGCTCGGCTGCCAGCCGCCTGGCAAGCAGTGATCTCGCACCAGGCATGTTCGCGGGTGTGTCATTTCTTCATCTTAGCGGGATATCACAGGCTATTTCCGAGTCTTGCCGGGACGCTTCGTTTACAGCGATGGAGATGGCCAGATCGGCAGGTGCCAAGGTTTCCTTTGATACCAATCTGCGGCGCAGTCTATGGACGCCGGCAGCGGCGTGGGAAACCTTGTCAGCTTCATTGCCACAAATAGACTTTCTCTTTCCGAGCATGGAGGACGCACAAGCCCTGCTCGGGCTATCGGATCCGGATGCCATTTGCGACGAATTCCTTCGACACGGCGTCAAAACGGTCCTTTTGACCCTAGGCGAAGAAGGCGCAATTGTAGCTGGTGGCGATATGAGAATTCGGATACCCGCTTACTCAGCGCAACTTGTGGATGCGACGGCTGCTGGTGACACTTTTGATGGTGCCTTTCTGGCTGAATTTTTGCGCTGCGGCGATCCAGAGGCGGCCACCCGGTTCGCTTGTGCTGCGGCGTCCCTCGCAGTTGAGAAGACCGGCGCGGTCGATTCCATCCCTTATCTGAGAGAAATCCGCACACGTATGGCTGCGTAGTCCTGTCGAGCTTGCACCACACCAGCATTGGAAAACAACGCTCGTATATGCCCACCGTCGCGACGCGACGGCCACCAGTGCGTCGCCGGCGAGACGGGATCCAGATACCGGCCGATGCCGTTGCGGCCTTCATCAGTCTCCTTCGTCTTCAGGTGACGAAGAAAGCTCAGAATGGCTTGAAGCCGTGAGCCCGTCGAAATTCGCCAGCTTTTCAACGATCGCCATAGGAGTTTCCGCTTCGGCCTGGTCTTCACCGCAAAGATGCAGCACGACGGGGTATAGGATCTCCACCGGTGAAATATTCAGCGCCTCGCAAAAGTGGAGTAGTCGGCCGACGGTCAGCCGTGAAACCGCGTTTTCGTAACGATTATAAACCTAGTCGCTGAGCCCAAGCATGGGTGCTAGCTTTGAACGCGGGATTTTCCGTCGGTCGCGAGCGTTGCGAAGGCTGGTGCTGATCTTTTTTTCGATTTCGGCGCTTAACTCAGTTCGCCGAAGCTCGTTTTCCGATAGACCGGCTTGTCAATATATGGATCGTCGATCTGCTGTAAACCGAGGTGAGAAATCCATTCGTCGAAAGGTCCTGCCATTGCTCCTGCCAAAGTGACGTTGATCTTCTGTGTTCGTTCCAATCAATGTAACAGAATTGGTTGACTGGACGCGAATCTAGTGGGCCTGCCAGAATATGGGCGCGTCGCTTCGCGAAACCGCTCTATGCCTTCGGCACGGAGCCAACGCGGCCAGAACGCCGTCATCAATACACCAGATTGGGAATCGCCCGTTTACAGCACGGCCCGCAATCAGCATAGTGCGCCAGCTCGGGTAATACGAGTTGGTGATGGTAAGTCGCTAGCTCTTCTTGCCATTCACCGCGGGAGCCGTCCTGGCGCTAGCCGGTGACGACGGCTGCTTTCTATTCAAAGAGTGACGGCCGCGATCGCGGCCGACTTTGTCTGCCTCAGAGAGGGAAAGAGGGCCCCGCCTTCTCTCCCTCGCAAGCAAAAAAGGTCTCCCCGTCCTTCCTCCGCTACGCCTTCGACTGCGCTACGTGCAGGATCGACGCGGATCCCCTTACGCGGATCATGCGTCGCCCCTTCGGCTTTGCCTCGGGCGGGCGAACCCCCTCAGTTTGTCCCTTGCGCCGACCACGGGGCGTCTTTGGATCGGGCGCCGCGATGAGGGTGTCCACTTCGGCCCTGGTGAGGTGGTACGTCACCTCAATCTGCATCCGTTTAATGGGAATCGTCAGCACGCGTTGGGCGACGCCGAAGGACGCCGGGTCGGCGGCAGCGACGTCGGAAGAAAGATCGGATCGCGGCCAAGCGGGCGTTGCGCGTGGTGACGGAATTGTTCCGCTTCTCCTCGAGTTCGTCGAGAAAAGCGAGAACGAGGTCTCGATCAAGCTCTTCGAGTGCCAACGCCGCCGGCTTCTTCCGCAATCGGGCGGCGGCAAAGAGGATCAGCATGCGCAAGGCGTCGCGATAGCTGGCCACGGTCGCGGGAGTCGCGTTCCGCTGCTTGGTCAGGCGCCGGCGGAAATAGGACTCCAGGAGCGGCGCTACGAGCAGGTGTGCGGTGTTCGCTCGTGCTGCGCCTCCATCGAGGGCGGCACGCTCAGGTAGTAGGCCGTGTCGGTGTAACTGGCGTGGCCGAGATATGTGGCCAGCGCCTGAACGTCTGCGCGCTGTTGGTGCCAGAGGCTGAGGCGGGTCACGGCAAACCGGTGATCGTGCGGCCTTAAACGGCTTACCGCCATCAAAGTCGGCGAGTTTACGGACCTCGGCAAAGCCATTTTGCAGGCCGGTCGCCGAGAGGCGGTTGCCCCGGGAACTGAGGACGAATCCCTGATCCTTGGGTATGGGCGCTTCATTTCGGAATCGGGGGCGGGCTTCATCGGAATAGGCACACCACAGCGTTGGAGAAATTGAGATCTCGTCGGATTGTTCACTCCTAGCCATGACCTTCTCTCTTTTGTCGTCATCGCCCGGTCCGGTCAGTTCGATATGGTGGTGTTCTTCGGAGGGCGTGGAGGGCAGCGAACGGTCCCGCGCCACGCCGCTGATCTGGCGGCCCATCAGTTGGCCAGCTGCGACTCGCGCGCGGTGTGCGCAGCAAAATATCTCGCGATTGCACCGATGACCCGAGTTGTCGCCTTTCCATCGCCGTAGGCGTCCACGGGCTGGGCCATCCGTGAATATTCGTCCGGATCGCGCAGCAGCCGGGTCGCTTCACTCACGATGCGGGCGGTGCTGCGGCCCACAAGGCGCGCCGTGCCAGCTTCGACAGCCTCCGGCCGCTCGGTGATTTCTCTTAAAACGAGCGTCGGTTTGCCGAGTGAAGGGCCTTCTTCCTCTGCGCCGCTGCTGTCCGAGATGATGATGTCCGCGCGCAGCATAAGGCTGCAGAAGTTGCGGTACGGCAGAGGATCCACCACCGTAATATTCGCCTGGTTGCTTAAATAGGGCAAAATGACTTCGCGCACTGCCGGGTTCTGGTGCAATGGGATGATGACACGCACGTTCTCCTGACATGATAGCTGCACAAGAGCTCTTGCGATCTCGTGCATCGGTGCGCCCCACGATTCACGCCGATGTGCTGAGGCGACCACGATCCGCCGCGTTTCGTTCTTCAGGTCGGCAAGCGCTGGCTCGGCGAAGGCGGGAGCATTTTCGGCCGCCCAGTGAAGGGCGTCGACGACCGTGTTCCCGGTGACCGTGATACGATCCTCAGCGGCACCTTCGCGGAGAAGATTCTCGCTGCTACGAATCGTCGGCGCCAGGTGGAGATCCGTTATCTGGGCGACCAGGCGCCGATTGGCCTCCTCTGGATATGGCGATGCAATGTTGCCGCTACGCAAGCCCGCCTCGATATGGATGATGGGGATACGGTGCTGGAAGGCGGCCAGGGCTCCTGCCAGGGTGCTCGCGGTATCGCCATGAACGACTACCGCGTCGATCCCCCATTGTTCTATTTGCCCGGAGAGCCTTTCCAGTATTCGATATGTGACCTGCGACAAGGTCTGGCGAGGTTGCATGACGCTTAGTTCGATGTCGGGTCGAATACCGAATTCCGCTAAAGCGATATCCAGCATCTCGCGATGCTGCCCCGTGGAAACAACGAGGGGCTCGAACCTGCGGTCGAGCTTCATCGCGTTAATTACTGTGGCGCATTTAATCGCCTCAGGACGAGTACCGAAAATGAACGCCACCTTGGGCATGATCGTCTCTCCAAATAAATGTGAGCGCGCTCTCTGCTAGTGTCTTGCGTGGCCTGGGGGCGTCGGAGACCGCAGTCGCCAAGGAATCGCATAAGGGGCCATAGGCGCCATCATCAGGGCCGAAGCGAACCACGTCTTGTCCATTCACAGCGGACGACGAGGATGTACCCTTGCCATAGTACGCGATTTGACGCGGATCGCCTTCCTCCATCGCGACTGACCCCGGCATCAATGATGGCGGCAATTGCTGCCGCCACTCCTCAACGAGGAGGCACAAAACTCGTGCCACATTGGCTGATCGAGCTAAAAAACAATTTGTGATTGCTTACAGCTACTTAGCAAACAGAAAAAAGTTCGCCCAACCGAACTTCGTGTCACGGGCCCGACAAAGCCGACACACGACGCAGTCTTAGCGACGAAGAGCAAATCGCTGCGTCGGACAAGCTGGCCGGCTTTGCCAAATGCGGGTCGGCTTTCGACCGGCGCCGGGAGCAATCCTGCAATCGACTTGTCGCATCGCAGGAAACAATGGCTTCCCGGTTGGTCATGCTTCGATGACGATGCGATCAGCACGGTCATGGCGTGCCAACGCTCTTACGCTTGGCGGCCGGCAAATCCCGGGATTCACTGAACCAGAACTCGACGGTGTCGCCGACGCTGTCGATGGCGCGATAGAGGTCCATCCCGCCAGCGGACCTTGATGTAGTTCTCGTCCGCATGCCATTTGCCGGTCACGAGGCGCTTGCGCCGGTTAAAGCGTTCCATCAGCAGCGGCGCGAAATGAACGACCCAGCGATGGATCGTTGAATGATCGACACTAATGCCACGCTAAGCCATCATTTCTCGAAGATCAGCGTAGGCTCAGTCCGTAGGCCAGATGCGAGCGAATGCAAAGCAAGATCACAGATTGGTCGAAATGGCGGCCTTCGAATATCTCAACTCTCCGAGGAACACCGGAGCCCAATGCGCTTGGTTACCAAAAACTTTGCAACACATCCTCGGGAAGTCGCCGGACGGTGGCGCCGATGTCGCGAACCCGACAAAAGTGTCGCGGCCATTCCAGCGGGCGCGCGTGTTTCACTCTTGTTGAGTAAGGAGCACCGCATTCGGCACGTGGCACGCTGATTGCGGGGATTATGAGCAGGGGCCGTCGCGAAAACCGGTCGTAGCGGTCCCCTGTCCAATACATTGGAGGTCGAGCTATGTTGTCCCACTTCGAAAACCAGTCAATAAACCAAGAGGTCGCTAGGCTCAATCTCCCGAACTCTCGGATAAAGCACTTCGCGCCGGCTAGTTACGCACAAGCCGGAGAAGACGTTATTGTCGAAGGAATTCTGGCTGCAAAACTCTACAAGAGTCAAAGATCTTGGGCCAGTGTGTTTTATGTCGAGATCGGCGCTAATCACCCCATCTCGACCTCAAATACCTTTCTTATGTACCAACGGGGCGCGCGAGGTGTTCTGGTTGAACCCAATCCTGAATTGGAAGCGCTGATCAGGACTGCTCGCCCGGAAGACGTTCTCGTTCGATCCGTTGTCTTGCCCGCTCCGCAAGCGTCTGCGACGCTCTTCATCGGAAACGCCCATGAGCTTTCGTCGGTGGATAAAGCACACGTTGAAAGTTTCGGGGACTTCGACGGTATAGGAGGTATCCGAGAACATATCGAGGTGAGCGCGATCGGTATCAATGAACTACTGGCCCCTTATGCCAATAAGATCGATTTCTTATCGATCGATTGCGAAGGACTGGATCACGATCTCGTCAAGGCCATTGACTACGAGTGCATCAGACCTGCTGTCATCCAATGCGAGCCAAACGAGCATTATCTAAAGGGCAATAGGGATCGGATCATCAATGTAATGGAATGCAGATCATACCGGCTTGCTGCAATGACTGACATCAACGTCGTCTTCGAGCGATTGACTTGATGCAGCGGCCCAAATCGAACGCGTCATTGAACGTACACCAAGTCTGCCAACGTCCGTCCTCGGGTGCCGCGTGGCAGTCAGATGAAGCGCATATCGCCGCATGTAGCGTAAGCGGGAGCTGAGGCCATTCAGCGCTGGGAATTCCATGGCATGAGGGCGTCGATACCGCTGTTTGGCCATGCATTGGGATCGGCCACTATTCTTATCGAGCCGGTGGCCTGCACTTCAGCGTCGGGTTGGGAGAGGGGTCGGGTCGAGAACCAGGTCAGGCTGGGCGCGAGCGCTTTTTCACCCCAAGGCTGCGCTTCAAGAACCTGGAGGAACTCAACGCCTTGCTGCTGGAGACGGCCTCAGCTCCATGTCCCGCGAGCGCAGGCCCTGAACGCGCCGAAGACGTATTTCATAGGCTCAGGATAGGCCCTGTGAAACTTCGTCTCGTCCGCATCGAGACAACGGTCAATGCGTCCCATGGCGCAATCAACACAGCAGGGCATAAGGGTCGGAACTTCATAGGCCAGTCCACTCTTGGAGAACGGAGCAAAATTAATCCGCATGTGCGCGCGATGCCGAAAAAGGGTCGCGCGAGCCCCGCACCAAGCCCTGTCGGTCCGAATCGGGGTAGCCCTGTTGCAATCTGTTTGTCCTGAAGGAGAACGACATGACGTTCCGTTCATTGGATGACCGCATCCACGTCCGCCGCATCGAAGCCGACGAGAAGACGGCCAGCGGCATCACCATTCCCGACATCGCGAAGGAAAAGCTGCAGGAGGGCGAAGTGATCGCCGCCGGTCCTGACGCACGCAATGAAACCGGCCAGCTAAGCCGCTGAACCTCGAGGTCGGCGACCGCCGTAAATCGATGCTGGAGGATATCGCGATCCTGACTGGCGGCACCGCCATGAGCGAGGATCTCGGTATCAAGCTAGAGAATGTCGCGCTGGACATGCTCGGCCGCGCCAGGCGGGTGACAGTCGAGAAGGAGAACACCACGATCGTCGACGGCGCCGGCAAGAAGGAGCAGATCCAGAGGCGTGTCACCCAGATCAAGACGCAGATCGAGGAGACCACCTCCGACTGGATCGCGAGAAGCTGCAGGAGCGGCTGGCCGAGCTCGCCGGGGTGTCGCCGTCATCCGCGTCGGCGGCTCGACGGAGGTCGAGGTCAAGGAACGCAAGGATTGGGTCGGCGACGCCATTCATGCCACCCGTGCCGCGGTCGAGGAGGGCATGCTGCCCGGCGGCGTGGCGCTGCTCAGAGCCGCCAAGGCACTCGAGGCGGTCGCCGCCTACAACGCCGACCAGAGATACGGCCCCGATATCGTGCGGCGCGCCATCGAAGCTCCCGCGCGCCAGATCGCGGAGAACAGCGGGGCAAACCGCTCCATCGTCATCGGCAAGCTGCGCGAGGCTGTACCTATGGCTCGGACGCCTAGACCGGCGAATTCGGCGATCTCTTCGGCCAAGGCGTGATCTCGGCTTAAGGAGACCGCATGGTTCAGCCCGGTAGAACTCCATTTCATATTCAGCTCGCGGATATCATTCGGTCTCAGATCGAGAGCGGGGTCTTCAATGCTGGGGATCAGCTCCCCACTCAGATGGAGTTGATGAAACAGCACGAACTCAGCAGCAATACGGTGCGACAGGCGGTGCTTGCCCTTGTCGGTGAAGGCTTGCTTTATCGACGCGCTGGCAAGGGGACGTTTGTTGCCAAGCGTCACATCGGCCGGGACCTGCTCACTTTTTCAGGATTTTCGGAAGAAGCGGTAGCGCGTGGCTTCCGGCCGGGTACCAGGCATATGACGGTCGACTGGCGTTCCGCTGACGCATTGGTTGCAGCCGCTCTCAACGTGCCGATCGACGAAAGCGTGCTGACCATTGAGCGCGTGCAAACGATCGACGGCGAAGTCGTCGCGGTTGAGACGGTTTCGTTTGTCGCGGCAATCGGACGCCAGATGGAAAAGCGCGACCTTGCCGACGCTTCTTTCACCGAGATTCTCGAGCGGCAGCTTGGTGTGGCTCTTGCGCGAGCCAGACAGGAGATAAGGGCCGGCACCGCGCGTACCAGACTGGCAAAAGCACTCGACGTGTCGAGCGGCACTGCGGTGCTGCAAATCGACCGTACCGCCTTCGACTCGAACGATCGGGTTATTTACTTTTCGTCCTCGTCCTACCGGGCGGATCGCTACATTTACACCGGCTGGATCGAACGAAAGAGCGCCTTGGTTACTCAACCACGCCAATTGATCGGCCGGAGCAGATGATGCCCAACTGCGAAGGGATGTGTTGCAAAGTTTTCAGCTAGAGCACGTCCTGTTTAATCAGGTTCATATCCTGCGGCTTTGAAGTAGTTGGCGCATTCGGCTGGGGTGAAGAGGTCGACGAC
>NZ_JAMYNN010000028.1:0-48736 GCF_040319055.1 Mesorhizobium sp. M0960 | reverse complement strand
CTATCGCGTCCCCTCAAACATAATTATTATGCGTCGTGTGGTTCTTCTTTATTTATTTTCGTTCGAGCGCCACGCTCGTGGGGGTGTGGGCTCCCCCCCCCCCGGGGCCTGTTCCATTTCATGGAGATCGACATGTTCGACTGGAACAGAAGCTGCTCCTATGACGAGCAGCACAAGAGACGTTTCCACGCGACAGCCCGTTCACGGCTGAAGAAACTTGCCGCCGAACTTGCCCTGCCGCAGGGAAGCTTTGACCTGCGCTCGAACAAGGCGGGCATAGCCGTTTCCGATGAAATTATCCTGCACCATGACCGTGCCTACATCCAGGTCGGCCAGTTCGGGCTGTCCTCAGGCCACGGTATCCTGATCCGGACCTGCAAGGGGCGCATGGACTATACCGGGGTCGGCCAGTCGACAGCCACAACACCACCAAACAGTTGCGACGACGTGGTTCATGCCGCGCGTGGCCGACCCGCGTTTAGGAGAACCCCATGACCGCACATCCACCCTTCAGGAAGGTGCTCGACGGCGTCGCCACCCGCGAGCAGATGTTCCAACTGTTCAGCCGACACAAGGACACTCCCGGCATCGATCCGCTTTCCGGCACTCCCTATTCAGGCGAGTGGTTCCAGATCACCGCGTCAGAATACCACTTCATGCTCGATTTGCTGCCGCCGGTGTTCAAGCGCACCGGCATGTTCGGCATGTCGGAGTTCAAGGCCGGCAACGTGACCAGCGTATTCTTCGCGATCCGGATCCGGGGCCGCGAACGCTGTTTTCATGGCTTTTGCGACCTCACGGATCGGCAATCCCCGGACACAAGATGCGCGCCGCAATCATCGCCCACGAGACCGGCGCGAGCGACAGCATGAACCGCGCGGAAAAGCTCGAGGCGATCTGGAACGCGACGCATCCCGACTTCAGGGGGATCGGCGGCGAGATCAATCCCCACACCTGGCCCGCGGACCACCGTGGCAAACGCGTCGTTCTCGTCAACAACGGTGGCCACGAACGATCCTGAAACTGCTCGAAGACCTGTCGGACGACGAGATCGACAGCCGCTTGCCGGCAACTCGCGCACGAGGCGCCAGGAGGGGAGGAGACAACGATGCGGCCCCCCCGTAAACACCCGCCAGGGGCCGGCAAGGACACCTATGGCGTACTCGACCTACACCGCAAGCCTCGGTGCCCCAGATCGCCGCCAATACCGGCGCACGCCCCCAGGAGCGCTAACGGTCGCCGATCTCGTACGTCCCGGCGACACGGTCGCCACCTCCTACAGCACCGGCGGGGTCGTCATCGAGGTGGAAGAGCACTTCTATGCGGCGCCGACGGGCGAGACGCTGTCACACTTCACGATTGTCTATGTGCCGCCCGATCGAACTACAAGGTACCGCGATTCCGATCGTCGCTGGATCAACGAATGTGTCGCCATCGGCGACCGCATCCGAATGCTGTTCGAGGCCAACACGGACGAGGTCTTCGTCCTCAGCCGTGCCCGACCGTCCCAACCTCCGCGATCCAGAACCATCCCAGCCGATGGGCCTTTCCAAAGTAGAGTTCGAGCGCTGGCTGCCGAAGGCGATCGCGGCAGTCGAGAAGGCCAGGGCGATTATCGAAGAACGCCGCGACCCGCCGGATGACTCGCCATAACATCTAACATCCGACTTGATCTTCGTCAGCTCCCGCGCCGTTTCCGCGTCGATCGCAGCGAGATCGAGATTTCCCTAGATCGAACGCTGCCGCGCGGATTCGCCACGCTTCTTCTTCACCTCGACGATGAAGGGTCGGCTCTGCCGCTTCATTTATTGCACCACCTTCGGATGGGAATCGGTCCGTTGCGGGATCGGGTCACATCTACGCTGGCCAAGGCCTATCGTCCAGCCAACGCAACCATCGACCGCGGTGCCGCCCTGGACGGAGGCCGATGCGAAAGCCAACTCTCCAGCGTCTCGCTCGCCGATGCAACGCGGGGTTCGGACAGCTCGAATGGCATGCCGAGTTCAACGCTGACAACGATCAGGCGCCCACTGTGCTTACGCCGCGGATCTTCGCAAACCCACAGCATGGTCACCGAAAAAGACGATCGCTGGTCACCCCTCACCATACCGTCATGGTCCAAGACAACGGGGATCCTTGTCCAACGCATGTCTGAATTGATGGCCGCCAATCGATTCACGGCATTGATGGAAATCTGAGATGTCGTTCCCAGCCTATGGAAGGGCCGGCATCTCCCCGTCACCGACCCGCCAGGTCCACGCACCCATCTCCGGCCGGTTCGCGACCATATCCTGCAACGAAGCCTCGAATGTTTCGTCCGCACCGGCGGGGACGACAAAGAGCGCGATCGGCTGCTGCCTGTTCTGGAGCAAAGCGTTGGCGATCGGCTGGTCGGTTTGCAGGTCGTAGCGCAATCCCTTCACGCTCTTCTCGCGAAGGCGGGCGAGCGCGTCGACCAGCCGCTTCTCCGGAACCGTCTCGTAAGGAATCCAGTTCTCGGACACCACCATCAACGCGACCTCCTCGACAATGGCGAGACCGGCCGGGTTCAATCCGAAGGTCGCGATCACTATCAGATGTGAGCTGGAATCTGCTCCCCACAGCGACAATTCTTTCTCGAAACGTACCGGCAAACGCCGATGTAATGCATCGTCGATGATGAAGGGAAAACCGGGCAGGTGCCTGATGACGAGTTTCTGACCGGAGCGGGCAGGAACAATCTCTTTCACCTCGCCGACCAGGACCAGCAGCTTTCGTGGGCCGGATTTCGGCGGGAGCGCAGGTGCAAGAACCGCGTTGCGACGCTGCTCGATCGCTTCCTTGTTCTCGGCGCGAAATGGCTCGGGCACGAACAGGATATCCGCGAGCGGCCCGCCCCTCACCGTCATTTGCCCGGCAGCCTCGAGCAGATGCCAGCGGACATTCCACCAATGTCGCTTGCCAGCCCATCGGGATGTCCAGACCGTCAATTCGGCCTCGTGCCACAGATAATGGAGGAGGCCACGCAGCGACATCCTCCTGGGGTCGGCGGCTACACTGGCGGAGCTCTGGCCAGCAGGCGCGGACGCTGCCCGGCTCCCCGTCTTCGACAGGCTGAAATCGAGTTTCAAAGCCGCCAAGCCGCTTTGCGGATCGAGCTGTATCGCGCTGCCCATCAAGGCGCCCAGGCCGGACAGTTCGTAAGGCGATTCATATGAATCACAGGATGGATCATGCCCGCCGCCGCTCAGCGGCATGCGCTTGATCAGGTGAAGGTCGCCGATGCGGGCGATGTACATCGGGCAGCCCGGCTCGCGGCATAGGCATAGCGGACGCTCGGTGCGGGCATAGGCGTTCGCCAGCGCCGCCTGCAGGTCAGGCGCTCCCTCCTCGTAGACCTCACTGCCAATTCTGAACCGTCGCATCACCTCCGCAGCTCCAGGTCGCCGCCGCATCCCTGTCCGCGCATCAAGTCATGGCTTTGCGCAGAGCGCAACCCGTTTGGTGCATCGCGCCAGAGGCAAAGGGGAGCCGGAAGGAGTGCGGCCCGGCTGGCGCGGAGAGAGTGCCGGCGCGGGCGCCACTCCCTCTCGCAAAGGACATCTCCATGAACATTGTTTCGACCACATCTGCCGTTGCCCGGACGGCCGCTCCCCTCGGCGCGCCGACGCACGCCCCCATCAACAACGCCCAGGCGATCTATCAGGCGGCAATGCGGCTTCTGCCTTTCCTAAAGCAGGGCAAGCCTGTCACCACCGCCGCGCTGCGCACGGCCATGACGACAAGTTTTGGCGGCAGCGACGCGCAAGGGTTCTGGGTCTGGAAGGACGCCTATGAGGCGCTCGAAGTCGCCCAGGTGCTGTTTCTGCGCCGGTTCGGCCCTGCGATCCTGTCCCGGTCCACCACGCCGCAGGCAACGCTGGCGATGATCAAGCGCCTCGCCGAACTTCTTCCCACCCATACGCGACGGTGCGACGAGAGCCAGGCCATGCAGCAGCTCTCCACGCCCTTGCCGCTGGCCTTCGTCACAGCGCACGCTGCGGCGATCGCATCTTGCGACCTCGTTCTCGAACCCTCGGCCGGCACCGGTCTGCTCGCCGTCCATGCCGAGATGGCGCGCGCCTCGATCGCCCTCAACGAGCTTGCCGCGACGCGGGCCGATCTCCTCGGCCTGCTGTTTGCGCGCATGCCCGTCTCTCGGCACGACGCTGCCCATATCGACGATCATCTCGAACCTGCGATCAAGCCGTCCGTCGTCTTGATGAATCCGCCCTTCACCGTCGGCGCCTATGTCGACGGCCATGTCACCGCTGCGGCATGGCGGCACCTCTCCTCCGCATTCGCACGCCTGCGTTCGGGCGGGCGCCTGGTCGCCATCACCGGCACCGGGCTGTCTCCCGAGAACCCCAAATGGCGGCGCGCCTTTGAGCGGCTGCGGCAGCAGGGCACCGTCATCTTCACCGCTGCGATCGACGGCCGTGTCTACGCCCGCCATGGCACCACCGCCGAAACCCGGCTGACGGTAATCGACAAGGTGCCGGCCACTGACCCGACCGGCTGCGTCCGGTCACCCGGCAAGGCCGCTGACGTCGAGACGCTGCTCTCCTGGATCACGGATCTGCCGCCCCGCACACCGGGCGGCTTTCCGGATTCGATCGGCGCTCTGTCGCACGGGATCCTGAGGAAGGCAGCAGCGCACATGGCCGCCCGATGCGCGGCGAGAGCGGCACCCGTTGCTGGGTCAAAGGCTGCTCCAAAGGCAATTCAATCGGTCCGTCCGATTGCGCCGGCGAAGCCCGCTGGCCAGGTCATGGCAAATAGTATGCCTGCCGTTCCCCTTGCTTATGAGCTGCGCGACTGGATGCCAGAGGAGGGCGGCCGACTCACCGACACGATCTACGAGCCCTATGCGCTCCAGTCGATCCACGTCCCCCGCGCCAAACCGCATCCGACGCCGCTCGTGCAGTCGGCCGCAATGGCCGCCGTCGCGCCACCAAAACCTTCCTATCGGCCGCTTCTTCCTGACGCGATCATCGACAAGTGCCTGCTGTCGGACGCCCAGCTTGAAAGCGTCATTTATGCCGGCGAAGCCCATTGCGGCCATCTCGCCGGGACCTGGACGGTCGACGAGACCTGCGACGTCGTCTCGGCCGCACCAGAAGGCGCTGCGAACGCTGTCCGCTTCCGCCGTGGATGGTTTTTGGGTGACGGAACCGGCTGCGGCAAGGGCCGGCAAGTCGCCGGCATCATCCTCGACAATTGGCTGCAGGGCCGCCGCCGTGCGATCTGGATTTCCAAGTCGGATAAATTGCTTGAAGACGCCCAGCGCGATTGGGCAGCACTCGGCCAGGAAAAACTCCTCGTCCAGCCGCTCTCGCGCTATCGGCAGGGCACACCGATCCGCCTTGCCGAAGGCATCCTGTTCACGACCTACGCAACCCTGCGCTCACAGGAACGGGAGGGCAAGAAATCGCGGATCGCTCAGATCCTCGACTGGGTTGGCCAAGAGGCGGGGAGGGCCGAAGGCCCGACAGGGACTGGAGAGAAGCCGGCGAGGAGGGACGAAGGCCCGACGGGGAACAGAGAAAACTGGGCGGGAAGGACCGAAGGCCCGACGGGGATTAAAGAAAGCCAGACAGGGCTTGGAGAAAACCAGTCGGGGGCCAAAAAATCTTTCGATGGCGTCATCGTCTTTGACGAGGCGCACGCCATGGCCAATGCCGCTGGCGGCAAAAGCGAGCGTGGCGACGTCGCGCCCTCGCAGCAGGGCAGGGCGGGACTGCGGCTGCAGCACGCGCTGCCCGATGCCCGCATTGTCTACGTCTCCGCGACCGGTGCGACCGCCGTCGAGAACCTCGCCTATGCGCAACGTCTCGGCATCTGGGGCAGCGAGGATTTTCCATTCGCCAACCGTGCCGAATTCGTCGCCGCGATCGAGGACGGCGGTGTCGCGGCGATGGAAGTGCTCGCCCGCGATCTCAAGTCGCTCGGCCTCTATACAGCGCGTTCGCTTTCCTATGACGGTGTCGAATACGCCCTGCTCGAGCACGCGCTGACCGAGGAGCAGATCCGCATCTACAACGCCTATGCCGACGCCCTCCAGGTCATTCACAACAACCTGACCGCCGCACTCGAGGCGACCAACATCACCAGCGAGTCCGGCACGCTGAACCGCAACGCAAAATCGGCGGCGCGCTCGGCCTTTGAAAGTACCAAGCAACGTTTTTTCTCGCATTTGATCACCTCGATGATGACGCCGACTCTGATCGGCGCGATTGAGCAGGATCGGCTCGAAGGTCATTCGGCAGTCGTGCAGATCGTTTCGACCGGCGAGGCGCTGATGGAACGACGCCTTGCCGAGATCCCGACCGAGGAATGGTCGGACCTGCATGTCGACGTCACGCCGCGGGAGTATGTCGGCGGGTACTTGATGCATTCCTTCCCCATCCAGCTGTTCGAGGAATACTCGGACGCCGAAGGCAATGTGTATTCGCGGCCTGTGCACGACGAAGATGGCAACCCGGTCCAGTGCCGCGAGGCAGTTCGGCGGCGCGACGAGATGGTCGAGCGGCTTGCGTCGTTGCCGCCGGTCGGCAGTGCCCTTGACCAGATCATCCATCACTTTGGCACCGACACGGTTGCCGAGGTGACCGGCCGCTCGCGCCGCATCGTCAAGAAATCCGGCCGCGACCGTATCGACCGGCTGGCCGTGGAAAACCGCCCCGGCTCGGCCAATCTGGCCGAGACCCAGAGTTTCATGGATGACGACAAGCGCGTTCTGGTCTTCTCCGACGCCGGCGGCACTGGCCGCTCCTACCACGCTGATCTCGGTGTCAGGAACCAGAGGCTGCGCAAGCACTATCTGCTCGAGGCCGGCTGGCGCGCCGACAACGCCATCCAGGGTCTCGGTCGGACCCATCGCACAAATCAGAAGCAACCGCCGCTGTTCCGGCCCATGGCCGCCAATGTAAAGGCCGGCAAGCGCTTCCTGTCGACGATCGCACGGCGGCTCGACACGCTGGGCGCGATCACGCGCGGTCAGCGCCAGACCGGCGGGGCAGGGCTGTTCCGTGCCGAAGACAATCTCGAAAGCGCCTACGCCCGAGCGGCGCTGCGGCAGTTCTATCATCTGCTGCACCAGGGCAAGATCGAGGGCTGCTCGCTCACGACCTTCGAGACGGTGACCGGGCTGTCGCTGACGAGTGACGACGGCGGATTGCGGGACGAGCTGCCGCCAATCACGACCTGGCTCAATCGCCTGCTGGCGTTGCGCATCGAAACCCAGAACCTGCTGTTCGAGGTGTTCGAGCAACTGATGGCAGCAAAGATCGAAGGCGCCATCGCCGCCGGCAATTATGACAAGGGTCTGGAGACGATCACGGCGGAGAGCATCGTCGTCACTGATCGTAGGACCCTCTATACCCATCCGGTCTCCGGCGCGCAGTCGCACGTGCTCACCGTCGCGCGCAAGGACCGCATCCGGCCGCTCGGGCTGGTCGACGCGCTGGCCATTGCCAGTGCGGAGCCCCAATCGGTTCTGCTGGTCAACACACGTTCGAGCCGCGCGGCAATACAGCTGCCGACCGCGAGCCTGATGCTCGATGACGGCGCGATAGAGCACCGCGTGCGCTTGCTGCGGCCGACGGACGAGCTGCGCTTCGGTCTCGACGCCCTTGCCGAAACACACTGGCAGCCGGCCGACCGGAAACTGTTCTGCGAGCTTTGGCAGGCAGAAATCGACGCCGTCCCGGAGTTCACCACCAGCACTTTCCACATCATGACGGGTCTGCTGCTGCCGATCTGGCGTCGGCTGCCGGACGACGACTGTCGAGTCTATCGTATGCAGACCGATGCCGGCGAACGCATCATCGGCCGCCACATCGCGCCGACGCTGGTCGCGACCATGTTGCGCAATCTCGGGGTCGACGATGTTCCGACCCTCGCTCCGGACGA
Organism: Mesorhizobium sp. M0960; assembly: GCF_040319055.1. Lineage (NCBI taxonomy): Bacteria > Pseudomonadati > Pseudomonadota > Alphaproteobacteria > Hyphomicrobiales > Phyllobacteriaceae > Mesorhizobium > Mesorhizobium sp. M0960. The sequence goes on along the minus strand of NZ_JAMYNN010000028.1, from coordinate 40,804 downwards.
GGCATGGACCGGCTTGATCGAGGGGCGGATCGGGTTGCAGCTTGCCGACGGCCTGATTCTGCACCGCAGTCGGGTCATGAACGACTATCGTGTCGAATTGATCGGCTTCACCGACGCGATGGTCCCTCGGCTGAAGGCGCTGGGACTGATCTCCGAGATCATCTCCTGGAAGCTGCGGCTGTTCATCCCGACGACCGCGCAAGGGTCTGCCATCCTCGCCGCGCTCCTTGACCGCCATACGCTGGTTGGCGTCACCGACCGTACAGCAGCGGCTTGAGGGGGAGGCGGTCATGTCCGGCTCGGCATCCGAGCTGGCACGCCGCCTTGGCGAACACGCCGAGGCCGTGTGCCGCGAATATCTCTCCAACGGCCATCGCTCCGGCAATTACTGGATGGTCGGTGATGCCCGCAACACGACCGGCCGCTCCATGCATGTTCGGCTCAAGACCAGTACCAAGGGCCCTGCGGGTAAGTGGGTCGATGAGGCGACCTCCGAATTTGGCGATCTGCTCGATGTCATCCGCGAAAGTTGCGGCCTCGTCGACTTCCGTGACATCGCGGATGAAGCGCGTCGCTTCCTCTCCATGCCGCTGCCACCGCCCCAGCTCCCTGGCCGCCAGCCAGCCGCGAAACGCGGCTCTCCCGACGCCGCGCGGCGTCTGTGCGCCATGTCCCAGCCGATCGCCGGCACGCTGGCCGAACGATACCTCGCCAGTCGCGGCATTCTGCTCTCCACGCATGAGCGCGCGCTGCGCTTCCATCCCGGCTGCTACTACCGGGATCTCGTGACGGGCGAGACGCAGACTCTTCCTGCGCTGATTGCCGCTGTGACCAGCCTCGACGGGCAGATCACCGGCCTGCAACGCACTTACCTCTCCCCTGGGCTCGACCCGAGCGGCAAGGTCGGCAAGGCGCAACTCGCGGATCCACGCCGCTCGCTGGGGGATCTCCTTGGCAACGGCATCTGGCTAGGCCACCAGCCCGGTGCGCCCGTCCCGGTCATGGCCGCGGGCGAGGGGTTCGAGACGATGGCGTCGCTTAAGGCGGTGATGCCGGTGCTGCCGGTGGCCGCCGCCACCTCGGCCAATCACCTTGCCGGCTTGAGGCTTCCGCCCGGCTGCCGCCGCCTCTACATCGCGGCCGATGCCGACGCCGCCGGCCGGCACGGCATCGAGCGTCTCAGCCAGCGCGCAGGCGAGGCCGGGATCCTCGCTCTGTCACTGCGGCCGCGGCTCGGCGACTTCAACGACGATCTGCGTCATCTCGGCCCGGCCCATCTCGCCACATGGCTCAGCGATCAGCTCCTCCCGGAGGATGCCCGTCTCTTCCTGCCGGCCGGATGAACGGGCGGGGCGGGTAGGCGGGCAGGGGCGGCATCACCGGAAGCCTTGCAGGCATCGCGGTCCGCCGGAGAGCCACGCCGGCGGCCTGCCCGAGAGGCGACCCCTGCCACCCCCCGGACGCGGCCGCAACGGCTGCGCCGTCCTCCGCTCGCGCTTCGGCCTTCGGTGCGGCCGCGTCCGCGGCGCGGCCGGGATGCGCTGTCAGGCCGCGATAGGCGCGGCCACAACCGATGGAGACACGCCATGACCTACGAGCTTCCTTTCGACGAGGCCTATGAGCCCTACCACGCCTCCTCGCCGACCGATCGTGTCATCCTCGAACTGCAGATGTACGGCCATCGCCCGCATCAGGACGAACCCGATCCTCGGCCACTTCCCGACGACGAGGTGATCCGGGCTGGCCTCGCCGGGATCGTCGAGAGCTTCGCCGGCATGCTCGGCGATACCAGGCTCGAACCCGATCTTGACGACCTGCTCTGGTCCTTCGCAAACGTCTTCCACCGCGCAGCCGAGCGCGTCGCCCGCAACCTCGACCGCAACGAGGAGGCGCAGCGTTCGAGCCAGCAGGAGCAGGACGGCTCGGAGGTGAAGTCCGTCGAGCTGGAGCGGCTGACTGCGGAAGGCATCACCTATATCGAGCGCCGCAACGTGCTCGAAATCATGCGCGATGAGGCTGCCGACCTCTACGAGGCACAAACCGGATCGGCATGGCGGCCGCGCACCGGCTCCAAGGTCTCCCACCAGGCGATGACCGCTTCGGTGATCGACAGCCGCGACTTCCTCGCCGCCCGCCGCCACGCCGAAACCGAGGTGCTCGTTCCTGCCGGCACCAAGATTGCCTTCGCCGGTGGTCTCGACTGCAACGATCACGACCGGATCTGGAACGCGCTCGACAAGGCCCGCGAGAAGCATCCCGACATGGTCCTGCTCCACGGCGGCAGCCCGCGTGGCGCCGAACGCATCGCCGCCTGCTGGGCCGAGAACCGCAAGGTCACCCAGATCGCCTTCAAGCCGGACTGGACCCGACACGCCAAGGCGGCTCCGTTCCGCCGCAACGATCAGCTTCTCTCGGTGGTGCCCTACGGCCTGATCGTCTTTCCCGGTTCCGGCATCACCGAGAACCTGGCCGACAAGGCGCGTCGGCTCGGCATCCCCGTGTGGCGGTTCGCGGAGGACGGCGCGTGAGCGCCGTTTTCTTGCAAATCAAGAAAATCTGGATAATATGGAGATCAACAAGGAGGCCAGCCATGCGCCAGTTCACGACGGGGGATCTCAACAAGCAGGTTGGCGACGTCACCGACGTTGCCAGCCGCGAACCCGTTATTCTCACCAAGCACCGCAAACCCCGGTTCGTGCTGATGAGTTACGAGCACTACGAACGGATGCGCATCGGCGGCGATCCCCGCCGCGCATACCATGTCTCCGAGATGCCGGAGGAACACACGGAACTCTTCGCCGCCGAGATCGACCGATTGGCGCGCGGGGAAGGATACGATGATGAGCGGTAGATATCTGCCTGGTCAGGTGATCTCCTACCCGTATCTTTGGGCATGGCAACACGAGCGCGGCGAAACGGAAGGCCGCAAGAGCCGGCCAACCTGCGTGGTCATCGCTGTCAGCGGCGCAAGAGATGGCCTGACCCATCTCGCGCTCCTGGCGATAACCACCCAGCCACCGCCCGGCCATCGGGTCGGTTTGGAAGTCTCCGCTATCGAGTGCCGCCGTGCCGGTCTGACCGATCTCAAACGCTGCTGGATCGTGGTTGACGAGTACAACTACGATATTGCCGAACGCTCCTGGTACATCGAATCCGGCGGTAAGCCCCTCGGTCGTTTCAGCAAGGCATTCATGATGAAGATCGCAGGCGCCTTTATCGAAGCGCGCAGCGAGGGCCGCCGCGTCAGCCGTCTGGATTGACGTCCTCTTTCGCGGCCATGCGCTCGATCCAGGACGTGAGCCTCTGGCTGGCCCGACAAAGACCACTAGCTCCAGGCGCGAAGCGCCACTAGCCAGATGCGCGTAGCGCCTCCGGCAGCTGCAGGATCCGGGCGCGCCGGCCTGCGGCCGGCCGGGCTCTCGTCGCGGCGTCCCGCCGCTTCCCGAGCCAGCTTTGCCGTCTCGGCCTTCGGGTGACGATCCCTCGCGCAGGGCCAGGGGAGAGGGCGGCCGGCGCGGGGCGGGGGACGCGGGAGAGAAGGGAAAGTCACCATGTCGATGATATTCATAGGTGGATCACGCGAGGTATTCGAGCTGCCGGAACCTGCCATCGCTCGCATCGGCGCAATCGTTGCTGCCGAGCACGGCGTGCTGGTTGGCGACGCGCCTGGAGCCGATGCCGAGGCGCAGGGCCTGCTCGCCGGCTACAAGTACGAGCACGTCGGGGTCTTCCATGCCGGCAAGGAACCCCGCAACAATCTGGGCGACTGGGCCGCCTACCATGTTCCTTCTCCTGAGGGCGCCACAGGATACTGGTTCCACGCCGCCAAGGACCGGGAGATGGTGCGGCGCGCCGACTTTGGGATGATGGTCTGGGACGGCGCATCACCGGGCACGGCCGTCAACGTGCTTCGGCTCGCCATCGCGAACAAGCCGTGCGTCATTTACGATCTGGCCAGGGGCCGGATGGCGACCACGTACAATGTGGAAGACTGGTGCGCGATGCTCCGCCATGCTGATCCGGACATTCGCCGCCAAGCCGAAGCCCGCATGACGCCGGATGAGCGTCTAACGTTGCCAGGATGATGGATGCGGTCCTGCCGACAGGCCCTGCGGGTTCAATCCGATATGTGATCCGGCTCCTCGCCGCCTAACCACTTGTATGAGCGGACGGAGCCGGCCCCTTTCGAAACCGCTCCACGCGCAGAGCCGCGGGGCGTTGTACGGATGATCATCTTGACGCTTCTCGCCTCTGAAGCGGGTGCAAGCGTGCCGAACAATATCCTGGCTTGCCGGGTCATCCAACCTGACTGCGCGGTATCGTCCCCGAGGGGCGTGAAGTTCGCTGCCAGCCGGCTCCGATCTCGAAACCGCTATGCCGCCATACCGAACATGCAAGGCGGTCACGCGCCGGGCTGCTGGTCGATGTGTTGGCGATGCCGACGACATGACCCGAGAGGCTGCAGCATGTTCCTGCGATCCGGCAGCGTTGCGTCGGCGATCTAGCGATGGTGGCCTGAGTTCTTCTCCTCCGGTTGCATCGGGGCCATTCCCGTTTCAAGTCGCCTTTGTAGACGACCGCCTGCTTTGTGCGGTCAACCCCCGTTGGGGGTACACTCGGCGAATATTCAGGAAAATTCGATTTCTGTTTTTGTCTGCGGGAGGCGAAGGCCTGCCCGCAATTTTTCGGCAAATAGAATTTTCCAGAATTTTCGCCGAGATGACCGCAGCAGGACGGCCCTCTCCTTTGGCGCCATCGGGAATGGCCCCGATGCAACCGAAGGAGAACTACCATGGCCACCACGATCGCAAACCTCACCACCAAGTCCGACGGCTCGATGGAAGGCGTCTTTGCCACGCTCCGGGTCAACGCCCCGATCACGCTGATCCCGAACACCAACAAGTCGCGCGAGGACGCCCCCGACTACCGGATCGTCAACAAGCGCACGGGCTTCGAGATCGGAGCCGGCTGGCACCGCATCTCCCAGCGTTCGGGAGAGGAGTACCTCTCGGTCAAGCTGGAAGCCCCCGAGATCGGCGTCATTTTCGGCAATCTCGCTCCCGCCCCGGGTGGCGAGGAAAACAAGAAGGTCATCCTCTGGAACAACCCCCAGTGAGGCATCGGTGGCCGGCCCCGCAAGGGGCCGGCTCCCCACCGGCAAAAGGAGGTTGCGATGAGCCGCTACACTATCACTGTCACTGGCACCGTCACCGGACAGGTCCGCTCGGATCCAGACGCTGTCATCGGCTACGACCCACCGCTTCGGACCTACTTCCTGCAAGCGTTCCCCCACGAAGAAACCGACGAGCCCGGTCTTTGGCTCGGCACCCATGATCGCGCGTTCAAAACGCTTGAGGATCTTTGCCGCGCAGCCATCTCACACGGCTACGACTTCATGCCGCTGCCGCCCAAACTGGCTGCAAAGCTGGTCGACGACAAAGCGGCAGCCAGCAGGTGTCCGGTGCGAGACACATCCTCGGCCAAGTGCTGAAACACCTCAACCAACCCAAGTAGGCAATCACGTCTCGGGGCCCGCGACGGAGTGTTCCGTCGCGGGCCCTTTTTTTGCGCGTCGCAAAGAGCCACGAACATCACCCGCCTACAGCCTGCGGTAGCGACTTCACACCGCCGATTATTCCTTCGGCAGTTTGTGCTTATGTATGCGGATATAATCCTGCACAGCCTTACGCAGCAATTCGGTCATGCTGTGCCCATTGCTGATCGCCAGCAACTTGAACTGCCGCTGCTCCGCAGCCGTCAGATAGTAGCCGCAGCGGATCATCTCCTCCTCGCGAATCTTCTTTCCGGCGATGGGGTCCTTTTTCTGGCCCTGCCGCAGCAGCTTGCGGAAATCGGGCCCGACTGCCGGGGACGGCTTTGTCGGTTCCTGCGTCTGTGGCGCAGCTTGCTCCTTGATCCCTGACGGCTCGGCCTTCGGTGGGATGAACATGCTGGGCAGTACGGGTGGCTGCGTGGAGATCGCCTTCATCATGCGGGCCTTCTTGTCGTCACCGGGTTTCGGTGCGGTCTCTTCACTCATGCCGCGTTCCTTGTGGCTTCGATCAAGGTTTGCAAGAGGTCGTCGAAGACCCCTTCGCTCTCGGCAATCGCCTTCGCATCAGGCACCTCGGGGCTGTAAAGGGTCTGCCCGGTCTGAAGATCGCGGTAGGCAACACGATTGTGCAGGACGTGTTCTGCAATGGGCGTGCCGTTGGCCTGGATGATGGCGCGCAGTTCGGTCAGGGCTCGCGCCCTGCCATCGATGATGGTCTGCTTGGTCAGCACGAATATCGCAGGCAGCGGTCTACCCCGGCTCTCGACCGCCAGCGGAATGTAGTGGTCGGTGATCTGGATGGCGGCGGTCACATCGTCGAGGGCAAAATAGACCGGCACGACGACAATGTCGGCGGCGAAGAGCCCGGCCATGAGGTTGTCATTTGTGGTGCCTTCCGTATCGATCAAGACGACGGAGCGTTCCCCGTTGTGGATGGCTGCAGCGCGAAGGATTTCCTGCGGGGTCATCGCGCTCACCATCGTGAGTCTGTCAGGACGATTGCCAGCTTCGCCCAGCATCTGGAACCAGCGGTTCATGTTCTGCCGCCGGTCGCCGTCGATAAGAGTGACCGAATAGCCCCGATGCAGTGCGACGGATGCGAGGGTGCGCAGCATCGTCGATTTGCCAGTGCCGCCCTTTGGGATCGCAGCGGAGATGATCATGGGGGCCTCCTTCCGGCGTTGTCTCCTTGTTTCCATGTTAACATGGAAACAAGTCATCATGGACACATGAAACAAAATCACGGTCCAAACATGGGGACATTGTCGACGGGGAAGACTGGTTTGGCAACCCAGGCGCGCATCGATAAGGGTTCGCTCAAGGTGCAGTTTTTGCGCAGCTGCTGTCTTCAGAAGAAGGGGTCCGGTGGCCCATCGACTGCGCATTTTCCATCGACTGCGCATTCCGGCTTGCGCATCAGAGGGCTGATGTTTCCATGTTAACATGGAAACAAGTTGTCAACGCATCATAGACACATCGCATCAAATGACGGTGAGAACATTGTGACCGGACCTGCCAATGACAACTGGGTTGGAGGGAAAGGAACGTCGGCTTTTTCCTTTCATCCTTGTTGGCAGGATAGCCTATTTTGTGATACACAAAATAGGCGGCGGGGCCCTGGCGGGCCTTAGCGCCCGCAAGCGGGCTTGAGAGATGGATGCAGACGTCCAGAAAGCAGCGGTAAAGAACGCGTCACGGCGCTACGGCGAGGTGACGCACATCCGGTTTTCGGCTGACGAGCTGGCCAGCCTCAAAGCCATTGCGAAGCGGGACGGCGTGACCGTCAGCGAGGTCGTGCGCCGTCTTGTGCGCGCCGAGGCCGGGCATCTGCCTATCGCGTCAGAGGCGTTGCGGCCGGCGATCGTGGACATGACCGATCAACTGCGGCGCGTCGGTGTCAATTTCAATCAGGCCATGCGCGCCATGAACGACGGCCGTGTTGCACATGATGAGGATCTTGAGCAGGCGCTGATCGCCGTGGGCGCCCTCGTGCGGCAGTTTCGCGATGAACTGAAAACGATGACCGTCGAGTCTCGCAAGGCGAGGGAAGCCAGGCCATGAGCGGTCGTCTTGCTGGCTACGCGGCCGAAATCGAACGCTATCTGCGGGGCGAGTCCGGCGTGAATCGTGAGGAGCTCGACGACGACAAGTCCGTGACGGGCGCCGGACGCGCGGCCGGTGAATTCCAGGCGATCAAGAGTTATGAGCGGTCCGGTGGCGGCGGAAGCCTCGGGCAAGGACAAGCCGGCTCGACGGCAGGTGGCGGCAGGAACGCCCCTCGTTCGTCGCCGGGAGGATTGGGGGCGGCGGGGAGCTCCATGTCCAGCAGGGCACCGAAGTCCACTGCTGCTGCGAGTTCGCCCAAGGCCGCTAGCGCGCCGATCATGGTCTATGGCGCCACGCTCGCCGGTTTCCGGCCGGAAGAGGAGGAGGAAGATTGGAAGCGGCGCGGCGGGGGCGGCGGCCGTGGTGCTGGCCGCTCTGGCGGCACAGGACGAGCGGCGCGGGCGGGCTATCAGGCGCGGGCCGTGGCGGCGAGGGCAGGCTATGCGGCGGGTGCGCAGCCTGCCGTGTTCAAGGTCATGCCCAATCCTCCGTCGACCAGGGAAGCCGCCGCGCGGCTGCTCAATTACATCGGCAAGCGCGAGGATGAAAAAGGCGAGAAACACGACATCGAGATCTTCGACGAAGATGGACAGGTTCTTGCGACAGGCGGCGCGCGAAAGGCGTTCCTGGAAACGTTTTGCGAGACGTTCGAACCGCCCTTGGAAAACACCAATTTTATCGAGGTTCGTTTCGAGCTCGCCGGCCAGGTCACCGATGCCGCCTTGAGCGAGGCGCTGACCAAGGCCTTCGGCGCAAAACCGTTCATCTATGCTCAGGACGGACAGACGGTGCAGGTCTACGCGCACACCGATCAGCGGGCAGGACCGCTCGCCAAGGTGCTTGCCGGCGGTCGGGAGAATTCGCGCAGCAAGGCGCTCGACAGGATCGAGGCGCGGTTGTCTGAAGCCATGGGCGCGGCGGGGGTGGTCGCCAAGGCGGAGGTAACGGCGGCCGTCAGCCGTGAACCCAAAGCGAAATATTTCCTGCAGAAGTTCATCCGCACCCACAGCCAGGTTCGCCACGCAAATGGCGAGCCTGTACCCGGGGTGAAGAATTCCACCAAGGCGGCCGCTTCGGTCTATGAACAATGGCGCCCGCAGTTTTCGGGGCGTGAACGCCGCAATGCCTATCACCTGCTTTTTTCGGCAAGGGCCGGCACCGATGTCAACGCCGTCATGGCCGCGGCGCGCGGCGTGCTCGAGGAGCGCGCGTCAGGATACAAGTTCGTCCTCGCGCATCACAAGGACACCAAGCACGTCCATATCCATGCGATGGTGCAGGCACGGTCAGCCGACGGCGAACGCCTGAAATTCTACAAGCCTGATCTCGCAGCCTGGCGCGAGACCTTTGCGGAAAAAGCACGCGAGAACGGCATTGCGATGGTGGCAACGCGGCGCATGGATCATGCGATGACGCGGCCATTCACGAAGGAGCATGCCGGAGCCTATAGCCGCGCGCAGAGCGATCCGCGCTACCAGGTCAGCACCAGGACGATCGAGCGAGTGGAGGCCAAGCGGCAACGCCGTATCGATGGGCAATCCCTTGTCGTTAACGGCGATGCAATCGCTGCCGCATGGCAAAAGACTGTGACGACGATGCGGACCGCGGGCATAGTCGGTCAGGCTCTCACGGCAGCGGAATCGATCGGCAACAATTTTCTGCGGTTCCGTCGCGATCGGACAGGTGAGGGGCAACCAGGTCCTGCCGCGGGTCGCGGAGCTGATCAATCGGGGCAGAAGTCTTTCCTGTCTCATCCGGGTATGAGAGAATTGAATGCACTGATAGGAGATTTGAACATGGCGCAAACCCCCTTGGAAATGCGGCGTCAGATGGCCCGCGTCAATCAGGCTCTGGACAACATGCGCGAGACGCTGCCGCCGGCGCATCAAGGGCAGTTCGAACAGTATCGCGAAGAGGTGAACGACAAGATGCACGACCGTCTCGCGCGGCTGCAATTCGAGCGGCAGCAGCAGCGTCGTGGTGGCGGTGGCGAGCCGATACCCGAGCGCGAGGCGCGAGGGCGCGACATTCCAACTCGGGCCGATCCCCACCAGCCTGAGGAGCCGCGCACAGGCACCGGGCAGGAGAAGGTGAGAGCCAAGCAGAAGGACGCCAACAAGCAGAAGGCTCAGCAGGCTGAAGAACAGGACCGCAAGACCCAGCGCTCAAATGATAACGATTACGAGCGCTGAGCAAAGATCGATTGCCGGCCCTTAAGGCGCGGGACGGTGCAGGGACAATGTCGCCGAGGCTCGTTCGTGCCTCGGTTTGCGGGCATGATATCGAATTGCTACCGCATCGCAGTTGTCAGATCCTGGTCCCGTTTCCGGCTCAAGGTCACCCGTTGGGAATCCAGCACCTGTGCTTTGTCGGGACAAGATAGTTGCTATTGGGATTTGGCCGCTGCCGCTGCGAGCATCGCCTGGCCCACCTCAACAGCGCCTTGAGCAGTCAGCGTCTCCCCGGCGTTCTGGATGTCGCGCAGCTCCTTGTTCTGGCTGAGCTTGAATTTTCCAACCAGGCTGGTGATCTCGATCTCCAAGGCCACGATCGCTTTTGCCATTGTGTCAATGAAATCCTTCGGCGCGTCGCCCATCTTCCACGGGGCCGGCTGGTTGGCCTCGTGCATGTGAGTGAGCTTCGCGACGTTGCGGCGCACATAGCGCTCGTCGTCCCGAACAGTAATGCGACCATGGGCGTGGGCAACGAGATAGTTCCAGGTCGGCACCTGCTTATGGAATTCGTGTTTGCTGGGATACCAGTTCGGCGAGATGTAAGCGTCGGCCGCTCGGAAGACGACGAGGACTTCATCACCATTGGCAACCTCCGTCCAGACCGGGTTTTTACGGGCGACATGGCAATTGAGGACGCCCTTGTCGCCCTTTGAGCGGTCGAGCTCGAAGGGGATATGATTGGCGTCGAGGGAGCCGTTGCTGTGGGTGATCAGGATACCAAACGGGTGTTTTTCGATAAGATCAAAGAGGGCGTTCTGATCGGGCACGGCGAAATGCGGAGGAACGTACAAAGGGGGATCTCCTGCTTTAGGGCTGTTGTCAATGGTCAGCGAGGTCTTGCGAGACAGCCAGGGGCGACTTCGCTGCCGGCGAAGAGGGTGCGGGGGCCCGCTGTCCGCCGCGTTCAAGAACCGCCATCGAGAAGTGGGCGGGCACGTCAGATGCCGCGGCATAGGAGTGAGGTTGATCTGTAACGAGGCGCGCGCTCTCGCCTGCATTTAGAATGATCTCGTGGCTGCCCACCGTGACCTTGAGCGAGCCCTGGGCAACCGAGACCAGTTCGCGCGTATCGGGACTGTGCGCATCGGCGGCAAACACATCACCCGGCATGAGGACCCAGCTCCAAAGTTCGAACATCGTGCGTCCCGAGGTCGATGTGTGAAGCTGTGCCCGGCTGCCTTTGGCGCTCGTCCAAAGCGTCCTGGACACGCTCCGTTCGATCGGCAGGTCGGGGGCCATGGAAGGCGCCTCGTTCAGCAAATCGGCAACCGATAGCGAAAACGCTGCTGCCAGACGGCAAAGGATACCGATACTCGGATTTGCCTTGCCCTGCTCAAGCGCGACAACCGTCCCTTTCGACAGGCCGGTCAGTTTGGCCAATCTATCAAGAGTCAGGTTTTGCTCGCGCCTAAGATCGCCAATCCGGATCGCAATCGCCTGGCCGAGCGCCTGCTCGGTCTCCAGAGGTGTCGGGGTGTCGGTCATTATGTTGACTTGGGCTCTTTCATCGCTTACGGTCAATATAATGACCGGCGCAAAATTGCAACCGCGCCTTAAACAGGAATTGGCCAGTGCGCTTTGAAACGAAGGCAATCCATAGCGGTCGAGGTGTTGACCCTTCAACCGGGGCGGTCTCATTACCGCTTCATACCAGCACGACGTTCGAGCGCGGCGCCGACGGCTCATTTCCATTTGGGTTCGAGTACACTCGCGATGCAAATCCGACGCGCAATGCATTCGAGTCGGCGATGGCCGCGCTCGAGGGAGGACACGAAGGGATAGCCTTTGCGTCGGGCATGGCCGCAATCACTGCGGTCTTTGAGAGCCATCCCTCGACGGGACGGATCGTCCTTCCTGACGATATGTATTTTGGCATCCGCTCGCTGATGGACGAAACCGATATCGGCTCTCGCTTCGACTTCGGCGCGGTCGATATGCGCGATCTGGATGCGGTGCGCGCCGCGGTCACGTCACAGCGGACTGGCCTCGTATGGGTCGAGACGCCGTCAAACCCGATGATCCGCGTTGTCGACATTCCGGCCATCTGCAAAATCGCGCACGAGGCAGGTGTCTTGGCGGTGGTGGACAACACGTGGGCCACACCCATGCTTCAGCGGCCGCTTGAGCTTGGCGCGGATGCGGTCATGCACTCGGCAACAAAGTACATTGGTGGCCATTCGGATTTGATGGCGGGCGTCGTCATTGTCCCGCACGCGTCACCCCTCGGTCGCCCACTGCGGATGGTCCAGAGACACAAGGGCAGCGTCGCAGCGCCATTCGACTGTTGGCTGGCATTGCGGGGCCTGCAGACATTGTCGGTACGCATGCGCGCGCATTGCGAAGGCGCCCAGAAGGTTGCTGAGGCTTTGGCGTCTCATCCGCGTGTCGAAAAAGTACTTTTTCCGGGCCTGCAAAATGATCCGGGACACGATCTCGCTAAGCGGCAAATGAGCCATTACGGAGCGATGCTATCCTTTATCGTCAAAGGCGGAGCCGATGCTGCGATGGCCGTGGCCGGCCGCCTCAAGCTTGTTGTCCGGGCGACAAGCCTTGGCGGGACGCACTCCCTGATCGAGCATCGCGCATCCGTGGAGGGTGCGAAGTCCAAAGCGCCAAGCGGATTGCTGCGAATGTCCGTGGGGCTCGAGCACCCTCAGGACATTATTGACGACCTGATGCAGGCTCTCAGAGCGACGTCTGGGGCGTAGTCCCCGAAATGAATCAGGCGTGAGAGACCGGCGAAAGATCCAAGATGCTCAACCATCTGAACCACCTGCTAATTGTCTATACGGCCTACGTCGTTGCAGCGGGGAGCCCGGGTCCCAGCACAATGCGGATCATGGGAACGGCAATGCAGCAAGGGCGCCAGGCAGCCCTTGCTTTGTCAGCCGGCGTCGTCACCGGATCGATTTTTTGGGGCATCATGGCGGCGACAGGCATCTCCGCGCTTTTGGCAAGCTACGCCCAGGCGCTCGTGATTCTAAAGGTTCTTGGAGGCTGTTATCTGCTCTATTTAGCTTTCAAGGCAGGAAGGGGTGCTCTGACACCGGACCGGCATGATGCCACGCCTGGTACAGCACGCCGGCAGATCTCAGGGCTCGGTCTCTACAGGCGCGGTTTGCTGATGCACCTCAGCAATCCGAAATCGATCCTCGCCTGGATTGCACTGGTAACGCTAGGGCTTGGACCGGACGCCTCGCATACAGATGTCATCGTCATCCTTGCGGGATGTGCGGTGCTGAGCGTTACAATATTCTGCGGGTACGCCGTCGTGTTTTCCACGCAGCCCATGGTGAGGATGTACCGTCGGGCGCGGCGAGGCATTGAAGTTGTTTTAGCCGCCGCCTTTGGTTTTGCAGGGCTGCGGCTCCTGCTTTGGCGAACCTGAAAGAATCTCCCGAACAACTGCCTCGCGACGAGGAGGGGGAGCGAGGGGTCAAGTCCCGGGTGCGGAGGGTATCTCTGGCACCGCTTTACGTGGCGGCTGGCACAAAACTGCGGCCTGTTACGGCTGGCGGGAGGCTCGTTGTCGGCGATCGCCGTAGATTGCTTGGCTAATCGACTAGATCAGGCAAAGCATCTTCGACGATGCTCAGATTTCGATCGAAAGTCTCGGTGTCGGATGCGTTGGCGCGCAGAGACCGCACCTTGTTCAGGATCGCCGTAACCGCTGCTTCCTTGTCGGGCGCTATGCGTGTTGTCACCGCTTTGGCGGCCAAAGCAGAAAAATCTATGGCAGCATAGACTGGTACCGCTGCAGCGTCGGTTGCTTTCAGCCGTTCTTTCGGGATTGCGCGCCGGCCCGGCGGCGGAGCTATATGGCCTGCTTTTGCGGCAAATGTCGCGCCGCGCCGCAGGCGCGTCTGCAAGAGGCCTGAGCGGTACGCGGGTGCTGTCGGCACAATCGTCGGGAGCGCAGGAGATGGAACCGCCGCGGAAGCGTCCAACGCAGGTCTTTTCGTGCGCGAAGCGTGGACAGAGGCGGGCAGGGGCATGAACGTGCGTTTGGCGAGATGGCCGTCGGCGAAATAGAAATTGCGGGTGCCGAGGATCGGCAGTTCGCCGCGCGGCAATATGATGACCTTGTTCTTGTCGAGGGTGCGGATTTCATCTGGCCGCATCAGAGGCCGCCGCACTTCCTTGCGGTGCTCCGAGCGCGTGTAATAAGTGTCGAACAACGTTGCCTTGGTGCGCGTCACGTCCTTTTGCACGTCCGACGTTTCGCCGAGCTGCTCGGAAACGTAGCGCAGATCGTCCGCGTCCTGCGCACCGAAAAAGATCTGCACGCGAGCGGCGTTGATGAGCGTTTTGCGCCCTTCCTGGCGATAGATCTCGTCTACAGCCTTCAGCGACTGCACGAAAAACCACATCGAAACACCGTTGCCGCCGAGCACGCTCGCCATTTCGGTGACATTCTCGAGCTTGCCGAGGTTCTGGAACTCGTCGAGCAGCACAAGCACTGGATGCTCGCCTGGCTGCGGCAGGCTTTCCGACATGAAGTTCATCATCTGCGTAATCAGGACATTGAACAGCGGTCCAAGCGACGTGATCTGCTCACGCCGCACGTCGAGATAAAGAGAAATTCGATCACGCTTAAGCCTGCGAATATCGAACGTGCTGCGGGACGTAGCTCGCATCAAGCGCTCGTTGAGAAACGGGGCCATGCCGGTGCGTACGCCAGCGTAGATGCCGGAGAACTGCCGCTCTGACATCTCAAAATAGGGCAACAGGGTTTGCAGCGTAAAATGCGAGCATTCGCGGCGGCGTTCCTCGCGCAGCGAGCCGATGAATTCCAGGAGCGGCTGCTCGGCGCCGTTCATGATCTCGAGGATTGTGGCGAAGGTCTTCCTCTCGTTCGGGATCGCAGGCGATTCCATGACGAAGGACGCTATGCCGGTAAAAAGGAGGCGGGCGTCGTTCACCCAATAGGGATCTGCGTTGGACGGGGGACGCGGAAACAGCGCCGCAGCGATGTTGCGAAGGTCGATGTCGCGCTGGGCTGAGTCCATCGAGATGAAGTCCATCGGATTGTAGCAGGCGGTATTGCAGTCGGGGTCAGCCGGCGCGAAACGCACCACGCGGCTCATGGTTGAACGGTAACCGGCAGTCGCCGCATAGGTCTCGCCGCGCAGGTCGAGAACCACGAGCGAATGCGGCCAGGTCAAGGCGTTCGGGATGATGAGAGACGTGCCTTTGCCAGAGCGCGGCGGGCCTATGACGAAGCCGCCGATATCATCGCCATCAATCCACAATTTCTTGCCGCCGATCAGCTTGCGCTGCTTTAAGCGGATCTTGCCGGAGCGCTGATCGCGGCCGGGCGACAGAATTTCGGCAAGCCTGCCGCCGGCTCGACCTACGAAGACGCCGCCAACTTTCGTCAGGCCGGTTTTCGATACGTCGCTCATGGCCATGAAGCGAGAGTCATTGCGCTTTCTCGGGCGCATGAGAAACAGGCTGACCAGGGGCGCAAGAAACCCCAATGCTCCCGCCGCAACGGCGTATTGCACCCGGCTCAAATCCCCCGCCATCGTGTCCGCCCAGGCCTGACGAACGACCGGCAAGGGATTGGCGTTTAGTTGGTCGAACAGCACGTGGGAGCCAGTTCTGAACCAATCTGTCGCGGCATAGGCGACCGTGAAGACCAGGGCGCCCATTGCCATCGCCATGAGCACCATGAAAATTGCTGTTGCGATTTTCTGCATGAATGGCCCCGCTAGATTGTCTCCGCCTTGGTAAACTTGATCTCGCTGATGCCGCGCCGTCCGCCTTCGGTGCGGACCATCTGGACGACCACCGGAATGACCTCGCGCAGGTAGTCGAGAATTTCGCCTCGTGAGAGGCCCGAGCTGCTCTGCATGACCATCAGCGCCAGCCGCTCGTAGGCGGACCGGGCCGAATTGGCATGAACGGTCGTGAGCGAACCCGGATGGCCGGTGTTGATCGCCTGGAGGAACGCGAAGGTTTCAGCGCCGCGCAGCTCGCCCAATAGCAGACGGTCGGGCCGCATGCGAAGCGAGGCCTCGAGCAGCTGTTGGGCGGAGACTTTGGCAAGGCCCTGGTCGCCCTTCGAGGCTATCAGCGTGACATTGTTGGGAGCCGGCAGCCTCAGTTCGCGGGTGTCTTCGATCGTGATGATCCGTTCATGGGCCGGGATCTCCTTCAAGAGCGCATTCAAAAACGTCGTCTTGCCGGTCGACGTACCGCCTGAAACGACGATGGAGACACGGTTGCGCACCGCATATTGCAGGAAGTCCATCGGCGACGTGTCGTGCAACATCTCGACAAGTCGCTTTTCTTCGGCTGACAGCGCAAGTCCGCTGCCCATCGCCGTGTTCTCGAATGCGCCTAGATCGTTGTAGGCAGCAAGGCTCATATCCATGATGACCTGCTTGCGGATCGAAATCGCTCCGCCTTCCGGAGCCGCCGGCGGCAAGATGCATTGGATGCGCTCGCCCGAGGGGAGAGCGGCCGACAGGACCGGCTTTTCTTCGTTGATGACCTGATTTGTCGCCGAGGCGACGCCAGTCGAGATATTGCGAATCCAGCCGGGCGTGACCTCGCGCTTGACGACGTGCTCCATGTCCTTCGCGCCAAGGCGTTCGATGAACAATTCACCGGGCCTGTTGATCGCAATCTCGGACACCGCATCTTCGTTCAAATAGGACCATAACGGTTCCAGATGAGCGCGCAGGACCGGGGCTCTCGCCCAAGGATCGGGGAGGGGATGCACGGCATTCATTTCACCGGGTTCCCATAGCCCGGATAAAATGATCCTTCGGCGTCTCGTAGAGAGGCGTCGGATCGATCGCCGTCTTCGGTCGCCCACCTGCCTTCAGGCGTGCCACTTCTTCCTGAATGGGATCAGCGTACAAATCCGAGAAATCGAGATCTCGGCGCACCAGCACGACAACCGATGTGCCCTGGTCGACGTAGACCGTCGGGCCAATGTTCTGCGTGTCGCGAAACGCCTCTTGCGCGAGTTGCTGCAGGGCGGTCGATGATTTGTCGAAGGCGATGCTACGCGCGTCGTGCTGCGAGCCATTGCCGCCATAAGTTACGGTCGTGGTCTCGCCGGTCACGGGATCGACCGTCGACACCTGGCGCTGTTGTCCATCCTGGCCAATATCGCCAAGCGAGGACAGATATTCAGAGACACCGCCAACGACGGAAAGCATGATGGCGTTGCCGTAGCGTTCAACCCAGTGCGTATCAACACGCCCGCCCATGCCGCCACGGCCGAGCGCGTCTGCCCCAGGCGACTTGATATCGACGGAAATGCCGTCCGAGCGAATGACCCTGCTCCAGACGATGAAAACACGCTTCTGCCCGCGCGCAAGCCCTGAACGGTATTCTCCGGTCAGGCGCGAGCCCTTCGGAATGAGGATCCGCCTGCCGTCGAGCGAGAAGACATCCTCACGCACGACAGCGCGCACGGCACCCGGAAGGTCGGTGTTGATCGCGGTTTCCAAATAGCCGCGAATGATCGTTCCTTCAGGGATCAACGCATCGGTGCGTCGGAAGGCCCTGGCTTTGGCGATGCCGGAAGAACTTGCCTCAGACTGCGCCAGGAATGCCTTTGGGATCACTGTCGGCGCCGGGGACCGGGATGATCTGCCCGTCGGGCGCGATTTGGACCTGTGCCGCCTGGGCGCCGGCATCCGTCGAGCCGGTTTGATCATTCGTCACCATCTGGTTCGACCGCAGGCGTTCCCACACCGCTTTTTCATGCTCGGCGGCCTCAGCCTTGCGGCGAGCCTCTTCGTCTGCTGCGGCCTTGCGGAGGGCTTCTTCCTTCTCGGCCTTGCGGCGAGCCTCCTCAGCCGCCATTTGCGCCTCCAGCGCCCGCCGCTGCGCATCAAGGTCGGCGCCCTCCTGCACGGTCTGATCGACATTATCGGCTTGTTGCGTGCCGCTCTGGTCGGCGGCCGGTGGCGGCACCACGATCTGGTCGATCGTGCCATCGGCAGGTTGCGGCGGTTCGTTCAACGCCGGCGGGCGGAACTCGGGCGGGTTGAAGTTTTCCTCGCCATTGCTGCGAACATCCCGCGATACCGGCTCTCGAGGCCAGTTCAGCCATATCAGCGCGCCAACCAGCATCACGCCGAGGCCCACCAGGGCGATCCTGGTACCCACGCCCGCACCGCGGCGCGCGATCGTCGGGCTGCCGTCCAGCTGGCTATAGTCGATCTGGGTCATTACCGTCCTCCGCTGGATCCGAACAGGGTGGAACCGCCCGTCAGTTTCGTTGGACCGTAGACCTGCTCGACCGGATCGATGGCGTTGGGTCGCGCCCGGTTGTAGAGGCAGAGCGTCTTGCCATCGGCTCGCAAGGTGAATTGCCGTGCGACCTTGTCGATGACGGTGTACTTGCCTTGCGTGCGAACGTTGACCAGCGACTCTTGGCGCTTGTCGTCGACAACGAAAATCGCCGGAATGTCACCCTTGAACTCCAGAAACACCTTCGTGCCGTCGTCGAATACGGTGCGCGGCTTCAAGCTGTCGTCGCCCTTATAGGCATAGTCGTAGTTGAGATCGGCATAGTTCAGATCCTTCAAATCCGGATCGGCGGCGCTCTCCTTGGCCTGTGAGAGCAGGCGCGCGTTGATATCCTCGTCCGGGTATTTGAACCGGACTTGGAAGGATGCCCGGTCACGGCTATTGTCAGTGGCCTGCAGCAGCAGGGAATAGACGCGCCGATTGGTGACCACATTGACGTTGGTCCACGCATCGCGCTCCAGCGGCTTGACGAACAGAAATCGCGATCCGCGTTTGGGGATGATCGACCAGCCTTTCGTGTCGCCGGCGGACACGGTTTCGATGACTTCGGTCGGGCTGAGCTCGACCATCGTCGAAATACCAAGAGCTGCGCGCACTGACGTCACGTCGTCATTGTTGAAGGTGACATATCGGATGCGGCCGTCGCGTGCGGCCGCGCCATGCATCGTGCCGAGCAGAAGGGCGGCCGACAGCGCGAGGCTTACGCGCCATCTCATTGCAGGCTTCCCGCAGCGGGCGCCGATTCCTGGTCGCGGCGGTAATCCGTAACCTGAAATCCCAACGGGTTGTCGAAACGCCATTCGTTCTTGAGCGGCGTTGAGGTGTAGCGGAATTTTATCACCGCTACCCAATTGTCGGCGGTGGACGAATTGTCCCGCCGCGTCGTCGTGGCAAAGCGTACCGAGGCGGTGTTGCGATTGAGCAGGGAAACCGACTTTATCTCGACAGAGATGGTGACATTGCGGCCATAAGTCTTGTCCAGAGAGTGCGGATTTGCAGGCGTGAAAAGCCATGTCAAATCCTTGGACGCGGCATCGGTCGAATAGAGCTGTGCCAGGTCGAAATTCTGTTTCAGTTCACGCGAATCGTAGGTTTCGCGGGCCCTGATGTAGCGGACCAGATTGGCGGCCGTGACAGCCTCGTTCTGGGACAAATCTCCAGGCTTCAGCGCGCGCATGATCTCGAGGTAGCCCGTCGATTTGTCGACCTCGACAACATACGGTTCGAACTGCCGGAGCGGCAGGATCAGCACGAGCGCCAACAGAGACAGCACCGCCACCAGTCCGGAAACGCCGCTGACGATCCAGGCCAATGTACGCGATCGACGCATTGACCTGTGCGTGTCGTCTTCCCAGGTCGCGCCCGCCCTGTAATAGCGCTTGTCGACGAGTTCGCCGCTGCGGTCAGCAGCCGTTTCCACTGGCATTGCCACGTTACTATTGCCTCGTTTGTGCGACGCATTCTGATCCACGCCGCGATCGGTGATCGTTCTTGTGTCCTAGGCTAGAGGCCTGGAGTTATCGCGCGCACCTTGCTGGATGGCGGATCGGGTTGCGGCATCCGACCTCGCTGCTCGCGAAGATCGAAAACTGTTTGCCGCGAGCTGCCCGGCGCCCCGAGCGGCGCGGCCGGCGGCCCATCGCGCGCCGGAATAGCGCACGGCATTCCTGCCGAACGTCCCATATGAGTAGCGAGCTCCCACGGTGCTGAGATACCCGCCGCCATTCAGGATCGAAGCAATCGAGGGTATCTGCATGAGAACGTAGATGCCGATGATCGTCACCAGCACCAGCGGCAGCACCAGGGACATTTTGCTGTCCATGGTCGCTCCGCCGGACGTCGCGGTGTTCAGCGCCGCGTTGACGAGCGAGAAGTAGAAACCGAGAAAGCCGTAGATCAGGACTTGCTGGATCATCAGAAAGGTGGTGAGCGAAAGGAAGCCTTCGCTCATACGCGAGGACCAGCGGTAAAGCCAAAGAATGATCCATATCGGCGCCAAGGCGAGCGTGATGAACAACATCACTTTGGCGGCGATGATCGCCGCAATGGCGAGCGCTGCGAAAATGATGGCCGACAGCAGAACGAGCAGCGACAGCAGCGCGCCAAAAATGTCATAGAAGGATCCGCTGTAGACCTGATTGGCCACGTCCTGCGCCCCTTGGTAGAGGTTGTCGACAAGCGCTGGAATCGCCGCCTGATCGCTGAGCTGATTGCCTGTGGCTCGCGACACGGCGCCGACGATCACCTTTCCGACCTCATCTGGAATGCTTTGCACAAGCTGGTAGATCGTCGCGGAAAATGTGCCCCATCCGGTCAGCAGCAGATAGATGATGACGGCGCGGCCGAGGCGATAAGCCGCTTCGATTGGCGAAATCGCCTTTCGCCCGCTCAGGATCGAGTAGCCCCACCACACGATATAGAGGGTCAGCATGAGGGTGAAGACGTTGCCCATCGCATTGCCCAACTGCATATAGACGGTGCGAACGAAGTCCTCTCCGATGTTGTCAATGCCACCGAGGATGCTTGCGGCGAGACCGTTCATGGATCCTCGTCAATGATGCGGGCGAACGGCGTTGAATTGACCGGCTTCAGCGCGCCGCAGTTGTCAGCGTGGGCATACGCCAAAGGCCCGCATGGCGCTTTCAGTTCACGTTTTGCACAACCGAAAAGCCCCGCGCTGAGCCCAATCACAAGGCATGTGCGCAACACCCGCCTCAACAAAGGGCTAACCCCCGCTCTTGCCAAAGTCCGCGAACGGATTGACGGTGCGCGGTGTCATCATCTTCTGCACCTGGCTCTGGCGAAGAAGATCTCCCTTCAGCTTCTCATTCAGGGCCGCGACCGCGCCGTTCTGGACGCCGATTAATTCGTTGACCGCGCGCGCGTTTTCCAGCTGCATTCGTGTGTTCTGGTCCACCGATCCCTTGACGTCCTGCGACTGCCCGATCTGCCCACTTGCAGACTGCAGGGACTGTTGGCGCTGGGTCACGCCCTGCGAGGCCTGCGAAGTCAGCGCGCTTAGCAGCGAGGCCACGTTGACGCTGCCGCCATAGGCGGTGTTGACGGCGCTGGTCTCCTTGCCGGCAATCTGCTGGAGCTGCTTCACCAGCTGGAGCCCATTGATGACGGCGCCGGCGATTTTCTGGATTTCCGGTGACAGGCCACCAAATGAAAGAGCCCCGCCGTTCAGGATCGATCCGAACGACGGCGCCTGGGCAATCGACATGTTGCCGCCGAGGCCCATTTGTCCGATGCCGAGCGAACCGTCACGACTGCCGCTGAGAGCCTGCAGGATCTCCTCGCTCTTTTTCAGGATATCCTTGTTGGAGTCCATGATGGAGTTGGTGTTGTCCGCATTCTTGCGGGCGACATCGAGATTGGCGCCATCAATGACGGCAATCTGTGCGTGGGCCGTGCTTGCCCAAAGCGCCAGACTGGCGGCAATCGCGAATTTGTTCATGTCAGCCTCCTATTGCTGTAGAGAATTAATGACGCTGGCAGCGCCGGCAGGATCACTGGTGATGATCATCGAGCGGCTGTCGGCTGAGCTTGTCCCCGCGTTCTCAACCGCGCATGGTAGCCACCGGCCGCGATCGATCTTCAACCGTTCCAGTTCCACGGGATCACAAGAGAAAGGGTTTGGAGAACCGCCCTTCGGCTGTTGCACCAGCTTCGACGCCTGCGATGCTTGAACGTTCTGCACCGACAGAAGTTGGCCCAGCAACGCCGTAAAGTCGCCCGCCTGGGCGAGGTACTGGTTGGTGACACCGGCGTTGATCCCACGAGCGGACGAGTTCAGCTCCCAGGCGTCCTTGTATTCGGTCACCTGGCCAACATTGCCCGCCAGCGCGTCGATTGCCGCGTCGTTGGCGCCCATCTGCGATGAGCTTGCATCAAGGCCGCCAGCCGCCTTCCTCACTGCACCCATGGCCGCGTCCTGGGCCGTGCCGCGTGCGCCACCGGCCGTTACGATCGAGAATGGTGGCGGCGCGGCGGCCGGAGCCTTGCCGCTCGACACATAGTCGTTGAAGTAGCTGTTCCAACGGCCGACACCGCCGGCCCATTGGCTCTGCTCCCCTGCGTTCGATCCGTTGTAGAAGGAGGCGAGACAGCTGTAATTCGTCGCCCCGCATTGCTTCACGCCCATTCCGAGATATTTGACGCCGCCTTCGACATTCTGCTCGTTCACGTCACGGTCCAGCCCCATGGACTTGCCGGTGCCCTTGGTCAGCTGCATGACGCCTTTGACGCCGGTGTGGCTCCCGGCGCATGTGTCGAAGCGCGATTCCTGATAGGCGACGGAGAGCGCCAGGCCTTCGGGAACGCCGTACTTTTGCGCATAGTAGCGGATCATCTTCACGTTGCCCGCGTCGCGCTGCAGCGCTTCAGCAGGCGACCGGCGAAACATCTGTGAGCGGTATTTGTTCGAATAGGTGCAGACGACGCTTTTCTTCTTGTCGGTTTCGTCCTTCTTGGCCTCATCCGACTTCGTGCTGTGCTGCTCGTCCTCTTGCCGCTTGTCGAGGTTCTGCCCGTCGATGACCGCGATCTGAGCGACAGCCACGCTCATGCTTTCCGCCGTCGCGAGAGCCAGGGCCAGACAAGCGCTGCTAAGCCGCTTCGTCATGCTCGTTCTCCCATCCGCAGAAGTATGGCAGCCACATCTCCGGCTCGTCGCCGAAGGTCTCCCGGAGCCGCGCGCATTCCTTGCTGTTGGCTTCGTTCGAGGACAGGACCTTGATGAGATCGGGCATCGCCGACAAATCGAGCTTGGCTACGATCGAGTCGCTGTCGTGCTTGACGAGGAAGGTGCGTGTTTCCTTCGCGGTGCGGCGCACGAACTCGAATTCCTTCGCTGTCAGTGAGAAGCGCTCGACGTAGGAGTCCTTGCTCGCCTTCGGGTTGGGGAAGAAAATGTTGGTCTTCGTTTGCTCGATCAGCGACGACGAGATGGCGGAATTGACGACGTCCTCCGCCGTCTGCGTGCCAAAGCCAACCACGCCGTTGCGGCGACGAATGGTCTTCAGAGTTTCGTTGATGAAGGCCGCGAAAACCTCGTCATCCAACAGCTTCCAGCCTTCATCGAGGAAGAGCATGATCGGCGAGCCGTCGATGACGTCCTCAAGACGATGAAAGATATAGAGCAACGCCGCCGAGCGCAGCTTTCGGTCGCCCAGAATCTTTGTCATGTCGAAGCCGACAACCGGCTTCGAGAAATCGATGAGATCGACGGGATTGTTGAAAAGCCAGCCCTTGTCCTTCGGGTCGAGCCACGGCTGTATCCGCGCGGCCAGATCGTTCATGCCGGGCATGAGCGACCCCCGCAGCACTTCCGGCAGCAGGTCGAAGGTCCGCTGTTCGCGCGGGATCTTGTAGATCATGTCGACGGCGGCGTTGATGACGCGCATTTCCGCCACGTCCAGCGCGCCGCCTTCCGGGGTCAAAATGTAGATGAGCAGATCTTCCAGGAAAGAACGGTTTTCTGCCGTGTCCTCGAGCTGCAATGGCGCAAACCCGGTCGGCTGGGAAGGCTCCATCACCTCGTAGCGCCCGCCGAGCGCCCGCACGAAAATTTCAGCGCCGCGCATGTAGTCGAAATATACACATCGCGGACGCGGCATGATGCGCATGGCCTGCGCCATCAGGAAGGACAGCACCACGGTCTTGCCCGAGCCGGTCGGGCCGAACACCGTGAAGTGCCCGACATCGTGAACGTGGAAATTGAAGTAGTAGGCCGTCTGGCTGGTCGTTTCGAGCAAGGCAATAGGGCGTTTCCAGTGCAGCCTCTCGCGTTGGCCCGACGGGAAATTGTGTCCTGAAAAAAGGCCGGCGAAGTTAAGCGACGAGATCAACGCACGTCGCGCGATGTAGCTGAAATTTCCCGGCAACTGCGCCCAGAAGGCCAGTTCCGTGTTCAGCGTCTCGCGAACCGGCACGATCGACATGCGCGAAAGCTCGGCCGTGATGTCGGATAGCGCACGGTTGAGCCCAGTCATGTCCGGTGCCAAGGCCATGACGCTCATGTGATGTTGTCCGAAGACGACTTCGCCGCCGGCCAGCTTGTCGGCGCCGTCGTGGACGGACTGCTCGACTGTCGTGCCCGCCTCGTCGGAACCCTCCACCTGGTTGGCGATGGTGTTAATCCTGCGCATCGCGGTTACCCGGTCTTCGATCGCAAAACTTTGCGTCAGGACAAACTCATGCGGCAGGCGCAAGAGACCGTCCAATGAGCCCGGCGCGGTGAACGGAGGGTATTCCTTGATCGACACCATGGCGCCGAGCTTGCCAGCGTCCGGTCCGCGAAGTTCCAACGCGGACTTGCCGAAAAACAGCTGTCGCGTCGCCAGCACATCGCCAAGGGACATGCGCGGCAAAGGCATTTCTACGTCGCCACCGCCGGCGAGGATCTTCGCCAAAAATTCCGCAGGCTCGGAAAAGAAGCCGTTGCGGCGCTTCACGACCCCGAGAAGACGTGCACCATAAGCCGTAAAATCCTTGACGACGCCGTCGAGAACGTCATGCAGTTCGGCCATCGCCTCTTCGCGGGTTTCTTCGCCTGCGGTGCTGATGCGGAACGCATTGAGCGCCTTGTCCACCCAGCCCACGCGGCCGACCATCGGCCGGCGTATGACCGTCAGATACGCTTCGTTGACGAAAAGGTTTTTCGCCCCAAGCTCATCCATGTAGCGGGCGTCGAGCTCGGCCACGAAAGGGTTGTCAAAGTCGCCTTCGATCTCCGGCGTCACGTGGCGGCGGATGATCGTTGTGTAGACCGCAAAGCGAGAGGTTGAGAGATTTCGGAATGTCGTGTTGCGGTTGAACATGCGGCTGTTCAACTCGGCCTGGTCCATCGTCTGGAAGGGCAGGCCACTGAGCTGGATGACGCCCACCAGAAAGCCGCTCTTCGTCACGATCAGGTTGTCATCGACATGGCGAAGGTAAGGAATGTGCATCGCCGCGGGCTTTTCACGCCGCCGCTCACGGCCAAATTTCAGGTCAGTATCGAGGCTCATGGCGAATAGCTCCTCGCCCCCCAGAAAGTAAGGTTCGCCACCGCTCCGCGTTTGGAGACGCGCCGCTCGAAAATATGGAACATGTAGGGGTCGCGCTGGCACAGATATGCGCTGACCAGATGCACCACGCCGAACACGCCAAGGCCGAGCATGAAGCTGCTCGTGGCGATAAAACCGATCACCGCCAGGATGCCGTTCAGTGCAAAAACCTCATACCGCACCCCCCATTTCATCGGGGGACGTGTCAGTGGCAGGCTGACCGGCTCGACATAGACTTCCTCGTCATCCATGCCTCAGCTGCCTCCCGCGGTCGCACGAACCGCATCCACCAGCTGGGCAGCGCCGAAGATCAGAGCGATGCCAATGATGATGGAGAAAGCCATCATCCACGCCAGCCGGCCCGTCATGGCGAGGAAGCCAAGAAAACAGACCGCGATGATGGCGAATGAGCGCGCTATGTTGCCCTGCAGAACTCCGACGAACCATTCCAGCACATTTTCGACTGGTGCCGCCGACTGGGCGTACGCAGTGGCTGGCGCGAGAGCTATTCCGACCGCCGAGGCCAAGGCCAGTTTCAGGGCAAATTTGCCCGCTTTCCTGTATTCCACCCTTTGGCTCCTTTCAGTTGCCGAAATCCATGACATGACCGTCCTGCCAAGCGTCCTCGCTTGCTGGCGGAGCGGCCGCGAGCGTTTCGGATTTGGCCAGGGCAGACTTCTTCACGACACCGCCGAACTTCCAGCGGTTCAGTATTTTCACGATGTATTCTGCAGTTTCCGGATTCACCGGAATGCCCTGCGCCTTGTAGACGCTGTTGGGCCCGGCGTTGTAAGCCGCCAGCATCAGCAGCGGATCCTGGAACTCGTCATAGAGTGACTTCAGATGGCGGAGGCCAGCCCGTACATTTGCCTCTGTGTCGCAACGGTCGCTCACGCCGAGATCGGCCGCCGTGCCTGGCATCAGCTGCATGATCCCTAGGGCTCCGGCCTTCGACGGACCCTGACTTGCGCCGAGATCGCTTTCGGCCCATGCAATTGCCTCGGCCAGATCGGCGTCGAACCCTTCCTCTTGCGCGATTGAACGCACAAGTCGGGAGACCTCAGCACGATTTCCGGTCGTACACGCCCCCGGCCTTTGCGCCCCGACCGCGGCAAGGGCTTGCGCCGGTGTTGCAAAGGCAACTGCTACGCGGTCTGATGCCAGGTCCTGGCCGTGCGCATTGAACGGCATCGTGGCGCCACACAGGGTGAGCAGGAGAGCGAATCGAGCGTTCATAGTGTCGCCAAAATTTAACACTTTACTATGGCTACACGCAGCCCTAGTAAAGTGTCAACACTGTATGTAATCGCAAGGACGGATTTCGATGAGACAGACGGCCCTTTGCATGGTTTTGCTGCTTCAGGGCACCGCGGCTTATGCTGCCGGCGCCGACGCCCCGAGTGCCTTTGCCCAGCCGTCGGAGCACTACCTGCTCCAGTTTGCCAAGCCGGGCGAGAAGGTGTTCGTCTATGAACGCTATGATGCAAAAGGCGCGCTCTTTCAGCGCGATGCGGCCGCCCTTATCTCGCCGGTTAAGGTGCCGTCGGCGACCGAGCGCGTCATCAACGGCGTGACGTATCGACTGCGCGGCCTCGCGGCCTGCCCAAAACCGAAGATTACGTACAAGACGCAGCAATGGGACTGCACGGAGGCCGCGCGGGACTATGAAGGGGCAATCTACAACGATCGTGCATCTGTCGTGCTTTGCAAAACACTTGTGCTGCAAAGCAGGAAGGGTGAACCCGATGCGGTGTCATGTTTCTCGCTCGTGGGTGCGGGCAATGCAAACGACCCGTACAACGTCGCCTACGACGATGACGAAATGGTTTTTTTCGACATGGCGGCAATCGGACGTAACAAGGACGACAAGTCGCTGCGCCCCGATCTCGAGCATTCCGCCGACCTCGGTGGACAGTTCCAGGAATGAAGCAGGCGAGCTTCGCAGTGCTGGCCGCATTTGGTTTGTGCGCTTCGGCCCAGGCCCAGGAGGCATCCGAGTCTGCCGTGCCAACGCCCTTCGCGGTATCGAAATCGGCTCAACTGCTGACCGGAGATACCTGGCGTGACGGAGATCACCTTTTCCGCCTCTATGGCGTCCAGTCATGTCTTCGAGGCACGTCAGCTGAAGAGCCAAATGGTAACAAAATCGATTGCGGGAACACCTCGCTGGCGCACCTGGCTGCCCTGTTCGATAGCGCCGCGGTTACATGCCAGCCAATCGGCTATGCCCTCGACAAGGCGGTTTTTGTCGTGTGCGGTGCGCAGCTCAATGGCGAAACAATCGACGTCGGCACAGCGCTCATAGCAACCGGATACGCGTTTGCCGCGACGACAGCAAAGGGCAAAGCCGTCAATCAGAACTACCTCGTCGCGGAAATCAACGCTAAGATGAAACGTGCGGGTTTGTGGGGCACGACGTTTCAGCATCCTGTGCAACTGCTGCTGAGCCAAGGGTTGGAGAGAAAACAGTGAAACACGATGATGAAGGGCAAAAATATTACTATCCCGTGGAAGGACGGACTGACGGTGCCATTGGCGATGCTGTCGCATTCATCGCAATCATCTTGCTGCCGGCGGGAATGTACGCAGCCTGGAACACCGTGGCCTCATGGATTTCGGCGCTCTTTTCTTAGGGCTGCAGTTTCGTGAAGGAACCGAGCAACGCGCGCCAATCGTCCACATCAATCTCGCACCAGCCATGAGCCGTCAGCCGTTGGAAGTAAGCAGCCTTCATTTTCATTTCCGCGATAGTGGCTACTGGAGCAATGGCAGCACGCCTTCGCACCGTGGCCTCTTCCGCCATGACCGCGTCCAGCCTTTGACCCAGCAAGATCGCGTCCGTACCCTCGGCCTGCATCGCTCGCTTTCCGAGACGTTCAAGGTCAGCGAGCCTCTGACGATGTTCCGCAATCAGTTTTGCGACGTCTTCAGCCGCTTCCATCTGTCCATTGCTGCAGACCTGTTGAATAGGCATCGTCCTCGCCCTGGCGTACGTCGGTCACATACTGGTAGCTCGGGAGGTGAGGAAAAATAGGGATGACATCATCCCTTTTTTGAAGCGACCAATTCTGAGAGACAGGGGCGGTGGGCGCATGCGTAGAGGGATTGGCTTCCAATGTTTCGTGCCCTGGTGGTCGAAGACCAGACACTTATGCGTCTGGCACTGATGAACGAAGTGCAAGCAAGCTTCGAAGAATGCATTGTCCTGGGAGCGGAGACGCTGAACATCGCGACTGCCGAGCTTCAAAACAATCATTTCGATCTTGTCGTGATCGATCCTGGCTTGCCCGGTTTTGATCCCACCTCACAGGGCGACCGCGTCGCTGTCGTCGACAAGATCATCGAGGCTTCACCCAGTGCAATCCATGTTGTCGTCACCGGTTCTGACAACCGTTGCGAGGCGGATGGCTTCCGGCAAATCGGCGCTGCCGCCTATCTCGGCAAGACCGGGCTTGCGCCCGGCGTGTTCAGGGACGTGCTGGACGATATTTCCACCAAGGGATTCTCGTTGCGCCTGTCGCGGGTTGTCATGACGAAACCCGATTATCGCTTTTCTGTTCTTACACCGCGCGAACAAGAGGCCATCGACATGATGGCGCATCGCGAACCCGGCGTGAAGCGCAAGGAAATCTTTTCGCTGATGGCCGACCGGCTGGCCATTGATGCCGGCTCGGCCGAGAAATACTACAAGCAGGCTCGCGCCAAGCTCATGCGGCAAGGCCATCCGCTCCCACGAGGTCTGTGAGACAATTGCTCCCATGATCGTCCATGGAATCAAGGTTCCTGTCGCACCACAGGATGTTTCGCCGGTTATCTGGAGAGCGCTTCAAAGCCAGAGCTATGAGGCGAAGGAAGCGAAGTGGATCTTCAGGGCAGTCAAGGCGCGCGATCGCGTACTGGAGCTAGGGTCCGGTATCGGCATCATCACCGCACTGATCGCGAAAATCCCCGGCGTTCAGGTGTGGGCTTTTGAAGCGAATCCCGCAACAGCGGAACTAGCGAAGCGCGTGATAGCGGCCAACGATCTCGACAATGTCACATATTCGCAGGGTATCCTCACAGCAGGCCCGCCGCGGTCCTTCACCTTCTACGTTCGCCGCGACCTTTGGATGTCTTCCACGGACAAAGACCAAGGACCATATGAGCGCGAACTTTCGATCGTCTCGGCCGACGTCGATCGTTTCATCGCCGATCATCGAATAAACGCCCTCGTCATGGACATTGAAGGAGCTGAGAAAGAACTTCTGCAGGATGCCGAGCTGCCCGGCGTCGAACGCATCTTTCTTGAGCTGCACGACCACCTCTATGGCCTTGACGGCATCCGCAACATCACCCTTGCCCTAGCAGAAAAGGGATTTGCCTACGATCCGCGGGGCTCCCGAGGACCTTGCGTCCTCTTCGCTAAGAACGATGGCCCCCGCGAATACGAGGATGTGGAAGATGTTGCGTAATGCTCTCGCCGTCATGTTTGCCGTAGCCCTTCCGCTCGCCAGCGCCGCCGAGGAAATGCCGCTCGATCCCAACGAAGTGTCGGTTCAAGACGCCAGCGGCAAGACTGTCGCCGTTTTTTCAGTAAAGCAGCTGCGGGCAGACTTTCCACAACAGACCTATGAAACGCGTACGCCTTGGACGAGCGACAACGAGAAAATCGAATATCGTGGGCCGCTGCTTGCAAATGTGCTTGCCAAGGCCGGAGTCACCGCCGTGCAGGAGGTCAAAGTTGTCGCCTATGACAACTTCGTTTCCGACATTCATATGGACGAAATCCGGTCTTATAATCCGATCCTGGCGATCGAACGTCGTTGCAACGAGAGTGACAAGGCCGGCTCGCATTGCCCGCCGGGCCAGGATTTCCGCCCGATCAGCATGGTAGAGAAAGGCCCCATCTTCATTGTTTGGCCCTTCGACCAATTGCCTGCTTCATATGTTCCCGCAAGAAACTCGATCTGGGTGTTTTTCCCAGTCATCCTGCGCGCCACGCAATGAAGTTCTTAAACGGCCGTTTGCTCACTGTTCTGCCGTATCTCGGTATGGCTGCAGCGCTTGGGCTGAGTGCGTGGACATTCATGCAATCGAACCGCTACCGTCAGGAGACGGATGCCATCCTCAATCAGACTTTCGAGATTCAGTGGCGCGCGGCACAGATTCGCGAGCGCCTTATACGAGTCTATGGCTATCTTCGCATTGCCGACGAGACGGGCAAGCTTGATGCGGACATCGATCGACAAATGGCGTTGGTGAACGTCAACGTCGCGCAGTTGGAAAACCTGCCCTATCTGAACCGCTTTTTTCCCGACCACGATGCCGAACTCCTGGGCCGGATTGGCCTAACCCTCGAACAGAAAATTGCCCCTCTTGTGTCAGCGCGTACAAACTACACCCAAGCCATTGCCGACATGGCCAAGCTGGAACAGTCAATTTACGAGATTTCCAGCTCTACCGTTGATCACAGTGCCACCTTGCAGCAGACCGCCAGCATCGACATTGCGGCCTCGCGCAACTGGTTCATCTTTGCCATCGCACTTGGCCTGGGTGCCACCTTTTATCTCGTTATCCATCAGCGCTATGCTTTGGCCAATCGCCGTGACCAGCATATGCGCTCGTTCGCTTCGCTCTTTGCGCATATGACCCGATCGCGGGTTACAGCCTTGAGGCTGTTCCTTGAGCACGCACAACCAGACAAGCAACCGAGCGGCGAAATGCTTGAGGCTGCGCGCAGTGCTGCTACTGAACTGGAATCGATCACCAACAGTGTCCTTCAGATCGCCTATGCGCCACAAGATTCCAGCACCGTGGCGCTCGGCCCACTCCTAGAGGATCTCGCGCACGATCGCAGCAGTTTGGTGCAAGTTTTGGTCGATCCTAAAGCACGTCTGCAACCTGTTCCGGCGACGCCGTTACGGTTGGTCGTTAATGAGCTGATAGAAAACGCTCTTGCCGCTCTATCCGGCACCAGAAACGCCCCAATTCTCATCTCCGCGACAGTCAAGCGACGTCCCTTCCTCCTGCGCAGTTACCTCGTACTAGATGTGGCGGACAACGGCGCAGGCATGTCGCCTGCAATCCTTGTGAAGGCAACTACACCTTTCTTTTCAACGCGAGCTGGGAATCATACTGGCCTTGGACTGACCGCATGTTCCCAGATGGTCTCGACGCTGAAAGGAAGGCTCATCATCAACAGCGCTCCCGGTGCCGGCACAACCGTAGAGATCAGGATTCCGGTGCATTCGACTGCCGCCACGTCATGGCAGTCGTTCCTCAGGCGCGGGCGAAAAAAGGTACACACGTGGCGCGCCTAATTGTCAGCTCTGCTCCATTTTCACCTGAATTGCACCGGTATGCGCTATCACGGCGAAAACCTGCCAGGCATTCTGTGTAGCGCAGCTTAGACGGATGATGACGCTGGAAGTTCACGGCACTCTGAAATGAGAACCTACGCCTCCGGGTGCGTCAGAATCAGGTAGATCAGTTGATGGCGGGACCTTATCGGAAAAGAGGAAGGTCGCTGGATCAAGTTTCAACGCCTTGGCGATCGCCGCAATTGTGTCGACGCTGATATTGCCGCTTGCGCGTTCCAATTTCATGAATGTCGCCTCCGCCACGCCGATGAGCTCGGCCATCTTATAGCGGAGCAAAGTGCGTCGTTTTCGCTCAATGTCGATGATGTGCGCCAGACGCATGCGGATTGCATTTTCGTCCAACTGATGCGCCCATTCGGGAAGTTGTTTTCCGCCCGCGAGCAGGTCCGCAACTGAAACATGCAAGCCGCTTGCCATGATTTGCAACGTCGTCAGGGTGACATTGTTTTTCTGTCGCACGGTCTGGATGTATGTCCGGTAGGCGAGCCTTTCGCCCTCGACGGTCCGGAACAGCTCGGCCATGTGCATATGGGATAGGCCACGCCTAGCTCTCTCCCGCTCCAGCGTTCTCGCAATGTTGGCGCGCAACGGGTTGTTGACCAGGCCCGCGTCGTCTCGTTTCATAAATCGATGTAGTCGCACAACCTGCCTTCTCGATCTGTCCTTTTTCGCGCGGATGATCCATAGTAAAGTATCAGAATCCGCAGCGAGGAAAAGGCTATGAACATGCTGAAATATCTCTTGGTGGGTGCCGCCGTCGTCGTGGGCGCCGCGGCTCTTCCATCCCAATCACAGGCATCGGAATGGGGCTGTCAGGTCCTCCTCTGCCTGTCCGGTGACTGGCAGGCCACTCCTTCTTGCCACCCGTCAATCTACAAGTTGATGGCGGCGATGAAAGCGCCGGGTTTTAACTGGCCGATCTGTCCACAAGCCAACTCCAGCGCCGCGAGATTCGAGAAGTATGAGGATTGTCCAGCTGGCTGGCAAGCAGCTGGCAGCTACGACTCCGATCGGCGAGGAATGAGGCAAGAACGGAACATCTGCCGTATCAGCTCCGACAGGCTCACCCTGCCCGCCACTTTCACGAATAGTCGTCTCGGCCAAGACCATGACAACGGATCTCGACAGGCCCAGATCGAAATCAACGGTAGGTTGGTGACGGCAAAAATCCAGATCACGGGCAACGATAGAGGGCATTCCCTTGGTAATGGCCCCACCTACTACACCATCTCTCGGCCGGTGCGCGGAAAGCCCTGGTTCATCGAGTATGACGACGCGAACGGCATGCGCCAGAAAAGCTGGTTCAATCTCAACATGCCATAAGCCAGGCGATCACGCAGGATGAGTCGCCATGAGGATCACAAGGCGTGTCTGTCCGGTTCATTCACCCCGACGCCAGCGATAGCTTCGAGACAGCAATACGGTACTGGATCAGGGAAGGGTAATAAGTGTTGAAGGCGCTGCTCCTGTCGACTGCGATAATGGGCCCATGGGCAGGCTTGGCGGTGGCTAGCCAGAGCGAGAAGCCGCGATCGAGCGCGGACAATCCGATGTGGCCCGCTTCACTGAAATGGGACTGCAAGACCGCCGCCAAAATCGTGTGTGAGCGTGACGGCAGTTGCACAGTGGCCGAGGACCATACTAGGTTTGTGCTGAACTATGGCAGCAACGAAGCTGAGTTCCCGGCCAGCAATGTCAGGATCAAACGGCACTATCAACAGACCGTGCAGGCAAGCCCTTTGCAGCAGGAAGTTAAAGTCGAACTGGCTGACAATCGCGTTCTTTGGCTGACGGCCGTGGATGCCAGCCGCACTTATTCGGAAGCCTGGGTCGGCGCAATGAGCGAGTTGAAGGGCGGCGCGGTACTCATGGAATCCGAGGGCGTCTATTGTATGCCGCACAAGTGAGTGAGCCGAGAGGGAAGGCGAGCGAAAACCGATATGTTCTGACCTCGGGCGCCAGCCACCGGCGTTTCAGAAAAGTCCGGCATAACCGTCTTCCCGATCTAGTTTCATCAGACGATCAGCCGTCGACTCCTGCGCAGCGGCGTCCTGACCCATCACGGCCAGCGCAGCGAACAGCCCAACAGATTTCCTCATCCAAGTCCCCTCACGCCAAGGACCAAGAACGTTTTGCCTTGCCTGGCGAGAGCTGGGTGAGGATGGTCAGGAGGTCTTGCATGACTAACCTGTCAACAATGAAACGAACATTCCATGGCACGGTGCTCGAGCGCATCGTGGTGGTGGGGCTGGGCGGCCTGCCCCTGACCGCAACGATCGACAATCTGCCGGAAGCGTATCCGGGCGGACAAGTCGCGCGAGGCGGGCGCCTGGGCCTGCTCGGCAATCGCGACATCATGGATACGCCGTTCAACATAGGCAGCTACACGGCGCAAACGATCGAGGATCAGGGCGCACGCACGGTGGACGACGTGATGATCAATGATCCTTGGTACGGAGCACCCATTCAACCGGCGGGATATTGGATTCCTTCTACATTCGCGGCTTTCCGATCAATGAAGGAAATTTTGGCGAGGTCGCGTTCGATGGTGTGTTCGGGGTCGCGCCGACCTATCGCTTGTTCACCGATTATATCGAGCGATCGAGGTTCTCAAAGGACCGGTGGCGCTCCTTTATGGCATCGCGCCGAACAGCAGTCTCGGGGGGTACGACCAATATCATCCCAAGCGCGCGGGCCGAGGTCGATCTGACACGGTCGAGCCCCCAGCGCGGCGGGCATCTCGATGTGAGCGGGCGTTTCGGCGCCGAGCGGCAGTTCGGGGTCCGATTCAACGGCAGCTATCACGGCGGCGACGCCGATCGACGACCAAAAGCGCGACGTGCCGGTGGTGACAATCTGCTGCGCGGGCCGCACCGGGCAACGGAGCGCCGATCGCCACGATCAAGCCTGGCCGGTCTGCGCCCGCGGTTTGCCGCCAATCGGATGTTAGAGCTCATGCTAATGAGGCGTCAGCACTCCGATTTTCTCAATGGTTTGGAAAAATCAAAAGATAATTCCTTATCTCTATAGATTTTGTGTAATATCGTCCCATCCCGTCTTGGCAACCGGCATCCCCTTGGTGGAACAGGAGATCGACGACACGTGGCAAGAATTTCGGTTCTCGGCATATCCGGCGGCGTTAGTACGCCATCCCGCACCACCGCGGTGGTGAGCGCGCTGGTCAAGGCGGTCGCGTCGCGTGTCCCGGCAGACACCGGCTTGATCGAAATCACCGAGGCGGCGCCTTCGATTTTCGCCGGGTTGTCTCGTGGCGCGCTTGGCGCGTCTGGCGAAGCGATCATCCAGCGTGTCGAGAAGGCCGATCTGCTCGTGGTCGGAACGCCGGTCTACAGGGCGTCCTACACCGGCGCCCTCAAGCACCTGTTCGACCTCGTCGATTATCGTGCACTGACGGGCAAGACCGTGCTTCTCGCGGCGACCGGCGGAAGTCCATACCATGGCCTGGTTCTCGAACATCAGCTCCGGCCATTGTTCGGGTTTTTCGGGGCCGTCACCGTCCCGACCGGCGTCTACGGCGCGCCCGACGATTTCGTCGATGCCAAGATCGTCGGCGCAGCGATTTTCGAGCGCATCTCACGGGCCGCTACCGAAGCGGTCTCCTTGGTTAATTCCAGTGATGCAAACACTGCCGTCGCCACGCGCGTCGGTTGAAGCCAATCAAAAGGGGAAACGAACGAAATGACCTCGAATTCCGACGACGTGAAATTCGCCTACTGGGTCCCGAACGTCTCGGGCGGCCTTGTCATCTCCAACATCGAGCAGCGGACGGGTTGGGACATCGACTATAACCGCAAGCTCGCCCAGATCGCCGAGGCCAACGGCTTCGACTACGCACTGAGCCAGATACGCTTCACCGCCGGCTATGGCGCCGACAACCAGCACGAATCCGTATCGTTCAGCCACGCCCTGCTTGCGGCGACCACAACGCTGAAAGTCATCGCGGCGATCCTGCCCGGCCCCTGGAATCCAGCGCTGGCGGCCAAGCAGATAGCCACCATCAACCACCTGACCAATGGCCGTGTCGCCGTCAATGTCGTGAGCGGCTGGTTCCGCGGTGAGTTCGCCGCCATCGGCGAGCTGTGGCTCGACCATGACGAGCGCTATCGCCGCTCGGAGGAATTCATCCGTGCGCTGCGCGGCATCTGGACCGAGGACAATTTCACGCTGAAGGGCGACTTCTATCGCTTTACCAACTACTCGATGAAGCCGAAGCCGATCGATCCGCAGCCGGAGATATTCCAGGGCGGCTCATCACGCGCGGCGCGCGACATGGCTGCGCGGGTTTCCGACTGGTATTTCACCAACGGCAACACGCCGGAAGAGATCAAGAAGCAGGTTGACGACATCAAGACCAAGGCGAAGGCCAATGGCCACAAGGTGAAGATCGGCGTAAACGCCTTTGCCATCGCTCGCGAAACCGAGGCAGAAGCGCGCACCGTGCTCGACGAGATCATCGCCAAGGCCAATCCGGAGGCGGTGCAGGGTTTCGCCGATGAGGTCAAGAATGCCGGCAAGGCCTCGCCGGAAGGCGAAGGCAACTGGGCGAAATCCTCCTTCGAGGATCTTGTCCAATACAATGACGGCTTCCGCAGCAATCTCATCGGCACGCCGGAACAGATTGCCGAACGCATCCTCAAGCTGAAGGATGCCGGCGCGGATCTGATCCTGCTCGGTTTCCTGCATTTCCAGGAAGAGGTGGAGTTCTTCGGCAAGCGCGTCATCCCTCTGGTGCGCGAACTGGAAGCGGCGCGCGACAGGGAGCTCGTCGCCGCGGAATAGGACAGGCACGGCCTTCAGGCCGCCGCCCGCACGCCTTCAAAATTAGGAATGTTTCATGATTGGTGCTTCGCTGGGAGCCGCCGCATACGAGCGCTCGCCCGAAATTTCCGGCATTCTTGCTGGTGCTGATCCCGTCGAGGACACGCGCCCGGCGCGCCTGTCGCCAAAGGCTGATGCGATCCTGGCGCTGGGCGGGATCAGCATTTCCTTTGGTGGCGTCACGGCACTGCGGGATGTCGACCTCGAGGTCAAAAGCCGCGAGATTCGCGCTGTGATCGGTCCCAATGGCGCCGGCAAATCCTCGCTGATCAACATCATCAGCGGCCTCTATCACGCCGATCAGGGCAAGATCGCGATCGATGGCCAGTCCTTCTCCCGGCTGTCGGCAAGCCGTCTGGCACGGCTCGGCGTCGCGCGCACCTTCCAGAACCTGGCACTGTTCGGTGGGCTTTCAGTGCGCGACAACATCGCGTCGGGCCGCGTCCACACCCGGCGCGCCAGCTTCGTCGAACATATCGCTGGTCTACCGCGCGCCCGGCGCGAAGATGCCGCGATCGCTGAAAAGGTCGACCAGACAATCGCCTTCCTGCATCTCGAGGCCGTGGCCGATCGCCTGGTCGCAACGCTGCCCTACGGCCTGCAGAAGCGGGTCGAACTGGCGCGCGCCCTCGTCGCCGAGCCGAAGATCCTGCTGCTCGACGAGCCGATGGCCGGCATGACGGCGACCGAGAAGGCCGAGATGGCCGGTTTCGTGCGCGCAGCGCGCGACCGGCACGACGTCACCATCATCCTCATCGAACACGACATCGGCGTGGTCATGGGACTCTCCGACCGCGTCGCCGTGCTCGACTACGGCCGCAAGATCGCCGACGGGACACCGGCCGAGGTCAGGGCCAATCCGGCGGTGATCCGGGCCTATATCGGCACCGCCGAAGGCGAAGATGGCGAGGGCATCCGATGAGCTACTATGATTTCCTCTTCGTCATCGAGGTGCTGGTCGGTGGCTTGCTCTCAGGCGTCATGTATTCGCTCGTCGCCATCGGTTTCGTGCTGATCTACAAGACATCGGGCGTGCTGAACTTCGCGCAAGGGTCGATGGTGCTGTTCGCCGCACTCACCTTTGTCAGCCTTGTCGAACGCGGCATCCCGTTTGGGCTTTCGCTGCTCATTACCCTCGCAGTCATGGTTGCGCTGGGCTTCACCATCGAGCGAACTGTGCTGAGGCCGCTGGTCAATCGCTCGCCGATGACGCTGTTCATGGCCACGCTTGGCCTGTCTTACATCATTGAAGGCGCTGCCCAGTTGGTGTGGGGCACGCAGGTGCACGGGCTCGATCTCGGCATCGACGACACGCCGTTCGAGGTCGGCGGCATCCTGATCTCGTCGTTCGATCTTCTTGCTGCAGGCATTGCCGCGGCGATGGTCGCCGGCTTGAGCGCATTCTTCTATTGGACCCGGATCGGCCTGGCGTTTCGCGCCGTCGCAGACGACCAGTTCGCCGCGCTTGCCGTCGGGCTGCGGCTGCCCCGGATCTGGGGAACGGTGTGGACGGCCGCGGGGTTCGTGGCACTGGTCGCGGGACTTTTGTGGGGCGCGCGCCTCGGCGTCCAGTTCTCGCTGTCGCTGATCGTGCTGAAGGCGCTGCCGGTGCTGGTGCTTGGCGGCTTCGATTCTATCCTCGGCGCCATCGTCGGCGGCCTCATCATCGGCGCCAGCGAGAAGCTCGCCGAGGTCTACCTCGGACCCTTTGTCGGTGGCGGCATCGAAGGCTGGTTCGCCTATGCGCTGGCGCTGGTCGTCCTGCTGGTGCGCCCCTCCGGCCTGTTTGGCCAGAAGACTGTCGAAAGGGTCTGACCGATGGCCGTGCAAGCGCTCGATGCCGCAAGGCTTCCCATCGACTGGCAGAGGTTAGCTCTGCCCGTCGCCCTGATTGCCGTGGCCTACGGCCTGATCCCCGCCTATGCGTCGAGCTATCTCGTCGAGGCGATCCTGCTGCCGTTCCTTGCGCTCAGCCTGGCGGCGGTCGGCCTCAACCTTTTGACCGGCTATTGCGGCCAGCTTTCGCTGGGCTCCTCCGCCTTCATGGCGGTTGGCGCTTTCGCCGCCTACAATTTCAACCTTCGGGTCGAAGGACTGCCGCTGGCCGCGACCATGATCCTGGCCGGGATTTCGGCCGCCGGCATCGGCGTCGTGTTCGGATTGCCGAGCCTGCGCCTGCGCGGCTTCTATCTCGCCGTCTCGACGCTCGCCGCCCAGTTCTTCGTGCAGTGGGCGCTGACCAAGTTCGGCTGGTTCTCCAACGACAACCCATCCGGAGTGATCTCGGCGCCGCACCTTGCCGTTGCGGGCTTCTCGCTCGACAGGGCGACGGGCCGCTACCTGCTCTCGGTGACCACGGTCATCGTGCTCACGGCGCTCGTCTGGCGCCTGGTCAACAGCGCGACCGGCCGCAATTTCATCGCCGTGCGCGACAACGAAACCGCCGCGCGGGTGATCGGCGTCCCTGTGCTGAAGACCAAGCTGCTCGCGTTCGCCATCTCGTCCTTCATCATCGGCGTCGCCGGGGTGCTGTGGGCCTTCACCTATCTGCGCACGGTCGAGCCGGCCGGCTTCAATCTCGACCGCTCGTTCCAGATCCTGTTCATCATCATCATCGGCGGGCTGGCCTCGATACGCGGCGCCTTTCTGGGAGCGGCGTTCATCGTCATCTTTCCGCTCATCCTGTCGCGGCTTGGCGCCTTCCTGTTTGGCGGACTGTTCGATTCGGGTGTTCTCGACATGAGCCAGCGCATCGTGCTCGGCGCGCTCATCATCATCTTCCTCATCGCGGAACCGAACGGGCTGTCGGCCCTCTTCGACCGCCTGAAACGACGGATCGGCTCAAGGTCCAGCTGAGCGCCGCTCGACATCCTCTCACGGACCACAACCTCAGGAGACGCAATCCATGACCTTCTTCAGTCACCTCAAGAAAGCGGCGATCGCCACGGCCTTCGTCCTCGGCGCGACGGCGGTCCACGCCGACGAGCAGTATTTTCCCCTGCAGAGCTACCGCGTCGGCCCCTATGCCGCCGGCGGCACCGGCTTCTTCGGCGGCTTCATCGACTATCTCAACCTGATCAACATCCGCGACGGCGGCGTCAACGGCGTCAAGCTGACCTGGAGCGAGGGCGAGACGCAGTATGAGGTCGAGAAGGGCGTCGAGGTCTATGAACGATTGAAGAGCAATCCCGGCATCGCCGCCTGGAACCCGCTTTCGGTCGGCATCGCCTATGCCATGATCGACCGCATCACCGATGACAAGGTGCCGCTGATCACCATCAACCACGGCCGCACCGACACCACGGACGGACGCGTGTTCCCTTACGTCTTCCCGCTGCTGCTCAATCCCTACAGCGAGACCTCGGGCATCGTGAACTATATCGCCTCCAAGGAAGGTGGCCTCGACAAGCTCAAGGGCAAGAAGATCGTCGTGCTCTATCACGGCTCGCCCTATGGCAAGGAGACGATTCCGATCTATGAGCTGCTGTCGCAGAAATACGGCTTCGAGCTGTCGCAGATCGAGGTTCCGCATCCAGGCAACGAGCAGCAGGCGCAGTGGCTGACGATCCGTCGCGAGCATCCGGACTATGTGGTGCTGCGCGGCTGGGGCGTGATGAACCCGGTTGCGCTCAAGACCGCGCAGAAGA
This sequence comes from Mesorhizobium sp. M0960, assembly GCF_040319055.1. NCBI lineage: Bacteria > Pseudomonadati > Pseudomonadota > Alphaproteobacteria > Hyphomicrobiales > Phyllobacteriaceae > Mesorhizobium > Mesorhizobium sp. M0960. Next base: position 736 of record NZ_JAMYNN010000028.1, on the reverse strand, counting down.
CCGGCTTCCCGGCCGATCACATCGTCGGCAATGTCTGGTCGAATTCGGAAGAGGATGTGATCCCCGCCGGCGATGCCGCCAAGGGCTATACGGCCATCACCACCCAGGCGTCAGGCGAGCAGTATCCGGTAGTCCAGGAGATCGTCAAAACGGTCTACGGCGCCGGCAAAGGCAATCTCGAGGAAAAGAGCCGTATCGGCTCGGTCTACCACAATCTCGGCATCGTCAACGGCATCCTCAATGTCGAGGCGGTCCGCATCGCGCAGGCCAAGTTCGGCAACCGCACGCTCACCGGCGACGAAGTCCGCTGGGGCTTCGAGCATCTCAAGCTCGATCCGGCACGCGTCGAGGCGCTGGGCGCCAAGGACCTGTTCCACTCCATCAACGTCTCCTGGGACAATCACGAAGGTGACGGCTACGTGACCTTCCAGCAGTGGGACGGCAAGAAGTGGAACGTCGTCTCCGACTGGATTGCGCCCGACTGGAAGCTGCTGCGTCCGATCATCGAGAAGTCGTCCGAGGCCTATGCCAAGGAAAAGGGCATCAAGATCCGCACGGCCGAAGACGCCGAAGCAGTGGTCAGCAACTGAAGTCCAACAACTCGCGGCCGGCCCCCCGGGCCGCCCCGATTTAATGGCAAATGGGGAGTAAAAGAAGTAGACCCCCCAAAAAAACCACCAGAAAGTGAGAACCGGGGTGGGCGAGGAAAAACGCCGCCTCCCCCCCCAGGACCCGT
>NZ_JAMYNN010000027.1:0-60164 GCF_040319055.1 Mesorhizobium sp. M0960 | reverse complement strand
CCCCCCCCCACCCACCGGCCCCGCCCCCCCCCCCCGCCTGACCCAAAAACCCCCTCCCCCCCCCCCCCCGGGTTGGGGGGGGGGGGGCGCCCCCCGGGCCCCCCACGAGCCGATCGTCATCGGCGCCGACACCAACGCGCAGGAGCATACCATCATGCACACCGACGCCGGCTTTCCGCTAACCGTCGGCCAAGGCTGCACGATCGGCCACCGTGCCTTGCTGCATGGCTGCACGATCGGCGACAACAGCCTGATCGGCATGGGCGCCATCGTGCTGAACGGCGCGAAGATCGGTAACAACTCGCTGGTCGGGGCTGGTGCACTGGTCACCGAAGGCAAGCAATTCCCCGACAATTCGCTGATCGTCGGCTCGCCCGCGCGCGTCGTCAGGACGCTCGACGAGACAGCAATCGCGAGGCTACGCGCCTCGGCCGCGCATTATGTCGCCAATGGGAGGCGGTTCAGGGCGGGGCTGAAGAAGGTCTAGCGCCAGGCAGTGAAGGCCGCCTATCGCAAGCCCAGAAATGGTGGAGCCGGCCCGGGGACGGGGCCGGCTCCTAAACCCGGTCGTTGGGGACGGGGAGGGTGGGGACTCGACCGGGTTTTCCGTCGCGTCCTCAGCGGACGCTGGCGACCGCGTCGGAGCGGCCGTCGTTGATCGTTACCCAGGCGCCGGAATTGCGGTCGGACTGGCGCTTCAGGTAGGTGTAACTGGTCTTGGTCCAGGACAGCACCTTGGGCTGGAGATTGTCGAGGATGAACTCTCCAAGGCTGGTGCGCACGGTCAGCACCGCATGGCCGTCGCCGTTGCGCTGGCGCACCACCGTCATCAGCAGATCGCCGGCCGGCACGCCCATGCTCATCAGTTCGCGGCGCTTTTCCAGCGCATAGTCCTCGCAGTCGCCGAAGCCTTTGGGAAACGACCAGACTTCTTCCTTGCCCCACATTTCCATGTCGGTGCGCGGCGCCACTTTGCTGTTGACCGAATTGTTGATCTTGACGATCGTTGCCCACAGCTTGCGGGTGAGCTCGACCGGTGCCCGGTTCGGCGTCCTCTGATTGCATTCCTGCGGAAGCTGCTGGCACAATTCGTAGTGACCGACCGGCTGCGTGGTGCGACCGCCGGTGTGCATGAAGGCCGGCTCCGCCGCGTTTGCAGTCCCCCAGCCGAAAAGCTGCATCGCTATTGCCGCCAGCAACAGCTTGCCCCTCGTCTTTTTCATTATTCAGTCTCCCCGTTTGAGGAGACAATGACACGGCTGGATTTATTTGACGCAAAAGCGCGAAGTAGACATTAAGTAAAACGCCAGTAGAATAAACATAAAATTGGATGCAATTGAGTATAGAATTATTTAAGGATTCTAGCCGGGTGCATTCCCATGCTTCGTCGCACCGTTCGAACAGCTAGGATGGCGATCCTTCGCGATGGTGCTAAAACTTTCGCGTCAGCCGCGCGGCGAGCTGAATTCGGTGTCGAGCGTTTCCGGCCGCTGGATGACGGCGAACTCGATGGCGACGCCATCTTCGAAATGGCGCACCACCTGGCCGCGCATGGTGCCCAGCGTTACCTGGACGCCGATGGCCGGCTTGACGTCGATCTCGATCGCGGCGCCCGACAGCGACAGATCGATGATGCGGCACTGGTACTGCCGTCCGTCAGCAAGTTGCAGCACGCTCGTCGGGTTGCGCGGTGCCACGCGTTCATGGCGGCGGTCTTCCGGCAGGTCGAGCTCGTGCTTGTTGGCAAGCCAGGTCAGTTGCGCGGCGAGCTTGTCCCTCTTGCGGTCCGACGCGATGACGGTCATCGCAAAGCCATCCTGCAAAGTGCGGGTGATGACGCCCTCGATTCGGCCGATGTGATCGATATAGGCAATGACCTTTTCACCCGGCAGGCCGGCACGCTCGGTGCGCAGTGAAACGTTGCCGGGCGACATGTCGACCACCTGGCAGGGATGTTCGGTGCGGTCTTCCAGCATGAAGCGTCCGTAAATCTTCACGCGGACGCGCTGAAAGTTACGCCTTTCAGCTTGGGACGGCGCATGGTCGACCGCCGCTGACCTCATGACTGCCATACCCCTTCGGCATTCCGCGCATGGATGCGGGGAATTTCAGCGGAAAACTACAACAAAGCAGGTTAACAAAGGGGAAAGCCCGGCGCTGTTGCTTTAAGCTTTGGGCATCATTCCTCGCGTCCGCCGTCGAAGACGACCAGGTGACGGATGCGGCGGGCCTGGCCGAGCGCCGAAATCGTCTCGGGCGGGTCGAATTCCGATGGGGCGAGCGAGGGGACCTCTATCGCCGGCCGGTTCTTCAGGAACATCGGCTCCTTGTCGGGATCGACGACACGGATCGAATCGATCAACGCGTCGAGAACCGGGTCGGCACCCAGCCAGAAGGGCTTTTCAACGGCGCTTATCACACCGAGGCAACGCGGACTCTCGACACCGCCGTCGAGCGGCAGTGCGAGCAGCTCGAACCTGTTGGAACGGCCGTTGCGGCTGAAACCCTCATAGGTGATGAGCACCACCGATTTCAGGTCGAAGACGCCATCGGTCAGCTTCGAGATCAGCCGCTGGTCCTTCTCGCGCCACAGCGAAGGGAATGAAAACCCCTTGAGTTCACGGCCATAGACTGCGCAAAGCCTGGTGCCGGCCAGCCGGAACACCGCTTCGCCGCGCGTGTCCTTTTCCAGGATGAACGTGTCGGCCAGCAGCGACTTGATGTCGGCCGGTTCGACTTCCGAGCGCTTCGGGGCAGGGCGTCCGTCACGCAATCGGTTCCAATAATGGAACAGCGTGATCGATCCGGTCTGGTTCATGCTAATGCTGCTCCGCGCATTCTGTCTTCTGATGTCCCATCGGTGAACAGAAGGGCGCCCTCCGAAGACCTACATGCGTTGCGGAGCAGGATGCGTGCCAGCATCGTTAATACTTGTTCACGGGTCGGGGCGGTTAAGGTTAACAACTGGTTTACGTTGCGCGCCGGCCAGGCCTGTGGCACACCAAAACCACTCCAGAAGCGGTCGTTTTGCGACGATCGGCAGCACTTCAGTCAAGAGTTCAGGGGGAGCAAGGGGGCTCGACCAGCCGTTCAAGGGAAACCTTGGACGGCTTCTTTTTTGATTCGGAGCTGCTGATTCGCCGTTTGTGATTCGGTTGGCCGTGATCTACATGCTCGCGAAGTCCAATCCAGCGACTGAGTGCAAGCCATATGAGCGACCCAGAAAGCCCACCGGAGATCGAGCAGGGCGAGAGTGGGCCTGCCGCCCGCGAACCGGAGCAACGCCGTGAACCGGTGTTCAACCTGCCGCCCGTGGTGCTGGCGGTGATCGGCATCTGCGTCGCCGTCCATCTGATCCGGGTCTATTGGCTGACCGACGACCAGGACTTCGAACTGCTTGTCCGGGCAGCCTTTGTGCCGATCCGCTATTCCGGCCGCTTCGACCTGGATTTCTTCGCGTTTTCAAGCCCTTTTACCTATGCCTTTCTGCATGGCGGTTTTGCCCATCTTGCCATCAACATGGTGTGGCTCGCGGCCTTCGGCTCACCGCTGGCCAACCGCTTCGGCGCGTTGCGCTTCAGCCTGTTCTTCGCCGCGACCGGACTGGCGGCGGTGGCGCTGTTCTGGGCCATGCATCCGCTTGGCGAAGCGCCGCTGGTCGGCGCCTCCGGCGCGATTTCCGGCATGATGGGTGCGGCGGCGCGCTATGGCTTCCGCATCGACCGCTCGTCGGGCAAGGCCGCCTTCGCCGGCCAGCCTTTGCCGATGGCGGCGGTGCTGCGCTCGCGCGGCGTCGTCACCTTTCTCGCCATGTGGATGGTGATCAACCTGGCGACCGGCCTCTTCGGCCTGGCGCCCGGCATTGACGGCCAGATCGCCTGGGAAGCCCATATTGGCGGCTTTCTTGCCGGCTTCTTCGGCCTGCGGTTCTTCGATCGGCGAGAGCAGGCGCTCCAACAGGCGGACGAGCCGGACACCTGAGACCTCCGCACTTGAAATGAAACCGATCGCGGCGCACCATGTTCATACTAGGGAAAGCCGGCCAAGGCAGGAGCCGGCAGGAAATGCAGAGGAGGACGTCATGACTGTTAAGGCAATTCTCGAGGCAAAAGGCCACGACGTGGTGACGCTCGGGCCGAACGAAAAGCTCAGCGAAGCCATCCGCATGCTTTCCGAACACAGGATCGGCGCGCTGGTCATCACCAACGGCGATCACAAGATCGTCGGCATTCTTTCCGAGCGCGATGTGGTGCGGGTTCTCGCCAAGGAGGGGGCGGCGGCGCTCGACCTTGCCATCCGCTCGGCGATGACGCCCAAGGTGAAGATCTGCAATGAGAACCACACCGTCAACGAGGTCATGGAGATCATGACCAAGGGCCGCTTCCGCCATCTGCCGGTGGAAAAGAACGGGCTGCTCGACGGCATCGTGTCGATCGGCGACGTGGTCAAGCGGCGCATCGAGGACGTCGAGCGCGAGGCCGAGGAAATCAGGGCCTATATCGCCACGGCATAGGTGAGGGCGGCCGGGTTGCCGGCCATTGAATTTTTTCAAGCTGCTATAGCAGTCCATCGCGGCAGGTGCGGGCCTGTGCCGCGTCGGCGCCCGCGGCTTTGCGCTTGTCTCTCTTGGCGGTTTGCACTAGCGAAGTTGCACATCAAAATATGCGTTCTCGCATATCCGCAATTCCACTATGCAGGCCACTATGACCCTCATCGATACCCGCACGCCCGACGCCAAGCGCCTGGTTCCCGGCGCCACCGGCGACTGGGAGATCATCATCGGCCTCGAGGTCCATGCGCAGGTGACCTCGCAGGCAAAGCTGTTTTCCGGCGCCTCGACCATTTTCGGCGCCGCGCCCAATGCCAATGTCAGCCTGGTCGACGCGGCGATGCCCGGCATGCTGCCGGTCATCAACGAGGAATGCGTCAAGCAGGCGATCCGTACCGGGTTGGGCCTGAAGGCTGAGATCAACCACAAATCGGTCTTCGACAGGAAAAACTATTTCTATCCCGATCTGCCGCAGGGCTACCAGATCTCGCAGTTCAAGCAGCCGATCGTCGGCGAGGGCAAGGTGATCGTCTCGGTCGGCCCGGACCGGCAGGGCGAATTCGAGGACATCGAGGTCGGCATCGAGCGCCTGCACCTGGAGCAGGATGCCGGCAAGTCGATGCACGACCAGCATGCGACGATGTCCTATGTCGATCTCAATCGCTCCGGCGTGGCGCTGATGGAGATCGTCTCGAAGCCCGATATGCGCTCCGCCGATGAAGCCAAGGCCTATGTCACCAAGCTGCGCACCATCGTGCGCTATCTCGGCACGTGCGACGGCAATATGGACGAAGGCTCGTTGCGGGCCGACGTCAACGTCTCGGTGCGCCGGCCCGGCGGCGAATTCGGCACGCGCTGCGAGATCAAGAACGTCAACTCGATCCGTTTCATCGGCCAGGCCATCGACTATGAAGCGCGCCGCCAGATCGCCATCCTCGAGGACGGTGGCAGGATCGAGCAGGAAACACGGCTGTTCGACCCCAACAAGGGTGAGACGCGCTCGATGCGCTCCAAGGAAGAAGCGCATGACTACCGCTATTTCCCCGATCCCGATCTTCTGCCGCTGGAATTCGACCAGGCCTATGTCGATGAGTTGGCAAAGGACCTGCCGGAACTTCCCGACGCCAAGAAGGCGCGGCTGATCTCGTCGCTTGGCCTGTCGACCTACGATGCCTCGATCCTGGTATCGGAAAAGGCGGTCGCCGATTATTTCGAGAAGGTGGCGGCTGGGCGCGACGGCAAGCTCGCCGCCAACTGGGTCATCAACGACCTCCTGGGGGCCTTGAACAAGGCCGGCAAGGATATTGAAAACGCTCCTGTTTCGCCCGACCAGCTTGGTGCCGTCATCGACCTGATCAAGGAAGGCACCATCTCCGGCAAGATCGCCAAGGATCTGTTCGAGATCGTGTGGAACGAGGGCGGCGATCCGCGTCAGCTGGTCGAAAGCCGTGGCATGAAGCAGGTCACCGATACCGGCGCCATCGAAAAGGCGGTCGACGAGGTGATTGCGGCCAACCCGGACAAGGTCGAGCAGGCGCGTGCCAAGCCGACCATGGCCGGCTGGTTCGTCGGCCAGGTGATGAAGGCAACCGGCGGCAAGGCCAATCCGCAGGCGGTCAACGAGCTGGTCAAGGCCAAGCTCGGGATCGAGTAGGATGTTCGTCCGCACCGCCGGCGAGCGCGATCTGGCGGCGGTGCGCGCATTGCTGATCGAGACATGGCATGCCACCTATGACGCCATCCACGGCGCGGCGCGGGTTACCGAAATCACCGATGAATGGCATTCGATCGCCGCGCTCAAAGCACGGCTGACGCGGCCGAACTCGGAGTTCCTGGTCGCCGACGACGGCAAAAGCATCGGCGGCATGGCTTTCGCCGCCGCCACCACGGATGCCAGGATCGTCATGCTGAACCAGCTTTACGTGCATCCGGCCTGGCACAGGCAAGGCATCGGCCAGGCGCTGCTGGACGAGATCGAGGCCAGCTTTCCGGAGGCCCGAACGCTACGCGTCGAGGTCGAGGAAGCAAATGCCCCGGCCATCGCCTTCTACCGCTCGAGAGGGTTCTTGCCCGCCGGCAACACGGCCGATTGCGGCGGCGCCACAGGGTTGCCGGCGCTGGTTTTGGAGAAGGCGATCGGCTAGCTCGTTCGCCTGACGCTCAGTTGCGTTTCACAGGCAGGTTGGAGCAGCCGGCAGCGAGAAACTCGCACGGTAGGCTGCCGCCGCCGCCCGACGTGTGCGGGGGCGTAGCGGCTTCGATTTTTTCGACATCGTAATATTTCGAGGTGACACCCCATTTTTTGACGCCCTGGCACGTCGAGCGCACGCCAACCTCCGTCGCCTTCGCCGCCGTCTTGTAATAGGTGGTGATCCGGCAGGATTGGCTGACCGGCAGCGCGTTCGCCGGGCTCGTGACCGGCGGCACGAAGTTCGGGAAAGCAAGCAGTGAGATTGCCGCAATGATCCGGGCGGCAGGCATGGTGTGGGGAAGGTGCAGCATCGTTTGTCTCCATCGATGGCGCCGCTCGCTCGTGGCGAAGCGGCGCGTTTGTTCCCGCAGGATCAGGCCATGAAGCAGGCGCTGCCGCATCTGCCGCGCGGGGGATGGCGGCGGCGGTCCGAACCGCCGCCGTCATCCGCGAGTGGCCGCGTCAGGGCGTTTTCGGCTTGATGAGCTTCTTTATCGGAACAGCGACTTTTGGTGGCCGGACCGTACTGGCTCCACCGCCGACGGCCAGCCCGCCGCTGTTGAGATAGCGCACCGTATAGCGCAGCTCGTAGCCCGGAACTCTGATCCATGTAGGCTTGTGATTGAACTGGTCCGGAGGCCTCGAATACCACTTCGGGATCTGCATGATCTTGGAACCGGCACCGAATCCCGCAGTCTTGGCCGCTACCGCGAAGGCGCTGTCTCTGGGATCGTTCGGCGGCTGGTCGACATTGCCGATGACGACCAGCGAGTCGTATTTTCGCGCGTCGAGCCTGAGTGCGGGAAGGTTCAGCGCAGCCACGTCGCCTTCGCGCATCGTCAGCGCCTTCTGAAGGCCGTCCTCATTGGCGTAGACGTTGAGGTTAATGGCCTCGGATTCCGCATAGACCACATTGTTGTGGAAGTCGCGGGCTGCCAGGCGTGTGAGGCTGTCGAAGGTCACTTCAACCGTCGGCTTGGCTATGGCGTCCGTCACAATCAGGTTGCGTCGCGGCACCGTCCAGAAGATGAGATCGTCGCCGGTCGCTTGCGTGCCGGCATCGGATCCGTCGATTGCCGAGCATTTCGAATTCGGAACCGGCGTCGTCACCGGCAGGGGTGCCGAAAACGAGCTGCGTACCTGGGCATCGATGTAGCTGCCGATGTTGAAAACATCTTCGAGGATGTTGCCGCCTTCGAAACTCGCCGGGCCGGGTTGCGAGCGGATGATGACCTGGCTGGAATCTGTCTGCCAGCGGCTGCAGAAGACGTTGACGTCTATGGGAATGCCGATGTGACGGTCGGACGTCACCGGGATCGAGACCTTGATGGTGAGGATATAGGGAACTTTGACAAACCAGCTGTTCGGCTGGTTCAGCATCTGCGTCGCAAAGCGCGACGGCCGCCATTGCTTCAGCGATTCGATCGATGCGCGCGATGATCGTCCCTGGGCGGCTAGCTGTGCGTTGGTGGCGTCGACCTTGGCTTGCGCCAGGTTGCGGACGGTGTTGGTGATCAGGAACACGCCGAGTTCGGCTTTGCAGGGCCTGTTCGATTGTGTGGGGTTGCATGGGGCAAGTGCCGCACTGGGAACCGGCGGCCCCGAAGGCGGCGGCTGGGCGGCCGCGGTGGCCGCCATCAGACCGAAGAACAGCATCGTGCAGGTTTTCAACATGGTATCCTCGCTCTGTCGTTGGAAACCACCCTCCGGCTAGACAGCAGCATTTGTCCGATGGCGGTTCATCGCCCGCACGGGGGATGAACCGCGAAAACATCGGGCGGGCCTAGCGACGTCGAGCCGCCGTCCTTTCGGATTGGATGGCTACTGCTTCACGACGCCTTTGGTCGTCGCCTTCGGCGCGACGACCTTGGGCTTGGGGGTTTTCGGACCTGGGTCGACTACCAATGCGGCCGTGCAGGAGCATTTGCCCGAACCGCAGTTCAGGTCGCCCTTGCACATTTTGGAATGCCGCATGTCGGTGCAGTCGGCGGTCCCGGAGCAGGAGCAACTGCCTTGCCCGATCGTACCCGACTGACATTTGAAGCTCCATGCCGGATCGGCAGCAAGGCCGGCCACAGCGAGCGATAAGACAAAAAGCGTTGTCGAGATGAGCTTGCGCATGAATACCTCCCGGTTCTATCGAGCGATGGAACCACGGAGCAGCAACGCCTTCATCTCCCGCGCGGGAGATGAATTCGCGTACCGGTGACGACCGTCAATGCTGTCCCTTCAGCACGACGAGATAACCGCGTTCGACGCGAAGCCGGAACGCGATTTGCCCTGCGGTGCCGGGATCCTTGGAAACCTTGTCGATGACATAGCCGCTGGGATGCGAGCCAAGCCATTCTTCCGGTTTGTCGGTGGTTTCGAATGGCTTTTGCAACCGGGCCAGGAAGCCGACTTCGCCTTGATAGTCGAAAGCCACGGCCCAGTCCGCATCCTTTCGCTCGTCGACGAAGTTGGCGAGCGGCGTCAGGTCATAGCGTTTGAACGCGGTTGCCGATGCCACCGCATGGCCGATGCCGAAAATGACAAGCATGACGACGGCCGAGCTTTTCAGCCTGGCGAGCGGGATCTCCGCCATGAAATACCCGAACAGGATGGTCACGAACGGCAACATCGGCACGACATAGTGGGGCTGCTTGCCGGATATCGCGCTGAACGCCAGCAACACGGCAACGAACGAGAACGACAGTAAGCGCAAGGCGCGCAGATCGGGCGACTTCGTCTCGATCAGGCTGCGTATCCGCGTGCGCAGCTTCAATCGCCATACCTCGGGTATAAAAATCCACGGCATGAACATGACCGGCAGCAGCAGCAGATAGAAGTAGAACGGCCGGCCGTGCGAATTGCGCAAATTGCCGGTGACGCGCCCCGCCGATTGGTTCCAGACCAGATCATAGACGAAACTGCCCTTTGTCAGAATGGTCGCCGGCACCAGCCAGATCGCCACCGGAATTAGCGCGGCGAGCACTGCCAGGCCCACTCCAGCGAGGAAGTTCGGTGTCGCCAGTCCCGCCCGCCGGTCGCGCCAGAACGGGTAGAACAGGATGGGCGCGCCGATATGGATGAGCACCACCGGGCCTTTCGTCAGCACGCCCATGCCGATGAACAGCCCGGCCAGAACGGCGTGCCAGCGGTCGCCGCTCCGGGCAAAGGCAATCAACGACAACAGCGCGGCGAGCACAAAGACCGTCAGCAACAGGTCGAACAGGATCAGCGTCGAATAGATGACGAACACGCTGCTTCCGGCGACCAGCCAGGGGACGCGCCGTGCGATGTCGTCGCGGCCGGGAAACAGGGTCCTTGCCAAAGCCGTCGTCAGCCAGATGACGAGTGAGGAGGCGGCGAAGATGACCAGCATCGCCGCCGGCCGGCTGGCGCCGAAAACGGTCCAGACAAGGTCGATAAGCCAAAACAGCAGCGGCGGCTTCTGCAGATAGGGCGCGAAATTCATCGTCGGGACGAAGATCTGTCCGCTCAGATACATTTCCCAGGTGACGCTGAGATATCGCGTTTCGTCGACGGGCAGCAGTGGCCGGAAAGCGACCGCGATGACGATCAGCCCAAGCAGGAAAAGGTAGGGGAGCAGCCGCTCGGTAGATGTCGGTATCAAAGATCGAGATCCGCGCCAGAAACCATTTTCTTTCCAGCCGAGCATAGTGCCGCGTTTCTGGACCGCGAACGACCGCACCATGATTTTGGCCGAATTGCAACGATGCCGGTTTCGTTTTGCAGATTTTGCGGATGATGTTCTTAAAGGCTTGGAAAACTTACCGGCCGAGCCTTTTGGACCACGGCCGGTCCGGGGGATCTGCGCAAATCAACTGGAGCGCAACGGCGGCGACAATTCGCGCATCAAGAGTTCGAGCTCGCGCTGATCGCCGGTACCGGTCTTGTCGAAGATCGTCGCCAGCTGCGACTTGACGGTGCCGTCCGAGACGCCGCCGGCCGCGGCGATTTCCTTTCGCGTCAGGCCGGCGGCAACATGACCGGCGACGCGCCTTTCTGCCGCGGTCAGTCCGAACAGCGCCGCAATGGCGTCCAGCGCCGGGATTGGTGCCGAACCGGCCGCGGCGATGAAGATCGCCGCGGCGGCGCGCTGCGAGATACGCGCCGAGATTTCACGCCGCGCCAGCGGCATCACATGGGCCACCGCCGGAACGGCCGTCTTGGCCAGCGGAATGTTGATGCCGCAAGGTCCGAGCGCGAATTCGTCGCGCGTGCCGAGCTGGACGGCACGGCCGATCGCGGCATTGGCGTTGGAATAGGTGAAGGAAAGCTGTCCGCGCACGCAAGCGACCGAGATGTTTTCGGCGAGCAGCGCTTCGGCTGTCGGGTTGGCGAAGATGATGGTCATGTCTTCGGCGACGATCAGCACGGGATGGTCAAGGCTTTCGATGATGGAACGGAAGATTTCGGCCTTGCGCCGCTCCGCCTCGAACAGGTCGCCGATGGTCACCGCGCGCCGCACATGCGGCGCCAGCAGGCAGACAAGCTCGAGGTCCTCGCTGGAAATCTGGCGCCTGTCCTTGTCGGTAACCACCATCAGCGTGCCGATCCGGGTCGGCCGCTTCATCAACGCCACCCAGAAGAAATCGTCCAGCCGGTTGGGTTGCACCCATTCGCGCACGATGCGGCTTTCGAGCCATCTCTGTCGCGTATCTGGACCTTGCAGGGCGTAGATCGAATCGACAGTGAACGGCACGTCGATCTCCATCTTGGGAACCGCCGCATAGAACGGCACTTGCGAGCCGTAGTCATGCTTCAACGGCTCAAGAACTGCGGGATCGCCGCAAGACACCGAAAACCGCGCGGAACTGCTGATCGTGTCGATGACGGCGAGCATGGCAAGCTGGCCTTCCGCCAGGCTGCAGATGGCCTCGAGTGTCGCTTGCCAGCGGCCGACGTCGGCAATCGAATCGTAGATCGCCTCAACGACCTGCGGCAATGCGCGACCGGCCGTGCCCGCCAGCGATGACATGAGCCCCTCTCATTTGCCGCCCTTGAGGCGACGAAGCATCAATTCCTAGAATAACGCTGCGTAAGGTTGCCAACAACCCATTTCATCTGCTTCGCGCGGACGCGAGGATCGCATGAACGTATAGTTTGCCCGCCAGCCATTTGCTCGTCGGTTGCGGCAAGACCCTTGCCTTCGCAATGCCGTGACGCCATAAGCAGGAACAGGCGCCGCGAGGACTTGCTACAAGGACTTGCCACGAGGATTTGGATGAAAACTTTCCTTCTGCAGTTTTTCACCTGGTGGAACAGCCAGACGCTGGGAACGCGCTTCCACACCTGGCGGCACGGCAAGATGGTCGGGCAGGACGAGGTCGGCAACGTCTACTACGAGGGCGGCGTCGATTCGGAAGGCCGCACCCGCCGCTGGGTCATCTACCGCGACTATTCGGAAGCCTCGGCGATTCCGCCCGGCTGGCATGGCTGGATCCATCACCGTGTCGACGTTGCGCCGCCAACGGAAGACTACAAGCCCCGCGACTGGCAAAAGCCGCATGTGCCGAACCTCACCGGCAGCCCCGCAGCCTATCGCCCGAAGGGCTCGGTGCTGACCAACCAGCATCGTCCGCAGGTGACGGGCGACTACGACGCCTGGACGCCCGGTTCGTGATCGATCGCCGCGACACGCGCGCGGTTCCCACAGGCACCGTCCCCACGGGCGCGGTCCTTTGTCGCCACAATTGCTGTTTAGCTGTTTGCTGATCCGACAGCAGCAACTAGCCTTGGCGTTAAGAGAATCACCCGGGCGCAAACCACCGGACCTTGCATGAGCATGTTCAGCCGAATTTTGACGGGCGGATCAACCGCGGTCGTTCTCGCTTCTATGGTGGCGCTTGCTGCTGCGCAGGAGTTGGCGCCGCCTGCGCCGGACGCGTCGGTGGCACCCGCAGCACCCGCAGCACCCGCAGTATCCGAGCGCATCACCAATCCCGTCGCTGAATTCGCCGGCATCGACAAGATCACCGGCCGGATCATCACCTTCGACGTCTATATCGACGAGACGGTGCAATTCGGCGCTTTGCAGGTGACGCCGCGCATCTGCTATTCGCGGCCGGAAAACGAAGAGCCGAAGACGGATTCGTTCGTCGAGGTCGACGAGATCACGCTCGACCGGAAAATCCGCCGTATCTTCACCGGCTGGATGTTTGCCGAAAGCCCCGGGATCAACGCCGTCGAGCACGCCGTCTATGATATCTGGCTGAAGGGCTGCAAGCAGAAGTCCGACGTGCCGGCACCCGCTGCCCCCAAAACCAACTAGAACCTGTCAGCGCGGCGGATACGGCGTCTTGCGGAACCGCCTTGTTGTCCGAGCGTTGGGGCTTCTCTAGGGAGGAGGTTGCCATGATGATGGCCAACAAAAGCGAGCTTCTCGACATCGAAAAGGGATTCTGGACCGGCGACGCCGACTATTTCAAGGCCAACGCCGACACCGAATGCCTGGTGGCTTTCCCGCAGATGGCGCGGGTGATGAGCAACGCCGATCTGGCCAAAACCGCGACGGAGCCGAAGCGCTGGCGCGAGCTCGACATCGACCTCAAGGGCATCATCGAGCCCGGCAGCGACATCGTCATGCTGACCTACGAGGCGCGTGCGACCCGGCAAAATGGCGAAGCCTATGCAGCACTGGTCAGTACCGGCTATGTCCACCGCGTCAATGGCTGGAAGATGATGTTCCATGCACAGACACCGCTGGTGACGGCGACCAAGGGCTGACCGGCCGGTAGAGCAATTCCAGGAAAAGTGTGAACGGTTTTCCGTGCGGAATTGCGTCAAAACACAAAATGGACCGGTTCGGCGTTTCCGTGAAACGCTGAACCGTTCTAGATCACGGAAAAAACACAGCCTCGCCCTTTAGCGCTTCGGCCAGCATCTTCTCGTACTTGCCACGTGGCACGTCGATTGCGCCGAAACGTTTGAGATGCTCGGTCGTGAACTGCGTATCGAGCAGCGCAAAGCCGCGCGCCTTCAGGCGCTCGACCAGATGAACCAGACAGGCCTTCGAGGCGTCGGTCTCCCTGGCAAACATGCTCTCGCCGAAGAACACCCGGCCGAGCGACACCCCGTAGAGCCCGCCGACCAGCCGGTCGTCGTGCCAGGCCTCGACCGAATGGCAATGGCCCATCCGATGCAGCTCGACATAGGCTTCGCGGATTGGTGCGTTGATCCAGGTCGACCGCCGTTCCTCGCGTCTTTCGGCGCAGGCGTCGATCGTCGCCTCGAAATCGAAATCGATGCGGAATTCGAACAGATCCTTGCGGATCGTCTTCCTCAGGCTCTTCGGGATGTGGAAACCGTCGAGCGGAATGATGCCGCGCGTCTCCGGCCGCACCCAGAACACCTCGGGGTCATTGGCATTTTCGGCCATCGGGAAGACGCCGGAGGCATAGGCTTTGAGCAACAGGTCGGTCGGGATGCGATAGCCGGGTGCGTAGGGGCGGGTCATCGCGTCGCCCCTGTGTCACTCGCCTTTGGCCAGATATTTTTCCAGCCAGTGGATGTCGTAGTCGCCATTGGCGATGTCGGCGTTGCCGACGAGGTCGCGAAACAGCGGCAGCGTGGTCTTGATGCCGTCGACCACGAATTCATCGAGCGCGCGTCGCAGCCGCATCATGCACTCGACGCGGTTGCGGCCGTGCACGATCAGCTTGCCGATCAGGCTGTCGTAGTAGGGCGGGATCTTGTAGCCGGAATAGACGCCGGAATCGACGCGGATGCCGAGGCCGCCTGGCGTGTGGAAGTGGGTGATGGTGCCCGGCGAGGGGGTGAAGGTGCGCGGATCCTCGGCATTGATGCGGCATTCGATAGCATGGCCGTGGAAGCGGATATCTTCCTGGCGCACCGAAAGCCCGCCGCCCGAGGCGACGCGGATCTGCTCGTGCACGAGGTCGATGCCGGTAATCGCCTCGGTCACCGGATGTTCGACCTGCAGGCGCGTGTTCATCTCGATGAAATAGAACTCGCCGTTCTCATAAAGGAATTCGATGGTGCCGGCGCCGGAATAGCCGAGATCGGCGATCGCCTTGGCGCAGACTCCGCCAATATGTGCGCGCTCCTCGGCATTGAGCGCCGGCGAGGGCGCTTCTTCCCAGACCTTCTGGTGGCGGCGCTGCAGCGAGCAGTCGCGCTCGCCGAAATGCACGCCGCGCCCGGCGCCGTCGCCGAACACCTGCACTTCGATATGGCGCGGCTTCTGCAGATACTTCTCGATATAGACGGCGTCGTCGCCGAAGGCGGCGCCCGCCTCCGAGCGTGCCGTCTGCAGCGCCACCTCGAGGTCGGCCTCGCTATGCGCCACTTTCATGCCGCGCCCGCCGCCGCCGGCCGACGCCTTGATGATCACGGGGTAGCCGATCTCGGCGGCAATGCGCTTGGCCTCCTTTTCCTCGGTGACCGCGCCGTCGGAGCCGGGTACCACGGGAATGCCGAGGCGCTTTGCGGTGCGCTTGGCCTCGATCTTGTCGCCCATGATGCGGATATGGTCGCCGGTCGGGCCGATGAAGGTGATGTTGTGCGCGGCGAGGATGTCGGCGAACTTGGCATTCTCCGACAAAAAACCGTAGCCGGGATGCACCGCGTCGGCGCCGGTGATCTCGCAGGCGGCGACGATCTGGTGGATGTTGAGATAGGAGTCGCGCGACGGCGGCGGGCCGATGCAGACGCTCTCGTCGGCGAGACGCACATGCATGGCGTCGGCGTCGGCGGTCGAATGCACCACCACCGTCTGGATGCCAAGCTCCTTGCAGGCGCGCAGCACCCTGAGGGCAATTTCGCCGCGATTGGCGATGAGGATTTTCTGGAACATCTTTCGCCTGTTCCCGGCTCTACTCGATCACGACGAGCGGCATGCCGTATTCGACCGGCTGCGCATCTTCGAACAGGATCGCCGTCACCATGCCGGCGCGCGGCGAGGGGATCTGGTTCATCGTCTTCATCGCCTCGATGATCAGCAGCGTCTGGCCTTCCTTGACCTTCTGGCCGATTTCGATGAACGGCTTGGCGTCGGGCGACGGTGCCAGATAGGCGGTGCCGACCATTGGCGAGGCGACGGCGTTCTTCGACACGTCGGGCGTCGCCGGCGCGGCCGCTGCCGCAGGCTGCGCTGCTGCCGGGGCATAGGCTGGCGGCGCTGCGGCGATCGCATGGACGGCCGGCGCCTGCCGCGAGACGCGCACCTTCAGATCGCCCAGCTCGACCTCGATCTCAGTGAGGTTGGTGTCGTTCAGTATGCCCGCCAGGTCGCGGATCAGCTGCTGGTCAACACCGTTCTTCTTTATCGACATTTTCGAGCCTTCTGTTTGTTGGCCGGTCATAGGCGTGCAGCCAGCGCCTGCAGCGCCAGCGTGTAGCCGAGCGGCCCGAACCCGCAGATCATGCCGACAGCGACCGGCGCGACCATGGAGACGTGGCGGAATGGTTCCCGCGCGTGGATGTTGGAGAGATGCACCTCAGCGACCGGCAGCGGCGCGACGGCGCGGATGGCATCGTGAATGGCGATCGAGGTGTGGCCGTAGGCGCCTGGATTGATGACGATTGCGGCGGCCTTCTCGGCGGCCTCGTGGATCCAGTCGACGAGGTCGCCCTCATGGTTCGACTGGCGGAAATCGATCTCCAGCCCAAGTGCGGCACCCGCCTGCTTGCAGTCGTCGGCGATCGCCGCAAGCGTCTTGCCGCCATAGATGCCCGGCTCGCGCTTGCCGAGCGCGTTGAGATTAGGGCCGTTCAGGACGAAAACCGTTTTCAAAAAATGCCGACCTTTCCCGGCGCGGCTAAGCCGGCGCGCCGGACCCTCTATAATGGGCATAGACGCTGGCGAAAAGAGCGCAAGTGCGTTCTTTCGCCGTCCACAACAGCCGGAAAACGGCCCGCGCCGGAAACCCGCAGCCTGATCGAAACCCGAACGCTAATCAGAGTGCGGCCTTCGCCGCCTCGATCTTTTCGGCCAGCACTTCCTGGCCGAGCGCGCCGAACACAACCTCGTTGCCGACGACATAGGACGGCGTTCCGGTGATGGCGAGCTTGGTGGCAAGATCATAGGTCTTGGAGAAGGCCTCGGTGATGCTCGGGTCCTTCATCTTTTCGCGCAGCGCCGCCTCGTCGGCGCCGAGCGACAGCGCCACCTTGATTGCCGCCGCCTCGGTGGCGCGCCCCTGGCCGCCGAGCAGCGCGTTGTGGAATTCGCCGTATTTCTCCGGCTTCATCAAGTGGAAGGCCATCGAGACGACGCTCGCCTTCTGCGAATCAGGGCCGAGGATCGGGAATTCCTTGAGCACGAAACGCAGGTCCGGATCGGCCTTGGTCAGCGCGCGCATGTCATCGATGGCGCGTTTGCAGTAACCGCAATTGTAATCGTAGAACTCGACGATGGTGACCTTGCCGTTCGGATTGCCGACAACGCCGTCGAAGGCGGAGTTGAAAATCTGGTCCTTGGCGTCTTTGATGACGCCGAGACTGGCGACGCGCTGTTCTTCCTTCTGCTTGGCCTCGAGCGCCTGCTGGGCTTCCAGAAGCACTTCCGGGTTCTTCAGCAGATAGTCGCGGACGATGCCTTCGACTTCGGTGCGGTCGAGCTTGGTTTCCGAGGACGCCGTCTGGACAAGCTGCGCCGTGCCGGCCGTCGCCGTCTGCGGATTTCCGGCGACGAAGCCGAACGCCAGCATGGCGAGGGCGGCTGCCACTCCGGTAGTGCCCAGCAGAATTGCCTTGGTCATGATCCTCGATCCTCTTGCCTGTGTTCGGGTCCGCTCGGTTCGGCTGTGTCGCAGCGTGCGTCCGAAAGGTTCACTTCTTCTTACCTGATGGTGCGTAGTTTATAATGTCCTGCGCGCGAAGCCAGCCCGGCTCGCCCCGCTTCATGCTCTGCTGCGCCCGCATGGCGAAGATCTTCGCATTCTTGTAGTCGCCGGAATAGAAATGCCCTTCGGCGGTCGCAAGCTCGGCGGCCGGGATGTTGCCGAGTTCCCCATAGGCCTGTGCCAGATAGCGGTATCCGGCGGCGTTTTCGCGATCCCGCCCGAGGCCCGTGTTGATCTGCGCCACCGCCTTCTTCAGCGAATCCGGCGTGCCGATAGCCATCAGCGCCTGGCCGTAAGAGACCGGCAGCAGCCCGGACCGTGCCGGATCGAGGCTGACCGACCTGGCATAGGCGTCCGCCGCATCCTTCGGCCTGTTCGCCTTCATCAGGATGTCGCCGCGCAATTCCTGGAAATAGGGATTTTTCGGCTGTTCCTTGATCAGTGCGCTGGTCTTGGTGAGCGCCGAGGCCAGATTGCCGAAGAGATAGGTCATCTGCGCGTCGCCATAGCGCGAGGCGAGGCTGCCGGGGTTCTTGCGCATCAATCGCGACGCGGCGGCCTGTCCTTGCATATAGGCGGCGATCTTGATGCGCATCATGTCGTGGCGCTGCTGCAGTGTCGGTGGGTCGACCTTGTCGAGGTAAGGGCTCTGCTTCACCAGCACTTCGAGATTGGCGATACGCTCCTGCGGCATCGGATGGCTGATCTTGTAGGGATCGACTTGGGCGCCCGAGAGCGACAATGCGTTCTGGAAACGGCTGAACGTCTTCAGCATGCCCATGCCGGACTGGCCGGTAGCATTGAGATAAGCGATTGCCGAGCGGTCGGCGGTCATCTCTTCGGTGCGCTGATAGGCGAGGATACTGCGTTGCGCCATCTCGCCGCCGCCGGCCATCACGCCCATGCCGGCCCCAGCGAGGCCGCGGCTATTGCTGGTGGCGCCGGCCACCATGGCGCCGGCGCCAAGCAGCGTCGCCAGGATTGCCATCGTCTTGGCGCGCTCGAGCTGTTCGCGCAACTTTTGCTGGTGTCCGCCGGCGATATGGCCGGCCTCGTGGGCGATGACCCCGATGATCTCGTTGGGCGTTTCGGCTGTCATCAGCGCGCCGGTGTTGATGAACATGCGGCGGCCAGCAACAAAGGCGTTGAAGCTCTGGTCGTTGACCAGCACGATGTTGATGGCGTCGCCCGATAAGCCGGCCGCTTTGAAGATCGGCCGTGCGTAATCCCGCACCAGCGCCTCGATCTCGGCATCGCGCACCACCGGCACATTCTGCGCAAACGCGTTGACCGAGCCAGCCATGGCTAGCACCGCGGCAAGCGAAAGCGTCGCGAAGGCGCGCGCTGTCCTGGCGATCGTCGATCTGGGTCGGCTTAACATGGCAGGTCCACTGGTAGACGAGCGGGCGAAGGATGAAAAGTCGGCACCTTAAACTTACCGAACTTGTGATCCCCACATCAATCGGGCATTTGTGCGGCGCGGCCTGCATGGCCGGCACGTGCGGACAAGTGTGGTGGATTGAAAAATGGTTGTTTCGCTTTCGCGCCGCGGCGCCGTCGAGCCGTTCCACGCCATGGACATCCTGGCCGAGGCGAATCGGCTGAAGGCCAAGGGCGTGCCGGTCGTTTCCATGGCAGTCGGCCAGCCGTCCGACCCGGCACCGGCCGGGGTTCGCGAAGCGGCGGCGAGCGCCTTGAAAGCAGGCCGCATCGGCTATACCGACGCGCTGGGCCTCGCCGGCCTGCGCAAGGCAATCGCGGCCCATTATGGCGAGCATTACGGGCTTGACGTGCCGCCCGAGCGGGTAGCCGTTACTACCGGATCGTCGGCTGCCTTCAACCTTGCCTTCCTGGCGATGTTCGATCCGGGCGACCGCGTCGCCATCGCCGCGCCGGGCTATCCGGCCTATCGCAACATCATGGCTGCGCTCGGCATCGACATCGCCGAAATCGAGCTCGACGGCGCCGCCTATCTTCATGCCGAGCACCTGAAAGCCGCGCACCGCGAAAAACCGCTGAAGGGCGTGCTGTTCGCCAGCCCGGCCAATCCGACCGGCGCGGTCATTCCCGCCGGCGATCTCGAGGCGCTGGTCGAGACGGCGCGCGAGCTTGGCATCGCCGTGATCTCAGACGAGATCTACCACCGGCTGGCCTATGCGGCCCCCGACACGACGGCGCTGTCTTTCGGCGCGGACGTGACGGTGATCAATTCCTTCTCGAAATATTATTGCATGACCGGCTGGCGCATCGGCTGGATGGTGCTGCCGCAGGATTTGGTGCGGCCGATCGAGCGCATCGCCCAGAGCCTCTACATCTCGCCGCCCGAACTGTCCCAGATTGCCGCGATCGAAGCGTTCAAGGCGACAGAAGAGCTGGAGGCGGTGAAGGCGCGTTACGCCTGGAACCGCGAGCTCTTGATGCAACGCCTGCCGGACCTCGGCTTTGCGCTTGCTGCGCCCATGGACGGCGCCTTCTACGCCTTCTGCGACGTCACCCGGCACACCAATGACAGCATGGCGTTTGCGCGCAGGATGCTTGCCGAGGCGCATGTGGCGGCGACGCCCGGCCGCGATTTCGATCCGCTGCAGGGCCATCGCACGATGCGCTTTTCCTACGCCGGCAGCCACGACGACATGGTCGAGGCGATGGCGCGTATCGAACGCTGGCTGAAGTAGCGGGGACGACGATGCCGGAGCTTGAACAGGCGCCGCAACGCGGACAGGCGCCCCAACTTGGACAGGCGCCCCAGCTTGAACAGGCACTGCGCGAGGTTGCCGCCGAAATGGCGGAGCGTGCCGATCGCGGCGACGTTGCCAGCTATATTCCGCAGCTGAGCAAGATCGACCCGAAAAAATTCGGCATTGCCGCGGTGACCAATGACGGCCGCGTGCTGACCGCGGGCGACGCCGACGAGGCATTTTCGATCCAGAGCATCTCAAAGGTATTCACGCTGACGCTGGCGCTCGGCAATGTCGGCGACGCGCTATGGCAACGGGTCGGACGCGAACCGTCGGGCAATCCGTTCAACTCGATCGTCCAGCTCGAGCATGAGAACGGCATTCCGCGCAATCCGTTCATCAATGCCGGCGCCATCGTCGTTTCAGACATCCTGCTTGCCGGCCATCAGCCGCGCGAGGCGATCGGCGAGATCCTGCGCTTCATCCAGTTCCTGGCCGATGACGACACGATCATCATCGATCGCGAGGTCGCGGCGTCCGAACGTGCCACCGGCTTTCGCAATTTTGCGCTTGCCAATTACATGAAATCGTTCGGTAATCTCAATCACGCGCCGGAACTGGCGCTGGGCGTTTATTTCCACCATTGCGCGATCGCCATGAGCTGCCGGCAACTCGCCCTGGCCGGGCGCTTTCTCGCCAATGGCGGCAACAATCCGGCGACCGGGCATTCCGTCGTCTCGGCCGAGCGCGCCCGCCGGATCGGCGCGATGATGCTGACCTGCGGCCATTATGACGGCTCCGGCGACTTCGCTTTCCGTGTCGGCATTCCCGGCAAGAGCGGCGTTGGCGGCGGCATATTGGGGATCGTGCCGGGCGTCGCCTCGCTTGCGGTGTGGTCGCCTGGCCTCAATGCCAATGGCAATTCCAGGCTGGGCTCGATCGCGCTGGAGAAACTGGCGAAGATGATGAACTGGTCGATCTTCGCGCCATAGTGCCTGTCGCCTGGAATTGGCACGAAGAAATCCCGCGCAGCCAGTCGGCAGCGCGGGATTCTTTTAATCAGAAAGTCTGGCTAATACACGGAAAAGCTTAGAAAAAGCCCTTCCGCTGCCACCAGCCGGCACGCTTCGGCTTGTCCTCGGCCTTTGCTTCCTCGGTCTTTGCCTCGTCGGGGACGATCGAGGAGACGACCGGCACGACCGGAGCATCCACCGGTGCGGGTTTGCGCCGCGACGGCCGGGCTTTCGGCGTTTCCTTGCCAGCCGCCACTTCGGTCTCCTGCCGAACCGGCGCAGCGGTCTCGCCGGAAGCCACCGCCGCGGCTTCGGCGGCCGATGTCTCGGCGCCCGCAATCTCGGCAACTGCTTCCGCCGCGGCCTTCTTCGGCTTGGCGGCACGGCGCGGCTTCTTCGGCTTTTCGGCGCTCGGCGTGTCGTCGTTCGCCGGAGCACGCACCGCAAGCTCTTCGGCAGGCGGCGCACCTTCCGGCTCGCCAGTCACCGGCTCTGCTTCCGATACGGCACCTTCTGTCATGCCGGCCGGCTCGCCGGCGCTGGCTTCGACGCCGTCCTCACCGTCTTCACGGCGATTGCGCTTGCCGCCGCGCTTGCCGCGCCGGCGCTTCTTGCCGTGACCGTCGTCCGCCGCTTCCGCAGTTTCGGCAACCCCGGCCGGCGCTTCACGTTCCGCTTCGGCGCCTTGATCGCCGGCGGCTACGAGGGCGTCGTCCGTCGGCGCCGAAACGGAAGCACCTTCCCCGGCAGCGGCCTGTTCACGATCCCCGTGTTCACGATCCCCGTGTTCGCGATCCCCGTGTTCGCGATCCTTGCCGCCGCGCCGTCTGCGGCGCTTGCGGCGCTTGCGATCGCGGCCTTCGCCGTCCTCGCCGGACCTTGGCTGCTGCGGCTGCTGGGCAGGGCGTGGCTGCTCAGCCTGCACCGGTGCCTCCGCTTCCTCCTCGATGACGATCTCGTCCTCGGGTTCTTCCGGCTCGACATAGGCCGGGAACGTGCGGGCCTCGACAAAGCCTTCCGGCTTTTCGGCCAGCGCGCCGCGGAAGATGGCATAGTGTTGTGCACCGACCGTGTCATCGGCTTCGATGGTGATGGTCACGCCGAAGCGGTGCTCGAATTCCACCAGCGTGCCGCGCTTGTGATTGAGCACATAGAGCGCGGTCGCTGCCGGCGTCCGCACCGTGATGTGGCTGCGCGAATCCTTGAGCAGGAATTCCTCGATCGCACGCACCACCATCAGCGCAACCGACGAATCGGAGCGCACATGGCCGGTGCCGCCGCAATGCGGGCAAGGCTTCATCGTCGATTCCAGAACGCTGGCACGGATGCGCTGGCGCGACATCTCCATCAGCCCGAAATGCGAGATGCGGCCGACCTGGATGCGGGCGCGGTCGTTCTTGAGGTGATCCTTCAGCCGCTTCTCGACGGAGCGGTTGTTGCGGTTCTCCTCCATGTCGATGAAGTCGATGACGATCAGGCCGGCGAGATCGCGTAGCCTCAATTGCCGGGCGACTTCCTCGGCGGCTTCCAGATTGGTGTGAAGCGCGGTGTCCTCGATCGAGTGCTCCTTGGTGGAACGGCCCGAATTGACGTCGATGGCGACCAGCGCTTCCGTCTGGTTGATGATGATGTAGCCGCCGCTCTTCAGCGTCACCTGCGGCTGCAGCATGCGGTCGAGCTGTGCTTCGATGCCGTTGCGCACAAAGATCGGCGTCGTGTCGCGGAACGGCTGTACCACCTTGGCGTGGCTCGGCATCAGCATGCGCATGAAATCCTTGGCCTCGCGGTAGCCTTCTTCGCCGGAAACCAGGATCTCGTCGATATCCTTGTTGTAGAGGTCGCGCACCGACCGCTTGATCAGGCTGCCTTCCTCATAAACCAGGGCAGGGGCCGTGGATTGAAGCGTCAGATTGCGGACATTTTCCCAAAGCCGCATCAAATATTCGTAGTCGCGCTTGATCTCTGCCTTGGTGCGGCTTTCGCCGGCCGTACGCAGGATGACGCCCATGCCTTGCGGCACTTCGAGATCGGCGACCACTTCCTTCAGCCGCTTGCGGTCCTGCGCATTGGTGATCTTGCGCGAAATGCCGCCGCCGCGCGCCGTGTTCGGCATCAGCACCGAATAGCGGCCGGCCAGCGACAGGTAGGTGGTCAGCGCTGCACCCTTGTTGCCGCGCTCTTCCTTGACGACCTGCACCAGCAGGATCTGCCGGCGCTTGATCACTTCCTGGATCTTGTACTGGCGGCGCACCGGCTTGCGGCGGTTGCGCACTTCTTCCAGCGCGTCTTCGGCGCCGACCGATTCGACCTCGTGATCGTCCGAATGCGAGGATTGCACCTCCTCCAGCATGCCGCGATCATTGTCTTCGGACGTCGCTTCGCCGCTCGTCTCGGCCCCGCCTGTCTCGACCTCCCTTGTCTCTACTTGCGGGACGGCTTCCGAGATTACGTCGGCGTCGACGCTGGCAGCGATGGAACTGGATCCGCCTTCGGACGGCTCGGTCTCGCCGCTATCGGCGACTTCATCACTCTGTCCGGCGGCATCCTCGCTCTGTCCGACAGTATCGGACATGGTGTCGCCGCCGTCGGCAGCGGCATCCAGGTTCTCTGCGACGGCATCTTCGCCGCTCTCGCCATTCTCACCGTCGGACGCGCCTGCCTCGCGCCTGTGCTCGCCGCGGTCGCGGCTCTTGCCGCCACGCCGGCGTCCGCGCTTGCCGCGGTCGCGGCTCTGGCGGTCGTCGCCCTCGGCGGCTTCCTCGTCCTCTTCGTCCTGGGCTTCCTGTGCTTCCGCACGCAGCAGCGCCTGACGGTCGGCGACCGGAATCTGGTAATAGTCGGGGTGTATTTCACTGAAGGCGAGGAAACCGTGACGGTTGCCGCCATATTCGACGAAGGCTGCCTGGAGGGAAGGTTCGACGCGCGTTACGCGGGCGAGATAGATGTTTCCTTTGAGCTGCTTCTTGTCCTGGGATTCAAAGTCGAATTCTTCAATACGGTTACCGCGAACGACGACAACGCGTGTTTCCTCCGGGTGGGAGGCGTCTATCAGCATTTTGTTGGGCATTATTTCGTTTCCCCCCGGCAGCCGTCGGCCGCAGCTTGCGGGGCAATGCCCGCTGCCGTGGACCTGGAACATGGGTGCCGGACAATTGAACGTCCGCCGGCCGCTGCCTGAGCGCCATGGCGGTGCCGCCCGCAGCCGTAGTGGCGCGGTTTGTTGCGGACCTTTCCATGATTGCGCTTGAAGCCATCGTAACCAGCAGAACCTTTTGAACCAAAGCCCGGGAAAAACCGGACCAGCTTGTTTGCTCATACAGAGCCGGCGCGGGACAATCCCGGCCGTTTTGCTCACGCAGGCGATTCCCCCGCCACGGGAGCACGCCTGCGAAAATCGTCGCGATCACCGATGCCTTCTTCGCCTGAAGCGAAAGGAGCCGTCTTGCGTCTGACCTGTAGCAGGAAGCTGCGGAGGAGGACGGTTCCAGGATTGCAGTGATCCACCATCGCTTTTATGATTTGGCGGGTTGGAAGGCAACCCCGATTCCCGACGCCGGCAAAAAGCCGTTCCGCAACGGAAGCCCAGGTTCCAAGCCTTCCATGAAAAGGCTTGGTTAACCTTCTCTGGATACCAATCGTTAATCGAGTTCGCGGCCTGCCGGAACTTTGACAAGCAATAGGGCACTTTGACGAACGATCGGGCATGACGCCAAACAGGAGCGACTGGTAGAAAGATGGGACTGGCAGGCTTCGCAGACAAGGGCCGTCATCATGGAGGCTGGTTGTTCCGCACCGCCTGCCTGCTGCCGCTGATCCTGGCTTGCCTAGTCTTTCCGCCACTTTCGCGTGCTGCCGACGTACCGATCGGCGCCACAAGCTACAAGATGGCCGGCGATGCCACCAAGATGCGCATCGTCATCAATTTCGACCGCGATCCCGACATCAAATGGTTCCTGCTGCGCGGCCCCAATCGTCTGGTCATCGATCTGCCGGCCACGAGATTCGCCCTAAATGCCAAGGATGTGAAGCCGCGCGGCCTTGTCCGCGCCGTGCGTTACGGCGGACTCGGCGAGGGAAAATCGCGGCTGATTCTCACCGGCAAGGGACCGTTCGCCGTCGACAATCTCGACGTGCTGAAGAACGATGACGGCAACGGCTACCGCATCGCCATCGACATGTCGGCGGCGTCGCAGCGGGAATTCGATGCAGCGCTCGCCAATCAGGCGCTGACCACCGGCTCGACAGTCTCTGCCGACAAGGCCGGCAGGGTCGGTACCGGGCCGGTCTCCAATCCGGGCCATCGTTTCACCGTCGTCGTCGATCCCGGCCACGGCGGCATCGACGGTGGTGCGGAGGGCCTGAACGGCACTGTCGAGAAGAACGTGACGCTCGGCTTTGCCATGGAACTGCGCGACAAGCTCGCCGCCAGCGGCAAATATGACGTGTTCCTGACGCGCGAAACGGACGAGTTCCTGCGGCTCGACGATCGCGTGCGCATTGCTCGCCAGCATGAGGCCGACCTGCTCATCTCGATCCATGCCGACACGATCAGCCTCAGGGGCATTCGCGGCGCAACCGTCTACACCGTGTCCGACAAGGCTTCAGATCCCGAGGCACAGGCGCTTGCCGACCGTGAAAATCTTTCCGACCAGTTCGCCGGCATGGAGATCAAGGACGACAGCAAGGAAGTGACCGATATCCTGATCGACCTGATCCGCCGCGAGACGCATAATTTTTCGATGAGCTTCGCGCACACTCTTGTCGGCCAGCTTTCCACCAGCGTCGGCCTGATCAACAACCCGCAGCGTTCTGCCGGCTTCAAGGTGCTGAAGGCGCCGGACGTTCCGTCCGTGCTGGTCGAACTCGGCTATCTGTCGAACGCCAAGGACGAAGCGCAGTTGCTCAGCGCCGATTGGCGCAACAAGGCGACCCAAAGCATAACCAACGCCGTTGCACTGTTTGCTTCGGCCAAGAGCGGAACGGGGGCCGGAGGCTGAAATGCCCGCCGGCGCCCACAACCTGAGGCAGCGTTGCACGGCGACAACACCCTGTGCTTTTATTTCCGGCATTCGAAACCGAAATTCCACGCTGCCGTATTTTGCCCACATGGTCGCGACATGGCTTTTGCGATTACGGGTTGGGATCGTCCCGAAAGCTTGCGTGAAGGGCGGCTTCGTTTAGGAAATTCCCGAACCAAGGACTGGAGCGGGTATGATTCGTCTCATTGGCTATTTCTTCGGCATCGGCACGACGCTGGCCCTTTTGGTCGCGGCGGGCGTGGCGATCTATATCGGCCATTTGTCGAAGGACCTGCCCGATTACGAGGTGCTGGCCAAATACGAGCCGCCGGTGACGACCCGCATCCACGCGTCGGATGGCGCGCTGATGGCCGAATATGCGCGTGAGCGGCGGCTTTATCTGCCGATTCAGGCGATCCCGGATCGAGTCAAGGCGGCCTTCCTGTCGGCCGAGGACAAGAACTTTTACAATCATCCCGGCATCGACGTGACCGGCCTTGGCCGCGCCATTGTCGTCAACCTGCAGAATCTTGGCTCGGGCAAGCGCCAGGTCGGCGCCTCGACCATCACCCAGCAGGTGGCGAAGAACTTCCTGTTGTCTTCAGACCAGACCTACGAGCGCAAGATCAAGGAGATGATCCTCGCCTTCCGCATCGAGCAGGCCTATTCCAAGGATCGCATTCTCGAGCTCTATCTCAACGAGATTTTCTTCGGTTTCGGTGCCTATGGCGTCGCCGGTGCTGCGCTCACCTATTTCGACAAATCGGTGAACGAACTCACTGTGGCCGAGGCTGCCTATCTTGCCTCTCTGCCGAAGGGGCCGAACAACTACCATCCCTTCAAGCATGCCGATCGCGCCTTGGAGCGCCGCAACTGGGTCATCGACCAGATGGTCGAGAACGGTTACGTCACCCATGAAGAAGGCGAGAAGGCCAAGGCCGAGCCGCTCGGCGTCACGCCGCGCCGCACCGGCAACTATCTCTTCGCCGGGGAATATTTCACCGAGGAAGTGCGTCGCCAGATCATCGCGCGCTACGGCGAGAATGCGCTCTACGAGGGCGGCCTTTCCGTCCGTACCACGCTCGATCCGAAGATGCAGTTGATTGCCCGCAAGGCCATGCAGAACGGTCTCATGAAGTTCGATACGCTGCGCGGCTACCGCGGGCCGGTCACGAGCATCGATGTTTCCGGCGACTGGGGCGTGCCGCTGGGCAACGTCAAGCGACTGGAGGACGTGCCGGAATGGTCGCTTGCCGTCGTGCTCGATAGCTCGGCCACCGGCCTGTCCATCGGCCTGGAGCCGACGCGCCAGATCTCCGGCGAAATCGTCAAGGACCGCCTCGAAGGCACGGTCAGCAAGGAAGACATGAGCTTCGCCATGCGCCACGTGGTCGACGGCAAAACCGTCAAGGCGAAGTCGCCGGCCGACGTGCTGAAGCCGGGCGACGTGATTTTCGTGCAGAGGAACGACGGCTCGGACAACAGCTACAGCTTGCGCCAGGTTCCCGAAGTGGAAGGCGGCCTGATCGCCATGGATCCGCATACCGGACGCGTCCTGGCCATGGTCGGCGGTTTCTCCTATGCGCAGTCGGAGTTCAACCGGGCGACGCAGGCCATGCGCCAGCCGGGGTCGTCGTTCAAGCCGATCGTTTATTCGGCCGCCCTCGACAATGGCTATACGCCCGCCTCTGTGATCATGGACGGGCCGATCACCATCCAGAGCGGCAACACGACCTGGACGCCCAAGAATTACGACGGAACGGTGGCCGGTCCGGCGACCTTGCGCTCCGGCATCGAGAAATCGCGCAATCTGATGACGGTGCGGCTTGCCAACGACATGGGCATGAAACTGGTCGTGGAGTATGCCGAGCGTTTCGGCGTCTACGACCATCTCGCGCCGTATCTGCCGATGGCGCTGGGTTCCGGCGAGACGACGGTGATGCGCATGGTATCGGCCTATTCGATCATGGCCAATGGCGGCAAGTCGATCAAGCCGTCGCTGATCGACCGCATCCAGGACCGCTACGGCAAGACCGTCTTTAGGCAGGACGAACGCGGCTGCTCAAACTGCAACGCCGCAGAATGGCAGAACCAGCCAGAGCCGGAGTTGGTCGACAATTCCGAGCAGGTGCTCGATCCGATGACCGCCTACCAGATCACATCGATGATGGAGGGCGTCGTTCAACGCGGTACCGGCGCCACCATCAACGAACTCGGCCGTCACATCGCCGGCAAGACCGGAACGACCAACGACGAAAAGGATGCCTGGTTCATCGGCTATACGCCGAACCTCGTTGTCGGCCTTTATATGGGCTACGATCAGCCGAAAGGTCTTGGCAAGGGCGCGACCGGCGGCGGCCTTGCCGCGCCGATCTTCAAGGATTTCATGCGCGTAGCGCTGGACGGCACGCCCAATGTCGACTTCAAGGTTCCCGAAGGCATGAAGCTGATTGCGATCAATCGCAAGACCGGCATGCGGGCCAACGAGGGTGACGCCGGAACCATCATCGAAGCCTTCAAGCCGGGTACCGGTCCCGCCGACAGCTATTGGGTGATCGGCATGGGTGCGGACGGCTCCAACGCCACCGGCGGGGCGCTGTCGCCGCAGGCCAACCAGGCTATCCAGTCGGGCGGCGGCGGGCTCTACTGACAATCGTTACATCCGGTCGGGCCGGCTTGACGATCATGGTCGAGCCGGCCCATCCCGCTTTACAGGGGCCGGTGCTTTACAGGGGACATTGCCGTCCCTATGTATCGCGCCACCAAACCGCCATTCAGCAACAGGACAGAACAGCCAGCCATGCGCGCGGAAACGCAAAATATTGTCGACGAGATCAGGCAGGCGATCACCCTGCTGAGGAGGCATCTTTGACTGGGACCAGGCCATAAAGCGGCTTGAGTACCTGAATGTCCGCGCCGAGGATTCGAGCCTCTGGAACGAGCCGTTGGAGGCGCAAAAGCTGATGCGCGAGCGTCAGGGCCTCGAGGAAGGCATTGCCGCGGTCAAAGGCCTCACCCAGGCTCTGGAAGACAATATCGGCCTGATCGAGCTTGGCGAGGAAGAGGGCGACGAGGGCGTCGTCGCGGAGGCCGAGGCGGCGATCCGCTCGATGCGCGGCGAGGCCAAGGCGCGCCAGATCGAAACGCTGCTGTCGGGCGAGGCGGACGCCAACGATAGCTATCTGGAAGTCCATGCCGGCGCCGGCGGCACCGAAAGCCAGGACTGGGCCTCGATGCTTCTGCGCATGTATACGCGCTGGGCCGAGCGCCGCCGCTTCAAGGTCGAGGTGCTGGAAGTGCATGACGGCGAAGAGGCCGGCATCAAGTCAGCCACGCTGCTGATCAAGGGCCACAACGCCTATGGCTGGCTGAAGACGGAATCCGGCGTGCATCGTCTCGTGCGTATTTCGCCCTATGACAGCAATGCGCGCCGCCACACCTCCTTCGCCAGCGTCTGGGTCTATCCCGTCATCGACGATACGATCGACATCGACGTTTCCGAATCTGACGTCCGTATCGACACGTATCGTTCTTCGGGATCGGGCGGCCAGCATGTCAACACCACCGATTCGGCGGTCCGCATCACCCATCTCGCCACCGGCATCGCGGTTGCCTGCCAGGCGGAGCGCTCCCAGCACAAGAACAAGGCCAAGGCCTGGGAAATGCTGCGCTCGCGGCTTTACGAGGAAGAGCTGAAGAAACGCGAAGCGGTGGCGAACGCCACCGAAGCGTCGAAGAGCGATATTGGCTGGGGCCACCAGATACGGTCCTACGTGCTGCAACCCTATCAGCTGGTGAAAGATCTGCGCACCGGCGTCGAGAGCACCAGCCCGTCGAGCGTGCTCGACGGCGACCTCGACGATTTCATGGAGGCCTCGCTGTCGCAGCGCATCGAGGGTGGCGCCGGAGAAACCGTGGCCGACATCGACTGAAGGCGGGCACCAACCCGGCAATTTCAGTCCATCACGCGAGAGTTACGGCCACGGCGCGAGAGTGACGAGTTCTCAACTTGAACTTACCTGTCGTTCTACAACTTTGTTTTTCATCGGAATTTCCAAAATCGATTTCCGCTTTTGACGCGAATGCTTCGAGCCTGCCGGTGCCGAGCCCGGAACCACTGCGAGCCGAATTCCGTTATTGGCAGCCCTCGCTGCCGGGGGTGATCGTACCAGTCTCGTCAACCCGGCCGGCAGGCTGGTTCCGGCCGCAGAGGTCGGCGTTCGGTTTGCGACAGCAATTCCTTGCGCCGACCAAGGAATCAGCCCAGCATCCAAGCGCTGGGGAGGAAAAAAGCATTTATGGCCGGGCGCGGCGTATCTGCGACCTGACGATCCGGCCACTGGGAAGACACGTTCTGGGAACGGGCAAGCGAGATGCTTGACAACCGTTGATAGGAACTGCGCCCATGCCTGCTCTTACAACCAGACCGGCCCATGCCGTTCACACGGCGCGCCGATTTCTGAATTCCCTTGTCGCGGCAGTGGTTTTGATAGCTGCCGCGATGCCATTCGCGGCGCCTGCTCTGGCGCATGATGCCAAGCCGACGGCGGCGATGCCGCAAGGCTGGAGCTATCCGTTCTCCTGCTGCTCGGGCTATGACTGCCGCGAGGTTGCGCCGATATCTATCGGCGAGCGCCCCGAAGGCTATGTCATCAAGGGGACAGGCGAAGTCGTGGCCTATAGCGACAAGCGCATCAAGAATTCGCCCGACGGCGCATATCACTGGTGCTCGGTCGCCGGCGCCAATGACGGAAAGACCATCTGTCTGTTCGTGCCGCCATCGTCCTATTGATGCATGTCGCCCCAAAAGCTTGCCCTTGGGCTTGACCCGAGGGTGTGCAGGGTTGTTGGGATGGACACGCCCTCGATTGGGTTACAACACTTTTGAAACTGCGCATCGCAGGCCCACAGGTCTGCTGACGGGGAGTTGTCAGGAGCGTTTCTTTATGGTGCCTTGCCGTGGGGGCGGCGGGCATTGTGAGGGACTGGTTCATGACCATCAAGGCAAGCTGCCACTGCAAGGCGACGACGTTCGAGGTTTCGCAAGCGCCGCAGACTGTGACGCGATGCACCTGTTCCTTCTGTTCGAAACGCGGTTCGTTGTGGGCCTATTACACCCCATCGCAATTCAGGCTTACCAGCCCGCCGGAGAATGTTTCGTTCTACCAGTGGGGATCGAAAACCATAAAACACGGTTTTTGCGCCACCTGCGGCTGCGGCACCTTCACCGAGACGCCGGACTGGTCGACAGGCGAGCCGAATTTCGACAATCCGAAGATCAGTGTGAATTCGCGGCTGTTCGACGATTTCGATCTCGACAAGGTCGAAGTGGTGGTCATCGACGGCAAGAATCTCTGGTAGCCGGTCGAACTGCGGTGGTCGCGCGAGCCGCTGCAGGGGTGTGGAATTGAGCCGGGGAAAGCCGCGGCAGCGGCTTTTGCTGGTCCGCTTTTCGCCGCATTTCATGTTACAAGTCGCTGGAAGGGCTGATGCGGTGCGCCGTTGCGCGGCCGTGGAATGGAGAGGGACCACCATATGAAAAAGATTGTGCTCGCCGTCGTGGCGACGGCTGTGCTTGTGAGCGCATGCACCACCGATCCCTACACCGGGGAGCAGAAGGTTTCCAACACCGCTGCCGGCGCCGGTCTGGGAGCGCTGGCGGGTGCCGGGCTTGGTATGCTTGCCGGCGGCAACGACCGCCGCAACGCGCTGATCGGCGCGGGCATCGGTGCGCTTGCCGGCGGCGCCATCGGCGCCACCATGGACCAGAACGAGGCCGAACTGCGCCGGCAGCTTGAGGGCACCGGCGTCAGCGTCACCCGCACCGGCGACCAGATCATCCTCAACATGCCGTCCGACATCACCTTCAACGTCGACCAGGATGCGGTGAAGGCTGGTTTCTATCCGGTGCTGAATTCGGTTGCCCTTGTGCTGAAAAAGTTCCGGCAGACCACCGTCGACGTGTTCGGCCACACCGACTCGACCGGCGGCGACGAGCACAATTTCGACCTGTCGCAGCGCCGCGCTTTGGCGGTCGCCAACTATCTATCGGGACAGGGCGTCGATTCCCGCCGCTTCGCCGTCACCGGCTTCGGCAAGACGCGTCCGATCGCCTCCAACGCGACCGCTGCCGGCCGGGCTCAGAACCGCCGCGTCGAGATCCAGCTGTCGCCGCTCACCTGATGCAAGCGCATGAACCGAGAGCGGCCCCGTACGGGCCGCTCTAATGGTTATGCCGGACCGCCGGCCGCCGGCGCGCTGCGTTTGTGATATCAGGACCGGGCCGGCTGATCGACAATCGCGGCAACGATCCGGCGCACGATCGGAAGCACAATCAGCAGGCTGGGAAACGCAACAAGCCATGAAGCGCCCCATGCATAGCTCCAGGCCGCAATAAACCCGTCCGTCCAGCCTGCGCCGATTGCCGTCGAAACCGCCGAGACAATCGAGGACATCAGAATCGAAAGAACCAACGGCATCACCACCGCGCCGTAGGAGGGCGGCAGCTTTCTCAATTTGAAGGCTCGGTCCGGTGATGCTTGCATCGAAATCTCCTAATCAGAAAGTGTGCGTAAGCGTTATTGTGAGGACGATCAGGCGGCATGTGCCACCGGCAGCGCCAATTCCCGAATGAAGCTTCGCAGCGAACGCGGCTCGCGGCCAAGCGCGGCGCGCAACGCCAGGCTGTTCCCGCCGAGGCCGTATTTGGCGTAGTGGCTGTGTACTTTGGCCAGCATCTGCAACTGCCGGTCGGTATAGGGAAGGCGGGCTTTCGCCGCCCAGTCCTGAAATGTCGGCTCGCCTGCTGAAACCGGCCGGCCAAGCGCCTCGCTCATCATGGCAACGACCTCTTCGCGGCTGTGCATACCGTCGGCGCACAGCTCGAGGGTCGCATAGGACAAACGCGTTTCGGTCAGTGCGATCGCTGCCACTTCAGCCACGTCGCGATAGTCGACGCGGGCCAGCTTCGCCGTCTTTGGAAACGGCTCGGCGAAAACGCCATGCTCGACGACGGACGGCCAGGCCGC
The DNA here is from genome assembly GCF_040319055.1 of Mesorhizobium sp. M0960. Lineage (NCBI taxonomy): Bacteria > Pseudomonadati > Pseudomonadota > Alphaproteobacteria > Hyphomicrobiales > Phyllobacteriaceae > Mesorhizobium > Mesorhizobium sp. M0960. The sequence continues at coordinate 26,876 of NZ_JAMYNN010000027.1, read as the reverse complement.
CGCGATATTTTGCATGAAATTGGCCGGGTGCAGAATGGTGTATTCCATGTTCGTCGAATAGAGGGCGGCTTCGACCGGTACCTTGCTTGCGTGGTTCTCCAGCCTCGTGTTGGTGGGCTGGATCACCGATGAGAAGACGAATTTCCGAACGCCTGCACGCGCCGCTGCCTCAACCATGGCAACCCCCATGGCGGCTTCGTCGGGAGCAAAGGCCGGTCCGATGTGGAAGACACCGTCGACACCTTCGACGGCCTGTTCAACGCTTTGATGGTTGCGCAGATCCCCGATCGCGATCTCGGTTGCGCCGGCTTTCCGGGCTTTTTCGGCAGCCGCGGCGTCACGAACAAGCGCTCTAACCCTGGCATTGCGGCGGGCGAGTTCAGGCACCACCAAACCGGCAACGCGGCCTGCGGCGCCTACGACCAGGACGGTTGGACTGGGTGTTCGCATGACGATCTCCTTCCCTCGAGTCTGCCTTTCGGCCTGTGCAGGGAAGATAAAATCTAGCGAACTGCGTTACAATTGATCGATGTGGCGATAGTTTATCCGGATTTTCGGGAGAAATACGCGATGAGCCGGATAGATGATTTCGAAGCCTTCATTGCCATTGTCGAGCATGGCAGCCTGACGGCTGCCGCACGCCGGCTGAACCGCTCACTGCAGTCGGTCAGTCGGTCTTTGGCGACATTGGAGGAATCCATCGGGGTCGAGCTTCTGCACAGGACGACGCGCCGCTCGACGCCGAGCGAAGCCGGTGCGGCCTTTTTCCAACGCATCAAGCCCGCCATCGAGGAAATAAACGAAGCCAGGCTTCAGGCGGCCAACCGACGATCCGAGCCGTCCGGCATCCTGCGTGTGAGTGCCCCGGTTCTGTTCGGCCCGGATTTCCTGATGCCGGTCATCGCCGACTATATGCGGACATATCCCCAGGTTGAGGTTGACCTCCAGCTTTCCGATGAATTTGTCGATCTGGATGCCGTGGGTCTCGATCTGGCGGTCCGGATCGGCGATTTGCCGGATTCCAGTCTACGGGCGAAGCGGCTGGGGGCGTTGCGGCGCGTCGTGTTCGGCGCACCTGCCTACTTTCGACAACGCGGCCGACCGGCCCATCCGCTCGAATTGCGTGAGCATGAATGCATCGTACGAACCGTTGACGGCCGCCCGGGCGAATGGATGTTTCAGATTGAAGGCAAGCCCCGGCCGGTGAAGGTCGCGGGCACCTTCCGGTCGAATTTGATGATATCGATCTATGCAGCCGCGGTTCACGGATTGGGTTTGGGCTACTCCCCGCTTTGGCAGGTAAAACACCTGGTGGACGATGGCCGCCTGGAGCTGGTTCTGACCGAATTCGAGCCGGTGCCGGTGCCGATACATGCCGTGTGGCCGGAAGGCAGGTCGTCCTCGGCCAAAGTACGCGCTTTTCTGGACCTGTTGGCATCTCGCCTGGAGCTCAGGAACCTTTAGGGCCCAAACCAAACTGAGCGCCGATCTTACCTCATCGATATCAAGTTCGTGATCAGAACTGCCTTGACGGCGTCGAGTGCTGGTTGATGGACCTCCAAATGACCGATGTCCTTCAGCTGATCGATCGTCAAATCTGCCAGTGCCCTGCGTCTTGCGGCGGTCCGCCGCCATCTCGTGAAGGCAGCGATCATCATTGCTGCGCTTTTCAAGCCAGACCCAAGCAAGCGTTTGGACATGCCGCGGGCGGCGCGAGTTTCCGTGTGAGCCATTGTTTTGGTCTCCCATTTCGAGTTTGCGGATGGGAGCGTGCCACGCAGGCGTTTTCGGACTGTTCGGCTGTGTGTGAACAATTGGGAGGAGTCCGACGATCCGCCGTTAAATCGGTGTTAAATCGATCCACCGAGATGCTATTCTGTCGCCGCGGTCAAAGTCTGGAGACGATTTGTGCGCATCCGGTTGCTTGGTGGCCTGGAGGTTACTTCCCCGGAGCGCCGGCCCGTCCGGTTCGCCACACGCAAGACTTCGCTTCTTTTTGCTGCTCTGGTTCTCGCAGGCCGCCGCGGCCATCGTCGCGAGCAGCTTTCCGAAGCCTTTTGGCCGGGGCGAAGCAATGGGCAGGCCCGCAATAGTTTGCGTCAGGCGCTGGTCGACATCAGGCGCACGTTCCCCGCCAGCTCGGATGCCACCGTCTACATCGATGGGGATCAGGAAACCGTCGCGCTTATTGCCGGTCCGGATGAGGCGGACATCTCGATCTTCGACCGGAAGCTGGAGGAGGGCCGGACCACTGATCTCGCCTTCGCCGCCGATCTGTACCGCGGTGAGCTGCTTGCCGGGCAAGCCATTCCTGACGAACTGGACGAGTGGTTTAGACCTTATCTGAGCAAGTATCAGCGCAAAGCGCTGCAGTTGGTCGATCGGCTGAGCCTGGCGCTGCCCGCACCCGGCTCAGCGGAAGAGACGGCCTGCGAAGGGCTCGCGGAGAGATTGCTCGCCCCGGATCCGACGGCGGAGGCGGCCCATCGGGCGCTGATCCGCATCCACGCTCATCGAGGTCACGAAAACGCCGCCTTACGCCAGTTCGAGCTGTGTCGGGCAGCTTTGAAAAAACATCTGGATGCAGAGCCTGAGGAGCAGACAAGCTCGCTGGCGGCTTCTCTGCAGTCCCGTGAACGACCTGAACGTCCGCGGCCGGAGCCAAGCTCCGGCGTCGCATCACTGGCGCAGGTTCTGGCGGCCCCGACGAGGCGCGACGACCACCCATCGGTAGCGGTGCTGCCGTTTCAGAATCTAAGCGGTGATATGGAGCAGGAATATTTTGCCGACGGTATGGTGGAAGACATTGTCACGGCCTTGGCTCACTTTCGTCACCTGTTCGTAGTCGCACGGAATTCGAGCTTCACCTACAGGGGACGGTCCGTAGACATAGAGCAGGTCGGGCGTGAGCTGGGCGTGCGCTATGTGGTCGAGGGAAGTGTTCGCCGGGCTGGCGACCGCCTGCGCATCGCCGGGCAGCTCATCGACACCTCGACAGGGGCCTATCTCTGGGCCGACCGTTTTGACGGAGCGCTCGCCGAAGTCTTCGATCTGCAGGACCAGGTCGCCTCGAGCATTGTCGGCGCAATCACACCGAAAATGGAGGAGGCTGAGATCGAGCGTGCCAAACGCAAACCGACTGAAAGCCTCGACGCCTATGACTACTATCTCCGCGGGCTGGCGGCCTTTGACCGGACGATCACTAGTAGGTCGGCCATTGACGATGCCTTGCGCCTCTTCATGAAGGCGATCGACGGTGACCCGGAGTTTGCCGCAGCCTATGCGCGGGCGGCGCGGTGCTATGCTACCCGAAAAAGCAACGGCTGGATGGTCGACCGCGCGAAAGAGAATGCCGAGGCTACTCGACTGGCCAGGAGAGCGGTCGAACTCGGAAGGGACGATGCGATTGCGCTTTCCTTCGGTGGATACGTGCTCGGCTACGTAGGTGGCGACCTTGACGACAGTGCGGCTTGCATCGATCGCGCGCTCGTTCTCAACCCGAATCTAGCGGCCGCGTGGGGCCTAAGCAGCTGGGTCAGGGCTTGCTTTGGCGAGCCAGGCAAGGCCGTCGAGCACGCCGCGCTTGCCATGCGCCTAAGCCCATTGGATCCACGCCTGTTCGCTTGGCAATTCAACACCGGGCTCGCTCATTTTTGTGCCGGCCACTACGATGACGCCGCCACTTGGGCGGGAAAGTCGCTGCGGTACCAACCGAACTACGTGAGCGCGATGCGTGTAGTGGCGGCGAGTCATGCCCTTGCGGGGCGCCTGTCGGAAGCGCAGCAGATGATGGCCCGGGTCTGCGAGCTCGATCCCTCGCTGCGGCTTTCGAATCTTGCCGAGGTGCTGCCGCCGTTTTATCGACCGGACGATCGCAGCAGGTACATCGAAGGCCTTCGCAAGGCGGGCCTGCCGGACTAACGCCATCTCAGCGTGAGGCGAGGCCGTCTTATGCCGGCTTCGTGCTTCGCGCGTCGGCGGGACGCGCGAGCGCTGTGGTATCAGACCTTGGCGACGATCCGCATGAAGGCCGGCATGTCGTCGCCGAAGCCCACGGTCGCGTCATTGTCTTCCTGGCGCTGACGGGCAGGGCGCTCGCGCTGTGGCCTGGTATCGCCGCGTTCCGGCGCGCGCCGCTCGCTGCGATCGGGCGAAGCCTTCCGTTCAGGTGAAGCTTGGCGCTCGCTGTTTTCCGAGCGGATCGCCTCTTTGCGGGTACGCCGCTCGCCGATGTCGGCGACCGCGGCTTCGGCCACGACCGGCTGTTCCTCGCTTACCGCTTCCGGCGCCGTTTCCTCGCCACGTTTGGCGTGGCGTTCACGCGGCTTGCGCTCGCCCCTGTCCTTGGCGTCGTCCTTGCGCCCGGCGCGGCGTGGCGCACCACGGCCACGGCGGGGGGCCTCATCCTCGCCGCCTTCGCTGACGACGACCGTCGACAGGTCGCCGTCATGCCACTCGATCTTGGTGCCGATCAGCCGTTCGATGGCGTCGATGTATTTGGTGTCCGATTTGGTCGCGATGGTGAAGGATTTGCCGGAGCGTCCGGCGCGGCCGGTACGGCCGATGCGGTGGACATAATCCTCGGCGTGGATCGGCACGTCGTAGTTGAAGACATGGCTGACGTCGGGAATGTCGAGGCCGCGCGCCGCGACGTCCGAAGCAACGAGATAGCGCAGCTTGCCGTCACGGAAATTGGCCAGCATCTGCATGCGCGCGCGCTGGTCCATGTCGCCGTGCAGGGCGCCGGCGTCGAAATCATGTTTCAGCAGCGAGCGGAACAGCTCCGACACCTCGACCTTGCGGTTGCAGAAGATGATGGCGTTCTTCAGCTCGGCATCCTCGGCCTTCATCAGATTGCGCAGCGTCTCGCGCTTGTCCCAAGGCTTTGGCCCGGATTTCACCAGCCGCTGGATGATGTTGGTGGCGGCCGATGCAGCCTTCGACACTTCGACGCGCACCGGCGCGTGCAGGAACTTCTCGGTGAGCTTGGTGATCTCCGGCGGCATCGTCGCTGAGAAGAACAGCGTCTGCCTGGTGAACGGGATCATCTCGCAGATGCGCTCGATGTCGGGGATGAAGCCCATGTCGAGCATGCGGTCGGCCTCGTCGATGACGAGGATCTCGACGCCATTGAGCAGGAGCTTGCCGCGCTCGCGATGGTCGAGCAGGCGGCCGGGAGTCGCGATCAGCACGTCGGCGCCGCGCTCGAGCTTCTTGTCCTGCTCGTCGAAGGACACGCCGCCGATCAGCAGCGCGATGTTGAGCTTGTGGTTCTTGCCGTATTTGACGAAGTTTTCCTCGACCTGCGCGGCTAGCTCGCGCGTCGGCTCGAGGATCAGCGTACGCGGCATGCGGGCGCGGGCGCGGCCCTTTTCCAGCCGGGTGAGCATCGGCAGGACGAAGGACGCCGTCTTGCCGGTGCCGGTCTGGGCAATGCCCAGCACGTCCTTGCCGAGCAAGGCGTGCGGGATAGCACCAGCCTGGATCGGCGTCGGCTCGGTGTAGCCGGCATCGGTAACTGCGGAAAGGACCTTCGGCGACAGGCCGAGGTCTGCGAAGGTCAACGCTTCTTGAGCGATCTGGGTGTCTGAGGACAAGTTTGGCTGTCTTTGGCTGGTTCGGGGGCGCAACATAGGCAGTCGCGGCAAGCGCCGCGCGCCTGCAAGATTGGTATTGCAGGTAGGCGCAAGCCTACGATTTGTCAACACAAACGGGCGGCATTGGCGCGATTGTGAAGTCGTAACCTTAATCGCGATGCTTAATTTGCGCAGTGGCTGCTGCGCCGGCTCAGTAGCGGAACTGTTCGGCGAGAATGCGCTCGTTCCACGAATGGTTGGGATCGAACAGCAGCGTCGCCGTCGCCGTCGGCGATTCCCTCACCGTGACCGTCGTCACCGCCTTGACCTCGGTGTGGTCGGCGGCGGCATTCACCGGCCGCTTTTCCGGCTCCAGAATGTCGAAACGCACGATCGCCTTGTTGGACAGCAGCGCGCCGCCCCCGCGGGGCGGCCGCAAACGGCGGGCCGGGGGCAGTGCCAGCAGCGGAGCGTCGAGCGGCAGGATCGGCCCGTGCGCCGACAGATTATACGCGGTCGAGCCGGCCGGCGTCGCAATCATCACGCCGTCGCAGTGCAATTCCTCCAGCCGTTCTTGCCCATCCACGGTGATGCGGATCTTGGCCGTCTGGTAGGATTGGCGCCAAAGCGCGACCTCGTTGATCGCCAGCGCCGAAATCGTCTCACCCTCCGCCGTCACCGCCTGCATCTCCAGCGGACGGATCGTTTCGGCGACCGCAGCCGCGATGCGCCCGGTCAAGCCGCTGGCGCGGTATTCGTTCATCAGGAAACCGATGGTGCCACGGTTCATGCCGTAGACCCTCTTTCCCGTGCTCATCGTCTCGCGCAGGGTCTGTAGCAGAAAGCCGTCGCCACCGAGCGCCACGACGATTCCGGCATCCTCGACGGATGCCTGGCCGTAGCGTGCCGAAAGGCTTTCCAGCGCTGCATTGGCGTCGGCTGTACCGGATGAGACGAAGGCGAAACGGCTGGCGGTTTTGCTCATGGCTCTCAACGACAACCGATTGGCAACGACCGATTGGTGGCGACCGGTTGCGGGGTCGCGCCAGCGCCGGGTTAGCATGGGCGGGCATTTCTGCAAAGGGAGGGAGGTGTCTTGAGATGGCGGCCAAACAGGCGCGCTCGCGCATCATGTCGGGGGACAAAATGATGTGATGGTTAAGACCTGCCTTAAACTCTCGTAAAGCCGGATCGATCATGTTAGCCGGCAGTGGATGGGCGGCGTGGGGCTAACCAGTCGAGGCCGATCTATTGCCGCTGGCACGCTTGATTATCGTCTTCCTGATGCTGGCAAGTTTTGCCCTGGCTTTCGCGGAACTGGTGCGCCAGTCGGAGGAAAAGAGTTTTAGACCCGAGCCCACGGCCTCACGCTGCGGCGACGCGGCGGGCACACCCTGCCCGCAAAGGGCGCTTTGACGCTATAGCGTAGTCCTTATCGGGCGAGCAGATGGCAGCCGGCCTGGCGCTTTTGCGCGAGATACTCGTCGACAACCTGGCGATAGCGGACTTTGCCGAAGCTCGGGAAATGCCCGCCATGCACGACCGAGACATCGAGATCGCGCATGCGCAGCAGCGTTTCGACATAGTCGTCGATATTGGAGTGATAAACGTCGTCGATCAGCGGGCCGTCATAGATGATGTCGCCGGAGAACAGGATGCCCGTCCTGTTTTCGTAGAGCGCAATGCCGCCGGGTGAATGGCCGGGCGTGTGGATCACCTCGAAGGCACGGTCGCCAAGATCGACGATGTCGCCTTGTTCGAGCAACCGGCCGGCTGGTGCGGGTAGGATCCGGTAGCGATTCGTGTCCCAGCCTTGCGGCATGCCGTCGAACATCTCCTCGGTGGCATAGCGGTCGGCAACCGTCCATTCGTTGCGCGGGTCGGCGAGGATCTCGGCCTCGGCCGGGTGCACGCAGCGGTCGGGAAATTCGTGATGGCAGCCGATATGGTCGAAATGCGTGTGGCTGGCCACGCAGGTGAGCTTGCGTTCCGTGACCAGCGGTACGTGGCGGCGCAGGCTGAAATGGCCGAGGCCCGTGTCGAACAGCAGGTCGCGGTCGCGGCCCCGCACATGCCAGATGTTGCAGCGGAAGAACGGCTTGATCCACGGCTCGTGGATCAGCGTCACGCCATCGCCCATGCGGATGCTTTCGTACCAGTGGCCGGCGTCGATGATTGGAAGCGTGCTCATGTTCAGTCCGCAAGCAGGATGACGTCGCCAGCATCGCACGATACGGCGACAACGTCGCCCGGCTGGACGGCCGATGCGGAGGGGACCTTGGCGATGAAGTGCAACGCCGGGTCGGTCGTGGAGGTTCCCAGCACGCGCTTGAAGCTACCCTGGAAGACGACGTCGCTGACCTTGGCCATGCCAAGCGCTACAGGGCCGCTGGCAGCGCCGAGGACAAGATGCTCAGGCCGGACGGCCAGCGCAACCGTCGAGCCGGCCGGCAATGTGCCAGCCAGCGAGAGCGACCCAAGCTTCGTGGTGACGGTGATTTTGCCGCTCTTCGCCTCGGTCACTGTTCCGGAAATCAGCGTGCTTTCGCCCATGAAGGTCGCGGAAAAGCGCGTCGCCGGCCGTGCATAGACGCGCTCTGGTGGCCCTTCATCCTCGATGCGCCCGTCATTCATCACCACGCAATGGTCGGCCAGCGCCATCGCCTCTTCCTGGTCGTGGGTGACGTGGATGAAGGCGGTGCCGACACGCTTCTGGATCGCCTTCAACTCGTCCTGCATCTGCCGGCGCAATTTGAGGTCGAGCGCACCGAGCGGCTCGTCGAGCAGGAGCACCGCCGGCTCGACCACCAGGGCGCGCGCCAGTGCCACGCGCTGCCGCTGCCCGCCGGAAAGCTGGTGCGGCTTCTTGTCGAAGGCGGTGGCGAGGCCAACCAGCGCCAGCGCCTCGCGCGCCCTTGCTGCCCGGGTTGCGCCATTGACACCCTGCATGCGCAGGCCGAAGCCGACATTGCTGCCGACGCTCATATGTGGGAACAGCGCATAGTCCTGGAACACGGTCGTCGTCGGCCGCTTCGCCGGTGGTACTGCGGTGCAGTCCTCGCCGCGGATCAGCACCTTGCCTTCGCTCGGCATGACGAAGCCGCCGAGAATGGACAAAAGCGTCGTCTTGCCGGAGCCGGACGGCCCAAGCAGGATCGTGTAGCTGCCCGGCTCGATCGTCAGCGAGACGTTCTTCAGCACCGTGTGCTGGCCGAAGCGATGCGAGACAGAGCTTATATCGACCAGTGGCGCCGTCATGCCGGCTTCCTCCGCAACAGCATCAGTTCGAACAATACCACCAACACGATGGAGACGGCGAAGACCAGCGAGCCGACGGCGTTGGTCTTGGGATTGAGACCGGAGCGCAGCAGGTTCCAGATCTCGACAGGCAGCGTCGTGTCGAAGCGCGTCAACAGGAACGAGATGACGAATTCGTCCCAGGAGAAGGTCATCGACAGGAAGAAACCGGCGAAGATCGCCGGCGCCATCACAGGCACGGTGATCAGCAGCAGCACCTTCCATTCGGGCGCGCCGAGGTCGCGCGCGGCGCGCTCGATATTGATCTGGTGGTCGCCCATCTGACTGTAGACGATGGCAAAGCACAGCGGCAGGTTGATCACGACATGGCCGATGCCGGCGGCAAGAAGCGACTTCGGCACGCCGGCCCAGTTGAACAGCACCAGCAGCCCCATGCCGATGATGAGATAGCTGACGGTCAGTGGCAGCGTGATCAGTCCACGCATCAGGCCCGAGCCCGGCAAGGCGAAGCGTGCAAAACCCCAGGCCGAGAGAAAGCCGAGCGTGACGGCGACAGCCGAAGAGAGGACGGCAACCAGCAGCGAGTTGACCAGCGCCGAGGTGAGCCGCGTATCGGCGAGCACGGCCTCGTACCAGCGCAGCGACGGCCCGGTGAAGGGCGGGATCGGAAACGACGTCGCCTGCAGCGAAAACAGTATCAGCACAACCACCGGCAGGAAGATGAAGCCGTAGATGGCGATGGCGTAAAGGCCGGAGACGAGGCGGATGAGAGCGCGCATGGTCAAGCCCGCTCGATCTTCAGCCAGCGGGCGCAGGCGAGATAGGCGATGGTGACGACCGCCATCAGGATGATCGACAGCGCCGAGGCGAGCGGAAAGTCGCCGCGCCGGCCGATCTGCATCATGACGAGCTGCGGCATCAACAGCTCATTGTTGCCGCCGAGGATCTGCGGTGTGATGTAGTCGCCGATGCACAGCACAAAGGTGAGGAAGGCGCCGACCATGATGCCAGGCAGCGTCAGCGGCAGAACGACATGCAGGAATGTCCGGATCGGCCCGGCGCCGAGGTCGGCTGCGGCCTTGCGGTAGCTGGGGCTGAGCTGCTTCAGATTGGCGAAGATCGTCAGCGTCAACAGCATGACGAAGAAATGCACGAAGCCGGTGACGGTCGCTAGCCGCGTATTGGCAAGCTGCAGCGGTTCGCTGAACAGCCCGGAGCCGGTCAACGCGCGGTTGACGACGCCGTTCTGCGCCAGCACCAGCAGCCACGAATAGGAACGCACGACATAGGAGGTCCAGAACGGCAGCACCGCCAGCATCAGCGCCAGCCGCTGCCAGCGCTCCGGCACCTGCTCGGCCAGGATCCAGGCGAAGGGATAGGCAAGCAGCACCGAGATCACGGTGACGATGGCCGTGACCTGCAGCGAATTCACCATCGCCTGCCAGTAGGATGGATTGGCAAAAAACTGGCTGTAGTTGGATAGCGTGAAGCCGCCGCCTTCATGCGCCGTCAGGCTGGATACCGCCATGGCGACGAAGGGCAGCACGAAGAACAGCAGCGTCCAGCCGAGCGCCGGCGTGACCAGCGCCCAGGGTAGGGCACGCCCGCTGCTGGCGGAGTTCACGACCGGCAGCCGGTCATTGCGCCTGCAGCATTTCGGTCCAGACGTCCTGCATCTTCTTGTCGAGATCGGCATTCGGCGCCGGATAGGATTGCGCGCGGGCGAGGAATTCCTCCTGCTCGTCGAAGCGCAGGATCTTCTTCTGCTCGTCGCTCAGCGCCGCCTTGGTGTTGGCCGGCATGCCCCAATAGCAGGACGAGGTGGCGAGCCGCGCCTGGCCTTCGGGGCTCATAATGTACTGGATGAATTTAAGTGCCAGGTTCTTGTTCTTGGAATCCTTGAACATTGCCAGCGACTGCGACCACAGCACGGCGCCTTCCTTCGGGATCGAGAAGTCGAGCGCCGGGTTTTCCTTGGCCAGCCCCGCCGTCACCCATTCGCCACCTCCGACCAGTATGTCGACCTCGCCGGTCGCCAGCGCTGTCTGGCTGGCGGTCACTTCGCCGACCAGCTTGGCATTGGCCTTCATTTTGAGCAGCTGTTCCTTGATGGCGGGAAGGTCGGCTTCGGTCAGTTCCGCCGTCTTCTTGCCGATCGCCAGGGCGGCCATGCCGATGACCGGCAGGTAATAGTCGTAGATGGCGATCTTGCCTTTGTATTTATCGCCGGTCAGCGCCGCCATCGACTGCATGTCGGCCGGGTCGACTTTGGTCTTGTTGTAGCCGATCGTGTTGTACCCGAACTTTTCGGTGATGCCGTAGCGCTTGCCGTCGACCACGGTGGAGCTATCCATCTTCACCTGCGGAAACAGGTCGGCCAGCGGCAGCTTGTCTTCCGGCAGTGGCTCGAACAGGCCTTTTTCGACGCCGCGCGGTATGTCGATGCTGTCGATCACCATCACGTCCCAATCGCCGGGCTGCGATTGTTCGACGATCGCCAGGCCAGCGCCGGTGCCTTCGAACTCCTTGACATTGACCCTGACGCCGTTGGCCTCCTCGAAAGGCTGCAACAGCGCCGGATCGGCGTGATCGCACCAGATCAGCGCGTTGAGGTCCTGCGCCTGAGCGAGGCTGCCCGTCGCCAGCAGCAGTGCCGCCGCGGCACATGCGCTGTGGAGATGGCTCTTCAGAACCGAAATCGTATTCCTGGTAGTTGGATTGGGGGTCTTTGGATTGATGGACATCGAGTGTTCTCCCTTGCCTTTTTTGGCTTGTGGCAAAAAATTGAACCAATTCTAAAATTGAGTCAATTCTGTTTTTGTGGCAAACAGCCGCTATGAGCGGATTGCGGGCAAGGCAGAAGGCGGATCGGCACCGCCGCATCATCGAGGCGGCGGCGGCGCTTTTCCGCGATGCCGGTTATGAAGGCGCCAAGATCGAGACGATTGCCGCGCAGGCTGAAGTCTCGGTCGGCACGATCTACAATTATTACCAGAACAAGGGCGACATCCTCGGCGCCATCGTTTCGATGGAGGTCAACGAAGTGCTCAATGCCGGGCGCGGCGTGGTGGCCAACCCGCCGGCCAATGTCGGCGACGCGCTGGACACACTGCTCGGCATCTATATCGAGCATTCGCTGCATTATCTCAGCAAGGAGATGTGGCGACAGGCGATGGCGATCTCGACGCAACTGCCGGACAGCCCGTTCGGCCAGGCCTATACCGCGCTCGACCGGGCACTGACCGAGCAGATCCGTGCGCTGATCGCCCGCCTGCAGGCGCTCGGCCTGGTGCGCCGCGACATCGATGGACACGCCTTGGGCGAACTGGTGTTCAACAACATGAACATGATGTTCATCGAGTTCGTGAAGCGCGACGGGGCGAGGATGGCCGAACTGCGCACTGCGATACGGCGGCAGAATAGGATATTGGTGGCGGCGATTGGGGTTTGACTGCAGTCACCCAGCCGAAAGACCTGCCCGAGCGAGGGCTTCGGGCGCCGGCGTGACGTGCCCGTGCGGCTTGCAATAGCCGGGGTCGATCGCGCGATAGCCGAGCAGATGGCCGAGTGGCGCCAGGATCCCCAGCGCCACTCGCTGAATCGCAGGTGGCGGGTGCGTGAAGACGATAACGTCGGCAAATTCCCCGGCGATGACCGCCGCCTGAAGCGGCGAAGGCCTGCCTTTTTTGTCCACCTTGCCGGCATTGGCCAGGCCGAAGAGCATGCCAATCAGCAGCTCGAAACGGTTCGGGTCGATATCGTCCGCACCCGGCGCCCGGTCGACTTCGACCAGGACATGCGCTTCTTCGGTTTTGCTGCTGTTCCACCAATCATGTGCGACGCCTGCTTCGATCGCGGCGGATTGGCCAGGCCCCAGAGACAAAGTCTTCCCGGCGATGCAAGCATCGAGCCGGCCGCCGAGGACGGTAAACCGTTCCGTCAGGTTCGGGTGGAAGTGCTCGCCCACCACTGCGGCTCCCGGCCGAGCGGTCAGATGGGCGATGCCTGGCCCATCTCCGCGGTCTTCCGTGCCACGCAGGATGACAGCATATTCGCCGGTCACCTTGTTCTCGTAGACATCTCCACAGCGTGACATGGATCAGCTCGTGGGTTCATAGCATCAGCGCCGCCAACTATACGGTTGAAGGCATGGTGCTTCAACGCCTACAGGCGCCGACGTTCTGTTAACACAGGCGCGACGCCCTACCGAACATGCTTTGGAGGCCGCGCTCGCGGAAACGGCACGACCGTCAGCGGCGCCTTGCGGAATTCTGCGATGGCTATTTCTTCAATCAGCGCGTCGAGGGCCTCGTTGACGCGCCGGCTCGTTTCATCCGCGCCGCAGAGGCGGTTTTGTGCGCACTCCAAAAGCTCGCGCGCCGCGGCGAAATCGCTTCGCATGACAACACCCTTTGGTTTTTGGCCCGCCGCACCGACATTGTCGGCGCGCTTAATTGAGCGAGTGCTAATATACACAGGAGCAATTTAATCGAATGGTACGAGATGGCCGAGGCCGGGAGAGCGGGCCGAAATGACGGCTCTGCAACGGCGAAGACACGCCCGGGCTCAGCGTTTCCAGATATGAGATGCTAGCTCGTTGTCTGGCGACAGATTTTGCCAGCAATTTCACGGAAGTTTCTGGTGACCCGACGAGGACGGTCCCGACACGTACGCCCCTAGTACGATCTTGGGCGGCTTAGATATTCTCTGGCGGCGGCAATCTGGCGTCGATGCTCGCGGAGGAAAGCCGCGCCGAAACAAATCGCAAAGGCCAGTACGGAAAGGCTTGTCGTTGCTCTTGATGCTGGATCGGGATCGGGACTTATCAGGAAACGGAAACCAAGCGCGAAGGCGAAGACGATAAGGCCGCCAAACATACCGTTGATGAAGGGGGCGGTCGTGCGTTTCTGCTCCAACGAAGACTCCTAGGTTTTCCGCTAGGGAACTATGGTTTCCGCTAGGGAATATATGCGTTGAAGCTGATGTGCTACCGATCTGACGGCCCCGGCCTGTGGATATCGGGGACGAGCAGATATCAAGCGCCCCCGAGGTCTCAAGAAGCCCGCACTGGTGCCCCCGGACGGAATCGAACCGCCGACCTTCGGTTTACAAAACCGCTGCTCTACCAGCTGAGCTACAAGGGCACGGCGCTCGGGTTAGCATATTTGCTGCGCCAGTAAAGACAAAACTCCGTTTTCGGCTGCCGCGACCGCGCCGGTTCTGCCGCCAGGGCGTCCTGAAAACGGCCAATTCGCTTCCTATATTGACCGAAGGTGCAATCGCATCAGCGAGGCTGTCGCATGATCAGGTTTGTCATCATTCTCCCGCTCGTCGTCGTGGCCTGGGTTCTCCTGGTGAAGCTCGTCAGGGATCTGAAGCGCGCCAATATCGACTGGACCGGCGTCACCACCATCATCGGCTTCATCGCGCTCGCCTTCTGGCTTCGCCATATCACCGGCATGGGCTGAGGTCTGCCGATTGTTCCGGTGAACTGTCGACCGGCGACTGTTCGTGGTCGCGGCCGACGCATCAGGCCGGGCGATTTCTCCCTTCGAGAAAAAATCCAAAAAGATCTTCGAACCTTTTTCCTTGTTGCGACGACTGACGGTCAAGAGGCGGTGGGTCGCCTCTCACAACAAGGAGATCGTCATGTTCAAACGCACCATCGTTTCCGGCCTCGTCGCCACCACCGTCGCCGCCGCCATGCTGGTTGGTACGGTTCAGCCTTCGGCCGCCCATCACAAGCACTACAACAAGCACCTCGGCATCGGCATTGCTGCAGGTGTCGGCGGCTTCCTGCTCGGCAGCGCGCTCGCCCAGCCGCGCACCGTCTATATCGAGGAAGACGGCGGCTCCTGGCATGTCCGGCGCTGCCTCAATCGCTACCAGAGCTACGACCCGTACTCGGACACCTATGTCGGGTACGACGGTTATCGCCATCGCTGCCACCTTTGAGAGCCACTACCGCCCGTTGAGAGGAGGTGACCGTTTCAGGCAACCGGAAGAAGGGGCATCCCACCGCCCTTTTTCTGTATGTCTGAGTTCCTATTCGAATGGTCGACTGCCAATGTCGGCATAGCTCATCATTTTTGAATTGGGCGCCGTCGACGAAACTGCCAATCTCCCCCCTTGCGGGGGAGATGCCCGGCAGGGCAAAGGGGGGTGCTGCCCCGCACTACTTGCCAGGCAATCGGAGCCTCCCCCTCAAGACGTTCGGAATGGGCTAAATCGAAAATTTGCGATCCTTCGCACCCCCCTCTGTCC
The DNA here is from genome assembly GCF_040319055.1 of Mesorhizobium sp. M0960. NCBI lineage: Bacteria > Pseudomonadati > Pseudomonadota > Alphaproteobacteria > Hyphomicrobiales > Phyllobacteriaceae > Mesorhizobium > Mesorhizobium sp. M0960. Next base: position 11,778 of record NZ_JAMYNN010000027.1, on the reverse strand, counting down.
TGCCGGACATCTCCCCCGCAAGGGGGGAGATTGGATTGCCGCACGGCTTTCGCCAATCGCCAACACTGAAAACTGCCTTATCCCGCCGTTCGGCTCTTGCCGATGTACAGGGGTTTCCCAGCAGCCTAATCTACAAGCCGAACAGCAATCTACTGCCGAGCCGAAACAGGGAGAGGGCGCTTGGGCGAGCACGATCCGAACGAAGAGCCGATCGAGACGATTTTCCGCAACGGCACAATCACCACCGTCGGCATCCTGCTGGCGTTCTCGCTGGGCTTCATCACGCATTGGGCCGCCAACCCGATACCATGGGAAATCTATCACCTGGCCGCCGTCGTGCCGATTTTGATCGGCATTGCCCTGCAGATACGAGCGCTGCGGTTGCTGCTCGATATAACGTCTCTACAACGGCGCGTTTATGAACGCGCCAATCGTATCTTCATTGCCGGCCTCATCTTCACCGCCTGCGGAGTTGGGCTGGCGATGCTGCTTGATTTCTACGACCTGTCGACCAAGAGCGCGGTGCCCGGGGCCTAGCTCTGGCCATCCTGGCAGATGTCGCACCATTCGGCGCTGGTCAGCGCTGCCATGCGCTCGGTTCGCTGCCAAGGCCGGGAGGTGTCGGCAGGCCGCCGATCATCCTCGTCACCTCCGCAGCTGCATCGCGCACCAACGGGCCGATCTCGGCCAGCCGTTCCGGCGTGACCCGCACCGTCGGCCCGGAGACTGAAACGCCGCCAATCGGCTCGCCGAACTCGTTGAAGATGGCGGCGGCAACGCAGCGCATGCCCGGATGCCGCTCCTCGTCGTCTACTGACCAGCCGCGCAGCTTGATCGTCACCAGGTCGCGGGCGAGAGCCGAGATGTCGGACAGCGTGTTTTCAGTGAAGCGCTCCAGCCCGGCCCGGCGCAGGATAGTGGCGACGCGCTCCGGCTCGAGATGCGCCAGCACCGCCTTGCCGATGCCCGAGGCGTGGAAAGAACTGCGCGTGCCCGGCCGGAAGAAGGCGCGGATCGCCTGATGCGTCTCGACCTGGCTGACGAAGACGACGCAATCGTCCTCGGCGACACCGAGATTGGCGGTCTCGCCGGTCTTCTCCATCAATTCCTGCATGACGATGCGGGCGCGATCGACCAGCTTGCGGCGGCGCAGGAACGCCGCGCCCATGCGATAGGTCTCGACGCCGATCGACCACAGCTGGTCGGTGCCGTCGAACTCGACCATGCCATGGTTCTCCAGCGTCGTCAGCATGCGGTAGGCGGTGGATGCCGGCAGACTGGAGCTGGCGGCGATCTCGCTCAGCGACAGGCCACTGCCGTCGGCCACGATTGCCAGGATGCGAAGCGCCCGGTCCAGCGACTGCACCGAAGCGGCCTCGGACGGTCCGTTGAAGGCGCGCGGCCGGCCGCGCTGGCGTTTTTCGGTGGTTTCCATGGATCCATTCTTCCCCTGTTCGCCCAAGCAAGCAATGAAAAAGTTTTTCATCGATTTGCGAAGCGAATTCATGGAAAACAGAAAGGCCAATCAATTCAATTCACAAGAGCCGCTCTCTAGAAATGAAAAAATATTCTGAAAAAATTGAAAAATAGTCGGCGCACTGGCATCATCGGCCATCAACAATTCCGTGGAGGCTGACATGGCCAAGATGCGCGCAGTCGACGCAGCGGTTCTCGTCCTCGAAAAAGAAGGCATTTCCTGTGCCTTCGGCGTGCCGGGTGCTGCGATCAACCCGCTTTATTCGGCGCTGAAGGCGAGGGGCAGTATCCGCCACATCCTTGCGCGGCACGTCGAGGCGGCTTCGCATATGGCCGAAGGATTTACCCGCGCCAGATCGGGCAATATCGGTCTGTGCATCGGCACTTCGGGTCCCGCCGGCACCGACATGATCACCGGCCTCTATGCGGCCGCTGCCGATTCCATCCCGATCCTCTGCATCACCGGGCAGGCGCCGCGGGCTCGCCTCAACAAAGAGGATTTCCAGGCTGTCGACATCGCCGCCATCGCCGCGCCCGTCGCCAAATGGGCTGTTACCGTCATGGAACCCTATCTGGTGCCGATGGCGTTGCAGAAGGCGTTCCATCTGATGCGCTCGTCGCGGCCGGGGCCGGTTCTCGTTGATCTGCCGGTCGATGTGCAACTGGCTGAGATCGAGTTCGACATCGATGCTTATGAGCCGCTGGTGCCGTTCAAGCCGGCAATGTCGCGCGCTCAGGCGGAGAAGGCCCTGAAAATGCTCAATGCGGCCGACAAGCCGCTGATCGTCGCCGGTGGCGGCATCATCAACGCCGATGCGTCGGACCTGTTGATCGAATTCGCCGAAGTCACCGGCGTGCCTGTCATTCCGACGCTGATGGGCTGGGGCGCGATCCCCGACGACCACCGCCTGATGGCTGGCATGTGCGGGCTGCAGACCTCGCACCGCTACGGCAATGCGACGATGCTCGAAGCCGATTTCGTATTAGGCATCGGCAACCGCTGGGCCAACCGCCACACCGGTTCGGTCGACGTCTACACCAAGGGCAAGAAATTCATCCACGTCGATATCGAACCGACGCAGATCGGCCGCGTCTTCGCGCCGGACCTTGGCGTCGTCTCGGACGCCGGTGCGGCGCTTAAAATGCTGCTCGACGTCGCCACCGAATGGAGGACGGCCGGGAAATTGCGCGACTGGTCGGGCTGGGCCGGCGAATGCCGGCAGCGCAAGAAGACGATGAAGCGCAAGACGCATTTCGACCAGGTGCCGCTGAAGCCGCAGCGCATCTACGAGGAGATGAACAAGGCGTTCGGCCGCGACACCACCTACGTCACCACGATCGGCCTGTCGCAGATCGCCGGGGCGCAGTTCCTGCATGTCTACAAGCCGCGCAACTGGATCAATTGCGGCCAGGCCGGGCCGCTCGGCTGGACATTGCCGGCGGCGCTCGGCGTGCGCGCCGCCGATCCGGACCGTACCATTGTCGCACTTTCCGGCGATTATGATTTCCAGTTCATGATCGAGGAACTGGCAGCCGGCGCGCAGCACAGACTGCCCTACATCCATGTCGTCGTGAACAATGCCTATCTCGGCCTGATCCGCCAGGCGCAGCGCGGGTTTTCGATGGATTTCGAAGTCAGCCTGGCCTTCGAGAACGTCAATCGACAGGGCGATGCCGAAGCTGGCTACGGCGTCGACCACGTCGCTGTCGCCGAGGCGATGGGCTGCAAGGCTGTCAGGGTGCGCAAGCCGGAGGAATTCGCCGGTGCCTTCGAGGAGGCGCAGCGCCTGATGAACGAGCACCAGGTTCCGGTTGTGCTCGAATTCATCCTCGAGCGCGTCACCAACGTTTCGATGGGCACCGAAATCGACAAGATCACCGAGTTCGAGGAGCTTGCCGAGCATCACGAAGACGCGCCGACGGCGATCGTCATGCTCGACTAGCTGTTTTATGAGGAATTACTGCCATGCCACGGTTTTCAGCCAATCTTTCGATGCTCTTTGGCGAGCACGACTTCCTCGACCGCTTCGATGCCGCCGCCCGAGCGGGCTTTAGGGGTGTCGAGTATATCGGTCCCTATGACCATGCGCCGGATGTCGTTGCGGCAAGGTTGAAGCAGAACGGGTTGACGCAGGTCCTGTTCAACCTGCCTGCCGGTGACTGGGCCAAGGGCGAGCGCGGCATCGCGATCCTGCCGGACCGCATCCCGGAGTTCCGGCAAGGCATTGCCAAGGTCGTCACCTACGCGCACGCGCTGGGTTGCGAGCAGGTCAATTGCCTCGCCGGCATCGCGCCGCAGGGCGTCGATCGCTCCGTGCTGGAAGACGTCTTCGCCGAAAATCTGGCTTTCGCGGCGGAAAAGCTGGAGCAGGCCGGCATCCGGCTGCTGATCGAGCCGATCAACACCCGCGATATCCCGGGCTTCTTCCTGAATTACTCGGACCAGGCGCTGGCGCTGATCGACCGCGTCGGCTCGAAGAACCTGTTCCTGCAATACGACATCTATCACATGCAGATCATGGAGGGGGATCTCGCCCGTACCATCGAGGCAAACCTCAACCGCATCGCGCATATCCAGCTTGCGGACAATCCTGGCCGTCATGAGCCGGGGACGGGCGAGATCAATTTTCCTTTTTTATACAAGCACATCGACAGGATCGGGTACCCCGGCTGGGTCGGGGCGGAGTACAAGCCGAAGGGCGGAACGGAAGCCGGGCTCGGGTGGTTTCGGGACGGGGCCGGGCAGGGGAGTGCGGCGGCATAGACGCTACGTATCGCACGTCGCGTTCCTGCGCGCCCCCTCTGGCCTGCCGGCCATCTCCCCCACAAGGAGGGAGATTGGATGTCACCGCCGCTTTCGCCAATTTTCGAGGTCGGGAAAGTTTAACGGCCGGAGCGCGAACTGCCGATCTCCCCACTCGTGGGGAGATGGCCGGCAGGCCAGAGGGGGGCGCGCAGGAACGCCGCCTTAACAAGAAACGGAGAAAGACATGGAAACCATCGGCTTCATCGGACTCGGCATTATGGGCGCGCCGATGGCGGGGCATCTGCTCAATGCTGGCTATCACCTCGTCGCCAGCGACCACCGCTCGAAACCGCCGGCGGATCTGGTCACCAGGGGATTAAAGACCATCACCGGCCATGACGCTGTCGCCCGTGCCGCCGACATTGTCATCACCATGGTTCCCGACACACCGCAGGTCGCCGACGTGCTGTTCGGCCAAAACGGCGTCGCATCCGGCCTGAAAAGAGGCAAGCTGGTCATCGACATGAGCTCGATCTCGCCGATCGAGACCAAGGCCTTTGCAAGAAAGGTCAACGATCTCGGCTGCGACTATCTCGATGCCCCGGTGTCGGGCGGCGAGGTCGGCGCCAAAGCGGCATCGCTGACCATCATGGTCGGCGGCGAGGAAACAGCCTTCGAACGCGCCAGGCCCATCTTCGAGAGGATGGGCAAGAACATCACTTTGGTCGGGCCCAACGGCGTCGGCCAGACCACCAAGGTCGCCAATCAGATCGTCGTCGCGCTGACCATCGAGGCCGTCGCCGAAGCGCTTGTCTTTGCTTCAAAAGCCGGCGCCGACCCGGCCAAGGTCAGGCAAGCGCTGATGGGCGGGCTGGCCGCCTCGCGCATCCTGGAAGTGCACGGCGAGCGCATGATCAAGCGCACCTTCGCACCCGGCTTCCGCATCGAACTCCACCAGAAGGATCTCAATCTCGCGCTGGAAGGCGCGAAAGCCCTCGGCGTGGCGCTGCCCAACACCTCAACGACGCAGCAATTGTTCAATTCCTGCGCCGCTAATGGCGGGGCCAAGGAGGATCACTCGGCGCTTGTTCGAGCGCTGGAGCGGATGGCGGGATGTGAAGTAGGGAAGTAGGGAATAGGAGAGAATAAGGGAGTAGAGACGTGCAGTTAGCGAATACCGTGAATATGCTTTCCCCTACTCCCTTATTCCCCTATTCCCTAACCTAGAAACTTCCTCGCCGCATAAAGCGCCACCGCCGCCGCATTCGACACGTTGAGCGAGCGGATGGCGCCGGGCATGTCGAGCCGGGCCAGCGTCGTCACCGTCTCGCGCGTCTTCTGGCGCAGGCCCTTGCCTTCGGCGCCGAGCACCAGCGCTATTCTGTCGCCGGAAAAACTCTTTTCAAGCTCCGCCGGTCCATCCGAATCGAGACCGATGGTCTGGAATCCGGCATCGTGCAGCTGGCCGAGCGCATCGGCGAGGTTCTTTACCTCGATCTGGTCGATATGCTCGAGCGCGCCGGAGGCCGACTTCGCCAGCACGCCGGATTCCTGCGGGCTGTGGCGCGCCGTGGTGATCAGTGCGCCGGCACCGAAGGCCACCGCCGAGCGCAGGATCGCGCCGACATTGTGCGGATCGGTGATCTGGTCGAGCACCAGCACCAACCTGGTGTCGCCGAGCGCATCGAGGCGTTTCGGTTTCAGCGGCTCGGCCTCGATCAGCACGCCCTGGTGCACGGCATCCGAGCCGGTGACCTTGTCGATGTCCCTGGGTTCGACCAACTCCGCCTTGAAGGGCAAAGCGCCGAGATCGGCGATTGCCAGCCGCTCGGCAGCGTTGCGCGTCACCAGCATTTTCTTGATCTTGCGGCGCGGATTGTCGAGTGCGGCCCGCACCGTGTGCAGCCCGTAAAGCCGCACCAGCCCGTCCGCCGCGTTCTCGCCGGGCGGCACCGGCTGGCGTGGCCTGAACGCCGGCGCGCCGCCGCTCTTCTCGTCGCGATGCGCGCGGCGCAGCTTGGCGTAGTGGGTATCTTTCGGGGTCTTCGATTTGTTATCGTTGCTCATGGCGGCCTCTATAGCCGTGTCGTCCGGCGATGGATACAGCTGCACAAGGTGCTTGTCAGGCGAGGTGCGAAATTCAGCGCTTTTTGCCGGGCTGTTGTGGTTGACAGTTTTGGGCGCTGCCGCCATAAGGCGCTTCGCGGAAGGGCTGCTTTGGCGGCCGCGACGCGTCGATGCCTCGTTGCATGGCTCCGGCGGCAGACTGGAGAGGTGCCCGAGTGGTTAAAGGGGACGGACTGTAAATCCGTTGGCTATGCCTACGTTGGTTCAAATCCAACCCTCTCCACCACTGCCGGCCCGGAAGCCCTGAAACGCAGAGCGAGCGTCGGAGCGTATCCGATGCTTGACTGAAAGGCGCGGGTATAGCTCAGTGGTAGAGCAGCAGCCTTCCAAGCTGAATATGCGGGTTCGATTCCCGCTACCCGCTCCAGATTTCCCGCAGCCGCGGCGTCCCTCGCGCACGATCCCGAAGCAGGCACTGCCAAGTGAAGCGCTTTGCCGATAATTCAAAGTGTTGGTTGCGCGTCCAGACGGACGCGCAACGACCTTAATCCGTTGTTTTATGCATGTCGTTGTACCAAACCGCAGGCGGTGTTGGGCGACATGCCTTAACTCGCGAATTTGCTGAATATGGACGCGAGCTGGTTCTGCTGCGGCACTTGCCCGTTCGGCGTCAGCTGGTCGACAAGCCCTGGCAAGGCTGCGGACAGTTGCTTGAGCAGGTCCTGCTGGTTAAGCCCCGTCCTTTGCGCGATCTCCTGAATGATTTGTGGCCCGAGAGCGCTGCCCAGATCGCTGGGGTTGATCGGCTGGTTCTGACCGGTACCGACCCACGAATTGGCGACGTTGCCGTGGCCGGCGTCCTTCAGTTTGTCGAGCAGGCCGCCCAGACCGCCGAGCAGGCCGCCATCGGCGGATGCTGTTGTATCAGGCGGGACGGGGGCAGGGCTTTGCGTTGCCTCCGGCTGGGCGGAACTTCCACCGCTCAGCATTTTTCCCACCAAAAGTGCGCCGAGCGCGATCATCAGCGGCTTGGCGACGTTGCCGCCGGGAACGGCATTGTCAAACAGTCCCATTGTGGATCTCCATGTCAAATTGCCCGTCCGTCTCCGACAATGACGCATCCATGGCGAATTTCAAGCCGGTTTGAGCTTTCCGTAATCATGATTTTCAAGTTGGCTTGAGCTTTGCTTAATAATGTGGAAGTAATCGAGCGCGGGGAACGGAGAGGAAAAATGTCAATATTAAGCTGGATTATTCTCGGCGTCATCGCCGGCTTCATAGGCAGCAAGATCGTCAATAAAAGCGGGCAAGGCCTTGTGCTCGACATCGTGCTCGGGATTGTCGGGGCCATCGTCGGAGGGCTCATCTTCAGCGCGTTTGGCGCGTCGGGCGTTACCGGGCTCAACATCTATAGCCTGATCGTAGCCGTGGTCGGTGCCGTGGTTGTCCTCTGGGCCTATCATCAGTTCAGCGGCAAGAGGGCTCTATAGAAGCCGTCCGGCAGTTGCGTCGGCATTCGGGTGAATGCCGACCGCCTAACTGATCCTTCTGAGGATTTCGCGGATCAGCGTGTTGAGGCCGGCTTCCAGCCCTCTCACCATGATCGGCCATAGTTCCTCCAGCAATCGCTGCCATACGGCATCCCGCCCAATCCTCACCGGCAGATTTGGCATCGAGCTCATTGCCGCCGTCACGTCGCGGCGCAGCCGCTCGCCGCAGCCGCTTGCGCCGCTGATCGTCGGATCGAAAGGCAGCCGGGTGAAATCCCATTTTCCGCGTTGCTCGATGCCGAGATTGCTTTCGACCTCGGCGTGCGAGAGCACCGTTTTGGGCGTGACCTTGATGCGGTAATATTTGCAGAGTTCGGCGACAACCGCGGTCATCGCGTCCCACTGCGCCCTGGTCATCGGATAGCGGCCGGCATCGAACGGCCTTTCCTCCGCCCCGGCCATGCAACAGAGCGAAACCCCGATCGAGCCGCCGTTGCAGTTGAGCGTGTGCGCGGCATATCCCGGTTTTACCCGGCCGGAATTGAGCGCGATCGAAGGCCGGCCCCTGACCAGACGGCCATTCCCCTCGACCAGTATGTGATATGCATCCTTGTCGGTATCGCCGGCCGAATGCGAGCCCGCCGTCCAATGGCAAATGACGCGCCTCATCGCAACATTGGGCAACCACTCGGGCGGTAATGCCACAGAAATCCCCGCGACATAGGTTCGGTGACGGAGCACAGTATAGTTTCTTTGGCGACGGACGCGAAAACGAAACGATAATTTGGTTGAGCGTTTTCTAACGGTCAGCTATTCGTCGGCATCTCCAGCGACCACGTGTTCTTCATATTGCGGCAGGTCGTCGGTGATCGTGAACCACTTCGCCTTGGAGCCGACAAAGATGTGCTGCGTCGGGCGGATGGTCGGCTCGTCGACCAGGGTTCCCATGGCGACATGCACGAAGGCACCGCCGCGGACCACCGAATAGAGCAACGAGCCGCAAGTCTTGCAGTGCGCGTTATGGCCGGTTTCGTCGCCGAAGATCATGAGATTGTCCTCGCCCCTGGTCAGGCTCAGCCTGTCGCGTTCGATGCCGGCGAATGGCTTGAACGCCGAACCGGTGGTGCGCCGGCAGTTCGAGCAGTGGCAGTTCGCGGCATAGATGAACGCGTCCGCCACCGCATACTGAACGGCGCCGCACAGGCACTTTCCGGTGAGCGTGCGGTTGCTTGCATTCTGGTTGCTTTCCGGGCTTGCCATGCGCTTCTCCACTTCCGCTCTAGGCGACGACAGTCAACCGGCGCTTGCGCTCGTCGAGCGAGACGATTGTCAACCCGCTGGCCACCACCAGCAGGATACCGCAGATGGCCAGCGCATTCGGGAGTTGCCGGAATACCACCAGGCCCGAAATCACCGCCCAGACGGTGAAGCAATAGTAGAACGGCGCCACCACGCTGGTCGGCCCGACCCGATAGGCCATGAAGATGAAGAAGTGGCCGAAGATCAGGAACAGTCCGGCCCCCGCCATCAGCAGCAGGTGATGGGTTTCAGGCACGACCCACTGCTCGGAAAGCAGATGCGCGACGCCGGCGCCGGCGAGCACCACGACCACCGCGGAAATGGCAACAACCATCCCCGGCACCTCGGCGGCGACCTTGCGTCCCGCCAGATCGCGTGCCGCGGACAGAGCGGCATTGCCCAGCGCCAGCAGGGCGTAGACCGAAATCCCCTGCATCGTCGGTTGTGCCACCATCACCGCGCCGATAAAGCCAAGGCCGATCAGCGCCAGCCGCACCCCGCCGATCCGTTCGCCAAACAGGATCGAGGAGCCGACCAGCATCAGCAAGGGTGTGATCTGCCCAAGCGCGGTCGAATCGGCGATCTGCATGTTGGCGAGCGCCACCACGTAGCAAAGGATAGCACCCAGTTCGAGCAGGTTCCTGCGCAACACCTTCGCGTCGAGGATCAGCGGGATCTGCTTGCCATAGCCCAGCATGAACAGCAGCGGAATGCCCCACAATGTTGCCGCAGCGCCGCGCAGGAACAGCACCTCATAGGGCGGCAGTCCCGCGGTTGCGAGCTTCATCATCGTGTCGTTCACGATGTAGGACCCGGTCGAAACGACCATGAACAGCGGGCCTCGGATGGCAATCGGGATGAAATGCATGGGCCGACGAAATCAGACCGGCGCAGCAGCGGCAATGGGCCAGCGGCAAGCGAACGGATTTCCAGCGGCAAGCGAACGGATTATGGCTTCAATTCACGTTGAGCGCTCCAGCCCGCGAAGCCAAGCGTGTCGGAAAAGCCTGCCATGCGCGGCCGACCACCAGGCCTGACACAAGCAGCGCCGAGAGAAAGGCGGTGGCCAGGTGGTCCGAGGGGCCCGAGACGAGCAGAATTCCGGCAGCGATCACGACAGCGCTTTCTTTCGCCGAAAATCCTGATTTTCCTAGAAACGCCAGCGGGATGGCAAGAGCCACGAAATCATAGATGAACGCGTAAGGCGAAGCGAGAATCGTCACGGTTGCGAGCGCTGCTGCCTTGACGTCGAACGCCACTTTTTGACGCCATATCCAGACAATGCCGGCGCTCAGAACTGCGATGAGCAGGCCCTGCGCGGTCCATGCGAGCGTCCAATTCCACCCAAGCGCGCGGACAAAACCGTAGAGGCTTTGAAGCTTGGAGAAGTCAGCCCTACCATCGACGAGAATGGTGCCGTTGACCTTGGCGGCGGCATCGAAGAAATCGGACCAAATCTCGGCGCCGAAGAGGCCGATGGAAAGCATGATCATGACGGTGGTGGAAACAGCGGCCCAACCGATCACTCGCCAAAAGCCTCCGGCGATGAGCGCAAGCGGGATCATCAGACCGAATTGCGGCTTATAGGTGAGCAGGCCGAAGCAGAGGCCGGCCAGCGCGGGGCGTTTTTCGATCGAGGCGATGGCTGCGCCAAGCAACGCAGCGGTAATGAAGCCGTTTTGGCCGACCACGGTATTCCAAAGCACGGGGGGCCAGGCCATGGCTGCCAGAATCGCAACGCGTGTGTTCCCGATCAGCCGTATGGCGGCGGCGTAGAGCGTTATCCCGGTCGCCATCCATGCAACCAATGCAGCCGGATAGGATAGCAACGCCAGTGCGGCGGTCACGATCAGGAAAGTCGGAGGATACTGCCATGAAAAATAGCCGTCGAAGGTAGCACCGCTTTCAGCGGTCGCGATGCTCTTGTGCAGGTCCCAATTATAGGCATCGGCGGCACGGCCTTGCAGGACAAGCTTGCCAGCCCCCCAGAATGCGATGAAGTCGGTCGCCAGCGGCCGCCCGTTTTCGTCGAACAGCCAGCTGCCGATCAATATCGAAATGCCAAGCACGCCGATGTAAGTGCAGATCAAGCCGCATATGGCCAGATAGATCAGACGTTGCAGGTTCTGCCCTGTCGCGATGGTGGCAATCCGCATGATGCTCATTTACCCGCAAGTGCCCAGGCGCCATTCTGCTCCAGTGTCATTAAGCCAGTCTCATTAAGGGAGTGTCATTAAGGGTTTGTGGCGCCTCCGGCCTTGGGTCGTGCCCATCTTACATTTCCGTCTTGCCATTCCCATATCGGCCACATCCCCTAAATCGGATCATGGGTTCGAACCGAGTGAGCCGCGCTCAGCCACAAGGCACTTGTGTTTTTCGGCCTTAGTCGCTAATCGCCCCGCATTCGACTGAACTGAAGGTCCAGGCCGTCCTTAGGCCGTCCAAGGAAAGAGACTATGGCAAAAGGTAAATTCGAGCGCACTAAGCCTCATGTGAACATTGGCACGATTGGTCACGTCGACCACGGCAAGACGTCGCTGACGGCGGCGATCACCAAGTATTTTGGCGAATACAAGCGCTACGACCAGATCGATGCGGCGCCGGAAGAGAAGGCGCGCGGCATCACCATTTCGACGGCACACGTCGAATACGAGACGGCTGCCCGCCACTATGCCCATGTCGACTGCCCCGGCCACGCCG
>NZ_JAMYNN010000026.1:0-64490 GCF_040319055.1 Mesorhizobium sp. M0960 | reverse complement strand
CGGCAGGGCGCGGCCATCGCCGGTCCGCAGTTCTTCCAGGCGATCGCGGCGGTCGCGGCGCAAAGGCTCGTAGTCGCGGATGCCCTGGCTGAAGAGCAGGCCTTTGATGCGGTTGACGTGCTCGACCCGTTCGGCGACCAGCACCTTGCGCTCGCGGTTGGTCCGGCGGCGATCCTCATTCTCGGGCGTCGGCACCCGGACCATCGAGCAGACGCGCGGCTCACCCCGCTTGACGGCCAGCAGGGCGCGGATCAGCGCCTCGCCATCAAGCCGATCCGTCTTGGCGCGACGGTGGCGGCGCGACACTGCGATCGATGCCGCATCGACGATGTGACTTTCGATCCAGTCCTCGCGGTTCAGCACCCGGTCGATCCAGAAGCCGTCCAGCCCCGCCTCCTGGATCACCACCAACGGATAAAGCGTGCCCGTGCGCGCCTCGGCCTTGCTGCGCAGCCCGGTGAGGCAGACGAGCAGCCCGGCACTGTCACCGCCGGCGACCATGTGGCGTGACATCTTCTCGCTGCCCGGTACAATCGAGGTGACTAGCCAGGTCGATCTGGACAGCTCCAGCGAGACGAAGATTGCGCCAAGATCCACGCGGACAGCGGCTTGTAGCTCGGATTGATCGGTGGTCGAAAGATGCATGAAAGGGCCTCCAAAGAGCGAGTTGCGATGGCCCACTCTGCCAGAGTGCGGGCCACGATCCACTCCCCATGGGATCTGCCGTCATTGCGACCGTACCGGCATCAACACGCCGGTCGTGACCGCGCCGATGCCCGCGCAACCCTTGCCGGGCAGCATCGCCACGGTCTCGACGCTGGCCTTCGCGCTCGTTCACAAATACGTCGACGGCACACCGCTCTACCGCCTGGCGCAGGCCTTCGAGCGCGCGGGCGTTACTGTCAGCCGTGGCGCTCTGGGTCACTGGGTGATCGGCTCGAGCGAAAAGCATCTCGCCCGCATCTATGACGTGCTGAAGCTGCGGCTCAGATCGCAGCCCCTCATCCATGGCGACGAGACCACGGTCCAGGTGCTGAAGGAAATGGACAGAGAGGCCACCAGCACCTCGTACATGTGGGCATACCGGAGCGGCCACGACAGTGACGAGCCGATCGTGCTGCTCGATTATCAGCCGGGTCGCGGCCAGATACACCCGCAGACCTTCTTGGGCGATTACCGCGGCATCGTGATGAGTGACGGTTATTCCGCCTGGCGCACGCTGGAAGGGGCAACGCATCTTGGCTGCATGGCTCATTCGAGGCGGCGCTTCGTCGATGCCCTAAAGGCGAGGAAGAAGCGTGGCGGGCCGCCGGAACAGGCTCTCCGGTTCTTCGAACAGCTCTATCGGGTTGAAAGGCAGGCGCGGAACGAAATCCCCGATGACGGCGAAACGCGAGATCACTGCATTCGCCGCTTCCGCCAGCAACATAGTGTCCCGATCCTCCAGGCTCTCAAGGCATGGCTCGACGACATCGCCCCAAAAGTCTTGCCGGACAGCAAGCTCGGCGACGCCGTCTCCTACACCCTGAACCAATGGGGATATCTGACTCGTTACACCGAGGACGGCAGCATGCCGATCGACAACAATCTTCTCGAGCGTGACATCAGAATCTTTGCCACTGGCCGGAAAAGTTGGCTGTTCAGCGATACCGTCGACGGAGCCAGGGCCAGCGCCGTCATCTACAGCCTGATGTTGACCTGCCGCGCCTGTGGCGTCGAGCCGTTAGCGTGGCTGCGCCACGTCCTCACTGAACTACCTCAGCGCCCCGAGAACGCAGCCATCGAGGATCTGCTGCCCTTCAACTTCGCCAAAGTAACAGCAACCTGATCAGACCAGATACCGTTCCCGATTCGAAGGCCATCCGTCGAAAGCCCCCGCGTCAACGTGCAGCGAAAATAGCGCTTACGCCGTCAATGCCGATCACATCAAAGGAAACGGCCCGCCCATTGCCGCATGGATGCGTGACAATGCTGCTCGACCGCCTACATGTTAATGCATCACGCAATATAGTAGCCAATCACCCACCCGGCCAGTTTGCTGCCTTTGCCCGGCTCTAACTACCCCCTGAGGAATGTCTCTCGACAGTCCTCAGGGAACTCGACGCGAATGTCTGCAATATCCGCTAAGCGGGCAGAATTTCTGCGACAGCATTTGCTGAAACCCTACTTCACAACAGTGTGGCGCTTCCGGCCGAGCGAAAGCCGGATCGGGAGGTCTTGGGACGATATCATTGTATCCACCTCGACGACGTTGCCGTTGATCCGCACACCTCGTCCCGAGATCGCCCTTCGCGCTTCCCCTTTGGAGGAGGTCAATCCGGCGCGTACCAGCAAATCCACAAGGGCTACTCCGGCCAAGCCCTCGGCGTCATTTAAATGAAGCGTCGGTAGCCCCTCTGCGGCTTCGCCCTGCCCAAATGCTTGGCTAGCCGTGGCCTCCGCCTGTTTGGCGGCCTTAGTTCCATGTGCCAGGGCCGTAGCTTCGTTGGCGAGACGTTCTTTGACGGCGTTTAGCTCGGTTCCTTCAGCCTGTCCAAATCGCTCGATCTCGTCCATCGGCAGATCGGTGAAAAGCTTCAGGAACCGAACGACATCAGCGTCTTCCGTGTTACGCCAGAATTGCCAGTAATCGTATGGCGAAAGGCGATCTTCGTTGAGCCACACAGCTCCGGCAGCCGTCTTACCCATCTTGACACCTGAAGGAGTCGTCAGAAGCGGCGTAGTCACTCCGAAGACTTCCTTTCCATCCGTCCGCCGTATCAAGTCGATGCCATTGATGATGTTCCCCCACTGGTCGGCTCCACCCATCTGCAGACGGCAACCGGTCCGGCGGGATAGCTCAAGGAAGTCGAACGCTTGGAGGATCATGTAGTTGAATTCTAAGAAGCTCAGGTTCTCCTGCTTTTCCAGCCGCGACTTCACACTGTCGAAAGAGAGCATCCGATTGACGGAGAAATGCCTGCCGACGTCTCTCAGCATGTCGATCCAACGAATGCTGTCCAGCCAGTCGGCATTGTTCACCATCACGGCATCCGTCGGGCCGTCTCCGAAGACAAGGAGACGGTCAAAGACCTTTCTGATCCCTTCAATGTTGGCGGCGATCCGCTCGTCCGTCAGCATCGGCCGCGCCTCCGAACGGAAGCTGGGATCGCCGATGCGGGTGGTCCCACCCCCAATGAGAACGATGGGTTTATGGCCAGTCTGCTGAAGATGACGAAGCGCCATGATCAGAAGAAGATGGCCGACATGAAGACTGTCAGCCGTCGCATCGAAACCAGCGTAAGCGGGTACGATGCCTGCTTCAAAGGCGGCATCGACACCCGGCAGGTCGGTCCCTTGATTTACATAGCCGCGCTCAATGAGCGTCTTCAAAGCCGCCGAACATGGTTCGGAATGACCGGTTGATAAATCGGGAAGTGCCATATAGGGAATCCTCCTGGTATTGCCGCCAGGGGGTCCTCTCATGAACAAAGCCGCCTGACGGCGGCTTGTTTCAAGGCATGATCGAAACGCGCCGCTCCTTATGGAAGCGTCGCATAATAGATTGCAGCGATGAGCGCGGACTTGATCATGTGCCCATGCATAAAGGACTTTATCCGCACCTGCAAGCAATCTGAAATGGCTACTTCGGGGAGCTGCCGAGCCTCTGTCGCGACGATTTGCAACTGACTTTTGCACCGTCGCAGAACTCAACTTTTGCGACAACATTTCCTGCTTCCCGCTTTCCTTCTGATGTCGAGCCCAGACGCGCTTCACCTGCGCTTCGCTGTAGCAGCCGGTCAGCTTTGGCGTCCTGCCGATACTGTTGCCGCCAGACCGGAAGACAATAAGGCGTTCGTGTGTCACCAGTCAGCTTGGTCCGGCATATTTCCCGGTTCCGTCGCAAACTCCAGCTGAGGTCGGGCAGGTTGATCGTCACGCGGCGCTCATGCGGCGAGCATTTCGAACTGCTTGGGATCAATCGAGGCGGGAACCCTAGAGAGTCAGCCCTCAGAGCCTTTGGTATTAGACCGACCCCTCGCACCGGTTTGGGCTGGGTGTACAAGTCAGGTTTTCATCAGGTTCGACGAGTATGTCTGGCAGCCAGAGCGCGACCACTTCCGTGCCCGCCCGCTCGTCTGGCAGACACACACAGGAGAAAGATATGCTAAGGCGTTATCAACTTAACTTTCGGCATAGACCGATGGCCTGAACATCGCGACCGTCAGCTACAAGCAGCGCCATCGTTTCCTGCCGCAGATCATCGCCCATGCGGTCTGGCTCTCCTTCAGGTTCCCCTTGAGCCTGTGTCTGGTCGAGGAAATGGCGCTGGAGCGGGATCGTGGTTTCGTATGAGACAATCCGCCGGTGGGGCAACAAATGCGGTCCGCATACGGAGCCATTACGTGACGGCACTTGATATTGCAGTGCAGCAAGCGTAGAGCACCGCGCGCTTATCGGAGTGTCGTCCATGGCCCTTACCAATGCTGGTAACGAGGCAGAACCCGTCGAACAATCGAGCCATTCTGAGGTCGAGCAGCACAGCACCAAGGTGCTGATGCTGGGCGCACTCGGCGTGGTTTACGGCGATATTGGCACCAGCCCGATCTATGCTTTCCGCGAGGCATTGGTGGCATCGTCGGGGGGCGAAGTCGCCAACCGTGGCGACATCCTCGGCGTGTTGTCGCTGATCATCTGGTCGCTGACGATCATCGTCACCATCAAATATATCATGTTCGTGCTCAGGGCCGACAATCGCGGCGAGGGCGGTGTGCTGTCGCTGATGGCGCTGGCGCGCAACAGTTTCCCGACCCGCTCGGCGGTGATCCTCGGCATCGGCATCGTCGGTGCCTCGCTTTTTTTTGGTGACGCCGTCATCACGCCGGCGATCTCGGTGCTGTCGGCGGTCGAAGGCATGAACGTCGTCACGCCGACCTTCCAACCCTATGTTGTGCCGCTGACGCTGGTCATCCTGGCGATTCTGTTTTCGGCACAGCGGTTTGGAACCGGCGGCGTCGCCCTGATCTTCGGCCCGATCACGGCAGTCTGGTTCCTGGCCATCGGCCTTTCCGGTCTCAACCACATCATCGCCGATCCGGAAATCCTGCTGGCAGTCAGCCCGCATTACATCGTCGCGTTCCTGATCAATTCACCAGACGTCGCCTTCGTGACGATCGGCGCCATCTTCCTCGCCGTCACCGGCGCCGAGGCGCTTTATGCCGATCTCGGCCACTTCGGCCGTAAGCCCATCGTGCTCGCCTGGCTGGCCATCGTGTTCCCTTGCCTGCTGCTGAACTATGCCGGGCAGGGCGCATTCGTGCTGGCGAAAAACGGAGTGGTCGGTCATCCCTTCTTCGAGATGAACGAAGGCTGGACGCTTATTCCGATGGTCGTTCTCGCCACCGCTGCGACCGTCATCGCCAGCCAGGCGGTGATCTCCGGCGCTTTCTCGCTGACCAGGCAAGCGGTGCAGCTCAACATGCTGCCGCGCCTGGAAATCCTCCATACGTCGGAAAGACAGTCCGGCCAGATCTACATGCCGCGCGTCAACATGCTGCTGGCGCTGGTGGTGATGCTGCTGGTGGTCGGCTTTGGCGAATCCAGCAAGCTTGCCTCAGCCTACGGCATTTCGGTGACCGGCAATATGCTGGTGACGACGGTGCTGCTGTACGTGATCATGACCCGCATCTGGAAATGGCAGCTCTGGCTGGCCATCTCCCTGACAGTGGTATTCGCGTTCATCGACATTGGTTTCTTTGCCTCGAACATCGTCAAAGTGTTCGAAGGTGGCTGGGCTTCGCTGGCGGTGGCCTTCACCATCGTGCTGGCGATGTGGACCTGGATCCGCGGTAGCCGCTATTTGTTCGACAAGACGCGCCGGAACGAGATCCCGCTCGATTTCCTTGCCGGCAATCTGCTGAAGAAGAAGCCGCATCTGGTGTCGGGCACCGCGGTGTTCCTGACCAGCGATCCGCTGAGCGCGCCGACCGCGCTGATGCACAGCCTCAAGCACTACAAGGTGCTGCACGAGCAGAACGTCATCCTTTCGGTGGTGACGGCGCCGCAGCCTGTCGTGCCCGACAGCGAGCGCGTCAAGATGGAGACCGTCAACGAGCTGTTCATGCGGGTGACGCTGACCTTCGGCTATATGGAGCAGCCCAACATCCCGCGTGCGCTGGCGATCTGCCGCAAACAGGGCTGGAAGTTCGACATCATGACGACATCCTTCTTCCTGTCGCGGCGCTCGCTCAAGGCATCGCCCAATTCCGGCATGCCGGTCTGGCAGGACAAGCTGTTCATCGGGCTGGCGCGCACGGCGGCCGATGCGACCGAGTATTTCCAGATCCCGACCGGACGCGTCGTCGAGATCGGAACGCAAGTGACGATTTAGGGCATGCCGCGGTTGAGAAGAATCGGTGCTGTCACATTGATTGAGCGGTAAGGAAATTGAGGTAGCAGCGCGCCCGGCACTGTAAAGTTTCAGCGGCTTGATGCAGCGATAGCTGGCCGGGACGGCTGTCACGCTGCGGCGACACACGCGCCAACGGCCAGTCGGGTGTCGCGAATTGAGGCGCGCTGAAGCCGTCCGGCTCAGCCGATCATGGCGCTTCGGTTGCCGGGTTCGAGGTCGTGGCCTCTGCCGCTGCGCGATTCTAGCATTTGCGCCTTGGAGAGCTCTGCTTCAGCCTCGGCGAGGCATGGCTCGGCTGTGGTTCTCTGCCGCAGAAGGTCCGATTGCGAATTCTTGAGGTTGTCACGACGTAGGCGGGCGGCCTTGGCGAACGTCGGATAAGCGAAATGATTGATATCGGAGATGCCGGCCTTCGTTTCCTCGGCGTTTATCTGGAAGTCCAGTTCTCGCGCCATGCGTTCGAAATCGGCAATCATCATGTCTAGCTGCTGCAACTGTCGCCGCTTCTCATTCACCTGAAATTGCTTCAGTCGGACCAGATTACCTCGTGGCTTCATAACTCGGTACTCCGGTACACATTTCGTCCAATCAAACCGCTCTCTCCCAGCCCCTTAACGTTAGGCCTACAGCGACTCTCACGGTTTCTGCTGCGAGAGGAAACATATTTTCCAAATCCTTGGCCGATGGCCATGAGTTCAATGGCATCGACAAGCATGCGAGCGAGGGACTTAAGGGGCGGTAAAAAAAGGCGGAATAGGGCGATTTCACATTGTCTGCATATGAACGCGTTGAGACCTGCGGCGGGCTTGTCACACAAACCAATCGCCAAGATTTGCGACATAGACGCCGGGGGGCATGAATACGCCCGCCGTCAGCTACACGCCCCCCGATTTCCGCCGCCTATTATCGCCTACGCGGTCTGGCTTTATTTCCGGTTTCCGCTGAGCCTGCGCCTGGTTGAGGAAATGCTGCTGGAACGCGGCATCGTGGTTTCGTATGAGACAATTCGCCGGTGGGGCATCAAGTTCGGGCCGGACTACGCTCGCTGCTTGCGCCGCAAGCCGCCGTGCCCGAATGATGTCTGGTACCTGAACGAAGTGGTCGTCACCATCGCCGGCAAAAAGCTTTGGTTGTGGCGCGCCGTCGACCAGGATGGATATGTGCTGGACGAAATCGTGCAAAACCGCCGCAACACCAAAGCCGCCAAGCGCTTGCTGACGCGGCTGTTGAAGAAGCAGGGGCTCGCGCCGAAGCGCATGATCACCGACAAGCTGCGCTCGTATGGAGCGGCAAAGCGACAGGTGATGCCGGACGCGAGCACCGGTCGCACAAGGGGTTGAACAACAGAGCGGAGAATTCCCATGTGCCGCCGCGAAAACGGGAGCGGATGATGGAGGGGGTCCGATCGCCGGGAGGCCTGCAACGCTTCGTCTCGACCTTGTCAGCCCTCCGCAACCTCTTCGTCCCGCCCCGCCCCAAACGTTCTTGTCGAGCCGCTTCTGGCGATCGTGGCAACGATGTTGCGCGAGTTCGGGCGACTGACAGAGCAGGTCTTCAATATCGCCCGCAAGGAGCAAGTCTGCCGGCGCCTCATGTCCGTGCCCGGTGTGGGACCCATCACCGCGCTCGCCTTTCGTGCCACGGTCGATCAGCCGGACCGCTTTCGCCGATCGAGGGATGTCGGCGCGCATCTGGGTCTGACCCCGGCACGCTACCAATCTGGCGAGACGGACTTTCAGGGCAAGGTGAGCCGATGCGGTGACGAGCTCGCCCGCACGGCCCTCTATGAGGCGGCTCATTCACTGCTTGTGCTCAGCAAGAAATGGTCGAGCCTCAGAGCGTGGGGTATGAACGTCGCCAAGCGGCGCGGTATCACGCGGCTTCCTACTCCAGAACGAGCATGCCCCTCCTCCTTGGCGGCCTCGTCAAAGGCCTACGGACATCCTCGGGTGACACTTGGTCCTCAAAGGCGTCGATGCAGGACAGCACCGCCAGCTTCCACTTAGGTCCCTTCTTGGTCCACTTCATGAGTTCCTCGGCGGCACCCTCGACGTGGCTAACCCGTATCGGATGCCAGGTCTGTCGCTCCTGACATAGACTGGAGGGTTGAACCAATGGAGAGCCATACAGGGAAATTGGAGCGGAACCAGACTGCCGACCAACCCAGGTTGTAAGGAACACGCAGGCCCTCGCGGGTTTAGAGGTTTAGAGGTGGCAGCGGGTTCTTCTTGGATGTGCAGCCGCTGTGGGGGTCCGTCGCCTTTCTCACGGGCGGCGGGCTCCTTTCGCGAAGGCGGTGTTGGTCAGAGGTCAGAGAACCTTTACCGCAGTTCAAGTTAGCTGGTTGTCATTGGGGGAAGTAATGTCCCCTCCTCTTTTGCAGCAGCCAGGAATGCCTTACGAGCCTCCTCAGGTTCCATCTCGTCGAATATCACGGCCATGCAAACGCGCACCGCGAGGTCCCAGCGAGCGCCACGCCTGGTCCACTTCATCAGCTCCTCGCCGGCTGTCTCGGCGTTCTCGACGTTGCGGATTTCCCCTGGACGCTCGGTCTTGACGGGGACCGGAGGGTTGAACCAATGGCGAGCCATGAGAACTCCTAATCAGGAAAGATCATGCCCTCCTCCTTGGCAGCCTCCTCGAACGTGTCACGGGCCTGTTGGGGGGACACCTTGCCGCTCATGGCATCCACGCAGGCGCGCTCCGCCTCTAGCCACTTAGGGCCACGCTTGGTCCATAAGACGAGTTCCTCGGCCGCAGCCTCAACGTGGTGGACCCCGTATCGGAAGCCGTCATGCTCCGTCTTGACGTACACCGGAGGTGAGAACCAAAGGATTGCCATAGGCGGAATCTAGAGAAGGACTTCTCTGCGGCCAGCTCCGGTCGGGAGTATTGGTTCTGACGTAGACTGGGCGGGGGCAACCAGTGGAGAGCCATGCGGCTATTCCCGAAGATCGAACGCGACGAACAGGCCAAAGGCTGGGGAACATCAACAACAAGAGCGACCAGCTCGCAGTCACTTACCACCAGATGTGGCCGTCACGGCGCACCGCCGCGATAGTGTCTTTGACGGAGATGATGATAATTTGGCCGCGCCGGGCTTGTAAAATCAGCTGTTCAACAAGCTCATGGGCCGTCACTTTGCGGGGTCGGCAGTTCGTCAGAACGTTCATCCGAAGGCCTCCCACCTCAGCGAACCCAAGCGGCTACCTTATGGGTCACTTCTCCAAGAAATCAATGTTCGAATCGTACTGAATAAACCACGGAATCTTTGGGAGAAATCTTCCCCTCGTCCTACGCGGGGAAAGATACATCTTGGCTTCCTTGGCGGCAGCCTCAAAGGCCCTTCGTACCACCTGAGGGTCAATCGGATCGCCCTCCAGGTCTGACAGACAGAGGGTCACCGCCTTGTGCCAGCGAGGTCCTCTGCGGGTCCACCTCTTGAGCTGCTCAAGGGCTGCTCTCGCATTGTCGCAGCCATGCCTGTCGCCGGTTTCAGTCTTCACGAACCAGAGGGACGAACCAATGGGTTGCCATGGGGGTAAGTAGGGCGGCACGAACCCGCCGACCATCCGAATTCATGGTCGGTCATGCTCGGTCCCTGCTCGGCAGGGAGCGGGCAACAAACCGAAGGTGTTCATAGAGAACGGCCTCGTCGAACTCGCCGTCCGAGAAGAGTGCCATTGCGCTCACGCTCAGGCGCTCCGCCTGCTCGCTTCCTACCGGAATGCCTTGCTCGACGCATACACGATCAAAGACCTGCTTCAACAGAATCAGATCGCCAGGATAGGCAGTACCACTAGTTGAGCTGCTGCTGGTCAAAGGCTGTCACCATTGGGGCGGACGCGGGGTGGGCTCCCCTGCCAGATCCGAATGCCCGAGCCCCTAACCTTCAAGTCGCGCGACTCAGAGCAGTTGAAACTACAGCCGCCTGTGTTGCCGGCAGTTCGAACAGCATGGGCAGGTGGCGACACTCGGCTTCGTCCACGATCAGCGCCTCAATAGTCGCGATGGAAAGATGGCTTCTGAGGCGCAGCCGGACAACCGCGGCGAGCTTGTGAACGGGCACCGGTACCGCCCCGGCGTGATGATCTAGAAGATTGTTGATCTCGGCAACTACTTTTGGATCGACGGCGTGGGGCAATGGCAGCATGAAAGCGCTTCCTTTCGGAAGTAACTCTAAGCGGATCAGGGCGATGAGTCTTGGCCCGTACGTTTTTAACCAAATGTCGCGGATATCATTGGACGTCAGGTCACGCCCATTCTCGCGTTACTGTGTTTGTATGGATGCCGCGCTGTCTCTTCGACTTCACCGACACTGGCAAAGTCTTCCTTGACGTTGAGGGTACCGATCCCTCGGGACCTCGAAGCTGCAAAACAAGAGGCGGTGAAAGCCGTGGTCGATATTACCAAGGATAAGCTGCCCGATTGCCATGGGGTCACTGTTTGTCGGCCCGATCAATTTCATCGAGCAAAGACTTATGCTCGTCCGGCAGCTCCTGTTCTACCGGAAGATTTAGCGCTCTGCGAAGGTAGTTGCGGACTGCTTCTGACGTGACCCACCGTCGTACGAGGTCGGCAATAACCTTCTGTTTCCTTCTGTCGACCTCAACCATGCTCGATCCTGCATGCGAACAGGTCCGAACCTTCTGGAGAGAAGATTTGTTCCTGCTAATCACGAAGATCAAGCAGGACGGCGCGCCCGCTCTTGCGGAGCCACAATGGGCAAAATTCCTGGAATGCTGGGCGGGAACGTTAGGCGGATTAATGAGGCGCGGGCTGAGAGCTACTCCCGGCCGTCGAAACACACGAACAGGCCAGTGGCGGAAGCTACCTCAAGGATAGCCTCAGTTAGCTCTTCGTCAGATGCCCGCAGATTAGGCGCAGTCACACGGACCCGTTCTATTGCAGCCTTGATCGAAACAATGTCTCCGCGAGCCGCCCGGTTCAGAAGTGCAGCAATAGCCTCATGTAGAGTTGGACTGATAATTTGAACGATCATTCATCCGACCATCCCCAAGGGGCACGCCGAAGAGACGACAGTACTCTCTCCCGGACCGACATCAACAGGATGTAAGAACCGTACAAAGCTGGGCCGTAACCGTCAGGAAAGTTTGGTAGAAATTTCTGAGCGGGGGATCGGATAGCTGGCTCGCGCGGCGACCCCCGTGCCCCCTCTTGATCCAAGCAATGCGGCGTGTTTGGGCTGCCCCATGTTACACCTTGTGTCACAGGATGGGCCTAACCAAGCGCTTTTGCCCATGTCGCTCCATCAGGGACACGGTAGGGCCATCCTGCAGGGTCACGCTAAATTGCGTTGAGCGGTCTTTAGCTCCGCGCGTACAGGTTGCGAAGGCGGTTTCCGCCATGGGGCATCGAATGGATAGGGGCATCGAATGGATTTCGATTGGGTCGCGGCGTTCGTCGCAGGATTGTCCGGCATGATGGCGCTGGCTGGTTTCTATCGTTGGGACGTTGGCGACCGCGTCGGCACGTGGTTTTGCCTGCCCTCGGCGCTGTTCGGCGCGCTTGCGCTGATCCTTCGGCGGCAGCATTAAGGCTCGCTGCCATACTGAGCACCATCACCAGCAATGGAGTTCAGAGCGTCCTCTGCTGCCGGTTTCAGCACCACGCCGGCGACTGGAGAAACGCCGCGACAATATCCGCGGTCAATTCCATCAATTCCGCGCTCTGGCGATTCTTCTCTTCGGTCATTCATCAACTCCTATTGCTATTCCTTTTTCGTATGGGGAAACTCGGATCGCGCAAGAAGCAGGGCCACAGAACGGAAAATTTGGGACCATCGGCCGGCCGCTGCGGTTTAAGGCAGAGTCTTGAAAACTTCCGCACCTGGAACTGTACACGCCTACATTGCTAGACGGCACCCCTTCGTTCCGGCAAAGCTGCGAATCGCGGGGCCACTGGCAATCCGCAGGTCGGCGGGTTCAGGCAATGCTCATTGAAAGATGGGCCGCCGACTTTCCTTTTGGCTGTAAAGCTCGGCGGGTTTAGTCTTCGGACTCAACCTTCTCGCCGACCCTCGATGACCATCAGATCTTTAGATAGACTTGCTCACGTTGGCCAATCACCGGCACCAATGTGGTTTCGGCGGGCGCCCTCGAACAAGCACTCGATTGAAATGCAGGTCGAACGTTTGTGGATGGTTCAATCGACGGCCCGCGCCGTCGGACATTTCTGGATATTCGAGACTAGCCATAAAAGCAGACGTTAGTGCAAGTTTAGGATTACTCCCCGCCAGCGTGCTGAGGAACGGCATTCAGGATGGCCTCCGCCAGTTCTTCGAGGACGGAGGTATCGCCGTTCGATGCGGCAAATAGCCTGAACTCCGCTTCTGGTAACTCTGGCAGACCGTAGCTTTCGGGTACCCTGACCAGTCCGTTTCTCAGCTGACTGGCGATCATCGGCGCTACAGCAAAGCCTGAGATAGCAGCCGCCCTCAGGCTGGAGTTGCTTGCGCAGATCATCACCGTGCGCTGGCTGATCCCGGCCTTGGCAAGCCGTTCAAGAGCAACTTCCCTGTAGGGGCAAGGTTCCGGCAACACCGCCAACGGCAGCGGGTCCGGAAGATTCACGCCGGTACGATCCGCCCATGCCCAGACAAGAGGCTCGCGCCACAGGAGGCGCCCCATCTCCTCACCCTCACACTGCGATCCGAGCACCAGTTCGATGTTGCCCTCCTTCATCTTCGAGAGGAGCGCACCCGGAACCCCGACTTGCACCTCAACCTGCAATCCAGGGCGATCAGCGCCGAATGCCTGCAAGGCGCGAAGGATGCGGACCTGTGCGAAGTCCCCCGAGAGGCCTACGCGAACCCTGCCGTGAAAGGGCGCCTGCGCCAGATCGGGCAAAGCATCCCGGTTAAGGGCAAGCATCGCCCGGGCATAGGCGAGCAAACGCTCGCCATCGGGTGTCATCTCCAGCGCGTTATGGCAGGAATACCGCGCGGCCCACCCCGATGGCTATGGTTACACCTGGTTTTGTGACCGGTTCGCGCTTTCCAGCGCCCGTCGAGCGCAAAGTTCCGCAACCGCCACTAGGCTGGCGCGGTGACGCAGACCGACTATTCGACCGCAGCGCGTCGGCGGGATTGGCTCGACCCTCCGGTGTCCCAAGTCGCTGATCAGGCCCCTTCCACCCGGCACGCTGCAGGTGGAGCAAGTCGGATGAAAAGAAGCGATCGGCGACCGATGCCGGTCAGGGATGGGGCACGGAACGCACCACCTGCCGGGCTGGCTTATCCTGCCGCTCACCTTGATACGAGACTTGGCAGGAGATTGTCTTCCGTCCAGGTGAGATAGGCGACCTCGACCACCATTTCAGGCCTGACCCAATGGACGCGCGACAGCTCAAGCGGCGAGCCGAACCGGCTCTCACGTGGCGGTGGGGCGTCGAGGGGCATTCGATCCATCCGAAGTGGTCCAAGCCGGCCAGCCAATCGCTTGAGCTCTGCAACCGTGATGCCCGTGCCGGCGCGGCCCGCGTACATCAGACGACCATCATCGGTGTAGTAGCCGAGAAGCAGCGAGCCGATATGCGGGCGGCTTCCCGTCGGATCGGTCCAGCCGACGACGATGAATTCCTCTCTGTTGAGACACTTTGACTTGACCCATAGGCCGCGATTACCGGATGCATAGGCGCTGTCGATCCGCTTTGAGATAGCGCCCTCGAGTGCAAGCCGGCAGGCGTGCTTGCGGAACGCAGGCCCGTCGCCGATCACGTGATCGCTGAAGCGCAGGCCGGGCATGTCGTTCGAAAACAGGCCTTCCAGCCGCGCCTTGCGATCTATCAGCGGCAGCTTCGCAATGCTTTCTCCGTTCAGGAACAGAAGATCGAAAGCAAAGAAGGCAAGATCGCCCGTGCGGCCCTCGTCCATAGCGGCCTGC
This sequence comes from Mesorhizobium sp. M0960, assembly GCF_040319055.1. Lineage (NCBI taxonomy): Bacteria > Pseudomonadati > Pseudomonadota > Alphaproteobacteria > Hyphomicrobiales > Phyllobacteriaceae > Mesorhizobium > Mesorhizobium sp. M0960. The sequence continues at coordinate 50,195 of NZ_JAMYNN010000026.1, read as the reverse complement.
AGACGGCTGAAGGAGGTGACACCGTCGGCCCGAACGGCGCACAGCTCCCCGTCGACATATGCGTCTTTCACCGGGAGCGCGCGCAGGGCCGCTATCGTCGCTCGATATCGATGCGACCAATCGAGGCCGGTGCGGGTAAGCAAGCGGATGTCGCTGCCGTCGATCCGTGCGTGCATGCGGTATCCGTCGTACTTGATTTCGTGAAGCCAATCGGGGCCGTTGGGCGCTTCGTCGACCAGGCGCGTGAGCTGAGGCTCGATCCATTTCGGCGGATGCGTTTTATTCGGCTTTGTGGGATTCACCGTCTTGCGCGCCAATTGAGATAAAGCGTCGTCATGCGGGCGAGACTACCACATGATAACCGCTGCAGCTCTATCGGAAATCCCGCGTCTTCACCTTGATGCGGTCGATGTGCTCGTAGGGATCGACGATATCGCGCGTTTTCGGCATGCCGCGCGGATCGATGCCCGATCCGCCATAATGGGCCTCGTCACCGCGGCCGTGTGGCAATGGAAATGGCGTGTCGCGGCTTCCGACGCTGGCGAGTTCGGCCGAAAGATCGGTCAACTCATGGGCGACGAGATGCACCACCTGCCCTTCTCGCTGGATGCGGCCGCGCACGCCGAGCATGGCGGAGGAGAGAAGCACGCGCCGGAATTTCTCGAACACTTTGACCCAGACGACGACGTTTGCGGCGCCCGTCTCATCCTCCATGGTGAGGAACATCACGCCTTTGGCCGATCCCGGCCGCTGCCGGACCAGCACCAGGCCTGCGGCCTGGACCCAGCTTCTGTCTCGCTCCTGCATGGCCTCCTGACAGGTCACGATGCGACGGCGACGAAGATCGGCACGCAGGAACGACATAGGGTGGCTACGCAAGGTCAGCCCGACATGACCGTAATCCTCGACCACTTCGCGTCCTGCAGTCATTGGCCTCAGCGTGATGACAGGGTCGTGGATCTCAGGCACCGTTTTCTGATCACGGGACGTGGCGGCCGCGAACAGCGGCAAAGGTTCATCGCGTAGCGCCTTGATCGCCCAGAGCGCGTCGCGGCGGGCAAGATTCATATCCGGCAGAAAGGCGTCCGCCTCGGCGAGCTGGACAAGTGAAGCCGCCGGCACGCCGGCGCGGCGCCACAGATCGTCGACCGAGAGGAAGGGCTCATCGGCCCGCGAAGCAATGATCGCGGCCGCGTCATCATTGGCGAGACCCTTCACCATGCGCAGGCCGAGGCGGACAGCGAAGCGATCTTCGGCATTGGTCGGCTCCAGCGTGCAATCCCAGCGGCTGGCATTGACGCAGACCGGACGCACCTCGACGCCATGATCGCGAGCGTCGCGCACGATCTGGGCCGGCAGATAAAAACCCATCGGCTGCGAATTCAGCAACGCGGCACAGAAGACATCCGGATGCCAGCACTTCATCCAGGATGAGGCGTAGGCGATCAGCGCGAAGGAGGCGGCGTGGCTTTCGGGGAAGCCGTAGCTGCCGAACCCTTCGAGTTGCGAGAAGGTCTTTTCGGCAAACTCCGGGGTGTAGGCGTGGGCGATCATCCCGTTGATCAGCTTGTCGCGGAATTTCGAGACGCCGCCAGTGTGCTTGAAGGTGGCCATGGCGCGCCGCAGCTGGTCGGCCTCGCCGGCGGAAAAGCCGGCGCAGACCATGGAGACCTGCATCGCCTGCTCCTGAAACAGCGGCACGCCGAGCGTCTTGCCGAGAACACGCTCGAGCTCCGGCGTGGGAAACGTCACCTCCTCCGTGCCATCGCGCCGGCGAAGGTAGGGATGGACCATGTCGCCCTGGATCGGGCCGGGACGGACGATAGCGACCTCGATGACCAGGTCGTAGAAGGTGCGCGGCTTGATGCGCGGCAGCATCGACATCTGCGCGCGGGATTCGATCTGGAAGACGCCAAGCGTGTCTGCTTTGCGGATCATCGCATAGGTGCGTGGATCCTCGGCCGGGATCGTCGCCAGGTCGAGAGCAACGCCCTTGTGCTCGGACAGGAGATCGAATGACTTCTTCATGCAGGTGAGCATCCCCAGGGCCAGGACATCCACCTTCATGAATTTGAGGGCGTCGATATCGTCCTTGTCCCATTCCACGACCTGGCGATCCTTCATCGCCGCCCGTTCGATCGGCACGAGATCGTCGAGGCGATCATGCGTCAGGACGAAGCCGCCCGGATGCTGCGAGAGGTGGCGCGGCATGCCGGCAAGTTGCGCGGCGAGTTCGAGGGTCAGGCGCAGCCGCCGGTCGCCGAGATTGAGGTTGAGCTCGCGGGCGCGCTGCTCATCGACCGCCTCACCGTGGCCCCAGACCTGCGAAGACAGGAGTTTGGTCATGTCCTCGGGCAGGCCGAGCGCCTTGCCGACATCGCGGACGGCGCCCTTGGTGCGGTAGCGGATAACGGTGGAGCAAAGTGCTGCGTGATCGCGACCGTAGGTCTCGTAGACCCACTGCATGACGATCTCGCGCCGTTCATGCTCGAAATCGACATCGATGTCGGGCGGCTCGCGCCGCTCTTGGGAGACGAACCTCTCAAACAGAAGGTTGTTGCGTTCGGGATCGATGGAGGTGATGCCGAGCACATAGCAGACCGCTGAATTGGCGGCCGAGCCGCGGCCCTGGCAGAGGATGTCCTGGCTGCGGGCGAAGCGAACGATCGAGTTGACCGTCAGGAAGTACGGCGCATATTTGAGCGTCTGGATCAGCCGCAGCTCGTGCTTCAGGATCTTGAACACCTTGTCGGGCAAGCCCTCGGGGTAACGGCGGGCCGCACCTTCCCAGGTCAGTTTTTCCAGCGCCTGCTGCGCCGTGAGGCCCGGCATCGTTTTTTCCTCGGGGTATTGATAGGCGAGCTCGTCGAGCGAGAACCGGCAGCGGCCGGCGATTTCGACGGTGCGCGCCAGGGCCTCAGGATAACGGCTGAACAGCCGCGCCATTTCATCGCCCGGTTTGAGATAGCGGTCGGCATGACGTTCGCGGCGGAAGCCGGCGTCATCGATGGTGACGTTGTGGCGAATGCAGGTGACGACATCCTGCATCATGCGGCGGGCCGGCTCGTGGAAAAGCACGTCATTGGTAACGACGGTTCGCACCCCCATCGCGGCCGCCAGGTTAGCCAGCTCGTAAAGCCGGAGCTGGTCGTTCGGGCGCCTGCGCAAGGTGAGCGCCAGATAGGCGCGATCGCCGAAGATCTCGCGCAGCCGCCGCAAACGAACGGCACAAAGATCATCGGCGTGGTCGGGCACCAGGATCGCGATCAGACCTTCGCCATAGGCGACGACATCATCCCAATCGAGATGGCATTTTGCTTTGCCGGCCCTGCCCTTGCCGAGCGACAGCAGGCGGCAGAGCCGCGAATAAGCCGGTCGATCGGTTGGATAGGCCAGGATCGACATGCCGTCGGCGAGATCGAGACGGCAGCCGACGATCAGCCGGACGCCTGTCGTTTTCGCCGCTTCATGCGCGCGCACGATGCCGGCAAGCGAATTGCGATCGACGACAGCGAGCGCCTCGATGCCGAGCAGTGCCGCCTGCGCAAACAGCTCCTCGCAGGATGATGCTCCACGCAGGAACGAGAAATGCGACGTGACCTGCAGCTCGGCATATCGGGTTGAGCCAGTCATCCGAAGATCCCGTGCATGAACCATTTATGCGATCCGGTCGCGGCGTCTTCGCCGTCGCCGGCACGGAAGACCCAGTAGCGTTCGCCGTTCTCGTCCTCGACGTGAAAATAGTCCCTCACCGCCGCGAGCTCGGCGTCGCGCTTCCACCATTCCCCGAACACGCGTTCCGGGCCGTCCGCCCGTTTCACGCGGCGGCGCACCCCGCGCCAAGTGAAGGTCACGGGCGGATGGTCGGGAAGGAGTGCGACCGTCTCGATCGGCTCGGGCCGCGGCAGCAGCCGCGACGGACGCGGCCAATGGCCGGGCCAGCCTTCACCGGTATCGGGCGCCATCGGCGCAACACGTTGAACCGAGCGTTCGGGAACGTCGCTCTGCACCGGGGCGAAGCGATAGAGCCGGTCCTCGCCGACACGGTTGGCCAGGATGTCGATCACATCCGAGACATCGGGTTCGGGCGCTTCGGCGAGCGCGGAAATCATCTGCTTGGCCCGCAGCGGCTCGGCAACGGTCGCGGCAAGCCGCATCAGCTCGATGCCGAACCCGGGATCGATGGTCTCGATCTTATCGGTGAGAAGCCGGGTCAAGCGCTTCGTGTCACGCACCGGCATTGCCGTGCCGACACGGATCGCCTCGATGCGATTGTCGACGCGGAAGAACAGAAGATCGAGCCGGCGCGCGCCAAGCCCTCGCGTCTCGAGTGAGGCGCACAGTTCAGCGACCAGCTTGCCGGTATAGCGCGCAATTGTTTCTGCCGCGCCGATCGGCTCGGCAAAATTGCGGCGCACTTCGACGATTTCCTGCGGCCGGATCGGCTCGATCGGTTCGCTCACTCGTCCAAAGGCCTGGTCGAGGCGGCGGCCGGGCTCCGGTCCAAAACGCAAGGCGAGCGATGCGCGCGGCGTGCCCGCGAGATCCGCGATTGTCTCGAAGCCAAGCCGTCTCAGGCTATCGATCGTCGCGGCGGGAAGGCGGAGCGCAGCGATCGGCAAAGGCAAGATCGCTTGTGCAATGGAGCCGGATGGAACCACAAGCGTCTGCCGTGTACCGAAGCGGGCCAGTGCGTGGGCTGCTCCCCAGCTATCGGCGACCGCGCAGCGTGCAGCAAAGCCCGATGCGCCAAGCCGCTCGACCATCTCCGTGAGCATCGCCGCCTCGCCGCCATGCAGATGGTCGGCGCCGGTCGTATCGATGACAATGCCGTCCGGTGGATCAGCAGCGACGATCGGAGCGTAGCGGCGCAGCGCCCACAGCGCCAACCGCTCGAGCGCGATTTCGTCGGCCTCGGGCTCAGCGTCATGAATCGCGAGACCCGGGATGAGAGCCTGCGCCTTGCTCGCCGGCATGCCGATACGCAGACCGGCTGCGTGTGCTGCACCATCAGCGGCAAGCACAACACGGCGGCGGCCGTCGCGGCCGATGAGGACGAGCGGCGTCTCAGGCGGAGGCGCGGCGTCGCTCGATTTCCTTCTGAAGCGGTCTGTCGGCCACATCGGAAGGAAGAGCGATACGACCCTTGGCATCGCAAGCCTCCACTGTAAAATCTGCACTCTCTCCTGCGCGGCATCGGATCAGTTCGAGCTGCCACCGCGCACGCCCGACTCCCTGAACAGGCAGCGGTGTCGACGGCAGGACCGACACCCGCCAGCGTGTCTCGGCGGCGGTTGGCTGGCCAAAATCGGTTGCTTCAGTCTGTCGCCGCCAGCGGCGAATGGCGATGCCGATGGCGCCGGAGCTTTCGGCGGCGAGTTGAAGCCGCCGTGAGGCCGTCATCGAAAGCCGGGCTATCTCGGCAACGACAGCGCCAAAACCTCCGCGAAGACCCTCTTCGAAACAGGCGAGAACGGATTTTTCGTCGCCGGCTTCGACATAGATCACTCGTCCCGGAGGAAGGCCCGCCTGTTCGATCGCCGGCGCGAACAGGTCGGGCCGGGTAACGCACCACAGCACCTTGCCCACCGTGCGCGAGGCAATACCGGCGGCGAAGAGTGCCGCGGCTGCGCCATCGACGGAGCCATTTCCGCCACCCGCGACCTCGTGCAGACCGCCAAAAGCCAATCCCCCTCCCGGCAGAACCCTGTCAATCGCGGCGACTCCGAACGGCAAAACCGTACGCCCGCGTGCATTTCCACCTTCGAGACGCGCAATGCGGTCTCGAAGCTCGGAAATGGCAGCATGGGGCGCCGATACACTCATCTGACCCTTGAAACGCGGAAAGCCTGTGATATGTTCTACATTTGTTCTCGTCTTGGCTAAGAGTCAACCGGGATGATGTCGTGCCCCTGCGGAAGGCGTTCGAATCCTTCAATGCGAAAATGCGAGTTCCATTTTGGAGTTTTAGGCGCCACGGGTGTCCGAGAATTGTAGCATATTTCGGACTCAGTGCCGTTTTCGAACTGCAGGATGATACCGGACAAATCTTGCTCCTCGCGGGCGATGCCGTCCTGATCCAGGAGTTGCGTGAGGCGATGGAGAACTCAATCCCAATCATGGAAGGCGGGATACAGACCTCGAACCGTCTTCACCAGAGGGAATCTCATTGGATTTCACCCCAGCTTGACGGACCATGTTAATCCCAGCTTCCAGCAGAATCGAGATTTTCCCCTCAGGTGGCGCACAATTTGCGCTGAACAGCATGCCTCCGCGTCTCACTATCATCGGGTTATGAAATTCACTCATTGTGGCCTGTCCTCTCCCCCATTGTTGCCAATGAGAAATAGTCCTCCGTGCCGACCGCCGAAGCAAGCACGATCAGGTTCGAGAACTTCACAAAGTTAGGGTCTATTCGGGTTCCATAGCTTGGAAATCGTTGAACAACTCCGTCCAGCGGTCGACGAATTCCTTTTCGAATTTTTCAACCCCGCGTGACAGTGCGCGCTTCTTTGCCAGTCGCGCAACATCGACTTTCCAACCTTCAGGCAGCCCAATCTCTTGCGACGATGCCCAGGTTTCGATCTGCGGAACAATTGGCTTCCCAGGCTCCACGACGTCGGCGAAAACTTTGTCGGCTCCGCGTCCACGTTCCCAGCGGTCAATCACCTCCGCAAGAAAGGTTGGCGGGAAGAGATCCTCGATTTCCGAATTCGCGAAGCCGACGTATTTGTCGGTCGAAAGAACCCGTTCCTTTGCGTTTTGATAAAGGCCGTTCTCCATGTCGCGAGCCATCTTCCGCCCGGCTTCGTCGCCGTCAAAGATCATCACAGGAAGGATTTCGTCGCGCCCTGTCAGAATGCTGGCGACGACCTTTGCGTTCTTGGCGCCGTGGGACGGCGGGAACACCAACTCTCGCTTCGGGCTGATCTTCTTGCCGCCGATCAGCAGCGCCTTGATGGTCGCCAGGTAATGCTGGTCTGAAGGCCCCTCCACTATTACCGGATGGCAGCCGAGCAGAATACTCTCGGCGACGTTCATATTCAGAGCCGAATAGATCGCGTAAGTAGCCCCGTTCTTGCGCGGATCATCGTTACCCCTTCGCAAGTCGGCCGAGGCTTTGGTCGAACCATCGTCGCCAACATAGACTTTGCGAGCGCGGTCGAGCGAATCTGCGTCGACCAGAAAGGGGGAATGCGTCGTGTAGACGATTTGGTTGGTTCCAGAGAGGTTTTCGAAGAACGCCGAGAGGTCGCGTTGGGCCAGCGGATGCAGCGACAGCCCTGGCTCATCGAGCAGCAAAATTGCGTCGCGGTGATCGCGGCTGCTTTCGACCAGGAATATGAGATAGAAGCTCAGGAACCATTGCAGTCCACTACTCCTGTCTTCGAGCTCAACCTTTTCAGGGCGCTTGCTGTCGCTCACCCAAATTCGAAAATGATCGCCGTCCGCCTGGAACTCAAATGTGTAATTTCCCTGTTTCCACCAGTCCCGGAACCTCTTGGTGAGATCGGTCCCGGCCGAATTCAGCAGGATTGTCCGGTCACGCTTCTTGGTCGCGATTTCTGCGATTTCGGTCGGGTTCGGCTGACGACCCTGGGGATCCTTGAAATCCAGGCCGAGTTCGAGGATTTCCTCAGGATGCAACGTCACGAAACTGAATAGAACGCGAAATCTGCCTCTTTTCGCTTTCAACGCGTCCAACAGTTGCTGGAACCTGGGTACTATCGAGCTGGTGGGTGCCGGAGTTTCGGGGATCGCTGTTTCTAGCTTGGCCGCCACCTCGGCAATGCCTGTTGACGACCATCTTTCCTGCGATTTCACACTCTCGTTCGCCTCCACAAGCGATTTGAGCATTTCCGGCTTCAGGGAAGATTCCTTCGCGAGCGGGGAAATCGCCGCGATCTCGTTCTTGGCCTCTTCGATGGCTTTCTGAATTTCCTCCGATGCCGCGTCCGTCTGCGGCTTGTGTTTCGGAAACGCAATCTCATGCCGGCCGTCAAAATATCGGCTGACCTCGACAACATCCAGGTACTCCCGGCCGACTGCGGTCATTTCCGAAAGCTTGCCGGCGTGCTCGGAGACGTCGAATTCCGCCGCAACGAAACGGAAGTTCCCCGGGTTGGCGCGAACAGCAGCATAATTCCCTTTGGGATAATCTGAGGTAGGTTTGAGCTCCCCCTCCCTTGCGGGGTTCAATTTCCAAAGCGGCAGCAAGAGATTCGTCTTGCCGGATTCGTTGACGCCGATCAGCGCTGTGACTTGTTCCGCATCCACCCACCCGCTGTCGACGACCGAACGGAAGTTCGTGACCTTGTACCTATTAAGCTTCATGTTCTGTCCCCTCGCCCCGTAGTCTTTACATGATTGTATATCTGAAAGGAAAGGCAACTTGCGTGCCGGGATGACTACTATACTGCCCTCTTTCCCAACTCGAGCTGTAGCCTCGGCTGCAGCTCGACAACCTCTTTGATCTCTTCGGCCGACAGAGCCCCCTTGGCGAACAGCGCTTCTGCAATCCGCTCCACCTCCGTCCGCCGCTCTCCAACGATGCGCTTCGCTCGCTCGAACTGTTCCAGCAGCACCCTGTCGACCCGCTCCTGAAGGCCACGGTCGAACCGCATGGCCGTGAACAGGTCGCCCTCGTTGTCGGCGGCGATGTAAGCTAGGCGTTCACCAAGCCCGTAAGAAGCCTCGAACGTCAGGTCCGACCCGCGCGTGCCGCCTCCGGCAGCGGATTTCGCGCCGAGCAGGACCTCCTCGGCGGCAAGCCCGCCCAGAGGTAATCGACCTCCGCAGCAATCGAGTCGAGGCTGAAGTTGCCGCCGCTCGCGCAGGCGATCATTCCACAAAACAGGTGTAAGAAGCGCGCCTCCCCTAGCTTTGCGGCGGGGATAACCCATCAGTTCACTCTTTGTTCTTTTCCGAAAACGCGTGGCGAGATATAGTCTGGCGTGTCCTTTAACTGATTCCTCAGGGAGGCAGCGCGCAGATGACCGTCCAGCCCATCAATACCATGCTGCAGGGGGACAGGATTCTCAATGAACCGACAATCAGCTGCCCAAGCTGCAAGACGGAAATCAAGCTCAATGAGTCGCTCGCGGCCCCTTTGATTGCCGCCACGCGTGAAGAATACGAAATGCGCCTGGCGCAGAGCAAGGCATCGATGGCTGCCAGAGAAGAGGAGCTCAAGCGCCAGCAGGCCGAGATCGTCGCCGCCAAAGAGGACATCGCCAACCAGGTGGCTGAGCAAATCAAGCTTGAGCGTGCCGGAATCGCGGTCGAGGAAGCCCGCAAGGCAAAATTGCTGCTTTCGGTAGACCTGGAGGACAAGGATAAGAAGCTTGCCGAGCTGGAGGCGACGTTGAAAGCGCGCGACGAAAAGCTCACCGAGGCCCAGCAACAACAGGCGGAATTCCTGAAAAAGCAGCGTGCGCTTGACGACGAAAAGCGGGAGATGGCGCTGACCATCGAAAGGAAGATCCAGGAGGGGCTGGACGCCGTTCGCGTCAAGGCGAGGTCGGAAGCGGAAGACGGTCTCAAAATGAAGGTCGCGGAAAAGGAAGAACAGATCGCCGGCATGCAGCGTCAGATTGAGGAGCTGAAGCGCCGTGCGGAACAGGGTTCCCAGCAGCTGCAGGGTGAAGTTCTGGAGCTTGAGCTGGAAGCCCTCATTGCCGGCCGGTTCCCGATGGACGTCATTGAACCGGTTGCCAAGGGTGAGTTCGGCGGAGATGTCCTGCACCGCGTGGTCGGACCGGCCGGCCAGCCATGCGGCGCCATTTTGTGGGAATCGAAACGCACCAAGAACTGGAGCCAGGGTTGGTTGGGGAAGCTCAGGGCTGATCAGCGGGCCGCAAAGGCGGACATTGCGCTTATGATCTCGGAAGCTCTGCCTCCCGGTGTGGAAACCTTCGATCTTTTGGACGGGGTCTATGTCGCCCATCCCAAATGCGCGATGCCGATCGCAATCATGCTGCGACAATCCCTCATCGAGCTGGCGAACTCCCGCCTCGCCCAGGACGGCCAAGCCACCAAAATGGAGCAGGTCTATGGCTATCTGACCGGTCCGCGGTTCCGCCATCGCGTCGAGGCCATCGTCGAAAAGTTCTCTGATATGCAGGAGGACCTGGCCAGGGAACGCAAGGCCACAACACGCCTGTGGGCCAAGCGGGAGGCTCAAATACAAGGCGTAATCGAGTCGACCGTCGGCATGTACGGCGATTTGCAAGGCATCGCTGGAAAGGTGATGCAGGAGATTGAGGCCTTGGAGGTGCTGGCCATAGAAGCATCTCCGCCCGGTGCCGAATAGGCAATCGGTATGCAGCTCAACAGGAAAACGATTGGCAATCTGGAGCGGCTTCCCCAGACATACCAATCGGACTCCTCGGATAGCGTAAGCAAAAGAAGCCCGCCGCACCCGAGGTAATCGTCGTCGGCCCGATCGCTGCGGCCGGTCAGACCCCGCGCTCACAGGCACGGCAGGTAGGGGCCGATTTCCGCGCGCGGATAAAAGGCATGTGGAGGTGGACCGGTAATCGAGGCGGACGAGTCATGGAAGACGCAGTCATGCGGCGCGACGGCCAAGCGTTCAGCCCGCCTTCTTTTTCCTGAACATGGTAGCCGTTTTCGCCACGCATCCCACTAGCGGTAAGGCGGGCATCTTCTCATAACCGAGAGCGTACATTTTCTGGCCGACCAAGTAGCCGGCGGTGACGGTGCCTTCGTTATGGGACCCGTAGTCGATGCCAAGTCCAGCGGCAATCAGCGGATCGACGGCTTCAAGTGGCGGGCGGCCCTTTGCCACCGCATCCAGCATCTTCTCCACGTTTACCGGATTATTGATGATGATTTCCATCTTCCTATAGATTGGATCGCCATCTGCCAGAGACTTGTCCTTCACATACGGCAATCCTGTCGCCTTGAGCATCTCGATTATCGCGTCGGCCTCTGGACCTCCTTGACGGATGCAATTTCGATAGATTGTGTCGCGCTGCTCCAAGGTCTTCGCTCCCAATCCGTCAATCGTGTACATCGGCTTTCCTCCTATTGCCTGACCCCGGTGAGCCTGATCAGCTAATCGCCTTGTGGGCAAGCTGCCAACCCCGACAATCCGCACGCGCACGGATTCGAGTCTCGGACGGCAGCGTACATTAGCCAGAGTGAACAGAAGGAATTCCTCCAACCTACGGCAACAAGACTTCCTGAGGCCATGGTGGATTTTGGAATGGGGCTTGAGAGTCAATCCTCGCGGGAACTTCGGCGCTGACTTCGGGGCGTTCTTCGCCGCGACCGGAGTGTCATTTTCCCCGCTTGGCGAGGAAGTCGCTGATGATGGCAGCAACTTCAGTTCGGAATCTAAGGTGTGAAGCCTGAGAGCAGAGTGCTTGCTCGCCGAAACTGACTTCTTGTGCGGCGCCCTTGGTTTGCCGGCTGAAACTGCTGGCGGCACTCGGGCCGACGGTTTCGCCGTCGAAATTGCGCTTCAATGCCCCAATAACTGCAGCCCTCAAACACGAAGGCGTCACAAGACCAGCAGTTATTCGGCCCTCAAATCGAAACACGGGCAATTTCCTGTAGCTGTTTGAGCGCAATTGTGCTAATGTCTGCATGTTGTGGTGTGTCCTATCCGACGCACTAATTGCAGGAAAACTTCCGTTTGCGCGAAATCAGCCAACGTCATTTGAGGCGCAGTTATCGATGAAACTGACGACAAATGTCGGGCTGGATAGCGGTGTCGCGAGCATACCTGCCACCGTGGTCGTCACTATCTGCGCTCTTCGAAAGAAGACCAGACCACCTTTCGCCGCAACGCCAGTTTCTTTGCCAATTGGTTCGCAACACGCCATCCAAACTGCTTGGATAGAAAAGCTACGCGCGTTACCGCCAGAATCCCCCGCCAGCGCACTCTATGCTGGTCGAGGGTTTGGACTTGCGACCCAGGCAGCAGAGATCGCTGAGGCCAAACTCTACATCATTTCTGCCGGATTGGGCCTGGTGGCCGCCGACCGGCAAGTCCCCCTTTATGGACTCACAGTCTCCAGCGGATACGCAGAGTCTGTCGCCGCCCGGGTCTCAGGTGATTTCGATGTCGACGCTTGGTTTTCCAGCCTGCTATCAGGTCCGCATTCGGATCGATGGATCGATGCGTTCGGCCAAGGTCCAGGGCGGGTGCTGATAGCACTCACCCGTCCTTATGCCGAGATGGTGGGCAAAAGCCTCAGTGAACTGGGACCTCAAGCCTTGGCGCGATTGCGAATCTTCGGCGCGTCTCTTGCACCAGCCTTACCGGCTTCACTCCACCCATCGCTTGCGCCGTACGACGATCGATTGGATGCGATCTTGCCAGGTACCCGCGCCGACTTTTCTCAACGAGCCTTGCTCCACTTTGCTCGGTTGGTGGCGATCAACCGCAGCTCATATGACCGGGGTGCCGACTATGCAGCCGTGGAGGCGGCAATGAGCGGGGTGGCGGCCCCCGAACGCCCGCGCCGGCCGCGCCGCAATGACGCGGAGATTCTCCAGCTAATTTTGGCACGGCTTCATACGCAATCAGGTATTGCAAGAATCCTCCGCGCACTTCGGGATGAAGAGGGGGTTGCGTGCGAGCAATCGCGGTTCAGCCGTCTCTACAGCACTGCTATGGAGCAAATGGAAGCAGCATGAGCCGCCCTCGAAGGATCAAGGAAGCAATGCTGGCTGTTCGCGCCGTCCGTACCCAACAGGCCGACAAGGCTGTCTATGCATTCTTTGTCACCGGCGCCGATCTTCTCAAGTTTGCGGAGATCAGCCGCGTTCACCGCGACAGCGAAGGGTCGTTGCAGGGATTTCAGCGCAAAGGCATTAAGAGCCACGTTCAAGCGATCACGGAGTTTCTTGATCAGGGGCCTGTACTATTCCCAAACGCTATCATTCTCGCGCTTTCGCCGCGAGCGCGTTTCACCCAGACGCGGGGCGAAAAGCCCGGCGGCGACGTAAAGTCGTGCGAGGCCGGAACATTGCGAATCCCGCTTCCGAACGACGGCCCAAAGGCGGCTTGGATTGTCGACGGCCAGCAGCGTTCGATTGCCCTGTCGCAAGCTCGGAACAAGAGCTTTCCGGTTCCTGTCGTCGCGTTTGTATCGGAAGAACTGTCCGTCCATCGCGAACAGTTCATCTTGGTCAACAAGGCCAAGCCACTCGATCCGCGGCTAATCAACGAACTGCTCCCAGAAGTGGACACAGCCTTTCCGCGTGACTTGTCGTCTCGGAAAATCCCGAGCGAACTCGTCAATCTCCTCCAAACCTCTCCTGATTCTCCCTTCCAAGGCCTTATCAGAAGGCTTTCTGAAGATTCGGCGATCGCCGTGATCACGGACTCAGCATTGATCAAAGCGATTCGTAACAGCATCAACAGCGCTCTTGGCGCTCTCGCTCCGTACAAAGCCACTCCCGAATATCCCGCCGATGTCGATGCAATGTACCGCACACTTGTCGCTTACTGGACTGCTGTGCGCCTCGTCTTTCCTGAGGCGTGGGGTCGTCCACCAACCGAAAGCCGGCTTATGCATTCGGCTGGGATCGAGGCGATGAGCCTGTTGATGGACCGCATGATGTCTCGCGCCGCTCCTGGCACGGACCTGCTGCTCCACGCGACCGAGTCCCTGACGCGCATCGCTCCATACTGTCGCTGGACCAGCGGCAGATGGGCAGAGTTGCAACGCGACTGGAATGAAATTCAGAACGTCGGACGCGACATCAAATTGTTGTCTGGGCATCTAGCGCGCCTTGACCACATGCATGCCTTTGCAAAGGTCGCGTGATGCAATTTGTTTTCGCAGACAGCGTCGATACGATCGACCCTGAGTATGACTTCGTCGCGGATCGCAACGGCGCCGGCCGATCAGTTCACCGCGATGACCAGTACCCTCACGAGTTCCTCGAACATGCACCGTATGACGGCATCCTAGTTTCCCGCGGCATTGTAGGCGACGCGCGGCAGCCAGGAAAATATTCGGAAGCACAATTGATGCGCTTTCGTCGCGAGGGCGCCCGACGCTTTCTGCGCTATCCGCTCGATCGATTTCCGGGAAGCCTGATGATGGGCGACTGCGGCGCCTTCACCTATCGGAATCTACCGGAGCCGCCGTACAGCGCCGACGACACCGCGGAATTCTATGCTGACGGCGGCTTCACGCACGGCTGTTCGCCCGATCACCTTATCTTTGACTTTGACGATGTGGGTTTGACGCGGACCTTGGATGACGTGCCAGAGGATGTGCGTCGTCGCTACGAAATCACTCTTCAGAATGCGACCGAGTTCTACAAATCCGCCGCAGGCGTGGGCCCAGGCTTTACGCCAATGGGCGTAATACAGGGATGGTCGGCTGAGAGTATGGCGCGGGCTGCCCGCAACCTAGCCAGCATGGGATACGACTACTTAGCCATCGGCGGCACTGTGCCGTTGAGGATCGATCAGATCCGCCGGGTCTTACAAGCGCTCCGTGAGACTCTCCCCGATCGGGTGCGACTTCATCTCCTTGGTTTCGGGAAAATCGAGGAACTGGCCGTACTGGAACAGTATCACGTAACCAGTTTCGATACGACGTCTCCGCTCTTGCGCGCCTTCAAAGATGCCCGGAAGAATTACTGGGTGCGGACGGCCGACGGCGACCTGTCATACTACACCGCAATTCGTATTCCGCAGGCTACCCAGAACAACAAGCTCAAGCATAAGGCGCTGGAGGGCAGCCTCAACCAGGAAGATGCGAGGCGTCTTGAAGACGCCGCACTTCGTGGCGTTCGCGCTTACGCTGACGGTGGTGCAACTCTCGATCAAAGCCTTGATGCCGTGATGGAGTATTGGGCAGCGTTGAACTGGCACGACGAGGCGTCGCCCAGTCGCCGGGCCGACGCCGCAACCCGCCAGCGCAAGGTCTACGCCCACACTCTTGGCGACCGACCCTGGGAGCGGTGTAGCTGTCGAGTTTGTCGGGAGAGCGGCGTGGAGGCCGTAATCTTCCGCACCTCAAATCGCAACAAGCGCCGCGGAATTCACAACCTACACGTCTTTCACACCCACTTGAGCGAATTCCGGCAGGAGAGCGTATGAATACTCAACATTTTCTTCGGTTTGATGCGCTGGCGCCGGTTCAGAGCCAGAAACTGACAGTCTTCACCTTCATTGCAAATGCTGTAGAAATCGCTCGCATTGCTCGAATTGAGCGGGCGGGTCGCGATGATGGCGGGGCGCTCCAGGGATTTCAGCGGCCGCAGATCGCGGGCCACATTCGTGAAATCCGTGACTATCTCGAAAAGCCGAACTCGATCTTGCCCAATGCCATCGTGGTCGCCTTCATGGGGCATGCTTGGTTAGAGCCGGCGACGAATCCGGAAAGTCGCCTCTGTCAACTGGTCATCGATACGTCCAAGGGCCCGCCCGGTTGGATCGTTGATGGACAACAGCGCTTTACGGCGCTTTCGGAACTGCGAAGCCGTGATTTTGAGGTGCTCGTGTCGGGCTTCCTATGCGAGACCGAGGAGGAATTGCAAAAGCAGTTCATCCTCGTCAATAACACCCGCCCGCTGCCAAAGGCCCTGGTTTACGAACTGCTTCCCAAAGTGGGAGATCTGCCGCACCGCATGTCCAGCCGATCACAGGCCGCACTTGCTACTGAGGCGCTTAATTATCGCAAGGGGTCGTCGCTGAGAGGTTTGATCAAGCAGCAAACCAACCCAAAGGGAGTTATCCGGGACACGGTGCTGCAGCGGGTTATCATGAACTCGCTGAGTGACGGGGCTCTGCGCCTTTACGCCGGCGAAGACAAGCTTTTGCTTGATCAGGGCGTCACAATGATGAGCGAGTTCTACCATGCAGTGCAACACGTCTTTGCAGACGATTGGGCCGGTAAGACGCCTAAGACGTCTCGGTTGATTCATGGCACGGGTATTGTCGCGCTCGGGTATGTCATGGACTTTCTCAACAGCGTTACGGGCGCTGCCACGCGCGACGAATTTGCCAGCGGCTTGCGACTGCTAAAGGGAAAGACCGCGTGGAGCGAGGGCGAGTGGGAGTTCGGCGCCGAGCGCCGACGTTGGAATGGGCTCCAGAACGTTCCGTCCGATGTCCGCCAATTATCACTTCACCTAGTCCAGGTCCTCAAGCGACGCCTGGCCGAATCCGCACGGGCAGCGTGAAAAGCATGAGTTACGCAGTTAAGGAAATATTTTATACCCTCCAAGGTGAGGGCCGCCAGGCCGGGCGCGCTGCTGTTTTTTGCCGTTTCGCCGGATGCAATCTTTGGTCTGGCAGGGAGGCCGATCGCCTGAAGGCCGTGTGCCAGTTTTGCGACACGGATTTTGTGGGCACGGATGGCGACGGCGGCGGTCGTTTTGCAACTTGCGATGACCTGGCTAGCGCCATCGAGGCGAAATGGTCACCCTCACTATCCCAGCGCAGGTTCGTCGTATTGACAGGCGGCGAACCCCTGCTCCAAATCGATCCGCCTCTCATCGATGCCCTGCATGACAAGCGGTTCGAGGTCGCCATCGAAACCAACGGTACGCTTACGCCACCTCCAGGGATCGACTGGGTTTGCGTTAGTCCAAAGTCAGGCACTGAAATCGCGATTAAAACCGGAAACGAACTCAAGTTAGTATTCCCGCAGGTGGGCGCAGAACCGCAGCGCTTTGAAGCACTGGCCTTCGATCATTTCCTGCTCCAGCCAATGGATGGGCCTGATCGCGCATCTAATACGCAGGACGCAGTTGCCTATTGCCTGGCGAACCCTCGTTGGCAACTCAGCCTTCAAACCCACAAGCAACTTGGAATCAGATGAAAATAACTCAGGCGTTCACCTTCGAGGCCGCGCACAGGTTGCCCCATGTTCCGTTGACGCACCGCTGTCACCGTATGCACGGTCATTCCTATCGAATCGAACTCCGCCTCGAGGGGCCCGTCGACTCTCATACCGGCTTCGTCGTCGACTTCTTCGACGTGGAGGCGGCGTTTAATCCATTGCTCCTTCAACTCGACCATTATTGTCTCAACGATGTCGAAGGCTTGGAAAACCCCACTGCCGAAAACATTGCAATCTGGATCTGGAACCGCATCAAGCCTGCCGTTCCGCAGACGTCTGCGGTTGTCGTCTACGAGACGCCTGACTGCTGGGCTGAATACGAAGGGTGAAGAGGACATCATGGAAGACTTCAAAGCAATCGTCCTGTTTTCCGGCGGGCAGGATTCAACCACCTGTCTTGCCTGGGCGCTGGAACGGTTCGCACATGTCGAGACGATCGGCTTCGACTATCGCCAACGCCATCGGGTCGAATTGGATGTGCGACCGCTGGTGTTGAATGCGTTTCGGGAGCGATTTCCAAAATGGACCGGCAAACTCGGCGAAGACCACCTCATCGATATTGCGGTGCTCAATCAAGTGAGCGAGACGGCCCTCACCCGTGACGTTGGGATCGTCATGCAGGCGAACGGTCTTCCTAACACTTTTGTGCCGGGACGAAATTTGCTCTTCATGACCTTTGCGGCTGCCGTAGCGTACCGGCGCGGCGCCAAGCATATCGTGACGGGTGTATGTGAAACCGACTATTCCGGTTATCCCGATTGCCGTGACGACACGATGAAAGCGATGCAACTCGCCCTCAATCTCGGCATGGATACGCGCTTTGTTGTTCACACGCCTTTGATGTGGATCGACAAGGCTGAGACATGGCGCTTGGCTCACAGCCTTGGTGGTGGTGTCCTCGTAGAATTGATCCGCGATGATACGCACACCTGTTACCAAGGCGATCGTACCCATCAACACGAGTGGGGTTGGGGGTGCGGTCAATGTCCGGCCTGCGAGTTGCGCGCGCAGGGATATCGGCAGTTTGCGACGCTGCCGGCGGCGGCGGCGCCGACACAGGAGGCTTCCAATGGCTGAGATCGATCGCCTGCGCAGGACAGAAGGTTTCCTGTTCCTCCTGTGCTTTGCTGGATCCATTCCGCTTGCGAACTGGCTAATCGGAAATGTTGGGACAACCTGCGTAGCGAAGGGTCCATGTCTGATTCCCGTGGCCCCCGGGCTTCAAGCTCCTAGCGGGGTGTTGGCGGTTGGTCTTGCCTTGGTACTGCGCGACCTTGTGCAGCGACGACTTGGGCTACGTTGGGCGATCGCCGCAATCGGGATCGGCGCCTTGTTGTCGGCGACTTTTGCGCCGCCGGCGCTTGTCGTCGCTTCCACTATCGCTTTTCTGTTGTCGGAAATGGCGGACTTGGCGGTCTACACTCCGATGCAGCGCCGCGGATTTGTCCGCGCGGCGATCGCAAGCAGTATGGTTGGGCTCGTTATCGACAGCATCGTGTTTCTCAGCCTCGCTTTCGGCTCGCTTGAATTCTTGGCCGGACAGGTAGTAGGCAAGAGTTGGATGGTGGTGGCCGCTTTGCCGGTGCTGGCGTTGTTAAGATCGCGAGATCGCAGGCTCGGTCTACTGCCCGCTTGACAATAGATTCTGTAGCTATTGAACTGCCTCTCGGAGGCTATTACCATTGGTGTCATCAAGGCGGACGGGACCTGCATCGTTGATTTGAGGCGAGATCTGAACTCGCCAAATCTGCCAAGCGGGAATCGTAGTTTAGCGGGCGGAAATAGAGGCTGGGTAACACAATAATAGATGGAAGAGGCGTTGCGTCAGGCAGTTGGCGCGACCGGGGGGTTGGACGTTGCAGAGAGGCGCTGGCTTCCGCTAGGACGAGCGGAGATCGTCTTGCGCTTCTCCGGTCTCTTGTTCGGCTGAGTGATGGGCGGGTCGATCTGCTCGCCGAAGGATTCGCATTATCGGACGATGAGCGTTCGAGCCTTACCCGCTTCGGTCTCGCAATCTCAGCAACAGGCACTGCTGTACGGCTCGTCGATGAGGATGATTCTCATGGACTAGTCGGTTTGAATGATGCTCTTCGGCTTGATACTCGGCAGCGCCAGACTCTCGAATCGTCGTCTGCGGATGCCGTTCTCATCCATTTAACTGAACACAAAGCGTACCGGAATGCTGCGCAGAAGTCTGCGGTACGCGCGCTTCTGACCCAACCGCCCGGATCAGGGCTATTGGTCAGTATGCCGACTGGTTCTGGCAAGAGCCTGTTGTTCCAAATTGCCGCCCTCCAGGGACGTCGATCGGAGCCCGGAGCTTGTGTGGTGGTGATCACACCAACAGTTGCGCTCGCGCTGGACCACGCCCGAACACTTTCGCAAATGAAAGGGCTGGAAGGCAGTCGCGCTCTAACGTCGGACACGCCCGCTGCCGAAGCTGGGCAGATAATCGACGCCTTCAGGCGGGGGGAGGTTCCAATCCTTCTGCTTTCGCCGGAGAAAGCCCTGAATCCTAGTATTATGAGACATGTCCTAGAGGCGGCGGCACCTACGTCAGTTCTGCACGGTCTCGATGCTCGCCTTACCCATCTGTTCGTTGATGAAGCACATATCGTCGAGAGTTGGGGTCGTGGGTTCCGGCCAGATTTCCAGCGCTTGCCCGGGCTGCTTTCTTCATTGCGAGATACGAACCCCAATATCTGCGCCGTTCTGTTGTCAGCGACGCTGCCGCTCGCGGCGCGGACCGTGCTGAGAGACGGATGGCGCCTTAAAGGACCGTGGCTGGAAATTGATGCACGCGTGCCGCGATATGAGCATGACGTCGTGGTGGCGAGTTTCGCATGGGACGATGCACGCGACCTAGCCCTCGACCACCTGATCGACCGGGCGCCGCGTCCTGCGATCGTCTACACTACCGAAGTTGAAGCCGCGCGGAAGATTCACGCTCGCCTCGGGAATCGCGGCTACGCCCGAACAGGGCTATTCACCGGTGAGACCCAAGGGAACGAGCGTCAGCGAATTGTGCAGTCGTGGTCCGACGACGAAATCGATTTGGTTGTGGCTACGTCCGCATTCGGCATGGGCATCGACAAGCCCGACGTGCGAACGGTAATCCACGCTTGCCTGCCCGAAGGGCCAGCGCGCTGGTATCAGGAAATCGGTCGCGCGTCGCGAGATGGAGGACAAGGACTGGCTGCATGCCTGTTCACCAAAGGTAACAGAGACAACGACATCACCAAAGCATATGGGCTGGCCACAACTGGTTGGCTCTCGCGCGAATTAGCCGAGGCGCGCTGGTCGGCTCTGCTGAACGCCGCACGAGACGTGCGATGGATGAACGGCCGGCGGTTTATGACGCTCAATCTTGATGCGGCTCGCGAAGGTTTGCCCCCCCGGTCAGGCGACTATAACCGCGGTTGGAATATGTCGCTTTTGACGTTGATGCAGCGTGCGGGCGTATTGGAAGTTCAGTCTGTGCCGACCATTGGCGATCAGCCCGGATCGCTGTGGCAGGTCGAAATCCTCGATCCCAGACTGCTTGGGACAGACAGATCGTCAGTGTGGGATGACGTGTCTATCGTCAGAGACCATGAACGCGCTCAAGCGCGCGCCGAACTCGAACCCTTTGTCGCGATCATGCGCCAACCGGAGCGGGCTTGCGTTACCCGCTCGGCGTTTGAACTCATTGAGCCCGATGCCTTGACGCCGCCGTGCGGGCGGTGCCCAGCTTGCCGCGCCACGGGTACGCTAGCACCCGAAAAGCTAAGGTGTGATGGCCTCGAATCGGTTTGGACCGACCAACCTGCTCCTGCAGGGCTTTTGCCCGCCGGGACTCACCTGCTCGTACCAAGCGACTCAGATTTCGAGTGGGGCCTTTCAGCATTACTTGGACGCTTAGCAGCCGCGCGGATCGAGCAGTATGTGGTTCCCGGCGCACTGGCCGACCGGACTGCGGGCGCGTTGGCCACGCTGCCCGTAAAGCTCGGCCTCGTCATGAGCACCGAGGAATGGTCTTCGACAGCTACGCCCGCTCGACTTAACACAGCTGTTCTGCTTCCGCATAACGACGGAGCCGCCGCCCGCTTGCTGGCTCAATTGGGCGATAAGAGGGACGCCTGGTCCGAGACGTCTTGGATAATCGTTGCAAGGTCGAATCGTGAACTGAATGGACGTCGTCTGGATCAGACGGTGTCGACAAGGGCTCCGTTGTCCGAGGGGCTTCTCGACAACTTGGTCGGGACTAGACTGGAGATTGCATGAGCGTTTTATCTCGTCCGCAGGGTTCGCCCGAGCGCGTCTGGTCCTTGATAGCAGGACTTGCCGCATTGGGCGGTCGGGCCAACAGAGAGACGCTCGAGGGGCTGTTCAATCCCGGCTATGTTAAGGCTGGAGTTCATCTTCGAACTAAGGAAGAGCTTGCAGGAGATTCGCTGGGGGCCGCTGTCAGCCTGGGGCTCCTAGAGACCGATCGGCATGATGCCTGGCTCGATGCAGCCGCCATGGCCTCCGATTTCGATTCATTTGCGGATCAGGTGCACGACCGGCTTACAGAACTTGAAAGCGGCCACACCGATGCCGTGATCCTGGAGGCCTACGCGTGGATTTTTGCGGAAAGCGACCGGCAGCGCGGGCTTGGGTGGATTTACGATTGGGGCAGGGATGAATTTGCCGACAAAGCAAACGACGCTCTTTTGGGAGAAGATGAAGAAGGCCGGCCGATGAATACGACGAAGATTGTGGCATGGCGACGCTGGCTGTCCTTCCTCGGTCTGGGCATTCCCCTGCCGCTCCCCAATGTGCCGGACTATCCGTCGCCTGCCGCCCGGATCACTCGCGAACTGGAGCGCGGGAGATTTGCCGCTGATGGCGAGTTGAGCGCTGATAAATTCCTCTCATTGATTTCCGAGCGGCAACCATATCTGGACCGCGGTCGTCTATACCTGCAGGCCTGCCAACGCATAGGCCACGTGCCGAAGTCGCGCATGCTGTCGCCGTTGTTAAGCATGGCGCTCCGTGACCTTCACGACGACAGAACGATCCAGCTCAGGATAAGGGGCGATGCTGCCGACGCAGTGGCGCTCTCGGACGATCCGGCCCATCCAGTGCAATCCTTCAATTTAGTTGCGTTTCGCAATTCAGGGCCCCAATCATGACCGCACAGCCGGTTTCAGCATGCTGGAAGTCCGCTGACGCTCGATCGATCTTTCTGACCGAAGCTCTAGAGGGCAGCGATGCCGTCTTCCTCGCGACGCACAGCCCAATCGAAGGGTTCGACGTCGATGGCCGGGATGCGGGAGAATTTGACAGCCATCATGAAAGGGCTGTCCTTGAGACCCTATCCGCACCCGACAGGCGGCATGCCTTCTGCGTGGTGCAAGGCGAGCCGGGATCCGGTAAGTCACACCTTATTCGATGGCTATCGGTGAACTGGCCCACGGAACTGGACGTCAAGCTTCTGCTTCGTCGAGCCGATGGCAGTCTTGAAGGCGCCCTGCGGCAACTGAAAGAGCGCCTGCCGTCGGAGTTCTCATCTCTGTTCGACAACCTGGGGCAGAAGCATCGCGCGTCGGCGCAGGGACGCGCTAACA
Organism: Mesorhizobium sp. M0960; assembly: GCF_040319055.1. Taxonomy (NCBI): domain Bacteria; kingdom Pseudomonadati; phylum Pseudomonadota; class Alphaproteobacteria; order Hyphomicrobiales; family Phyllobacteriaceae; genus Mesorhizobium; species Mesorhizobium sp. M0960. The sequence continues at coordinate 27,766 of NZ_JAMYNN010000026.1, read as the reverse complement.
TATTCCTAAGCACACTCGCAAACACCTTAGAGCCGGCACATTTCGATCCGCCGATGGGGGATGAGGACTGGTGCTCCACGAATTCCCCAGCGGAATTGCTAGGGCATTCCTGGGTGAAGCAGCGCTGGAAGGGACCGACGCGAATTCTGGAGTTGTTGGAGGGTGCTGGTGGAGAAAGAAATTCCGCAACGGCCTCGTTCGATCTCTTCGACATCGAGGCACTAGCCGCCTGTTGCGGGCAGGTCTACGGCTCGGGAGTAACGGGCGGGGCGGAAAGGCTGGCGCAGCGTCTGATCCGGGAGGCCGAAACCATCCAGGCATTCCGCGAGGCAGGTTGGACCGCAGAAGAGACTGCGGTGAAAGCCTTAGCCGAATTGAAAACCAGTCTCAAATTCGTCGACGTTCTGAATCGCCGGCGCAACGATGCGATACAGAATGTGCTAGGCGTATCGGCACAGGGCCTGAAGACGCTGTTTCGAAGCGTGCGCCAGGCGCTGCAGGCGCGCGGTCAGCGTCTCGTTCTTTTGCTGGAGGACATCACCAGTTGGGAAGGCCTCGACGATAGCCTGATCGACGTGCTCGTGTTCAATGCGGATGCTCGGGGAGACGATGATCAAGACGATGTCTGCCCTTTGATTTCGGTCGTCGGTGTCACACCTGCCTATTACGACAAGCTCCCAGGCAACTATCGCCAGCGCATAACTCACGACATCCGTCTCGGTCAGTCGCATGGTGGACTCCAAGACGTGGCTACGCTGCGCGACCCGATCTCGCGCAGAAGGTTCGTGAGTCGCTACCTCGCAGCCGTGCGAGCCGGCATACCCGCCCTTACAAGCTGGCGCGACACGCTTCGCGGTGCGCCACAAACACCTCCCCCGAACGTGTGTGAACACTGCCCGCGACAGCCGTCATGCTTCGCGTCGTTCGGCAGCGACGATGGTGTCGGCCTTTTTCCCTTTACAGCCAACGCCGTCGAGCGGTTCTTCGATGCATTGAAGGAAAATGACAACGGTCAGACATGGCGTACGCCGCGCGGTTTGCTCCAGGCTGTCTTGAATCCGAACCTGGCACAGCCGGAGACGCTCGAGGCAGGCACTTATCCGGGGCCATTGATCGAAGCGACAGCGATCAGGGAAGACCGCAGGTCAGATCGGGTGCTGGCCCATCAGTTGGCGCAAATAGTTGCTAACCGCGTGTCAGGACAAGACGAACAGGCTCGGATGCGGCGGACGATAGCCTTCTGGGGCGATCCGGAGCGGTCCGTCACGACCGAAATAGAGGGTGAACTGGCCTTCGCGGGCGTTCGCCGCAGCCTCTTCGAGGCGTTCGCTCTTCCCTGGATCGGAGCCGATACTGCCAGTGGGAGCTTTGCGTCTGCGTCCGTGCCAACCGCTACCGCGGAGTCATTGTCCGCACCAGAATCACAACTGCCGGTCGAGCGAGAAGATCCGCCACCGCAATTGACGTCGATGCCTCACCTGCGCGGAATATCTCAGCGTCAAGCGGTCGTCGTCCCAAAGCCGCAGCGATTAGCTCCGAAACGCACCGAGATCGAGCAGCGCCGCGCCGAACTGAGAAGCTGGGCCTCCGGAAGCGCCATCGAAAACGCGAGTCGCTGGAACGCGATGCTATGGAATATTCTCAAGGACTTAAACCCGCGGAAGCTTGGCGTCTCGCGATTCTTATATGATCGCATTGTGACGCAAGACATGGTGAAGCTGGAGGGTAGCACCTCCGGTGGTCGAGACTATATCGTGATCGGACGCGACCCCTGGCTTATCGGAGGTCTCGAGGCTTACCTGGCGCTGCCCGCGTACCACACTCTGACTAGCGACGAGGCGGCGGCACACCGCCGGACTCTCGCTGTGATGATGCGGCGGCTTGAAGCACTTGTGCGGGACTATCTTAATCGTCGGATCCCAAGCTTGGCTTCCGACGCGCGGTGGGCACCGGCGGCGACGCTGGCGCAACTGCTGCTGGTTCGTGCCTGGCTTCGCGGAACCGTTTCCCCAGAAGCCAAATACGAGGAGCAGTTGTCGGCCATTTTGAGCGACGAGGCGGAGGCAGGTAGCGATCCCAGAGCGCGTTGTCAGCCGTGGCAGGATTGGCTGAACGCAACGGACAAGTGGCACGATCGAATTCGGAGCGCACTGCGTGAGATGGTGAGCCTTTCTATCGCGGATGGTACCGGCGGCGCCAGTCTGACGGACGTGAGTGATATTGCAGGTGCCTTAGTGCGGCTCCAAGACACCGCCAGAGTCGACGAAGTTCCCGAGTCTGATGGCGGAGGCTTGCCTGAGGAACTAAGAAAGGCCCGAGAACTGGCTCTGATTTGGCAAGAGAAGTGGGCCCTCATAGACCGAACTGAGTCGACGCAGATTCGAAATCGCTGTGAGACGCTGCTGGGTTTGCTTCGGACTCGGGCTGCAGACGAACATTTGAAGCGTGTCGACAATTGCGTGACGCGGATAGCCGAACTGTTGCCTACTGCGGGACCTGACAAGGTCTCGGCATGGAAGCAGGCTTATGCCAGAATCCTGCCGCGGTTGGAGGACGGGACTGGAGAGCGCGTTGAAGGCCTAATCGTTGCCCTTGAGGATCCGGACAGCGGTCTGCCTTCTAGGATAGCGGCACGATTTGGATGGTTGGCTCGAGCGCCTGCGAAGGACTTGGAAGAACTTCTTACTCTAACTCAATTGGGTGAAAGCGTAGTCGCGGTCCTCTATGCCTATGCACACGAGTGCGTTCGCGAGGCTGCAGGGGCAGGATCGCTCGAATCGGTTAAGGCCGTCGGGCAGGCCATGAAAGCGGCCGTAGCGAGTCTCGACGCAGCGAGGAGAGCAGCCGAATGACAGATGTGCTCGCTAACCTAGAAGGCCTGATGGATGAACTGCCCGGCGCCGTAGATCGACGGCGCCTTGGGGATCGGCTCAACCAGGCACTGACGACGCTTAGAGACGCCGACCTTCAGGTCGGCCGCTTAGCCGCATTGTTTATTTTGGCGGACGAAACGGAGTTCGGCCGCACCCAAGAACAGCAATTTCTCCTGAGTGAAGTGAAGCGTGAAGCCTGGGAGGTTGGTGGCGCACTAGAAACGGCCGAAACGGATAATGAACTCAGAGATGCAGTCTGGGACTACGAGAAAGAATTCTTGAAAGCGGTGAATGCCTTAGATCGCGCAAGCCGTTCGTGGTGGAGCGCGTTCACAGCCTCGCGATTTCAACCACTCGTTGGCTTTGGCGATCTGCTGGCCAAGATCGATGGTGTGGCAGATCTCGGTCAGCGCCTGGCCGACTGCGGGCGTCGTGCACAGGCCCAAGGCGCTGGGGGGTCGAGCGTCGACTTCTTGGCCTCTGTGCGTGAATTCATTACTGAGTTGGATGCATTGCAAGCTGAACGCGTCGCGGCTATCGGCGCGGGCGAGGTCGGCGATTTTTTGAACGCACTGGCCGAGCGCCGGGCGACCCTGAATATGGTAACGCCGGACGTTTACGATTGGCTTACAAAAAACCAAGCGCTCGAGCGCTTCAAAGTTGCACCTAGTTAGGCGAGGAACCGTGCGAGCAATCGCTGACTGACGCTTGCTTGCACTAAGGAATCGGTCATCAAGTCGCTGGGTTGTTGAACGCATCCTCGGCATCCGTCGACGCACAGGGGGGCACCAAGCCGATAAGCTTGGTCCGCTAGGCGTGCATCAGGGCTGAGCGATCCTTCAGTGGCTCCATCGAGGGCAGCATATGCTGAATGCAGGCGAGCTAATGTTTGTGTCGCACCGCTCTCTGCATCGGCAACGGCTGCGGTGGCGATCTCCCAGTCTTGGGCTGTGCGGCCGATCCGCTCCTGAACTCGTTGACGTACACCTTCAAGGTCATACGCCAGATCATATAGTGCGAAGGATTCCGCCTCGACCGTCTCCATACCGAACAGAATCCGAATCAGGGACCCGGGCAGCGACTCGTGCGGCGCCTCTGGCAATATCTCGACGGCGACTGCGGCCAACGCGGTTGGATCTCGCGGATCAAGTGCTCGCCAAGCGTCATGACGGTCATTCATTTCCCAGAAACGACGCAGAACTGAGTCCTCGTCCGCATTTGGACACTTGGCGAGGAAGCCATCCGACCAGTGGGCGAGCGCTCGATCCCAACCATTTTGGACGGCTCGGATTGTACCGTCACCGCAGGCGCCGGCCTCACAAATTGTGATCACGTCGTCGGTCTCGCCGCCGAACTGCACAGGCAAGCGCACGTGGGCGAGAAGGCGCCGATCATCGCCTTGCGCAACATGGGTGATCGATTGCTTCAGCCGCAGCGCAAGACTGTGCAGGACAAGGCTCCGGAGATAGCCGGCCATCGCCTCTGGCCGACTCGCTTCCGCCAGACTTTCTTGAACAAGCATCCGAAAAGCATCCCCGGAAAGGGCGGCAGCCGTCTTGGCAACTCGACGCGCGGTCATCATTGGGTGTTGAGCAAGCAAATGAGCACGGGTGTCCTCGAACAGGACTCCCAGTCGATCGCCCGACCAGAACTTAAGCAGGTGGGAAAGACGTTGCCGAAGCTCGCTGTCACCCGCCGCAGCTACAATTAAGTCCGCGCCTCGCCGTGCTTCGTAGGCATTGAGTCCCAGGCTTCGCGCGCGGCTTTCCACCAGGTAACGGGTAAACTGCGCGCCGCGCCAACGACGCTCGCCCTCGTCGGCTTCCATCTCAGCCTGCACTTCAGCCACGAATGCGTCTAGTCGCACTGAATCGAGACGGATGCGAATGCCTTCCGTTTCGACTTGGTAGCCGTGCAACAGTGGTCGACGAGTCTCAGGGTCAACGAACGTCTGCGTATAGGCAACGGGTTCCGCTCCATGCTGATCCAGGCGGACCTCGGCGTCCGCTCCCCAAAACACGCGAGCCACAGTAAGCCCTGCCGGCGATGACTGCACACCCGATCCGGCGTGCATGGTTACCTCGGCGACCCGAGTCGAGAGGGAATCAGTTGGCAACGCGCGGGCAGCACTTCGATCGGCCTCAACGAGAAGGAAGCCCCGAAGCTCACCGCGGCTATCATGCCTGATTGTTATGTCACCGTCGGACAACGATCGGATGGCCGGCACTCGTCCTTGGCTGTATCCCAGTTCGCCCGTCCAGTGCGCGCCAGCTACCCGTCCAAGACGTTCCAGCGTGACGGTAACGGGTCGACATAGGTCAGTATGCAGATCATTCAGTAGCGCCCGCGCTTCGAGTGGAAGATCCGAAAGTAGCGTCTGAGCGTCAGCACGCATTTGGTGACGATGTGCAGTCGCGTAGTCTGCCTGCGCAAACCAGGGAGCCTTTCCTTGTTGAGGTGTTAGCCAGTGCACGACGGTCGGATTGAATCTTCGCGTCGCGTTGCCAGGCGCTACGGTAGGCAACACCAAGCTTACGTCTTCCCGCCCACCGCCAATGACCTCTGGTCCATCAACCGTCACGGCCGGCAGGTTGACGGTGTCAAAAAGAAGGTCAGGCGCCCAGATGAGATCTTTTCGGAGGTCAGTGAAGAAGCGGAGCGGGGTCCCTCGGCTAGCGGCGCGAGCGGCGGACCAGAACTCCACTACGTCGCGGACGCCGAACGCCTGCCAAACATTTGCCCCCAACACCATCTCAACGAATCGACCGGCTTCCGTGAGTGCCTCCGGAACCGGCTCATGTGCATTGTCTAGAGCCTGGCCGCGCTGGAACTGCCATCTTGCAAGGCTGTCCAACAGCGCCGAGAGGGCCTGGCCTCGCCGCACGAACACATTGTCCGGATTGAGCGGCATTTCGAAACCGCTAGGGGACACCATCTCGTGGGGTCGTCGGAACCACCAGCTATCGCGGGGCGAATAGAGCGACAAAGTCACCGCAGTGATCGGGCGGTCGTCAACGCCGCGTCCACCGCGCCCCTTCCGTTGCACGAAACTGGCGAGATTTTGTGGCGCATAGTGCTGGTAGACGAGGGTAATGTCGGGATCGTCGTAACCTACCTCAAGCGAGGATGTCGCGAAGACCACGTCCGCGCCTTTAACCAGACCTTCCGCATCGCTGCTCGTTCCCGAGTAGATGGGGGTGCGGGCGACTCGGAGTGGGGCGCCGGGCCGCCTGAGGCCGTGTGCGCCGCGTTGTCTGAGGTCATTGGCGGCAAACCACCAACATTCGCCGTCAGAGAAGTGATCACAGCCGACGGGCTCGCCGCAGCAGGCGGTCTGCGGCTCGCCACGCGCATCATCGCCATATGCTTTGGTTCGGTAGGCGGCGAGTTCCTGACCCTCCTCGGCGTCGACATAGGCCCCGTGAAGCCGACGCATTTTGTCGATGGAGTCGAAGAAGACCAGAGATCGATAGCCTCCGTCTTTACCCGTCCGCCGTCGCATGCCGTGACCGAGACACATGAGGCTCTGAATTGTCGTGGATGCACCCGCGATATCGGAACCACGTGACTCGACCTCCGGCTGGATGAAGTAGAAATACTCTCGGCCGCGAGGGTTGGGATCGGCTTCGTCCGGCGTCGGGCGGATCACGGCCACGTGGTCTCGACCGATCAGCTTCCCCCAGGACCGCGCCGGATTCCCAATTGTTGCGCTCATGCCGATCGCAACCATAGGGCGTCCATCCGCATCGTTCGACTGTGCACGGACCGCCAATCGGCGAAGCGCTAACCCGACCTGAGCTCCATGAATGTGCGTATAGAGGTGGATTTCGTCTGCGAGCAGAGCACGCGGCGGTTTGAATTTTGGAGAGTCACCGAAAAGAGCCCCCTGGCGATCGTCGTGCATCCATTGGTGAAGACTATCCGTGGTCGGCAGGAAAATGGCCGGAGGCCGAACCTGCAACTGCGCCTTCGATCCGATCCATCCGTCATAGCGCCAATCGCCCTTAGAACAGATCAGTGCGTCAGCTCCGGCATAGCCACCGCCCGGTTTCAAACGTAAAGGAGCCGCGCATTGAGGGCAGGCGAAGAAAGGGAAAATGAAGGCGTCGGGCCCGGCCGGCTTCCAAGCCTCTTGGTAGCGTAAGTGCATGGACTCGAAGCTGTTCGGAACATCTCCGACCTGGAGTCCAAGCGTAAGCAGTGGCAACTCTGGCACTGTTGCACATGCTGCAAGGTAGCCAGCGAGTCGTTGGGCCTGGTTAGCTGCTAGTCTTATCCGTGGATAGGCCAGAACAGCGCGCACACCATCCACACCCTGCAGCCGATCCGCCAGCGCACCAGCGATGATTGGCAGCACAGCGGCTTCAGTCTTGCCTGACCCAGTATCCGCGGCGATCGCCAAAGTCGGAGGGCCATCTCCATGCCAAGCGGCCAGTCCCTGCTCCAAACCCCGGACTTGGAATGCGGCAAGCGCGGCGCCTTCCCCCCATAGGTTTACAAGCGCACTACCTAGGCCCCTCAAGGCTTGCGCCTGAACGTCCGTAGCCTGGGAGGCCGTGCGATTGATTACGGCAGTCAGTTGGTGATCGCGCTTTGGCTTGTCGCGATCGAGGAGTTCAATCTTGAGGCTTCGGACGAGATATGGACGACGGTCTGCGTCGTCCGATCGGAAGCGCTGCTTTACGTAACGCAATTCGCGGCCGAGTTCGGCCATTCGTGTGCGCACGCGGCTGTCGTCAGCAAGTATCACATGGCCTGCTTTTTCTAAGCGTGAAAGCATTTCGGTCGCGTCGTCTGGCACCAGGCTAGTCTTGCGCGCCAATTCAACCACCGAGGTCCACGCGTCGAACACCCCAAAGTTGATTCGGTTGGATTCGAGGCGTTCTAGGCTGTTCAACAGCTCGAAGTCCGCGTCGCGAAGTTCTGGAGCAGTCGCCTCACCTTCGGGCTCTAGCGGATCAGCCACTCCTTTAGGCAGTTCAACGGTCATAGAACCGCCTGCCGCTCCTAGTGTAACCAAACCTTCCGCTTCAAGCCTTTGTAGGATGGGAAGGAGCGCGTCCTTGCCGCCTTCGGTCATCCACGCGAACCGGTCTCGGACGCGGTCATAGAAGGCGTAGCGGCCGCTCTTGGCCTCCCGCACAACTAACTCGATACGAGCGCGCAGAGTGTCAAGATCTGCGGGGTAGACACGCCGTGCAGTTTCAAACGGACGCGCGGACCAGAACAACCCATATGGTCCAGTCCGCTGTTCCAGTGAAACCCAGCCGAGCAAATGTAGCGCCCGCGCTTCGGCAAACGGCTCTGACGGGCGTGCCAGCGCTTTCCGAACGTTAGAGAGCGCTGCCGACCCGTGCCGGCCTTGAGTCGCGACGTGGCGGATGGCTTTCAAGACGCCTTCGAGTGCAAGGGTCATTTCCGAGGGCGGTGCGGGGGCGACGAGATTGGGCGTGAGGTCAAGCGCGGCCTCTTCACCTGTGAATCCCCGCGTTCGGACCTGCAAACGCACAAGCCGACCCGCCGGTCCATCTAGTTCGATTTCAGTGCGCGCATCACAAGAGAACACGAACTCTCGGAGGACTTCGGCCTTATCCATTACTTCCTGCTCAGTTGGCACACATTCAAGCAGGCGCCGGCTGACTATGAGGACCAATTTTGTGCGCGCCCGGGTGGAAGCGACGTTCAATCGCTCGGGCGAGAAGATGAAGTCGCCCTCGGCTAGTGCGAACTCTGGATCAGCGACGCAATATGAAAGGAGAACAACGTCGCGTTCCTTGCCTTGAATACGATCCACAGTTTCTACGAAGGCGTTGGCGCGTATCGAATCCGGCAAAGCTCTACGAATGGCAGCGTTTTGCGCTCGGTGTGGGCTGACAATAGCAACAACGTCAGTCCAGAATCGATCGGGTGCGGTCGGCGCTCCGTCCGCGTCGACCACCCTGCCCTCTAGTGCGGTGGCCAATCGAGCTACGAGCCCAGCCTCGAAGGGATTCGCGGTGGCCGCCGCAGGTCCATCGTGAACAAGCACCACAACTGGAAGAGCCGGATCGAGCGCGACGCGAGAGACTAAATCCAATCCATCCATCCATCCCGATCGCAGGGCCAGACGGTTTTCCGGCACGGCCGATACATATTGCCCGGGGTAGAACTTGCGCTCTGGAAAGTTGGCAAGCGGCTCGTTGAGACGGAAAGTCTCATCCAGAGCGAACTCAGCGGCCTTGGCCGATTTGAGAAAGGCATAGAGTGAGCCGCCGAGATCCCGACCAGCGATACGCGTTTCTCGCGCTGCACGAACCGGCGGCAGTTGCTGATCATCCCCAGCAACGACTACACGTCCACCCGGCGCGAGGCCTGCTAGGGCCATCAGGCCGTGGCCAAGTACCATCTGCGACGCCTCGTCTATGCAGATGAGGTCGAAGAGAGGGGCCGTCGGACCGTTCGCACTCGGCACGCCGCCGCCTGTAAGCAGGCGATACAAGGACCAGATCGTTGCCCCAACAACCGCACGGCCAGAACCGATTGCGTCAAGAAGTTCGTCCTCGTCACCCCGGCCAAGAACCACGACGCCGTCGGACAAGCCGGCCGCTGGCGGAGCTCCATAATAGAATGGGCGGGGAGCATCCCGAGCATGAAGAGCTTGGCGCTTAACCACTGCATCCAGCACGTTACCAACGGCATTTTTTGTGAACGCTGTTACGAAAGTTCTGGCGGGTAGGGCGAAGCCGGCTCTGGTCACACCATAGCCAGTGATCAGCCAAGACAAGAGGTGCGTCTTCCCCGTTCCAGGCGGACCGAGTATCAGCCCCGTTCGTCGATCGGCGAGACCGCGCCAAGCGGCAACCTGAGCTACGCGGAGCGCTCGGTCCTGCTCAGCAGCGATGGAGGGAAGTGCAAAATCTTCTAGGCCCGCGAGCCACACATCTGGATCAGTCGCGGTTGCAGCGAATGCTTCGGGATTCCGCAAAAAAGCAAGGACGTCTTTCCGTACGGTCATGCAACGTCTTCCGCGGCGAGGAAACTGAGATACGCGTCGGCTTTGGCTGCGTTCAGATCGATGAAAGTCTGGTCGAGCCACCACCTGTCCTGGCCGGCGCGCCGCATCAAATCCTGGAAAGGAACCCCGTCAAATACCCGGCGATGTACCGAGATACGAATTATGTTCGCCGCATCTTCGAAGCGGGGATCGCGAAGGGTGCAGGCTAACTGGGGCCAAAGGCGTGGCTCCAGCACGAGGTCCGGTTCACCATCGCTTAAAATAAGGCCAAAAGCGCCAGCTGCAACTTCGGCGTCCTGGGCTTCAGGGGGTACGGCAAAAATCAGAAGCGCGTCTCTCTGTTTCGGCGTCGCGCTGAGGATCCGCATTGGCCCTACAGCGCGGCCGGCATCGCGGCGAACGCGAGTGGGCTGTGCGAGGCGGATAAGTGTGTCGAGGAGACCGGAGCGGTTCTCTAGGAGTTCGAAGGCGCGTAGCACATCAATATCGCCGGCCGCCAAGGGGTCAAACGTCGCTTGAAGCCGAAACGGTAGCTTGTTCAGTCGCAGCATTGGTAAGCCACCCGCTTCCGTTCGGCGCTTATGCTCCGCCTGCAGCCATTCTGCCACGGCTCGTGTCGCCCGCATACGCGCGGCCACATCCGCGCGAACCGCGTCGCTATCCGGAGATCCGCGACGCCTTTCGCGAAGCCCCCGGCTAACCTCGATAGCAAGAAGCGAGGAGAACGGGCGTTCGAAAGCTGGATCAGGTAAATAGGGTTCGGAGATTAGGCCGTCACTGGCTAGTGCGGCTGAGACCTGACGTAAGTCGTGCGAGACGGTTACCGGCAGAGCAAATAGTTGCTCGACCACAGTTCGGAGCGCCGTGGCTGGAAGATGCTGCATTCCGCGAAACTCTGGTTCAGGCACGACGTCATCGGGCGGGAAGAGGCGAACCATGTGCAACAATCCGCCGCGAACTCGCGGATCGTCGAGATGGCGTTTCACGGCATTCTGCAGTGCTATGGCTTCTGTCGCTTCGTAAAGGATAATGTGGGCATGAATGCCGCCTGGGCTGGACGCGGCGTTGCGAGTGTCGACAGCAACGAGATCGGCAATGATCTGGTTGAACACGCGTACGAGTGCGTCGGCCTCCGCGCGCCGATCTGCTGTCGGCAGAACCTCGATATGCTCTCGAACCTGGTCTCCCTCGACGTAAAGGTAACCGAGGGTGACTAAGCTATCGTCCACAGGATCGTGATCGGCGACGAGGTAAAGAGCTGCCTCTATCCGAGGCGGCATGAGAAAACTATGCGGGTCCACGCCAGGTAGGACGCTGTTGTCACGTAGCGCCTTGGCTCGCGCCACCAGAGTTTCCGCACGGCGAGACAAACTCCATCCAGCGCCGTCCATTCGTCCTATACCGGCCCCAGCACCGGCTAATTGGGCAATACTTCTTACGCCAACCGACTGGAGCGTCCGCTTTGCCTCGTGCGTCAGACCGGCCACGGCTGATATGTCCCGCGTTGACGGCGGTCGCGTTGGTGCAACAGCCTGGCCACAGTGGGCCAGGTATGCGCACTGTTCGCATTTAAAATAGACATGGAAGAAGGTTTCGTCTTTGCCGGGTCCGACCACCTTGCCTGCTATCGCCGGCAACGTCTGCCGGCAGAAGTCGTCGACGAGCCGAAGATACGGACCGAGTTGGAAAGTCTCGGAGGTCCAATCGTCGCCTTCGGCGACTCCGTCATCTGGGATTCGCCAAATCTCTCCGAGCGGATCGATCCTACCGTCAGATCCGATTTCACCAAGGACTGCCTCAAGGAGGCGAGCGTAAAATGCAACCTGCGTTTTGTGAAAGGCGCGGGCGCTCCTCGTAGCTTTAACGTCAATGACGCGGAATATTGGGGTCGATTTCGAAAGGTCCCGCCGGATTAGATCTGCGAAGGTGCGACGTAAAGAAAGCTCCGGTGCCCCTGCGAGGAGAAGGGACGGCAGCCGAGGTCGAAGGTTGACCTGAGCAGCGAACTCCGAAGTTCCTTGGCCGCGGAGGAAAGCCACTGCGGCCTTTTCTGAAAGGCCATCTTCGCCGACCCCCGGGCGCAACACACCAGTTTCACGCGCTAGCCTTTTGACGATCCTATCCTCGAAGTCGATTCCCAGTATAGCCCAAGCTTGTTCGCGGTCGTCCTTGGCCACAGGCACTGCGGCGAGCTCGGACGGGTCCATGATCTCATACCGTGTTTTCCGCTCGCATCGATACTGGAACCACGACTTGATCGTGGATGCGCTTATCCCTTTGGCCAACTGTTTTCCCCTGAATACGAAAAAGCGTCTCGCAATCGATGATGGACCATTAGCCTATGCTCGAAGCACCCGGGTCGAAGGATGCCTCCGCAGCTGAACAACTGCTGTCTCCCTTTCCGTCAGCTGTAATGGTCTGGCACGTGCAGTTGCTGCGTGAACTGGCCCCGAAAGCATCAGCGCCACGCCCCAAAGCAATATCAGCTTGTTAGTCGTTTCCGCCCCCCAAAGCCACCGCAGTAGTAGCTAGTTCGTGCGGCAGATCAACCGAGGGCGACTGCCAAGGCCCGTGTCTTCGGTCTGCTGCTTGGTCGGGCCGTAGGTTGGCTGAAGGTCGAAGCACCGCGGCATGGACAGGAGTACTAAAGGATTCCCCACGCCCGGTAGCGTCCCCGGCCCGTCACCTCGCGGACGGCGAGCTCGGCGACGAGACCGAGCGCGGCGCGTTGGCTGACCTTGAGCTCGGCCGCGATCAATCCCGCCGAGACCACCGGCCGCGCCAGCACCAGCTCGATCAGCGCCGGCAGGCTCGAGCTTTTTCGCCGATTCCTGAGCCGGCGTTCCATCTGCCCCTTTGCCAGCGCCAGCCGGTCGAGTTCTTTCAGCCCGGCCGCGGCGGCCTCTGCAAATGCGTCGAGAACGGCCAGTAGCCGGGTGGTCCGGTTGCGCGCCCGCCGCCGTTCCCGCGGAACGGTGCGCAATCCGGCATTCAGGCAAAACAGATGCGAGCCGATCTTGCCGCGCTCCCTGAGCAGCGCCGCGACCAGCAGATTGCCGAGCCAATGCTGGTGCTGCAGCGGTTCGATGTCTTGCCACGCATCCAAGGCGATCGCTGCGGCCAGCACGGCCGGCATGTTTTCGTCACGGAGCCTGTCGACGACGGCGAGCCAGTCGGCTAGCCGCTGGTCCTCGTCCCAGTCGAGATCGCGGATTAGCGGCCCGAGACTGTTCGGCAAGACCTCCCGCGCGTTTGCCCACTGCCCTGCCGCGTCGACATCCGGGCTGTCCGCGGCGCGCGGCGCCAAATTTTCGCCCGCCAGCAGCCGGCTGGAGCGGGCCAGCACGGCGTCGATCTCCGCCAGTTCTTGCGCCAGCGCATCCGCTTGCTCGGATTCATCGGCAAGCCCGCTTTCGCCGGCGGTTTCGTCCGCCCCGGCGGCCGCCGTCGCGGGTTCGGCGCCAGTCCGTCCCGGACTCGCCCCGTCGCGCCCGCCCTGCCCTTCGCGGCCGCGCAACGCCAAAATGCCAACGCGACAAAGCGCCCAGTCGGGTGGGTGCAAAAGGATGCGGCGGCGAGCGCGCAGTACGCCATGCGCCCGGGTCAGCTCGTGGGTCGGCGTGCGGATGTCCATGTGGGCGTCGTGCAGGACGAGGTCTTCGATGTGCACGAGCTCGCCCTCGAGCCAGAGCGCGGCCGCTGCGTCGGCGAAATGCTGGCGCTCGACAAAACCGTCGCGGACCGGGCTTTTGTGCACTCGCTCGTCGAGCCGCGCCAAAAGGTCTTCGGCGCGGGCGAGCGGCCCCAGCAGGGTGTTCAAGGCCAATTTCGAAAGATCGTAAGCCATTGATTCTGTTGTAGCTCATTCGCGTAACGGAAGCTATCTTACTACTCACATCTGTCACAGGCGATGATGCTGGTGAGAAAGATAACTATCGATAATGATCTCACATAGGGACTGTACAGCAGCACGCCCTGGGACGCTCAGGAGGCCGAAAAACGTTGATTTACCGGCTCATCGAAGCCATAGGAGCTACGAAAAAGGCCACCAGAGACGTTTACAAACGATCGTTTGTTGATATCTTCGGTGTTTGTACAAATGCCTCTTTCCGATGCTGAGAGACGCCGCAAATGGCCCGTGAAGCGCAAGATCGACGCTCCGGACGACCAAGAGGCCGGCAAATCGGCTACGCGCGCGTGTCGACGGACGAACAAGCGACGGAAGCGCAGGAGATTGAGCTGCGATCGGCCGGTTGTGACGTCGTCGTTCAGGAACATGGATCCGGTGCGTCGAGAGCTCGCCCGGCCCTACTGCGGTTGATGAGCGACATCGGCGCCGGCGATATCTTGGTCGTCGTGCGTCTCGATCGCCTTGCGCGCTCGGTCAGCCACCTTCTTCAGGTGATCGAGGATCTGACTAAGAAGGGCGCGCATTTCCGATCTCTGCGAGATCCAATCGACACGTCGACGCCACAGGGCATGTTTTCGCTACAGGTACTCGGCGCCGTTGCCCAGCTCGAGCGTGCACTGATTTCGGAGCGAACCAAGGCCGGCATCATCGCTGCACGATCCAAGGGGCGACTGCCAGGCAATCCTGGTATCCGGGAGCGCAGGCCCGAAGCCCTGGCGAAAATGACCACGATACAAAAGGCGGCTTATGGCCGACGGGTACAATCAACTATGAACCAATGGCTTCCGACGGTCCGCCGGATGCGACCAGACCATAACTGGGACGACATCGCTCGGGTCCTGAAGCAGCGCGGCCTCGACTGGACGCCTGAACGACTGCGGCGGGCAGTGAGGTGGCTCGTCACCGAGCACCTGGCCGAATCCACACTGCTAAAGCGGGCGTCTCCTCTGCCTCCCGAAGATCGCCTGATGACGCTTGTGGCAGGGATTTCGCAGTCCAACCCGGACCTGTCGCTACGCGACATCGCTGGCCAGCTCGAGCGTCTGCATGAGCGTACCCCACGAGGGGGCGCAAAATGGTCTGCCTCCTCAGTCAAGAACCTGCTCGATCGAGCCCGCCGGCTTGGACTCGTCGCCGAACTACCCGCGAGCTGACCGTCATCCCGCTGCAGAACAGTCCTCAGTTTACGGTCCGTGACTGACGCTCAACATTCCCAAGCCGCTTGTACGCGGCCCAGGCATCAGCTGGAACAGCGCTGCCGGCCCGCGCCAGCCAAGCCGCACGATCGGATTCGGCAAGCGAATTCCACCACACCATCCCGGCGGTTTCATCGGGCGTCGGTTCCTGGTCGTGTTGGTTTTTCATGCCTTCGATGCTCTCATAAGACGCTCGTCCCGACAAGCGCTGCAGCCACCGTCCACGGATCGAAAACCGCCCGGCTGATCATGATCCGCGCCCTGGCTTGTCGAGGCTGCGGCGCAACGCATCGCTGATTTCCAGCCGGGATTCGGTGCGCACAACCTTGCCTGCCGCATCCAAATCGACGGCAGCGGCTTCAGCTCCGGTTCCGGTCGTCTTCGACGCGTCAAGCTTGGCCCGCAACAAGGCCATCACCATCGGCCAGACCGAGAACTTTCCGACCTTTGCTCGATCTGTCAGGCTGCGCAAATAGCCGCCGGCGCTGTTGATCTGGTCCTGCCGCTGGTAGATCGCGGCAATGGTAATCGCCGCTTGCTGCTCACCCATTGCCGTTCGCGCTTCCTCCCAGGCGCTCGGGCTGACGCCCATGGACGGTCGGGCAACCTCGGCCGCGGCCAGAAATTCACGCCAGTTGCGGATTCCGCCGCCGCCCTTCACCAGCCAAAGCATGTTCGGGCAGGCATCCAGCACGATCCCTAGCGGCAGTTCGCGTTTCGGCAGGCTCCGTACGTTGTCGGTGTCCGCAACGTTCGCGCCCGCTTCATTTTTATTTCCTAAGCCGGGTTCAGATTCAAATTTAGAGTCTGGTTTTGAATTCTGTATGTGGCGCCCATTTTGGGACTCATTGGCGTCCACTTTCTGTGTTTTTACAAATGATTCCAATGCTTCACGCACTTCAGCCCAAAGGCCTTCAAGTTCTTCGGCAATCACCTCGAGCGTCTGCCTAGGTGCAGTGCGTGGTATCTGACCAACAATCGCCTGGTAGGCCTGCTGGACCCTGCCCCAGTTCGCCGGCACGCCTTCCTCAATGCCGGTGTCGATCATCTTGACGATGTCCCGTCGGCATATGGTAAGCCGCTCCTTAACGAGACGAAATGCCTTTTTCTCAGATCTGACCGCATCCGCAAGATCCTTGAACTCCTCAGCACGCGCCACGATCGGCGAGATGTCAAAGCCATAGGCTTGCTCGATCTCGCCCGCCTGCCCTTTCCGGGCGAAGCGCTTGCCGTTTGGGCTGTCCCGACGAATGATCAATCCACACTCGACCAGAACGGCCAGGTGGCGCCGTAACGTCGTTGGGGGCATGCCATTGGCGCGGCGGATCAGCTGCTCGTTGGATGGCCATACAACCAGTTCGCTGTCGCCATAAAGCGCTGTGTCCGGATGGAACGACAACAGCGCGTCGAGAATAGCCAAAGCGCGATCGGTGGCGCCCAGAGCGATCCTGGCGTCCTTGATATCTTGGAAGACATGCCATTTGTGGACGATCGCGTCCTTCGGCACGGCCCTTGCGGTGACTTGGCTTGAAATCATGCCAAGCGTCATCGGCCGCCGCCCAAAGGGCGTCGTCGCAATATTCGTCTCCATTTTCTTTCACCCTCGATTAGGCAAAAGAAACCTGCTCGCCAAAACGACGCCAATGACTCTTGACAGTGATTCGTGGAGATGCGATTCTCAGAGTGCTTAGTTCAGAGAGAGGCTTCCACGGCTTGCCGTTCGGGGGCCTTTTTCTTTTGCGGTTTCAGACTCCTTGTTTCGTGATGGACTTCCGAAAGGCCTCAAACAGGTCGTCCAGTTGTCCGGCGATAAACGCTGCGAAACGCGATCCTTCAGCCTCTCCCACGGCAATCATGGTAGTTTTTCCGTTGTCTTTGAGGCTGACGCTGACTGTTTTGTCTGGAGCAGCCCAGGATTTCATAGCAATCTTGGGCTTTGATGGCTTGGCCGGACCAGGTTCTTTGATCGCATTATGATCCGATGGAAGCGTCTCAAGCAGAATAATGAATCTGTCGTCGGACGTTGCCTCGCGGAATTTGTTTTTGCGAATAAGATCGAAAGCTTTTGCGGGTGAGCCGTCCATGGAATAGCGGTTCGAGAATTCCTGCCATCGTCCTCGACCAATCCCGGGAGCTTTACCAATCGATTGCAGTATCTCCTTGTCGACCGATGAGGCGATTTTGATCATCTCGGAGACATGCGATTTTCCTGTCGACAGCGAAGCGCAGATGGTGTCCCGTTTGTATCCCGCTTCCTGCTGCGCAAGCGCAAAAGCGCACTTCTCAATGTATGAAAGATCCTCTCGAGCGGTGTTTTCTTCGCCTTGGAAAATGACTGCTTGTTCATCAGTTAACTCGCGGACGGCCGCTTTGAATCCGATCCCAAGCTGCTTAGCTGCCGCTAATCTTCTGCGACCATAGACGATTTGAAACTCGCCATCCTTGCCTTGTACTGGCCGAACCAATCCAGGCACAATTTGACCGCGCTCCCGCATGGACTCAGTGATCTCAGCAATGGCGGAAATCTCGTAGGCGTCATCATATCGATCGGTGATAGACGACGGCCGTATTTTGTCGGGATCGAGTTCAATGATCTGTTCGCCTGACTTCAGTAACTTGTCGGCGATATCGCTACGCTCTTGCATTTGGCGAACACCAGCCGCCACCTTCATCAGGTGCGGCGATGACGTGCGGCGGCTGACGCCCTCCTCCGAATTGTCCTCCCCGAGTTGCCCCAAAACAGCAGCAAACATGCCCTTAGAATCTTTACGGCTCACTGTTCACGCCTCCATGCCATTGTGATGAGGCTTTCTATTTCCGCGTTCGCGGCATTGATCGATTCGATTGCACGATCATAAGTTTTAGGTGCCGAAAACCTCGATCGTTGCACTTCATAGAGGCTCTGCTTCCAAGTGAGAGCGTCCGCAACCGCAGTGGATTTGGAGACTGAATTCAGAAGTAAATCCTCGCCAAACACTTGGCGCATTAGGGCCTGCATGTTGGCTTGCGGGTGGTCGTTGGCCTCAAACTTTGTGATGAGGAATTTGGCGAAATCCCAACGTGCGCCTGCACCAGCCTCATCCAGGATTTGCATATAAGATGCGGCCAGCTCCAAAAACTTCCCTGTGGAGTCGACATCGAGCATGTGCGCCGGAACTGGGATTAGGACTCCGGTAGCGGCAGTGAGCGACGAAAGTGTCAGGAAATTGAGTGACGGCGCACAGTCGAGAAGAACGATGTCGTAGCTATCGACGATCTGTTCGAGAGCCTGTGACACTCGAAGCAGAAAACTGGTTCCACCGCTCTTGCGCATCTCAAGGGTAACGGCCGTTTCGAATTCTGTCAGCTCAAGACCGGCGCAGATGACGTCGAATCCGATGATATGCGTCTGATGAATAATCTTTTCCGTTGGCACCGGATCATCAAACCGAATCGCTGAGTAAAGGGTGTCACCTTCTCGGTAGTCAAATCCGGGTAACGCTCCTTGCAGACTTGTTAACGACGCCTGGGGATCCATGTCGACTGCGAGAACGCGATATCCACGTAGTGCCAACCAATGACCCAAGTGAATAGTGGTCGCTGTCTTGGACGATCCACCTTTGAAGTTCGTGATCGCGATGATCTGGCAATCCTCGCCTTTAACACGACGAGGATTGATCCATTTCTTCCGTGCCTTTTCCGCCAGGTGCATCCGAAGGTCCAGCACCTGCTCCACAGAATATAGGCGCTTTCCGGTGGTCGTTGTCTCTGGCTCAGGTCCCTGCCCTTTTAAGGAGACCTGCCGTATGTAAGCTTCAGTCACTCCTAGCAATGCTGCCACTTCCGTCGAAGTGAATTTGCGCATCGTACGAATCGCATCAGGAGGATACTGAGCCAGCGAAAGATTGTTGAGTGCCTTCTCGAGTTTCGTCGAAAAGGTATTCATGAACTGAAGGCTACTTAGATGCCGCGTCACCCAGATTCTCCTCTTGCACCCAGCGCCTATTGATAGCGACTGTGGTTAACAAGCTGTTAACGCCACGCCAACTACGCCAACTTTTCGAATTACGCGGTTTTTCCGTTACTGGAGGTATGCCCGATTCGGAGAATTCGAGCAAATGGACACAGGGCAGTTCCCAGCTGGGAACTTTTCTTTATCGCTGGCTTCTCTGTGCCGTCAAAGTTGCGCATCAGGCATTGAAAAAGACCGCTATGAAGTTGGTTACGCAGCATGGGGGCACGGGCGAGCCCCTTGCCCGTTTTGTTCTCGTAGATAGTCGACGTTGGTGTACCCGGTTGGCCTCTGGCTTCCGCGTACGGCGGCGAGCGACCTACAGAAGCGCAGGTAGGTTTCGGCGGATGGAGAGATACCCCCTCCCCCCACTTTGGCGCGGCGGCGAAATTCCCGTTGTGACGGAGGCACTGAGTTCGCGCAGTCCTATGGGAGTCACCATCCTTTGCGTCGGAGTCGATGGGTTGTGTTTGTGATGCAGCCATGCCGCGCCGCTTCCGATGTCACTTCGGTGATCGCCCCAGGCTGACAAGTTAGACGCCCCACTGCCCCTACCCTGCAACGAGGCATTCCTTCCGGGCCGAGCGACCCTCGCGAATGGCAACTCAGCGGCTCGGACCTGCCGCCAAGCGTCCCACGCGATTTGACAGCAATCAGCACCGTTTGGCACGTAGGCGTCCTGTCCACGCGCACTTTCCTCCAGCGTCGGGCAAGAGGCTCCTGCAGTCGCCAGGCAACTTCCCTCGGGGCCAGTCCACGTGTCGGCGAAGGATCCTGGAGAACTCATCGAGAAGCAAACTTCTCCCACAACCCGTACTTTGAGTTCCCAGCTGGGAACAGCTCTTTAAGTTGGAGGCTTGCGACCGCACCAATAAACCTTGGAAACCCATCAACATGATGGTTGGATCTGTGGCGCCGGGGTGGATTGGCGCATCCAGAGTCACCTGCGGCTGGGGGGCGTACCGCACTCTACAATCCTGACGCCTTAGTTAGATTGACGCGGAAGCGATCGCGCCGGCGCTGGTATTTGCGTGTCATCTCTGCCGAGGCGTGACCAAGCTGCTTCTGCACGTAGCGCTCGTCAACCTCGGCAGAGGACGCGAGGCCGGCACGCAGCGAGTGGCCCGAAAACTTTTGGCCGCGCTCGCCCTCGGAAAGATCACCGCGCACGCCGGCGGCCAAGGCCGCGCGTTTGACCAGCCGCGCCACCTCCTGATCGTTGAGCCGCTCGGCGCCCACAGCTTTGCCCTGCCCCGTGACGCGGCGGAAGAGGGGGCCATGCGCGATGCGGGCCAGCTTCAGCCAGGTCTGCAGAGCGACGACCGGGCAGGTGGCATCGGACGAGCCGCGGCCAATCTCGACCTCGCGCCAGCCGGTCTTGCCTCGCAGCGTAACCAGCACGCCCTTGTCCGGGAAAAATTCAATCCAGCCGCACCCGTCCTCGGTTTGATCGCGCGCAACATCGAGGCCCACGATTTCGGAGCGGCGCAAGCCGCCGGCGAAGCCCAAAAGCAACATGGCGCGGCCGCGCAGACCGCGCAGCGTGCCACGATCGAGCGTTTCCAGCATGGCGACAAGATCGTCGCGCAGGATGGCTTCCTTTTGACGGGGAGGGGAGGCGTGTTTATTGCGGATACCGGCGAGCACGGTGGCGATATGCCGGTCCTTCCGGTCGAGCGGTTGACCGCGTTGCGTATAGTTCCAGGTCAGCGACGACAGGCGGCGCTCAATGGTCGACACAGACTTTTTGTCCCGTTCCGATCCTGAGGCCTGGGCCGTGATGTAGAGGCCGACGACTTGTGGATCTGGCGGCAGCGGATCAAACGCCTGGCGCCGGCACCAGGCGCAAAAATGCTTCCAGTCGGCGGCATAGGCGCGACGGGTGTTTGCCGAACTCGCCGCCTCGACGTAATCGCGCGCGCGGTCGGCCAGCTTTTCGAGATGCGCAGGCAGTGATGCTTGTCGCGAGTCGAGGACCTGCGTGGGAGGGGAGGGAACCTCATCCGGGTGCCCCATTTTCATGACGACTTCGACAATGTCAGGCAGGTCGCTGGTGTCGACCGCGTCGATGGGCGTCATGAAATTACGGGGACTGCCCATCGAAACTCTCGATCATTTGAATGTCACAGTGGTGCGATTCTGAGAGCCCAACGTGCGACCAAAGCGCCCAATTGTCCACCGCGAGGTGCTTGACCAATAGCTCCCGAGATTTGCGCCGGTCGCGTACCTCCTAGGGCCCTCTTTCTCAGTGCCGATCCTTGCCTTCATGTTCAACATCCCTTATGTTTCGTTCAACAGGAGAATCCAGGATGAGCGTACGTGGTGCAACGGCAGCCGAAAGCGAGGAGCGGATCGCCCACACCCGGAACCGTCTGGTGCTTGAGCAGGCGAGGGCGGTCGGCCTTATCGGCGCGGCCAAGAACACACGCCTTTCCGGGAGGGTGCCGTCGGAATTGATCGAGGCGGCAAAGAAGCGCGCTCATGTGACCTCCGACACTGAGCTGCTGGAGCTCGCCTTGTCGCGGCTGGCCCTCGAGGACGATTTTGGCGCCCGGCTCGTCCGCCGCAAGGGCAGCATCTCCGCAGACATTGATCTTGGCGTTTGATCTCGGGAGCGCACTGCGTTCCCTCAAACCACAGCGGCGTGCCGGCGGGCTGGAACGGCGGCCGGATTCCGCTCTGTCCTGGGCAGGGGACCAGCCGCCTGTCGGCGCTGCATTGCTTCTCGACACGAGCGTCTATCTGGATGTCCTTCAGGGCCGCACGCCCAAAGTGGTCGATGACCTTCTGACCTATCGGCCCTGTCAGCACTCGGCCGTCTGCCTTGCCGAGCTCAGCCACCTGTTCGGCCGGCTCGACCCAGCGCACCCCACGACGAAGTCGGTCCTGAAAGTGGTTGCAGGCACGATTGAAGACATTCCAGTGCACCGGCTGCATGCACCCGACGCCACCGCCTGGGGACGCGCCGGCATGCTTGCCGGCCTGCTGTTCCTGCTGAGCCGCCTGCCGAAAGGGGAGGGGCATGAACGCCGCTTCCTCAACGATGCGCTGATCTTTCACCAGGCCGGTCTGCTGGGCGCGACGGTCCTGACCGGCAATGTTCGGGATTTCGATTACCTCAACCAGCTTGTTCCGTCGGTGCGTGTGATCTTCTACCGGCCGGTGACAGACTTGCGCCCGCAGGGTTGAAAGCGTCTGTGGCAGATATGCCCGTGCACCGTGATCGTCCACCCTCCTTTAATGACCACCAGTCTTCAAAAAGCTCGCTGACACTCTCCTGCGACCGTTAAAACGCGGGCGACGACGGCCATTTCTAACGTAAGGACAAAAACGACCGATAATGCAAGATTATCATTCGTTCTGTCATATCGACAGGCTGTGCGTTTTGCCGTGAAAACCGTAGCGCAAAGCGCACGGGCGCTCTACCCTCCAAGACCATGATTCGCCTCGATCCCGCGACCGCCAGTCCCGCCTCGCCGCCGACCGTCCCGGCCTGGGCGCTTGCGGCCGGCGGCGGGCCGAGCGACGCCGACGCCGCCTTCCAGGCCGGCGCTGCCTTGGGCGCGCTCGACGGCCTCGCACGGGCGCCGCAGCCTTCCTGGGCCGGCGCCTGGCAGCAGCGGCTGGCGCTTCGCTGTGCCGCCCCCGGCATGCGGCTCGCCGGCCGCTCAGAGGACGAGGCCGCGCTACGCGACGCTTGGTACCTGCGCCCGGCCGGCGCCGGTCCCGGCCCCGCCGGCGCGGTTCTTGGCGCCTGGCGGCAGTTGGCCATGCAGCCGTCGGTCGCAACCCACGACCGGCTCGAAAGGATCGTCGACCAGCTCGGAATCCATTGGGACGACGCGGCGCTCGCCAACCTCTGCACGGAGATCGAAAAACTGGCGGGGTTGCAGCGGCCGGCGCCGTTCGCCGCCGCGGCGATCGCCGCTCATGTCGTCACCATGCGCCCCGATGCCGAGCTTTTCGCCTGGTGGCTGGCCGACCTGGTGCTGGCGCAAAGCCTGCGCTGGCCGCGACCGGTGCCGCTCATGATGGCACAGGCCTTTGGCCCGGCCTTCCGCGCCGAGTCCGGCGGCAAGCGCATCCGACCCGGCGAAAAAAGATTTGAGCGCGCGGTCTGCGTAGCACTGGTTCAAGCTGCGGCCGAGGCCTGCCGGCTGGCCGCCGATTTGTCGCGTCGTGCCGAAAAACTGCTGGCCGTGGCGCCGAAACTGCGCGCCAAGGGCGCCGGCGACGTGATCTTTTTGCTGCTCAACGAAGACGCCGTCTCCGGCTCGCTGACGACGAAAAACCTGTCCCGTTTTGCCACGCGACGTCTGTTCGAGCGGCTGCAGCAACTCGACGCCGTGCGGGAGCTGTCGGGCCGCACCACCTTTCGGATGTTTGGGCTGTAGCGATGAGCGAAGCGTCCGCCCGCCGCAAGCCGAACGAACAGCCGGCGTTGCTCGATACCGAGCTGGAACATCTGCCGGCGGAGCTGCGCTGGCGCGAATGGATGGGCCGCGTGGAAGCAGTGGTCTTTGCGGCAAGCGAACCAGTGCCGCGCGCGGTGCTGGCGCGGGTCGTCGGCAAGAACTGCAATCTTGAACTGATCATCGACGACATCCGCGCCGAGCTCGCCGGCCGCCCCTATGAGCTGGTCTCGGTCGCCGGCGGCTGGCAGCACCGGACCAGAAAGGTTTTTGGCGATGCCATTCACGCAGCCTTCGGCACGTCAGCGGGCGAGGGGGCAAAAGAACTGCCGCAGGCGCAGGCGCTTGTCTTGATGTGCATTGCCTACTTCCAGCCGATCACCCGTGGCGAGCTCTCCAGCTTTTTCGGCAAGGAGGTGTCGCGCGACCTGATCGGCATGCTGCGCGCGCAGGATCTTATCGCTTCGGGTCCGCGCTCGCCGCAACCTGGCGCGCCCTATACTTATGTGACGACGAAAACTTTTCTGTCGCAGTTCGGGCTCGACACGCTGCGCCAGCTACCCGATTTCGAGGCGCTTGAGGACGCAGGGCTGCTCTCGAAGGAGAAGCTGCTGGCCGGCGATATTCCAGCCGGGCTGGCGAGCGGGGAGGCCGACGGCGAGGACGATGTCGTTGGGGAGCAAGCGCCGTGACGGGGGGCGTGGTCGCGTTGCGATCCCAGAGACAGTCGATAGCTCAGGACCAGGACGACTGGTCGTGCGGCAACCGTTGATCGGGATCGTGAACCGCGACATGGTCGCCGTCGACAAGATTGGCCGGAAAGATCACCAGATTGGTGCCGCCGGCGTGACGCAGCGACGGAAACAGGATGCCGCGAAGTCCGGCGGTGATGACCAGATCCGCGAGCTTCCACGATGGCGGGATCTTCTTGTCGATGCGAGCGACCTGGCGCCAGGCACAATCCCACTCCTTCCACGGGCCATCCCAGATGTGCGGGTCGAAACCCTGCGAAAGGTCGGCTACCTCGGCGAGCGTGATCTTGTAAGCGGCAAGGGTGGCGGGCGGGGTGATGCTGGCTCCCTGCTTGTATTCATCAAGCGCCGTCTGGGTCGCACGCGACAGATAAAGTGCTTCGATGCCTGGCCGGTTGAAACGACCGCCGTCCGTCGCTGCGCCTGCACCGCTGGTGGGCAGGAAAGCCCATTTGGGAGTCAGATAGCGATGGAAGATTTCGTCTGGACCGATGCGGGTGATCCTCACCCGCGCGCACCATTCTCGAGATCCCGGATAAAGGCCAGAACCGCCTCGACCTGGCCGCCCGCGACGAGCTCGGCTGCGGTACGATGGCCATAGTCGGCGATCGGTTCATTGCGGTACCAAAAGATCGCCTTGTTGACGTCGCCGGTGAGTTCCGTCGCCGCCGAGATCACTTTCACCATCTCGCGCATCCGGCCCTGCAGGCGCTCCGATGAGGGGTTGCGGAGCGTGTTGCGGTGGACACCGGTCAACTGGGCCAAGTTGGCCACCTTCACGCCCAGCGCCTGCGACAGGCGCTTCGGCGAGATATAAGGCGTGCGCGGCTCCTGCAGGCTATCGACAAAGCCTGAAATCACCGTGGAATGTGCGAGCTGTGCGTGGGCCATGACAAATCTCCGACCTCTCATATGCACAATATATGCACATTCCGATGCATAGCAAGTGGACGGAGGCCCTACTCCTTCCACCAGACTACTTGCCCTTCTTCATTCCGTAGCGTTTGTTGGCTAGCGGCGGCAATGCGCCCAACCTCGGTCGTTTATTGCGGCCCTGCACGCCCCCTGAAAGCGGACATAGCTGGTGCCGACGCCATGAGCGGTGCTGCGCCATGACCCGATATTGCAAATCGAGCTTAGGCTCTTATCGTCAGGGTAGAGAGCTGGTCAGTGTCGTAACGGTTCCGCAAGTCTGCAAGCGCTTTCGGATCCGGAGAGCCGTGCGCAGCGAGCCTGGCAAGCTCTTCAAAATAGGCTCGTGTCCAGGCGGAGAGACGGTCATCAGCACCCGCGCCGGCTCTTTTTGTGTCTCTCCTGACCATCGCCCTCGTCGGGAACGGCAGTCCGTCACCGTTCAAAAGCCACCCGTCGAGGCGGCCTTTTCATTAGGAACCCCTCCACATGACCAAACCCACCCCAACGCGCCGCGGCGCCAACACCGACGTGCGTGCGACCGTGAAGCGGCAGCACCTGCAGGTTCAACACTGGCTTTCGCAGGCGATGCCGTCTTTGTCGCGGTCTAGCTTGCGGCCCCAAGAGCAGTTGGCTAGGTACCAACTTGCTTCATCGCACGAGCTGATTTGGGAACAGGTGCGCCGCGGCTCGCATGAATAGCCGCTTTGTGCGACCTGATGGCGGTTGATTAAGCCAAGCGGCTGGTTAGAAAGCGGCCGGTTGTCGGCATGCGCTAGACGCCACACCCAAGGCGCCTGAAAAGTTCCGGCCCACAGACCGAGCTTTGCCGCCTCTGCCTTCGCCTGCTGCCCCGCATAGGCGCAGTGGCTGTAGAGGGGCCAGTCAGTGCCAAGCCCTGCTCGACAAGCCAGCGCTGAACGCTACGACCGTCCGCCCGATCGCAGTTCCCGACAAGACGCCCGTACCGATCACGATCGACAAAACTGCAATGCAGCGGTCGCGAAGCTGCCAGGAACTTGTCCAAGGCTTGGGCAGCGCGGCGCCCGCATGGGTAGTCAAAGCCCTTGGCGTCGTCGCAGTGCTGACGGCTCTCGGGCGCGTCGATGCCATTGAAACGAATCCTTTGGCCTGCAATCTCTACTGTGTCGCCATCGATCACCGAGGCGCGGCCTTCCATGTGGCCAGGCAATGGTTCTGTCCAGTTTGTTATCGTGCTCTGTTGGCCGGCGGTGCTCTGGATCGCGAATTGGGTGACTGCGGCGGCAAGCGTGCCGGCGCCGAGGAAGATCAGCCCCAAGAGGGGTCGCGGCAGCCGCCGTGACGGCATTCTTCTGCCGGCGCGCCTTCGCCAGCGGTCAGCCTGATTGGCGCCTTGATAACGTTGGCCTTTGCCCACGCCCGCTCTCCCGGAAGAGAGAATGCCGCCATTCCGGGCGAGAGTCCAGAAGCTGCACTAGCCGGTCGGCAACTGGTCAACGCGGGGGGCACCGGCTCAGCCTTTCAACCGTCTCAACTATGGCCTTCGCAAGCGGGCATCAAGGTCCGCGTGAAGCACCTCCGGGGCGAGGAAGACCATCGGCACGCCTCGCTGCAGGATTTTTGGGATGAAGACTAGAACGCCGTTTGTGTCTCCAAGACGCGACAACGCAAAGTTCACCGGCCCGGCCAAGCGCCGACTATTTGACAAGCGCGCAAATGGCGTATGCTGTCAGCGTCCAAGCTGTTGGAGACGTAGTCGCTACATGCGCTTGTGCTACCCACCCTGGAGCTGGGGAAGTAACCGGCAAGCTCCTAGAAATCAGAGCATTTGAATTTGACGCGCTGGCACCGCCACCTATGACGACTTTTGGCTTGGGACACCAAGCCTGTGCGGATTTGTCTGGGCTTGTATCACTCGCGCTTGCATACTGGGTGATTTCCCAACCGCCGACGCCGTCCTTCCCCGCCGGACCCTCAGCCCCCATTGCACCTCTAGGTCCTTGCTTGCCGGGAAGACCTTGTGGACCGACAGGCCCTTGGGGCCCTGGGGGGCCTGCCGTTGTGCAACCTGCAAGGAGGGCGACGCATGCTAGAGCGGTAATAATTCTCATGACCACCTCCCCGGTTTCCCGGTGAGTTGACGACAAAAAACATTCGCCAAATCAACCGAATGTACCACCACGCGATTGCCGTGGATAGGAACGCGATCGGCGGCTAACGGAACGTCGCATATGCGCCGTGACGACGGGAGGCCAGCAATCGTAGCGTGGAGTGTTGACGCGCCTTCCTTGCCGTTGAAGCTCTCGATGAAGCCGTATCCGGCATGATGTTCTTGGTGCCATCGTTTGTTCGGTCGTCAGGTTCGTTAAGCTTGGCGCATCCGGGCATCCGGGCCACGGGGCACCGGGAGCACGCAAGTGCGGGAGCGCGGAACAGCCGCTCTGCGCCCCGAAGCTCGCCGCCGGAACCGGCATCTGCCACACCGACGAGTTCACGCTGTCGGGAAGTGGTAAAGACGCTACTTCGATTCAATAACCCCGTTCGAGGTCGATCTTGTTGGACAGAGGCTCTCCTCTTGCGACTTGACCGCAGAGATCGGCGACCTGGTCGATTCCAGAATCCACCCAGAAGCTCGCGACATGAGGTGTGATGGTCACCCTGGGATGAGTCCACAACGGCGATGAAGCCTCCAGCGGTTCACGCTCAAACACGTCAAGACAAGCACCAGAAAGCTGACCTTCGTC
>NZ_JAMYNN010000025.1:0-66823 GCF_040319055.1 Mesorhizobium sp. M0960 | reverse complement strand
CAAGACGTCAAATCCCCCGCAAACAAGCGAACAACCGCCGCAACCCCGCCGCCGCAAGCTTTGCTCATGACTGCGCAACAGGTCCACAAGGGGAGAAGGCAAGAAAAAGAAGCTGAAACAATTGCGCCATGCGCGCGGCATCGTGCCGACACAATCCGGGCCGATAAGCGCGCCGAAACAAGGGGTTCGGGGCCATGGCCACGCTACAGAAGTTCGACATCATCGATAGCGGCGCACGCGACGCCCCGGTCCGGCTGCGGCCGGCCGATGGTTATGGGCCAAAAACGACGAAGCAAATCGCCGGACTGTTCGAGATCGCGGCGCAACAGCGCAGCGGGCCGACCATGCGCGACGTGCTGATGACCGGCCTGCTGGTGATCTATCCGGTGTTCGCCGCGCTGGCGGCCATCCTGGCCGGGTTTTTCCTGGCCGGCGCCGGCGGCGCCTGAGCCGCTATTTCGGCCGCCTGAACGCTTTCCGCTCCGCCTCGACCGGTTCCCGGCAGACGCAGCCCTCGAGATGGTCGTTGACCAGCCCCATCGCCTGCATGAAAGCGTAGACGGTGGTCGGGCCGACAAAGCTCCAGCCGCGCTTCTTCAGCTCCTTCGAAATGCGGACCGAAACGGCCGTCGTCGGATTGGCGCGCAGATGGGCGAGGTCGACGATCTCGGGCCGCTCGTCCGGGCCGGGCTCGAACTTCCAGAACCAGGCGGCCAGCGAGCCGGCCTCGTTGATGAGTTCGCGGGCGCGTTTGGCGTTGTTGATGGTCGAAACGATCTTGCCGCGGTGACGGATGATGCCGGCATTGCCGAGCAGGCGCTCGACATCGGCGTCGGTGAAGGCGGCGATCTTGTCGACATCGAAGCCGGCGAAGGCCTCGCGGAAATTGTCGCGCTTGCGCAATATGGTCAGCCAGGACAGGCCCGACTGAAAGCCTTCGAGGCAGATCTTTTCGAACAGCCGGCGATCGTCGGCGACCGGCCGGCCCCATTCGTGGTCGTGGTAGTGCAGATAATCCGGCAGGTTGCCGTGCCAGAAGCAGCGGGCGATGCCGTCGGGACCAGCAAGCAGACCTGTCTTTTCGTCCATGGCGGAATTCCGTTCGTGTCTTGGCGTTAACGCGTTTTGAAGCGGCCTTTACCGCGGCTTTACCAGATTCCTGAACCGGGCGGTAACCACACCAAAAGGTTTACTGACAGACAGGCATTTTACGCATTCCGATTCATGTTTCGGTTGCCGCTTCGCGCCCAATGTCGCGGAAATCGGGGAGGCTTTGCGCCCCGGCATGTTCGACGATCAAGGTGCGATCCGATGAAGATATTCTTGTTCCCACTGTTCGGCGCCGCGGCCGTGCTTGCCGTCGGCGCCGCCAATGCCAACGACCGCTATGCCGAGAGGCCGCCGGTGGTGGTCAGCCCCGACCTTTCGGCGCCCTGGGTGCTGCAGCTCGGCCATGCGCCGGGCATCGTGCGGCAGAGCCGGCAGGAAGCGCAGCCGCTACGGCGCTACCGGCGGCAAGCTGAACCCGATCAGTTGCGCACCGCAGCGGTGCAGGCGCCGGCCAAACGCATGGTGATGCGGCCGCAGATCGATCCCGTCTATTTGCCGCAGGAAGTCGCCTATGACGGCCCGCAGAAGCCGGGCACGATCGTCATCGATACGAGAGAGAATTTCCTCTATCTGGTCGAGAAGAACGGCAAGGCGCGGCGCTACGGCGTCGGCACCGGCAAGCCGGGCTTCGAATGGTCCGGCACTCACAAGATCACCAACAAGCGGGTCTGGCCGGACTGGCGGCCGCCGGCGGTGATGATCGCCCGCGAAGCCGCAAAGGGCCGTTATCTGCCAACCTATCTCGCCGGCGGCATGGAAAACCCGCTCGGCGCACGCGCGCTCTATCTCGGCTCGACCGAATACCGCATCCACGGCACCAACCAGCCCTGGACCATCGGCGGCGCGGTGTCGTCGGGCTGCATCCGCATGCGCAACGAGGATGTGGTCGATCTTTACGAACGCGTGAATATCGGAACAACGGTGGTGGTGATATAGTTGCCGCGACGAATCATCTGGTCTAGAAAGACATTAGCTTTGGCTTTCTGAGGCCAGATGAATAAACAACGGGGGACGGGCCGTGTGGGGATGCGGCCAGTCACGAAAGGGCAGCGCGGCAAGCCGTGCTGCCCTTTTTGTTTCCGCCAGCGAGAATTGACGAAGATTTCGCCGGCACGTCGCGCGACAGGCATAGCGGTTCGCTTTTCGCGCTGCCTTTTCGCCGTCCCTTTGCTATGTGGCAGCCAAAATTCCAGACAAAGGCCCTATCTCGATGTCCCTCTCCGATGACAGCCGCTATCTCAAGGGCGGCCCGGTTGCCCAACGCATCATCGCCAGCGTGCGCGAGGACGCGGCGATCGCCACCGCCGAAGGCTTTCCGCCCAAGCTGGTGTCGATCACCGTCGGCGACACAGCGGCGGTCGACATCTATGTCCGCAACCAGCGCGCCAAGGCGGGGCTGGCCGGAATCGGCTTCGAGGAGAGGCGCTTTCGCGCCGACATCACTGCCGGCGAACTCGAAGCTGCGATCCACGGCCTCAACGCCGACCCGCGCGTCACCGGCATCATCATCCAGCGACCGGTGCCGGTGCATATCCCGATCAAGACGCTGCAGGCGGCGGTGCATCCACTCAAGGACGTCGAGGGCATGCATCCGGCGTCGATCGGCAACATCGTCTACAACCAGCTCGACCTGGCGCCCTGCACTGCCGCTGCCTCGGTCGAACTGCTCAGGGAAACCGGCCTCGACCTCAAGGGGCTCGAAGTGGTGGTCGTCGGCCACTCCGAGATTGTCGGCAAGCCGATCGCCTTCCTTTTGATGAGCGAAGGCGCGACGGTAACCGTCTGCCATCACATGACACGCTCGGTGGCGGCACACGCACGCCGCGCCGACGCGCTGTTCGTGGCCGTCGGCAAGCCGCGGCTGATCAAGGCCGACATGGTCAAGCCGGGCGCCGCCGTGATTGATATCGGCATCAATTCGGAAATCGGACCGGACGGCGAAAGCCGCATCGTCGGCGACGTCGATGCCGAGAGCGTCAGGCACGTCGCGTCGTGGATCACGCCGGTGCCGGGCGGCGTCGGCCCGATCACCGTGGCGATCCTGCTGCGCAACACCATGGTGGCGCTCAGCCGCCAGCGCGCCCGCTACCAGGCAACCTACGGCACGGCGGACAGACTGGCGGCGGAGTAGGCGCTTTCGTCACGTGTATTGCGGCACATGGCAGGTGATCCGGGACTCGTCATCCCAGAAGACGTAGAGCATGCCGCCGCTGCCCCAGAAGAAACCGGCGAATGAATCGAACTGGAGAAGAAATTTCATTTGCCGGTCCGTCCCGGGAACGACTGGAAACTGCGGCCCCTGAATCCATGACGGCAGCCCACCAAGCCGAAACAGGTTTTGCCTTGAATTGCTTATCCCGTACGACTGCCTGAGCCACCGTTTAGGGGTCGGTGCCAACCGAACAGTTTTTTTCTCGGCGGCTTTTGCAGGCCTCTCAATGTAGGGCGAATGCAGAGGCGCGATCGGCGTCGGCACACCGGCAGCGTCGTGGGAATAGTAGGTCGGTTCGAGAGAATTCGCACAGGTCTCGATACGGAGTCTGGGAAGAGGCATCGTCAGCTCAAGATCGTCCAGCGTAACCAGATGTATCAGTCGCTCTCGACAGGTCGGGCACACTGCCGATCCTTCGCCGCCGACCGTAGTGGCCTGCCAGTCGCCGGCAGATGCCAGGTAGGATGATTGCGGTGCGTCGGAAAAGACATGTCGCTCGGAGCGCCCTCCTCAAAGCTGAAATGATGACATGCCGGCGGCGAACGAGGATCATCATGCGTCAGCCAGTCTGCGAAATCGGGAATGTCGCCCAAGGTACTGTCTGGAAACAATTCCGGCGCCTGCAAGGCGACGTGAGCCAGCAGATCCTCCACGTCTATTCCGCGTTTCACTTCCTCTTGCAGGAAAAATGCCAGACGAGCCAAATGCGCGTCGTCGAGAAACGAAACGGCGTCGATAATCAGATTGTCTTGCTGGACGTCGGCTTCTACCGCTGCCTTTATGAGCGCAAACAGGAATTCGGACCCATCCTTGAGATGACGAACGACGATTGTCTGGCATTCGCCATAGCTGGCCTGGAACGTCGCCGGCGATCTGTCCGACAGCAGCCGAACGACGGTTCCAATCTCTTCGGATTTTGGGTTGGGCATCTCGGCAGTCTCATTGGCGGGTGCGCAGCAATCAAACCAATTTTGGCGGCTCGCCGCCATAGGCCCAGTCGAGCAGCTTTATCGTATGCACCACCGGCAGCTTGGCGGCGGAGGCGATCTGGGTGATGCAGCCGATGTTGCCGGTGGCGACGATTTCAGCGCCGGTCGCCTCGATATTCCTGACCTTGCGGTCGCGCAGCGTCGCCGAAATCCCGGGCTGCAGGATGTTGTAGGTGCCGGCAGAACCGCAGCAGAGATGCCCTTCGCGCGGCTCGCGCACGACGAACCCGGCCCGGACCAGAAGCTCCTTCGGCTGGCGGGTGATCTTCTGGCCATGCTGCATCGAGCAGGCCGAGTGATAGGCGACGATAGTGCCCGGTCTACGCACCGGTTCCGGCAGGTCGAGACTCCCGAGATATTCGGTGATGTCCTTGGCCAGCGCCGACACGCGCGCCGCCTTGTCGGCGTAGGCAGGATCGAGGCGCAGCATGAAGCCATAATCCTTGATGGCGGTGCCGCAGCCGGATGCGGTGATGACGATGGCGTCGAGTCCGCCCTGCTCGATGGCGCGCGTCCAGGCGTCGACGTTCCGTCGGGCCGACGCCAAGGCAGCGTCCTCGCGTCCCATGTGATGCACCAATGCGCCGCAGCAGCCCTCGCCCTGCGGGACGACGACCTCGACACCAAGCCGGGTCAGCAGCGAAATCGCCGTGTCGTTGATGCCGGGATCGAGCACTGATTGCGCGCAGCCGGTGAGGATGGCGACGCGGCCATTTTTCTTGCCGCCCTGCCCCGCATGGACGCCCGGCGAAGCCATCGGCGAGACTGCCGGGACCGACGCCGGTGCAAGCTTGAGCATGGCGCCCAGCGGCCTCAAGGCCTGGATTTTCTCAAACAGGCCGGCGAATGGCTGGCCGAGCTTCGCCAGCTTGAGCGCCGCGCGAAAGCGCGAGGGATAAGGCAGCACGAAGGCCAGCATGGCGCGTGTCAGGCGATCGGCCAGCGGACGCTTGTAGGTCTCCTCGATATGGGCGCGAGCGTGGTCGACCAGATGCATGTAGTTGACGCCAGACGGGCAGGTGGTCATGCAGGCGAGGCAGGACAGGCAGCGGTCGATATGGGTGACGATCTCCTTGTCTGCGGGACGGCCGTTCTCCAGCATGTCCTTGATCAGGTAAATCCGGCCGCGCGGCGAATCCAGTTCGTTGCCGAGCGTCACATAAGTCGGGCAGGTGGCGGTGCAGAAGCCGCAATGCACGCATTTGCGCAGGATCTTTTCCGATTCCGCGACATGCGGATCGGCAAGCTGGGCAAGCGAGAAGGAGGTCTGCACGTAAACGAATCCTTACCGTTTGAGCATGATCTTTTCCCAAAACCGGTATCCGCTTTTTGGGATCATGCTCATAGTCCGAGGAACCAGCTTTCCGGGTTCTTGACCGCCTCGCCGCGCTGCAGCGCCTGCAGGCCGAGAATGCAGCGGGCAATGAACCAGACGGCGACAGCGACCATCAGCACGACGCCGACGACCACGACCATCAGCAGCGCCGAGATCAGTGCATAGAGCAGGCCGATCCAGAAGGTGCGGATCAGGAATGCGTAATGGCTTTCGACGAAGCCGCCGGCCTTGCCGCGGTTGATATAGGCCAGGACGATGCCGACAATGCCGCTGACGCCGATAACGAGGCCGGCGAGATAGAGGATATAGATGACCAGCGCGTTGGTCGGACCGGGCTCCAGCCAGCGGTCGGTCTGGCGTGACGTACCGTTTTGGCCTGCATCGCTCATTGCGCTCCTCCCTCGGTTGCTGGGGCGAGAGTAGCAGAGCCTGCGCCCGGCGCCATACGCCCGGGATTGAGGATATTCTTCGGGTCGAATTCGGCCTTCAGCCGCGCCGACAGTGCTGCAAGAGGCGGCGCTTGCGGTTCGAACACGGGTATCGCCGCGCGATGCGCAGGGGTTGCGCGAGCCAGCGTGGCATGGCCGCCGCCATGCTTTGTGATCAGCCCGCGCAACAGGCCGGCCTCTGGATCGTCCTGCTGCATGCGCAGCCAGATCAGCCCGCCCTGCCAATCGTAGAAGGCATGGACCGCGGCCTGCATGCGCAGCGCCAGCACCATAAGGTGGCCCTGCGACGGCGCCATCGAGACGCGCCACACCGGCCTTTCGCTGCCATCGGCGAACGGCGCGCAATCGCGGATGTCACGCCAGACAGAATACGAGACCGAACCGGAAATCTCCTGCAGCGGACCGGCGTTTTTCAGCAGGTCTTTCAGCGCCGCGATGCGGTAGGCGACCGACGGGCCGAAACCCTCGATGCGCAGCAGCGTCGCCGCATCGCTGCCGAGACTGCCGCCGGCGACCCGCGCGGCGACCCGTTCAGGGAGATGGGCCGCACTCGACAC
Source organism: Mesorhizobium sp. M0960 (assembly GCF_040319055.1). Lineage (NCBI taxonomy): Bacteria > Pseudomonadati > Pseudomonadota > Alphaproteobacteria > Hyphomicrobiales > Phyllobacteriaceae > Mesorhizobium > Mesorhizobium sp. M0960. The sequence goes on along the minus strand of NZ_JAMYNN010000025.1, from coordinate 60,170 downwards.
CTCCGCGCTGGAACCCAGTGCCAGCGCCATGGCGGCGGTGGCATGATCGTCGAGCAGGCCACGGATGGCGAGCGTGACTTCGGTCTCGGCAGCGGGAAGCACCTTGAAGGTGACGTCGGTGAACACCGCCAGCGTGCCCCAGCTGTTGGCCATCAGCTTGGACAGATCATAGCCGGTGACATTCTTGACCACACGGCCGCCCGACTTGAAGGCCTCGCCACGGCCGGAAACGGCCGCGATGCCAAGGATGTGATCGCGCGCAGCCCCGGCCTTCAGCCGCCGCGGGCCGGAAAGGTTCGCGGCCAGCACGCCGCCGATCGTGCCTCGTCCTGGTTCACCGCCGAGCAGCGGGCCGTAGTCCATCGGCTCGAAGGCCAGTTGCTGGCCGTTTTCGGCAAGCAGGCTTTCGATCGCGGCCAGCGGCGTGCCGGCTTTCGCCGACAGCACCAGTTCGGCCGGCTCATAGAGCGTGACGCCGGACAGGTTCGACAGGTCGAGCGTATGCTCGCTCTGCTGCGGCCGGCCGATGCCGCGCTTGGAACCATGGCCGAGGATCTCGAGCGGCGAGTCTTCCGCTGCGGCCCAGGCGATGGTGGAGAGGGTTTCCGCTGATGTGGTCGGGGTGAAGGTGGTCATGCGGCAGAACCACCAGTCGTAAATGACGAGAAGCCGCGATCCTTCCCACCCCCCTCTGTCCTGCCGGACATCTCCCCCGCAAGGGGGGAGATCGGATGTCGCTTAGGCTTTCGCCAACCATCAACGCTTGAAGGCGAGCAGGACGTTGAAGCAGCCAATCTCCCCCCTTGCGGGGGAGATGTCCGGCAGGACAGAGGGGGGTGTCCAAGCGCCAACATACCCCTCAAAACCTCGGAATGTCCGGAAACGCCGTCTGCCCGCGATGCACGTGCATCCTTCCGAGTTCGGCGCATCGCCTCAGCTGCGGAAACACCTTGCCTGGGTTGAGCAGGTGATTGGGGTCGAAGGCGCATTTGACGCGCATCTGCTGGTCGAGATCGATCTGGTTGAACATTTCCGGCATCAGGTCGCGCTTCTCGACGCCGACCCCGTGCTCACCGGTCAGCACGCCGCCGACCTTGACGCAGAGCCGCAATATGTCGGCGCCGAAACTCTCCGCCTTGTCGAGCTCGCCGGGCACGTTGGCGTCGTAGAGGATCAGCGGATGCAGATTGCCGTCGCCGGCGTGGAAGACATTTGCGACGCCGAGCCCGTATTTCTCCGACAGTTCGCGCATGCCGGCGAGGACGCGCGGCAATTCCTTGCGCGGGATGGTGCCGTCCATGCAGTAATAGTCGGGCGAGATGCGGCCGACCGCCGGGAAGGCTGCCTTGCGGCCGGCCCAGAAACTCAGCCGCTCCTGCTCCGATTGCGAAATGCGGCATGTGGTCGAGCCGTTCCTATAGGCAATGGCTTCGACCAGGCCGATCAGATGGTCGACCTCGACACCCGGCCCGTCCAGCTCGACGATCAGCAGCGCCTCGACATCCAGGGGATAGCCGGCCTGGACGAAATCCTCGGCGGCGTGGATGGCCGGGCGGTCCATCATCTCCATGCCGCCCGGGATGATGCCGGCGCCGATGATGTCGGCGACACATTGGCCGGCTTGCTCGCTGGTCGGGAAGCCGATCAGCAGGGCACGCGCCGTCTCGGGCTTCTTCAAAATGCGGACGGTGACCTCGGTGACGACACCGAGCAATCCTTCGGAGCCGGTCATCACGCCGAGCAGGTCGTAGCCTTCCGCGTCGAGATGGCTGCCGCCGAGGCGCACCACCTCGCCATTCATCAGCACCATCTCGATACCAAGCACATTATTGGCGGTGAGACCGTATTTTAGGCAGTGCACGCCGCCGGAATTTTCCGCGACATTGCCGCCGATCGAGCAGGCGATCTGGGAGGATGGATCGGGGGCGTAATAGAAGCCCTCCTGCTCGACGGCGGTGGTGATGCCGAGATTGGTGACGCCGGGCTGAGCGACGACGATGCGGTTCTGGAAATCGATCTCGAGGATGCGGTTGAAGCGGCTCATCACCAGCAGCACCGCGTCTTCCAGCGGCAGCGCGCCGCCGGAGAGCGAGGTGCCGGAGCCGCGCGGCACGACGCGGATATTGCGGTCACTGCAATATTTCAGCACGCGCGAGACCTGCGCCACGGTTTGCGGCAGCACCACGACCAGCGGCAATTGCCGGTAGGCGGTGAGCCCATCGCTCTCGAAGGCGCGCATCGCATTGGCTGCGTCGACGACGCCCTCGCCCGGCACGATGATGCGCATATCGGCGACGATCTCATCGCGCCGGCGCAGCGTGGCGTCGTCTGGTTTCGGCATCGCAAGACCGGACATCGACAGCCTCCTTCGACCGACTGGTAAAAATCTTTTACCAGCGACGGCTATCGGTTGCAAATGCCGCTTTGGCCGGGATCGCGGGCCTATGGCCGGGACAGCCTTTCGCAGCGGCAATCTGCCGCTGCGCGCCCCACACTACTCGCCCGGCTGCTTGCCCGGTTCGGAGTGCATGCGGCGGACACGGCGCACGCCCCACCAGACGAGCAGGACGGCGAGCGGCACCGAGGCGGCGGTGACCATTTCCGGCGCAAAGGCATGGCCGAAGATCGAGGCGCCCTTGGCGACGTAGCCGATGAGGCCGACGACATAGTAGGAAACGGCGGCGACCGAGAGTCCTTCCACCGTCTGCTGCAGGCGCAATTGCAGGCGGGCGCGATTGTTCATCGATGCCAAGAGATCGCGGTTCTGCTTCTCGACCTCGACGTCGACCCAGGTGCGCAGCAGCGTGGTGGCACGGGTCAGCTTGCGCGACAGATTGGCCTGGCGCTCCTCGACCGAACGGCAGGTGCGCATGGCCGGCGCGACGCGCCGCTGCAGGAACCCGCCCCAGGTGTCGTAGCCGGGCACGGCTTCTTCCTCGAGCGCCTCCAGCCGCTCGCCGACGATGCCGTCATAGGCACGGCTGGCGCCGAACCGGTAGAGGCTGGAGGCGGCATCCGCCTCCAGTTCGGCGGCAAGTTCGGTCAGGTCGGCCAGCAAGGTCTGGCTGTCGCGGGTTTCGGCGACCTTCATTTCCAGCGTGGTCTGGGCCAGCCTGTCCTCGATGCGGCGGGCACGCCCCGAAAGCATCAGCGCCAGCGGCAGCCCAAGCATGGCCAGCGTGCGGTAGGTCTCGATATCGATCAGCCGCTGCGACAGCGCCCCGGTGCGCGCCGGTGTCAGCCCGCGATCGAGCACCAGCATGCGGGTCAAGCCGTCGCCATCCTGGCGGAAATCGGTGACGATGGCCGCGTTGCCGCGCTCGACCAGCGAATAGCACAGGCTGGTCGGGTCGAAGCCGGCGATCAGCCGCTCGTTCGCCGGTGTCCATTTGCGGATTTCGAGCCTGATGCCGGAAATCACCGTGCCCGGCGGCGAAAACCCGTTGCCGAAGGGGGTATCTTCTTGCCCCCTGCCGTTTTCGGCGAGCGGCCCTTCCCAGAGATAGGTCGAGAACTCCGTGTGCCGTTCCCAGCGCAGCGAGCCCTTGCCCCACTTCATCGCGTGATGGCGGGCATGGCGGTCGGGCGCGGCAATACCAAGGCGCTGCGACAGTTCCGAAAGCACTGCCAGATCGACGCTCGATCCGCCTTCGGTCATGAAGGAAAGCTGCACCAGCACGCGCGGCTTTTCGACCAGCGGATGCGGTCGGGCGTGGACCTCGCCGAGCGCGCCGGGCCGACCTTCGTGCGCCGGAAAGCCCATGACGCTGCCGCCCATGGCTTTGGCGCGCAGCTGGAATTCGAGATTGGACGGGTCGGCGTCTGGCACGGCTGGTCCCCCGGGCTTCTCTGAGCCCTTTGGCAATGATGTCCCTCTAGAGCGGTTTTATCGTTTCACGGAAACGCCGAACCGCTCTATCCCTTTGATTCTGCGCAATTCCGGACGGAAAACCGTTTCACACTTTTCCTGGAATTGCTCTAGAGGCAATCGCCAGGGGACGCAAACAGCCAGTTTAGCAGAAGGTGATATGAAGCCGCGGCTGTGAAACCGACCCGGCCGGGCGAATTGGATAAATAATTTGACCAGTTGGCGACGCTGGCTTTATCTTGCGCGACATCGGTTCAACCCCCAGGCACCCCGTTTGAGCGACATTTTCTCCCGGATCGAGCATTCGCGCACCGCCGACGAGGTGGTGCAGCAGATCGAGAGCCTGATCCTCGAAGGCGTGCTGCGCACCGGCGACCGGCTGCCGGGCGAGCGCGAGCTGGCGCGCCAGTTCGAGGTGTCGCGGCCGATCCTGCGCGATGCCTTGAAAGCCTTGGAAGGGCGCGGGCTATTGACGACACGGCCAGGCGGCGGCACCCATGTCGCCGACGTCATCGGCCAGCTGTTCACGAAGCCGGTGGCCGACCTGATCTCGATGCATCGCAAGGCGGTGACCGACTATCTGGAGTACCGCCGCGAGATCGAGGCGGTGGCGGCGGAATATGCGGCGCGGCGCGCCACATCGGACGATCTGGCGCTGCTCGACCGCATCATGGCACGGATGGACGAGGCGCACCGGACCGGCAATTTCGACGACGAGGCGGAAATCGACGTTGAGTTCCATCACGCGATCTGCGAATGCGCGCACAACATCATCCTGCTGCACACGCTGCGCGCCTGTTACCGGCTGCTGTCGGAAGGCGTGTTCCAGAACCGGCGGCTGGTGTTCAGCGTGCCGGGTGCGCGCGAGGCGCTGCTTTCGCAGCACCGGGCAATCTACACCGCGGTCAAGGCCGGCGATCCGGCCGCGGCGCGGCAGGCGGCGATGGACCACATCTCCTATGTCGAACGGTCGATGGCCGAGGCCGAGCGCAGCGGCGACTGGCAGCGCGTGTCGCGGCTGAGGCTCAGGCAGCGCTCCGAGCCCGGTGATGGCGAGCCGGCAAGAAAACAGCCGTAGGCCGCGGCCAGAAAATTCAACGAAGAACCAGCGAAGAACCAGCGGAAAAAGATCCATGAGCAGCATCCTCACCATCGCCGACCTCAAGGACCTGGCGCGCCGCCGTGTGCCGAAGATGTTCTTCGACTACGCCGATTCCGGCGCCTGGACCGAAAGCACCTACCGAGCCAACGAAGAGGATTTCCAAAAGATCAAGTTCCGCCAGCGCGTGCTGGTCGACATGGACAACCGCTCGCTGGAATCGACCATGATCGGCGAGAAGGTGGCGATGCCGGTGGCGCTGGCGCCGACCGGCATGACCGGCATGCAGCATCCGGACGGCGAGATGCTGGCGGCGCAGGCGGCGGAAGAATTCGGCGTGCCGTTCACGCTGTCTACGATGAGCATCTGCTCGATCGAGGATGTCGCGTCGGTGACCAGGAAGCCGTTCTGGTTCCAGCTCTATGTGCTGCGCGACAAGGATTTCGTCTTCGATTTGATCGACCGGGCAAAGGCGGCGAAATGTTCGGCGCTGGTGCTGACGCTCGACCTGCAGATCCTGGGCCAGCGCCACAAGGATATCCGCAACGGGCTTTCGGCGCCGCCGCGGATGACGCCGAAGCACCTCTGGCAGATGGCGACAAGGCCGCGCTGGTGCGTCGGCATGGCCGGGACCAAGCGCCGGAGCTTCCGCAACATCGTCGGCCATGCCAAGGGCGTCGGCGACCTCGCCTCGCTTTCGTCGTGGACGAAGGAGCAGTTCGATCCGCATCTGTCGTGGAAGGACGTCGCCTGGATCAAGGAGCGCTGGGGCGGCAAGCTGATCCTGAAAGGCATTCTCGACAAGGAAGATGCGATGATGGCGGCCAGGTCGGGTGCCGATGCGATCATCGTTTCCAACCATGGCGGCCGCCAGCTCGACGGCGCCTCGTCATCGATCATGGCGCTCGAAGAGATCGCCGATGCCGTCGGCGACACGATCGAGGTGCATATGGACGGCGGCATCCGTTCCGGCCAGGACGTGCTCAAAGCACTGTGCCTCGGCGCCAAGGGCACCTATATCGGCCGGCCTTTCCTGTACGGCCTCGGCGCACTCGGCAAGGAAGGGGTTACCAAGGCGCTGGAAATCATCCGCAAGGAGATGGACATAACGCTGGCACTGTGCGGAAAGCGTCTGGTCACCGACATGGGCAAGGATCAGCTTCGGCGCTAAAGTCCCGTGACGGCATGACCACGGAGGCGACGCAGGCATTGACGGAGCCCGGCATCAATTTTTACGAGGCGCGCGGACCGCAAGGCATGCGCCTTTTTGCGATCGGCGATGTGCACGGCCGGCTCGACCTGCTGGCCGCCATGCACCGGCGGATCGAGGCGGAGCTCGGTCAAAGGCCGTCGGCCGATTGGCGCGTGATCCATCTCGGCGACTATGTCGACCGCGGCCCGGACTCCAAAGGCGTCATCGATTTCCTGATCGACGCGCAAAAACGCGATCCGCGTCACCTGATGCTGGCCGGGAATCATGATCTCGGCTTTCTCGATTTTCTCGATGTCCCCGATCCGGACGGGCTGTTCATGCGCTATGGCGGCATCCAGACGGCGCTGTCGTATGGTGTGTCACTCGGTGGGAGCAGCGCCTGGTTTGGCCGCGCCGATGCGGCATTGCGGCAAGGGCACGCCGCACTGGTCGAGGCGGTGCCGCAGAACCATGTCGAATTCCTGCGCTCGCTGCCCTTTTCAGTGACGTTCGGCGATTTCTTCTTCTGCCATGCCGGCATCCGGCCCGGCATTGCGCTGGAAAGCCAGAGCCCGCAGGACCTGATCTGGATCCGCGAGGTCTTCCACGATCACACCGGTCTTCATCCCAAGATCGTGGTGCACGGCCATACGCCGGTGCCCAAGCCCGAGATCACAGGCAACCGCGTCAATGTCGACACCCTCGCCTGGCAGTCGGGAAACCTCACCGCGCTCGTCGTGGACGGCGCGGACAAGCATATCCTGACAGTCACGGGTGAGCGGGCTTAGGGAAGGCGTGGGGTTATGAGCAGAGGGTCTAGCGAAGCGCGGCGGTGACGCCGTAGCCGTCGACGGCATTGTGGTTGTTGGCTGCGTCGGCGGAATAAATGCCGAGGCCGCACAAGACAATGGCCGACAACATGGCAAAGGACAAAAAGGCTGCTTTCACGGACGTCATCTCTTGTTGAGCTTCCTGCATCTATACACGAGCGGGTTACCAATGCGTTGAAACGCAAAATTCGTCGCAAATGTCTGACGGTTTCGCGCTTCTAGGCATGTTCTGTATCGGCGGTGTGTCGCGCGGGTCACAGGATAGGTTCATCGCGGTTGCACGGAAGATGCAGAGCGGCGCCTTTTAGGCTAGCGGATTGACACAGGCCAAGGATGAAACGCGTTATCCCCGGCGGATTTGGCGCCGCGTGCCAAATATGCAACGTCGCCAAATAGGCAACGTTGGCTGTATGAGTCGTCAGATCGTCGCCACCCAGGCGCGGGCGATGGCCAGGCCGGCGGCATCGGCTTGCGGTCCGTTGCGGGCCATTTCATCGTCGAGCCGACCTGCCCATTCAGGATGCCGCTCGGCAATCAGCGGTGCGAAGGAGGTGCTCCAGTCGCGAACCATCGGCCGGTCGGCCTCGAAATGGAACTGGAAGCCATAGACGGCGCGGCCGATGCGGAACGCCTGGTTCTCGGCGACGGCGTTGCCGGCCAGCCGCACGGCCCTCTCAGGCAAGACAAAGGTGTCGTCGTGCCATTCGAAGATCGGGAATTTTTCGGGCAAGGCGGCGAGCACCGGATCGGCGTTCGCGGCCGCGGTGAGCGCGACCTCGTGCCAGCCGAACTCCGAGGCACCGCCGATCTGGTTCTCGCCGCCAAAGGCGCGCGCGACCAACTGGCCGCCAAGGCAGATGCCGAGCACCGCGCGATCCCTCTCGGCAAAATCGCGCGTCAGGTCGAGCAGGCCCGGAAAATAAGGACAGAGCTCGTCGTCCAGTGCATTCTGGGCGCCGCCGAGCACCACCATGGCGTCATGCCCGCCGCTATCTTGCGGCAGCGCGTCGCCGCGATAGGGCCGGCGCAGGTCGATATCGGCGCCGGCCTCGACAAGCGCCGCGCCGATCTGGCCAAGGCCCTCATTGTCGAAGTTCTGGACGACCAAGACCCGCATCGAAACCTGCTGACATGAAATAGATGCAGCGAGCGATATCATGGCGCCAGCATCGCAGCCAACAAGGAACGCCTATGCCACTGCAAAACCGGGTCGATCCGTTCGGCGCCATCCATGCCGTGCCGGAGCGCGGCCTGTTCATGGGCAATCGCGGCATCATTCACGACGCCGAGACGAGAACGCTGTTGAAGAAGCGCTGGGCGCTGCAAGCCTGGATCATCTGCGTCTGCGAATTCCGCAATGTGCGGCGCGAGCCGATGGGGCGCAACCGGCAAAGCGACGACCAATTGGGCGGCAAGGCCGGCTGGACCGAACTGTTTTTCCTCGACGAGGTGACGGCGCTGGCGGCCGGGCACCGGCCGTGCTTTTTCTGCCGGCGCGAGCGAGCCAGGGATTTTGTCCAGCGCTTCGGCGACGCCTTCGGCATTGCCGAGCCGCGCGCGCCGCAACTCGACAAGCGCCTGCACAAGGAGCGCCTGGCATCGGGCGGACCGGCGCCGAGACTGGAACCGGAGGCGCTTGCGGACTTGCCGGACGGCACGATGATCTCGTCAGGAAACAGGGCGTACGCCCTGTTTGACGGCGCCGCGCTGCCCTGGAGTTTCGGCGGCTATGGCGAACCGGTGGGGTTCGGCGGTTTTTCCGACGGTCCAATCCGCATGCTCACGCCGGCGACAACTGTTTCGGTGCTGCAGCAAGGCTACCAGCCTGTCTGGCATCCTTCCGCCGAGGCTTGACGCCGAGGGTGACGTTGCGCATTCCTCGGCGATGCGCGCCAATTACAAGATGCAGCGGCTGTTCGTGCCGGACGAGCTTGGACCGGATACCGAGTTCGACGTCGGCCCGCAGCAGAGCCATTATCTCTCGCGTGTGCTGCGGCTCGGCGAAGGCGCCGAGGTTCTGGTGTTCAACGGCCGCGACGGCGAATGGTCGGCGGCGATCGCCGCGAAATCGAAGAAGGCGTTGCGCCTGAAGGTGATGGCGCTGCAGCGGCCGCAGCCGCCACTGCCCGATCTCGTCTATTGCTTCGCGCCGCTGAAGCAAGGACGGCTCGACTACCTCGTGCAAAAGGCGGTGGAGATGGGCGCCGGCAGCCTGCAGCCGGTCATCACCCAGCATACGCAAGTGGCAAAACCCGGCATCGAGCGCCTGCGCGCCAATGTCGTCGAGGCGGCCGAACAATGCGGCATATTGGCGGTACCGGATGTGCGCGAAGCGGAAAAATTCGAGCGCCTGCTCGACAACTGGGATCGTGAGCGGCGGTTGATCTTCTGCGACGAGGATGCCGCCACCAACAATCCCCTGCCGGCATTGCAGGCGGTGCGGGAGAACAAGCTCGCGCTGCTAGTCGGGCCGGAGGGCGGCTTTTCCGACGAGGAACGCAGGATGCTGAGAGCGCTGCCGTTCGTTACCGCCATTCCGCTCGGGCCGCGCATCCTGCGAGCGGATACGGCGGCGGTGGCGGCACTGGCGCTGATCCAGGCGACAATCGGCGATTGGTGATCAATTCCCGTTACCCTCTGGCTCAGGATTTTTCGCTTGATCGGCTACTGACATTTCGTCCATCTAGCGCCGGCGGTCGTCCGGCCGCTCTGCAGCGCAGCGCGTCCTTTCGGGCGCGCAAAGGACGCTGTAGCATATTGATTGGGCACATGATCCTTTCCGAAAATCGAAGCCGATTTTCGGGGTCATGTGCGGAGGGCTATTATGGCGCGCGATACTACCGATTTCCGGCCGATAGAAAGCGTCGACGAACTCGTCGAGCATCTGGCCGAAGGCAACAAGCCGCGCGACAAATGGCGGATCGGCACCGAGCACGAGAAATTCCCGTTCTACATCGACGGCAATGCGCCGGTGCCCTATGGCGGCGAGCGCGGTATCCGCGCCATCCTCGAAGGCATGCAGGACAAACTCGGCTGGGACCCGATCATGGATGCCGGCCGCATCATCGGCCTGGTCGAGCCGACCGGCCAGGGCGCGATCTCGCTGGAACCCGGCGGCCAGTTCGAACTTTCCGGCGCGCCGCTGGAGACGATCCACCAGACCTGCCGGGAAGGCAATGCGCATCTGGCGCAGGTACGCGAGATCGCCGAACCCATGGGCATTCGTTTTCTCGGCCTTGGCGGCAGCCCGAAATGGTCGCTGGCCGAGACGCCGAAAATGCCGAAGTCGCGCTACGAGATCATGACCCGCTACATGCCCAAGGTCGGCACCAAGGGTCTCGACATGATGTATCGGACCTGCACCATCCAGGTGAACCTCGACTTCGAGAGCGAAGCCGACATGCGCCGCAAGATGCAGGTGTCGCTGAAGCTGCAGCCACTGTCGACGGCGCTGTTTGCCAACTCGCCCTTCACCGAAAGCCGGCCGAACGGCTTGCAGAGCTGGCGCGGTGAGATCTGGCGAGACACCGACAACCAGCGCTCCGGCCTGCTCGAATTCTGTTTCTCTCCCGATTTCGGCTTTGCCGATTACGTCGAATGGGCGCTCGACGTGCCGATGTATTTCGTCATCCGCGACGGCCAGTACCATGACATGACGCACATCACCTTCCGCCAGTTCATGGCAGGTGCTGCCCGTAACGAACTGCCGGACGGGCTGCCGACGATGGGCGACTGGGCGAACCATCTGTCGACGCTGTTCCCCGACGTGCGGCTGAAGCGCTTTCTTGAAATGCGCGGCGCCGATGGCGGGCCGTGGCGGCGCATCTGCGCGCTGCCGGCCTTCTGGGTCGGGCTGCTCTACGATGCGGCTGCGCTCGACGCGGCCGAGGCGCTGACCTCGAGCTGGAGCTATGACGAAGTGCTGGCAATGCGCAACGCAGTGCCGGAACAGGGCATTTCGGCGCCCTTCCGTAACACGACGTTGCGCGAGATCGCCCGCGACGTGCTCGTCATCTCGCGCATGGGACTGAAGAACCGCGACCGCAAGAACCGCGACGGCTATGACGAGACCTCGTTCCTCAACACGCTGGACGAGGTCGTCGCGCGCGGCACGACCAGCGCCGAAGAGATGCTGTCGGCCTACCACACACGCTGGGGCGGCTCGATCGAGCCGGTGTTCATGGAATACGCGTATTAACGCTTCGCTATCCGCATGAGCCACGGTCCGGCAAATTCGCTTCAATCAGTGATGGAAACGAACTAGGCTTCTCCAAACGAGGATTTTCCCGGAGGAGAAAACAATGCCTTCCTTGTTCGATATTCTGGCACAGGCCCAGAACGGCAACGGCATGCAGGCGCTGGCCCAGCAGTTCGGGCTTTCGCAGCAGCAGACGCAGGCGGCGGTCGCGGCGCTGCTGCCGGCCTTTTCGCAGGGGCTGAAGCGCAACACAGCGGACCCTTACGGGCTCGGCTCCTTCATGACGGCGATGGCCAGCGGCCAGCACGCCAAATATTTCGAGGATGCAAGCCGGGCCTTCTCACCGCAGGGTCTCGATGAAGGCAACGGAATTCTGGGGCATTTGTTCGGCTCGAAGGATCTGTCACGCGCCGTCGCCAGCCAGGCCGCGCAAGCGAGCGGTGTCAGCCAGCAGGTCCTGCAGCAGATGCTGCCGGCAATCGCCTCGATGATGATGGGCGGGCTGTTCAAGCAGACCACCAACCAGCTAGGCGGACAGATGCATGCGGCAGGGGGTGGGCCCGGCGGCGGCAATCCGCTCGGCGAACTCATCGAGCAGATGATGCGGCAAGCGGGCGGCGGCAGCCAGGCGCCGGCCCCTCAGCCTGCAGGCCCAGCGGACAATCCGCTCGGCAAGGTGCTGCAGGATATGTTCGGCGGCGCACAGCAGCCGCAACAGACGCAGAGCCCTTACGGCGACAACCCGCTCGGCAAGGTATTGCAGGACATGTTCGGCGGCGGGCAGCAGCCGCAAAGCCAGCCGCAGCAGACACAGAACCCTTATGGTGACAATCCGCTCGGCAAGGTGCTGCAGGACATGTTCGGCGGCGGCGCGCAACAGCCGCAGCAGCCGCAGAACCAGCCCCAGCAGACACAGAACCCTTATGGTGACAATCCGCTCGGCAAAGTACTGCAGGACATGTTCGGCGGTGGTGCGCAACAACCGCAGCCGCAGGCGCGTCAGGCGCCCCAGCAGCCCCAGGCGCCGCAGCCGCAGGCCAATCCGAGCGGCAGGCCGAGAAATCCGTTCGACGACCTGTTCGGCAAGATGTTCGAGACGGGTGCCCAGCAGCGCGACGACTACCAGAAAGGCATGGAGTCGATCTTCGACCAGTTCAAGCAGGGTATGGGCCGGCGGTAGACTAGACACCGGCATCCAATCATCAGTGCCGCCCAAAAAAGAAAGCCCGGTCCTGGGAGGACCGGGCAGCGCGCAGGCTGGCCGGGGGGATCCGGCAGGGAGTGGGGAGCCTGCGTAACTTGGTGGCTTCGTGCCTCAAAAAGGTTCAATGCGACCAAAATCGCGAATTTGTGCGATCAGGCCACCTTGCGGGCAATATCCTCGATCGTTTCGGCGCGCTCGACCGCGATGACGCGAAGCCTCTCGGTCGGATCGCGGCCAAAGGGCACACTGACAGCGACGTGCAGGTCGGCGCGGGTCAGACCGATGTCGGCGAGCTCGGCATCCGACATCTCGCCGAGGCGATAAAAGGCGCGACGGTTTTTCCAGGCGCGGTAAACATTGGCAGCGGCATTGGCCACGCGCGTCGCAACGGCCGGACGCGAGGTGATGCGCGAGGTCTCGGTAGCGAAATCAAACGTAGCCATGTCGGTCTCCTTCACATTCGAACGAGCGAAACCAGTCGATCGGGCGCTGGCGACAGCGGCCGTTCCGGCTTCGATTCACATGCCTTCATGTGGACAGTCGGAATTTGCCACGGCGCGATTGATTAATCCAACGAATGTTTCTAATCTTTAGCATCAACATCAATGATGGATTAGACCGATGAAAGCGCCGCTCGATCTCGATCAGTTGCAGACCTTCATCTCGATTGTCGACACCGGCAGCTTTACCCGCGCGGCGGAAGCCGTGCATCGCACCCAGTCTGCGGTGTCGATGCAGATGCGGCGGCTCGAAGAGCGGATCGGCAAGCCGCTGTTCGAAAAAGACGGCCGCACCAACCGGCTGACCGAGGAGGGCGACAGACTGCTCTCCTACGCAAGGCGGCTGCTCTATCTCAACAAGGAAACACTGGCCGCCTTCGACGACCGCCGGCTCGAAGGCACCATCCGCATCGGCACGCCGGACGACTATGCCGATCGCTTCCTGCCCGAGATCATGGCGCGGTTTGCCCGTTCCAACCCGCATGTCGAACTGACCGTTATCTGCGAACCGACGCCGGGACTGGTCGAACACATCAAGCGCGGCAATCTCGACCTGGCGCTGGTGACGCACAATGACGCGCGCGGCCAATCGGAAGTGGTGCGGCGCGAACCGCTGCTGTGGGTTACCTCGGCCAATCATGCGACGCATGAGCAGCCGATCCTGCCGATGGCCTTCGGCCGGCCGAACTGCATCTGGCGGCGGGCCGCCGCCGACGTGCTCGACCAGCAGAACCGCGACTACCGCATCCTGTTCACCAGCTTCTCGGCCACCGTTATCGCCGCGGCGGTGCTTTCCGGCCTGGCGATCTCGGTGCTGCCGGAATGCGCGCTGCGGCCCGGCATGCGGGTGCTGGGCGAGGCCGACGGTTTCGGCGCCCTGCCCGATTGCCGCATCGGCATCATGCGCGGCCAGACCTCGCGGCCGGAGATCGTCGACGCGCTCGCCCGCCATATTTCGGAAAGCCTCGACAATATTTCCGTGCCGCTCGGCGAGGAGACCGGCACGTTCGATTTCGCCGCCCTCGCCTTCGCGAAGATGAAGCGGACCAAGCCGAACCAGATCCTGCCGGGCTGGTAGGGCTTCGTGTCTCATAGCGCCATGGGGCCTGCCACCGTGGAGCCGATGCAAGTTAGGGCTCAATGACGACGGAAATTCAGTGCGACGAGGATCATCGCCGCGGTACCGGCAGCGGCGAGATAGACGGCCATCCGCACACCCTCAGCGGTAGCGACGCGCAGCGCTTCTCCTGTCAAACCGCCGGTGCCGGCGTTTGCAACGGCTACCAGGACAGCCAGCCCCACCGCGCTACCGACCTGCTGACCCGTGGATGCAATGCCTGAGGCGATGCCTTGCTCATGCGCGGCAACGCCCTTGGCTGCGGCTGCGAACATTGTTGGAAAGGTGATGCCGCCGCCGAGGCTGAAGACAATCAGTCCGGGGACCAGGTCGGCATAAGTGCTGTCCGCCGACATGGCCATGCCCAGGCCCGCCGTACCAATCGCGCCGATCGCAAGGCTGACGACGAGTGTGTTTCGTGTACCCAGACGGGTCGCCATCCGACCGCTCAGCGCATTGCCCGACAAGACGGCCAACATCGGGACCATGAAGGCGAAACCAGTCTGCAGAACGCCGAAGCCCTGCACTGTCTGGAAGTAGAAAGACAGGAAATAGAGCAAAGAACCGAACGTGGCGGTGAACAGGAATGTGGTGACGACGCCGGTGCTGAGGTTGCGGTTGGCCAGCAGCCGCAGCGGCAGCAACGGGTCGCGGCTATGCGCCTCTATGGCCACGAAGAGCGCCAGCAACAGGATCCCAACGGCAGCGCTGACCAGAATACCCTGTGAGGCCCAGCCGTACTCTGGACCCTGGACGAGCGTGAAAACGAGCAGGGTGGTACCGACCGTCGCCGTCAATGCGCCCGGCAGATCGAACTTGCCGCCTGACTGGTACCCGCTGTCTCCTAGAATCACCGGAAAGGCCGCCACGATCGCGATGCCGGCCAAAGGCACGTTGACGAAGAACACCGCCTCCCAGCCGAATGCCTGGGTCAGCACGCCGCCAAGCAACGAGCCCAGAACCATGCCCCCGGCACCAGAGCCGGCCCATACGGACAAAGCGATATTGCGTTCGCGACCTTCGCTGAAGGTGGTGTTGACCAGCGACAGGGTGGCCGGGAAAAGAAAAGCGCCGCCCAAGCCCTGCACGGCGCGCGCGGCAATCAGGATCTGAGGCGTCGTGGCGAAACCGCCGACCAGCGAAGACACTGCGTAGAGGACAAGCCCGAAAACGAACATTCGCCGACGCCCAAGCAGGTCGGATGCCCTGCCTCCAAGCAAGAGGAAGCCGCCAAACGCAACCGCATACGCACTCACGACCCATTGCAGGGTCTGCGCCGAGAAGCCGAGGCCCAGGCCGATCTCGGGCAAAGCGACAAAAACGATATTGTAGTCGATCGAAATAATAAGCTGGGCAAAAGCCAGCAATGTCAAAACCAGACCAAACCGTGGTCGGGCCGATACGTCAGCCACGCTCGAGTGGTGGCTCATATTCAACTGGTCGGTCATGCCGATTCCTTTTTCCAAATGGAGCCCAGCACCCGCTGATCAGCGCGGCAATTGGCAAGGTAGTATCTGGACGAAACAGCCAAAATGGCATAGAACTGGAAGCATCGTCCTCTATTGGCAACGATGTGCGACTGTGCTGGATTTGAACGATCTTTATTATTTTGCGAAGGTGGTCGAGAAACAGAGCTTCACTGCCGCAAGCCACGCGCTTGGACGATCAAAGTCCAACATCAGCCGGCGCATCATCGAGCTCGAGAAACAGCTGGGCGTCTGTCTTATCCAGCGAACCTCCCGCAGCTTCGCCGTCACTGATATCGGCCAGGAGGTCTATCAGTTTGCTGTGGGAATGCTGGTCGAGGCGGAATCGGCCGAAGGCGCCGCGGCGCGACGACTGGCCGAGCCCAGCGGTACGGTCCGCTTCACCTGCTCGATCGGCATGGCGCAGTCGTTCCTGGCGGAATTGCTACCCCGGTTCCTTTTAACGTTTCCCAAGGTAAACATCATCCAGCACGCGACCAACAGGTATGTGGATCTTGTCGACGAGGGGTTTGACCTTGCGCTTCGCGGCCATGTCGAGCCGCTGCCCGATTCCAGCCTGATCCAGCGTCGGTTCGCGCCGACGCCCTGGCATCTTTTCGCCGCACCCATCTATCTTGCCGGCGCAGGCACACCGACAAGCCCACAGGACCTTGCCGACCATGGCGGCCTCGCACTGAACGGGCTGACCGGCGGGGCGGTCTGGAATCTGCGCAATATCGGCGGCGAGACTGTCCTGATGCCGCTCACGGCGCGCTTGCGCAGCGACGATCTGGGAACACTGAAACAGGCTGCCATTGCGGGCCTGGGGATCGTGGCGCTGCCGGCCTATTTCTGCCAGGCCGAAACAGGCAATGGCATATTGCAACGCATCCTGCCGCAATGGACGGCGGGAGAAGCTGGGATCACTTTGCTGTCGCCTTCGGGGCGCAGCCTGTTGCCGGCAGTTCGAGCGTTCAGCGATTATCTGGCTGCCGAATTTTTGGCCGTAGCGAGATGATGGGATCGCGTTATGACACGCGGCCGGATACAGGCGCCTTGACGGCGGCCAACAACCGTCCCCCAATCGGCCGATGAGCGACACAGCATCCGAATCACGCACCAACGCCACCGAGTATACGGTGAGCGAGATTTCCGGCGCGCTGAAGCGCACGGTCGAGGACGTCTTCGGCAATGTACGGGTGCGCGGCGAGATTTCCGGCTATCGCGGGCCGCATTCCTCCGGCCATGCCTATTTCTGCCTGAAGGACGATCGCGCGCGGCTCGACGCCGTGGTGTGGAAGACCACGATGAGCCGGCTGAAATTCCGTCCAGAGGAAGGCATGGAGGTGATCGCCACCGGCAGGCTGACCACCTATCCCGGAAAGTCCAACTACCAGATCGTCATCGACAATCTTGAGCCGGCCGGTGCCGGCGCGCTGATGGCGCTGCTGGAAGAGCGCAAGCGCCGGCTGCAGGCCGAAGGCCTGTTCGACGCCGGCCGCAAGCGCCTGCTGCCCTTCATGCCGGGCGTCATCGGCGTCGTCACCTCGCCGACAGGCGCCGTCATCCGCGACATCATCCACCGCATCAAGGACCGCTTTCCGCTGCATGTGCTCGTCTGGCCGGTGCGGGTGCAGGGCGAAATGGCGGGAGCGGAGGTGACCGCTGCCGTCAACGGCTTCAACGCACTGCCATGGGACGGCGCCATCCCGCGGCCCGACCTGCTGATCGTGGCACGCGGCGGCGGCAGCCTGGAGGATCTGTGGGGCTTCAACGACGAAGCGCTCGCCCGGGCCGTCGCCGCTTCGGCCATTCCGTTGATTTCCGCGGTCGGCCACGAGACCGACTGGACGCTGGTCGATCTGGCGGCGGATGTGCGGGCGCCGACGCCGACGGGCGCCGCCGAAATCGCCGTGCCGGTCAAGGTCGACCTCGAAGCGACGCTTGCCGGTCTCAGCGCACGGTTGAAGACCGCGGTGTCGCGCAATTTCGAACGCAAGCGGCAAGCGGCGCGCGCGGCCGCCCGTGCGCTGCCCTCGCCCGACCAGTTGCTGGCGCTGCCGCGGCGGCGCTTCGACGAGGCGACGAGCCGGCTTGGCCGGGCGCTGTCGGTCAGCGTCGAGCGCAAGCGGGCCAGGCTTCTGGGGCAGCGGCTGACGCCGGCCACCTTGTCGCGGCGCATGAACGAAGCCCGCACGCTGATCCGCCGCGACCTCGCCCGTGCGCAAGCGGCGTTCCTTGCCATCGTGCGCGAGCGTCGGGCGCGGTTTTCGCGCACGGCGGCCAGACTGTCACCGGCGCCGATCGCGAGGCGGCAGAAACTGCAAGGCGATGCCCTGCTGGCCCTGACGCGACGGCAGGACCACGCGATTTCGAGACGACTGGACCGTCTGCGTGGAAAACTGACGCAGGCTGATCGGTTGCTGGCGACGCTCTCGCACAAGGCCGTGCTGGCGCGGGGCTTCGCACTGGTCAAGGATGTGGACGGCGCGGTGGTCAAGCATGCGGCGGACGTGGTGTCGGGAATGGCGCTTTCGCTGGAGTTCGCCGACGGCACCGCGGATGCAGTCGCCATCAGTGGCACGGCGCGGCCGAAGACGGTTGCCAAGCCCGCGGCCAAGCTCAAGGCGCCGGGCGGCCAAGGTTCGCTTTTCTGAGGAAGAAATGACCGACCCTCATCTTGCGACGCCCTCGGGCAAACCGCGCGCCCGCGCCTTCGCGATCCCATTCGATGGCACGCCGGGCCGCTTCAACGCCATCACCGATGTGCCTGGCGTGACGGTCGGCTATACCACGCTGATCTCAGGGGACGGGCCGCTCGTTGTCGGCAAGGGTCCAGTACGCACCGGCGTGACCGCGATCCTGCCACGGCCCAGGGGCGAACTGGCCGTACCGGCGTTCGCCGGCGTGTTCAGCGCCAATGGCAATGGCGAACTGACCGGCTCGCATCTGATAGAGGAACTCGGAGCGTTCAATCTTCCCATCACCATCACCAACACGCATTCCTGCGGCGTCAGCCGCGACGCAACGCTGCGCTGGATGCAGAAAGTGCTGCCGCAATCGCTCGACAGCGCCTGGGCACTGCCGGTAGCGGGCGAGACTTATGACGGCTTTCTAAACGACATCAACGGCCACCATGTGAGCTTCGAGCATGTATTTTCGGCGCTCGAGACGGCTGAAAGCGGGCCGATCGAAGAGGGCAGCGTCGGCGGCGGCACCGGCATGATCACCTTTGGCTTCAAGGGGGGATCGGGCACATCCTCGCGCAGCGTCGACTGGAACGGAGAGCGTTTCACGATCGGCTGCTTCGTCCAGTCGAATTTCGGTGCGCGGCGGAACCTTGTCGTGCGTGGCGTCAGGGCCGGAGCGGAACTCGCCGAACCCGCGATCCGGGACAACACGCCGCGAGCGGAAAAGAGCTCGATCATCGCGATCGTCGCCACCGATGCGCCATTCATGCCGCATCAGTTGAAAAGACTGGCGAAACGCGTGCCGCTCGGCGTCGCGCTGACCGGCGGCTATGGATACAATTCATCCGGCGATATTTTTCTCGCCGTCAGCACGGCCAATGCCGATGCGGCGCGCGGCGCCGCCGGCAAGCTGGTCAGCGCCGGCTACATGCCGGATGCCGACATCAACCCGTTCTTCGACGCCGTCGTTCAGAGCGTGGAGGAAGCCATCCTCAACGCGCTGGTCGCCAATGATGACATGACCGGGCGCGACGGCAATTTCGTGCCGGCGTTGCCGAAAGCATGGCTCGAGGAGAGATTTGGCAAGGCTGCGCGGCGATAAGACCGCGCAACTGCATCAGACAGGCAATAATCGCCCGGCAGGTTTTGCCGGGGGCGATCCGTCAGCCGGCAGGCTTGTTGGAATTCTGCTCGTCCTGATCGGCCTCGGCCGCCTCTTCGAGCCTCGAAGCAATGAGCTCCTGAATGTCGCCGACCTCTTCCTGGATATCCTCCAGGGGTATGCCGGCTTCGGCAGCTTTGGCCGCACATTCCCTGGCGAGGGTCTCGGCCTGCTTCTCGATTCTGGCTGGCGAGGGCTGGCAATGGACTTTTTCGCCAATCCACCCGCGCAAGAACTCGATCGCGTGTTCACTCATACTGCTGTTTCCCTAGCGGCTATGCCGATTGGTAATCATAAACGTCGGCATCTTCGAAAAGATGCGTGCTGCCATTCGAGCCGAGTCGGCTTCGCCCGGCAAGCCGAACTTGTCCGAGGTCCACAGAGCTGAAGGGAATGGTGGGTTCAAGGAGCACGTTCTGGTTCTTGAGGACTGATTCTCTCGACGAAACTCGTTTGACCCGCGCTATTGTTTCTATTTGCTTTTTTTCGGTTTTCAAGCCGTTTTAGATCACAATAGATAACACAATAGCTAGCACATTTACCGCGCACTCGCCGGCACCACGTAAAGGCGAGCCGTCAAAGCCGCCGCTATATAGTGACAACCATTTGCAATGTCGACTCTGCCCGCGATCCTGCTTCTTTCCGCCGCGCTTGCCGGGAGATATGTGGTGTGGCGGGCCTTGTGGTGCAAACTGCCGAGCGCCTCATGCAAGGCATGCAATAGCGTCTTGTGGAACCCTGAATTGCTTGTCTCAGGGTGGCTCTCTACCGCTGGCGATAAAGGATCATGCCGGCATGATAGAGAACGCCTTCGACGAACTCACCGTCCGCGGTGAAGCCCGTATCGTCCCAGTATTCTATGTGGTTGCCCTGCACTTCATAGCGTCCCCGATAGGCGCTCTCGCGGTCACCGCGCGCTTCGTCATAACGGCCGTTCGGCAGGAGTTCGTGCCTGATATGGCGATCCTCGGTGACCCACATTCCGACATAGGGGTGATCTTGGCGCGTCATTGATTCCTCCGCAAGGATTGGAGTTGAAGGAAGGGTCAGGCCGGTTGGGGCTACAGCAACGGCAATACCCGTAAGCATTGCGGCCAAAGTGGATCGCATCAATGCGCCGCCTTCGTCGGACGCACGACGATCTCGTTGACGTCGACATCGTCGGGCTGTTCGATGGCGTAGCGCACTGCCCTGGCGATGGCATCGGGTTGCAGGGCAATAGCACGCCAGGTTTTCATGGCGGCGGCAGCGGCTTCGTCGGAGATCGTGTTGGCCAGCTCGCTTTCCACCACGCCAGGATGAATGCAGGTTACGCGGATATCGTCACTCTCCTGGCGGAGCCCATCGGAAATCGCGCGGACGGCGTATTTCGTTGCGCAATAAACGGCAGCCGTGGGCGAGACGGCCAGTGCGCCGATGGAACCGATATTGATGATATGCCCGGAGCCGCGTGCCGTCATCTCCGGCAGCACCGCCGCGACGCCGTACAGAACACCTTTGATGTTGACGTCCACCATCAGCTCCCACTCGTCGACCTTCATGGCTGCCATGGCCGAGAGCGGCATGACGCCCGCATTGTTGACGATGACGTCGACCTGGCCCCATTCGGCCCGCGCAGCATCGGCGAATGCTGCGACATCCGTCCTTTTGGTGACGTCGAGCGCTCGTACGCGAACGATTCCACCAGCTGCCTCGATTTCGGCTGCGAGGACTTCAAGGCGGTCGGTGCGCCGTGCGCCAAGCATCAGCTTTGCACCTGCCGCGCCAAGTTCGCGGGCGATGCCAGCACCGATGCCGCTGGAGGCACCGGTGATCAGAACAACTTTGTTCATGGTCATCGAGATAATCCTTTTGGTTCAGCGGTTATTTTCACGATGTGAAGGATGGCGTGCGGGTGAGCTCCCGCAGTGCGCCAGCCTTATTTGGGGTCACTGGGCGGTGTAGCCGCCATCGACCAGAAGCAGGGACCCGGTGATGAAGCTGGACGCCGGCGAGGCAAGAAAGGCGATGGCCTCGGCAACTTCTTGCGGCTGGCCGATCCGGCCGATCGGATGCGCGTTGCCAAAGCTGCGCAGCATCTCCCGGCCATTCTCCACCACACCTTCCATGATGTCGGTTTCGATCACGCCAGGGGCAACGGCGTTGCAGCGAATGCCCATGCGCCCGTATTCGATCGCGATCACCTTGGTCAGCTGTGCGACAGCGGCTTTGGAGGATGCATAGGCCGCCTGCGTCTCGAAGGCCGCAACCGCCGAGATCGATGAGACGTTGACGATCGCGCCACCACCGCCGGCGGCCATCAACTCCACTGCGGCACGGGCGGTGACGAAGCTGCCGCGCGCATTGATCTGCAGGATGCGGTCATAGTCGTCGACCGAGGTCTCCGTCAGACGTTTGTTGAGCGTGCGACCGGCATTGTTCACGACGATGTCCAGTCGTCCGAAGCGCTTCGCCGCGAGTTCGACCGAGCGTCTGGCCAGAGCCTCGTCAGCGACATCACCGACCAGGGTTGCCACATCCTCGGCTTCCAATTCACGTACGGTGTCGCTGAGATCGCTTGCCACGATCCCGGCACCCCTGGCACGCAGCAGCTCCGCCGTGCAGCGGCCGATGCCGCGTGCCGCGCCCGTCACGAGGGCGACTTTTCCATCCAGGTTCCAGGAGGAAGGCAGTGATGTCATGGGTTATCTCCTTGGTCATCCGGCATCGGCTTGATCGGGAGGATCAAGCCTTTCTTGCCATTGCGACAGAGATAGAGCCATGGCATTGTCGCGATAACCCGCCCGCTGGTAACCTCGATGGTAAGTTTAGCTAACCAATGGACATCGATCTCAATGCAATTGCCGTCTTCGTCACAGTGGCCGAGGAACGCAATTTCCGCGCTGCGGCAGACCGGCTGGGCGTGACGCGCTCGGCGGTCAGCCAGAGCGTCCTCAGGCTTGAACAGCGCCTTGGCATCGCATTGCTGCAGCGCACGACACGTAGCGTAAATCTGACCGAGGCGGGCGAGCGCCTGCTGGCGAGCGTCGCACCGGCGATCGCCGACGTGAACGCGGCAATCGAAGCCACCACGGAGTTTCTGGACCGCCCACGCGGCCGGCTGCGGATCGCGGTTTCGTCGATCGCGGAGACGTTTCTGTCAGGGCCGTTGCTGGCGTCCTTTGCAGAAAGATTTCCCGAGGTGCATCTGGATATCGTGGTCACCGACGAGGAATTCGACATCGTTGCCGAAGGTTATGATGCGGGCGTGAGGCTCGGCGAAGTGATCGAGCAGGACATGATTGCCGTGCCGGTATCGGGCGATCAGCGACAGATGGCCGTCTGCGCCCCGCGCTATCTCGAAAAGTTCGGAGCACCCGCCCATCCGCGCGAGCTTGTGGCTCATCGTTGTATCGGCTGGCGGCCGGCGCCGGGAGTTTCGCCCTATCGGTGGGAGTTTGGCGAGGACGGGCGCGAGTTCGACGTGGCGGTTGCGCCCGAGATCACCACTAACGACATGTGGCTGATGATCCGGCTGGCCGTCGCAGGCGCCGGAATCACGTTCGGCATGGCGGACACATTCCGCCCCTGGATCGACCGCGGCGAGCTTGTGCCAATCCTCGACGACTATTTTCCGCCGTTTGCGGGCTTCTATCTTTATTTTCCCAGCCGACGGAATATCGCGCCGAAGCTGAGAGCCCTTGTGGATCACCTGCGCGGTGCGCGTCAGGCGGGATCGCAGGTGACCGCGCCAGGGTCGTAGAGATCGCTTGGCGCTATTGGTCAGAAACCTGGCTGAAAGCTGAATGGTACCGTTGGCTGGGATCGAACCAGCGACCTCCGGATCCACAATCCGGCGCTCTAACCATCTGAGCTACAACGGCACGCTTGCCCGAGCGAGATCCAGACGGAACGTTCATTCTCCGGGACCCGCTCTGTCGTTCGGCGATGCGTCCATACGGGCTATCGGAGTTTAATTCAAGGCTTTTGGCAAAGCAAAAGATCGCTCCGGCATCGCGTCATTTTTCGCCGGACAAAGAAAAGGCCGGCGGGAGGAGGTGCCGGCCTTTTCCTGTTACGAGCCAGCGGGAGGAGGTGCTGGCTGGTTATCCCGGTGAGCAGAGGGAGGAGGTTCCACCCGCCGGGTATTCGCTTAAACCACTATATCGCACATCTATTTGTCTGACGAAATGCGACCTTTTGATGCATCGTCAAACTGTGTGCAAATATTAGGCGATCTTAATTTCTTTCACGGCCTTCTCGAAGGCGCTCTTGATCGGCTTGGATACGTCCTCAGCCGCCTTGGCAGCAACCGCCTGGAAGTCCTTGGCCTGCTCAACGGTCATTTCGACGCGCTTGCGCAGGAACGCAGTCTGCAGCTCGACGACTTCCGACAGCGACTTGGCGCCAATCAGGGCTTCGAAATGCGAGAAGCCGGCCTCGGCATTGGCGCGCAGGGCGGCGATGGTCTTGAGCGACAGGTCGCTGGAAACGGTCTTGGCGGTCTCGTAGGTCGACTCCAGAGCCTTCTGGGTCTCCTCGGCGCCGGTCTTCAGCTTGGCATAGGCCTCTTTCGACTGCTCGACGCCCTTTTCGGCGAAGGCGCGGATCTGATCGGTGGCCTTGGAAGCGTCGAAGCTTGGGAATTCAACGTTTTCGATCGTGTCGGCGGTCTTGGTCCTGGACATTTTCCATCCTTTTCAGCGGCAGCGGCTTTGACAGAAAGCCGTCTCGTTCATCTATCGTGGCAATATAAAGGCAAATTTTGTGCATTGCAACATGTTTGTTGCATCGCACCATTGATTATTTGTTTCGCGACGTTAACCACGCGCCTAGAGATTCCGCTGGTTGCACGCTATGACTTGTGGACCTTCGCGCCGTCGGCTTTTATTAACAAAGCGTTAACCGCAAATTGCCCGCTCTGTGAGGGTCGCCAAGCGCATGCCGGCTGAAAACTACTCCTTCCTCGATGTTGCCGTGCTCGACGCGGTCCGCCTGCGCTTCGCCGCCGGCGACGCGATCGCCATTCTGTCGGCGGATCTCGAGCAGGTGATATGGGCCAACGGTCCCGGCGCAGCGGTATTCGGCTATCCGGACATCGGAGCCATCATCGGCGCTTCGGCAGGATTGCCGCTGATCGCCAGGCGCCAGATCATGGCAACCAGCGGTTTTCCGCAGATCGGCCGCGACCGTGCCATCACGGTCCGGCTGGCGACCGGGCTGACCAGCCGCGCGGTCGGTTTCCTGGCCAGCGCGGTGACCATGCCCGATGGCGAGGAAGCAGTCATGCTGGCGCTGCCGGCGGCGCAGACCGGCTCGCGCAGTGCGGCCGAGATCGCCGATCGCGCCATCAGTGGCTTTACCGAAGACGGCCACTACATCGCCTTTGTCGACGCCAAGGGCAATATCGACGCCGCGTCGGACGGCTTTTCGTCGCTCGGCATCCAGCCTGAGACGCTGGCCGCGCTGGTCGCCGACGTGGCGAATGAGAGCGACCGCATCGTCAAGCGCCTGGTTCCGGGCGGATCCAGCTCCTATCCGGCGGGCCTTGCCCGTCTGACGGACGAGCGGCACCTGCTGGTGGTGATCGACGAGGACCGGCTTGACGGCGAGGCCCCTGTTGGCGAGCGCGCCGGCGCGGAACCCGGCAGCGAGGCAGCAGCGGCGCCGAGCGGTCTTCCCCAACCAACGGACCAGGACAACGAGCAGCCAATCGCCGAGCCGCCAATCACCACCACCGGCGCGGCGGAGATCGACCTTGCGGCGATCGAAGGCAGCTCCGCATCGGCGGAGCACGAGCCTGCCGACACAGCCAAGCAGGTTTCGGGGGCCGACAATCAGCACACGGCTGGCGAAACGCCGACGCAGCATGACCATTGGTACTTCAATGCGGGCGACGACACGCAGGTCCCGCCCGGGGCAGGTGTGTTCGGCGAAGCCGAGACACCAGCCAGCCCCGCCGCTTCGCCGGCCGGTCTGGACGCCCCGCAGGAAAGCGCCACACAAGCGATCAAAGCCGCTTCCCGGGCCCAAGGCCGCGGCCCCGCGATTGATCGTACGGCCGCGCCCATGCGTTTCGTCTGGCGTACCGACGCAGAGGGCCGGTTCAGTGCCCTGTCGCCGGAATTTGCCGAACTCGTCGGCAAGCCCGCAGCCGACGTGATCGGCCGCCGCTTCGAGGACGTTTCAGCCGCCTACGGCCTCGATCCTTCAGGCGAGATCGCCGGCCTGCTCGAACGGCGCGACACCTGGTCCGGCCGCTCCGTGCTGTGGCCGGTCGCCGGCACCGATCTGAAGATACCCGTCGATCTGGCGGCGCTCCCGGTTTACAGCCGCAGCCGCGTTTTCGAAGGTTTTCGCGGTTTCGGCGTCGCCCGCAGCAGCGATGCGGTGATCGATCCCGACGCGGCCGGCATGGCCCTTGTCGCCGAGGAGAAGCCTGCCGCGGTCGGGCCCGAAGCCGTTGAACCTGCCCCCGAGACACCGAAAGCCGCCGATCCGTTCCGGGGCGAAGTGCCGGCGTTGACCATCGTGCCAAAGCCCGAGCGGCGCTTTGCCGACAAGGTGATCCGGCTGGCCGAGCACCGGCAGCCGGCCAACGACAAGGGCCTGTCGACGCTGGAACGCAGCGCGTTTCGCGAGATTGGCGAGCGTCTCAAGAAGGACAGCACCCCGGCCGAAAAGCCGGTAGACGAACAGCCCAGCGCCGAGAAGCCAAAGCCGGCTGCGGAGACCGCGACCAAAGTTGAGGCAGCCGGCAAGGCCGACGAACCAAAGCTGAAAAAAGCCGGTCCGACGGACAAGGGTGAAATGCCGGCGCCAAGTCCGGAAAGCGAGGCGGCCGAACCGCCCGAGGCCGATGCCGAGGACCAGAACGATCTTGCCCGGCTCGACGGCGAGCAACCCGACGAGACGGCAGCAGAGGCGCAAGCCGGCGAACCCGTCACACGCCCTGTTTCCGGATCGCTGCTCGACTATGCCGACCGCGAACCCAGCGATGAAGCGCAGGAAGGCGTTGAGCCCAGCACGAACCGTCGAACGATCGTCGCCGAAGCGCCGCAGGATGGCGACGACGACAGCATGACGGCCGAAGATTTCCGTGACGCCGAGGACAGCGAGGATTGGTCCGAGGACAGCACAGCCGCAGCCGACGTTGCCGGCCAGGTGCCGCCCATCGGGCGGCCGCTGGCACCACCGCTCAAACGCGACGGCTTCGTGCCGTCGACGTTTGCCGGAGAGGACAACAAGGGGCCGGATACCTCGATCCTCGGCAAGCTGCCAGTGCCGGTGCTTATCCATTCCGGCGACCAGCTGCACTACGCGAACGACGAATTCCTCGGCCTGACCGGCTATGCGACGCTCAATGCCTTGGACGAGGCCGGCGGGCTCGGCGCGCTGTTTGCCGATCCTTATGCCGACGACGGCAGTTCGGACGGTAGCGACCGCGCTCTACGGCTGAAGACGCGCGACGGTCAGGAATTTCCGATCGACGCGATTTTACGCTCCGTCCCCTGGGGGAGCGGCAAGGCGCTGATGCTGGTCGTACGCCGTTCCGGCGACGACGAAGCAGCAGCCATTCCACATGGCGCCGCCGACGATCAAACGCGGCCGGATGTTTCCGAGCTCAAGGCGCGCATCGCCGAAATGCGCACCATCATCGATACCGCCACCGACGGCGTCGTGCTGATCGGCCGTAACGGAACGATCCGTTCAATTAGCCGTCCGGCGGAAGCGCTGTTCGGCTTCGACAGCGACGAGGTGACCGGCAAACCGTTCATCTCGCTGTTTGCGATCGAAAGCCAGCGCGCGGCGCGTGACTATCTCGAGGGGCTGTCGGAGCCCGGCGTTGCAAGCGTGATGAACGATGGCCGCGAGGTGATCGGACGCGAGGCGCAGGGGCGCTTCATCCCACTGTTCATGACCATCGGCAGACTGCCCAACGACAGCGGCTTCTGCGCGGTGGTGCGCGACATTACCCAGTGGAAGCGCGCCGAAGAGGACCTGACCCAGGCGCGCGCGGTCGCCGAACGCGCCTCGTCGCAGAAGACGGATTTCCTGGCCCGCATCAGCCACGAGATCCGCACGCCGCTCAACGCCATCATCGGCTTTTCCGAGCTGATGGTGGACGAGAAATTCGGGCCGGTGGCCAATGACCGCTATCGCGACTATCTGCGCGACATCAACCGTTCGGGCAACCACGTGCTCGATCTGGTCAACGACCTGCTCGACATTTCGAAAATCGAGGCCGGTCAGCAGGAGATGGCTTATGAGGCGGTGTCGCTCAACGACACGCTGGCCGAGACCGTGGCGATGATGCAGCCGCAAGCCAACCGGGAACGCGTCATCATCCGCTCCAGCTTCGCCTCGCGACTGCCGGAAGTGGTGGCCGATCTGCGCAGCGTGCGGCAGATCGCGCTCAACATCTTGTCGAACGCCGTCCGCTACACGCAGGCCGGCGGCCAGGTGATCGTGTCGACCGCCTATGAGCTCTCCGGCGACGTCGTCATGCGCGTGCGCGATACCGGCATCGGCATGAGCCAGTCCGAGATCGAGCAGGCGCTGAAGCCGTTCAAGCAGATCAACGCGCTGAAGCGCGGCCGCGGCGACGGCACCGGTCTCGGGCTGCCGCTGACGAAGGCGATGGTCGAAGCGAACCGTGCCCGGTTCACCATCAACTCGACGCCCGGCGAGGGAACCCTGGTCGAAGTCGCCTTCCCCTCGACCCGCGTGCTGGCCGGTTAGGTCTATGGCTGCGCAAAGAAAAAAGGCGTCCAATGGGACGCCTTGAATGATAGAATTGCTGTCACAACGGGGGCTTGAGCGAATCAGATCCTCTGGGGGCTAAGAGGAACGGGATTTCTCCCTCAAGTTACGCACGACTATCGATGCCGGGCCTTAACAAATCCTTACCGGCACGCCGGAAAATTTACCAATGTGTACCACTCATGAAATCTAGGTAAATTCCGCGGAGACATTTCGTTAACCATGACCCGGTTCCAGCCCGGGCTTCATGCTTAGTCGGCAAGCTGCGGCAGATTGCGGAACAGCTCGAGCGCTTCGGGATTGGCGAGCGCTTCCTTGTTCTTGATGGCGCGGCCATGCACCATGTCGCGGACCGCGAGCTCGGTGATCTTGCCCGATTTGGTGCGCGGAATATCGCTGACGGCGACGATCTTGGCCGGCACATGGCGCGGGCTCGCCCCGGTGCGGATTTTCGCACGGATGCGTTTTTCCAGCTCGGCATCGAGCTCGACGCCGGCAGCCAGCCGCACGAACAGCACGACACGCACGTCATTGTCGAAATCCTGGCCGATGCATAGCGCTTCGAGGATTTCCGGCATCTGCTCGACCTGATTGTAGATTTCCGCCGTGCCGATCCTGACACCGCCCGGATTGAGCGTGGCGTCGGAACGGCCATGGATGATCAGCCCGCCATGGGCGGTCCATTCGGCGAAATCGCCGTGGCACCAGACATTGTCGAAGCGCTCGAAATAGGCGGCCTCGTATTTCTTGCCGTCAGGGTCGTTCCAGAAGCCGATCGGCATTGCCGGAAACGGCTTGGTGCAGACGAGCTCCCCCTTCTCCTGGCGAAGCGGACGGCCATCATCGTCCCAGACGTCGACGGCAAGGCCGAGGCCGGGTCCCTGGATCTCGCCGGGCCATACCGGTTCGATCGGCACGCCGAGCACGAAGCAGGAGACGATATCGGTGCCGCCGGAGATCGAGGCGAGATGCACGTCCTTCTTGATGCCTTCATAGACGAAACGGAAATCTTCCGGCGACAGCGGCGAGCCGGTCGAGGAGATGGTGCGCACACTGGAAAGATCATGCGTGTGGATCGGCTTCAGGCCGGCCTTGCGCACGGAATCGATGAATTTGGCCGAGGTGCCGAAGTAGGTCATCTTCTCGGCATCGGCGAAGTCGAACAGCGCATTGCCGTCCGGGTAGAAAGGCGAGCCGTCATAGAGCAGCAAGGTGGCGCCCGACGCGAGGCCCGACACCAGCCAGTTCCACATCATCCAGCCGCAGGTGGTGAAATAGAAGAAGCGATCGCCGTCGAGCAGGCCGGCATGCAGCCGCTCTTCCTTGACGTGCTGGATCAGCGTTCCGCCGGCTGAATGGACGATGCATTTGGGGATGCCGGTCGTGCCTGACGAAAACAGGATGTAGAGCGGATGCGAAAACGGCAGCCTTTCGTAACTGACAGGCCTGGCGGCAAAGGGTGACAGCGCCTCCTCCAGCGCAGCCGCCTTGCCGATGGTTGCCGCGACGTCGGTCGACGTGCCGAGATAATCGACGATCAGGACTTTGCGCACGGTGGCGAGCTTCGCCACCACAGCCGCGATCTTGTCGGCGACTTCGATCGCCTTGCCATTGTACCAGTAGCCGTCCGGCGCGATGAAGACGACAGGCTCGATCTGGCCGAACCGGTCGAGAACACCCTGCTCGCCGAAATCTGGGGAGCAGGACGACCAGACGGCGCCGATCGAGGCGGCAGCCAGCATCGCCGCAACGGTCTCCGGCATGTTCGGCATCATCGCGGCGATGCGGTCGCCCTTCTTCACCTTGAGCGACAGGAAGAGCTGTTGCAGGCGCGAGGTCAGCGCATGCAGCTCGTTCCAGGACAGCCGCCGCTCGACCTTGTCCTCGCCGCGAAAGACGACTGCGTCGCCAAGCCCGGTTTTCTTCAGAAGATTCTCGGCGAAGTTCAGCTTCGCGTCAGGGAAGAAGGTCGCGCCGGGCATCTTGTCGCCATCGACCAGCACGCGTTCGCCCTTGTCGCCGACGATGCCGTAAAAGTCCCAGACCAGGCTCCAGAAGGTCTCGCGGTCATCGATCGACCAGCGATGCAGGTCGGCATAGGAGGAGAAAGCCTTGCCGGCCCTGCTCGCCGCGGCGTTCATGAAGGCGGTCATCGGCGCTGCGTCGATCTGCTCTTGCGTCGGCATCCAGAGCGGTGCGTCGTCGGCCATCATTGTTCCTCCGCAGGCTGCATCGCTTATGCATATCGCGATGCAGCAGAGCAAGATTTTGTTGGACCGCGCCGGTCAGGGTGTGCGCAAATGCCATCGCCGGGCCATAAAGACTTGAAATGCGTCAGCCGTCGGTTACACCCGTCGGGCGATTTTGTCGGAATGGAAGCATACGGGGCGATATGCCATCACCTTTGATCCGACGCGGAATATGGGCGATCGGCGCAGCCGTCACCGTCGTCGCGCTGGTCGTTGCAGCCTTGCCGTTGATCGCCTCGACCCGTATCGTGCGTGACCGCATCGCGTGGGAAATGAGCGCCTGGAGCGGTTTCAGGGTCACCATCGACGGCGCGCCGCGCATCGAGGTCTGGCCGAATTTCCGGGCGATCCTGAGCGACGTGACGCTGTCGCAATGGACAGAGACGGATGCACCGCCTGTGATCGAGGCCGAACGGGTCGAGGTCGACCTCTCGGCCATGGCGGCGCTGCGTGGCGACGTGGTGTTTTCGACGGCGCGGCTGGTGCGACCGACGATCAGGGTTCAGCGTACCGCGAGCGGGTTTTTCCTGCCTGCGATTCCGAGCGGCGGGCGCATTACGCGTTCGATCGATGCTGCCCGCGCGGTGATCAACACAAATCCCGCCAAGCCGGATCTCGGCAAGCTGCCGGCAGATCCGTTCGGCACAGTCGAGTTCAGGGATGGCCGCGTGGTCGCCGCCATCGGCGGCAAGGACCAGGAGATATTGAGCAGCCTGAGCGGCCAGGCGAATTGGGCCGCGATGAACAGCAATGCGACGCTGTCGGCGACCGGGATATGGCGCGGCGAAAGCGTTTCCGTCGACGCCGCATCGCCGAACCCGCTTGTGCTGTTTGGCGGCGGCGCAGCACCGGTCACGCTTTCCTTCAAGGCGGCGCCGGCCAGCTTTTCCTTCGACGGGCTGGCCAGCATGTCGGAGAACGGCTATTTCGACGGCCAGGCAAAATTTGCCGCACCTTCGCTGCGACGCGTGCTCGAATGGTCGCAGGCCGGCATCGCGCCCGGTGCGGCAATCGGCTCGATCTCGGTTTCAAGCAAGATCACGGCGACGGCCGGGCGCATCAAATTCGAAAATACGGCCCTGACCCTCGACAACAACCCCGGAATGGGCGCGCTGGACTTCACCTACGGCGAGGCACTGCCGGTGATCTCCGGCACACTTGCCTTCGATACGCTCGACCTCAGATCGTTTCTCTCCGCCTTTACCCCCGTACCATCCGCCGGCGCCGCCGGCCCGGGCGAGATCGACACAAGCTTCGCCGACCGGATCAATCTCGATCTCAGGCTGTCCGCCGCGCATGCCACGGCAGGTGCAATCCAGCTTGCCGACGTCGCCGCCACCGCCCAGGTCAAGAACGGCCTCGCCGTCTTCGACATCTCCGATGCATCCGCCTTTGGCGGCAACGTCCAAAGCAGCGTCCGTTTCGACCGCAAGCCCGCCGGCACGGAAGTCGAGATCCGGCTGCTTGCTTCCGACATCGACGGCGGCGCTTTCGGCACCGCGGCCGGGATGACGCGGCTGGTGCCGATCGGCACCGGAACCGTTTCGGTCATCCTCAAGGGGCCGGGCAGAACCTGGGACTCCATTTTCGAAAACGCCAATGGCTCGCTGTCCGCGACCTTCGGCGCGGGTGCGCTGAGCCGGCTTAATCTGCCGGCGTTCCTCAAGCACACCGAACAGGGTGGATTCTTTGCGCTTGACGACGTCTCGGACGGAACGCTGCCGATCGACGGGGCCGAGCTCAAGGCGAGCGTTTCGAACGGCGTGGCGCGCATCGACAAGGCCGAGGTGAATTCCGCGCAATACAAGATCTGGCTTTCCGGCATCGCATCCTATGCCGGACGCGGGCTGGCGCTGTCCGGCGGCATCGTCCAGCCGAGCCAGGCTGCCACGCAGACGAACGGCCAAGCGCCCAAGCAGTCGTCGTTCTTCGTCGGCGGCACCTGGAGCACGCCGTTCATCTCGCCGATAAGTCGCGGTGTTTCAGGCGAGTAAGCAGCAGGAACTCAACCTCGCTGCGCCGCCTGCTCGTCGCGCTGGCGCTGCACCTCGCGGCGTTTGTTTGCGAGCGAAGCGATGATCACGCCAACTGCGACGACCGCGATCAGAATGGTGCACGCCGCGTTGATTTCCGGCGTCACGCCAAGGCGGACCTGGCTGTAGATCTTCATCGGCAGCGTCGTGGCGCCGGGCCCCGAGGTGAAGCTGGCAATAACCAGGTCGTCGAGCGAGAGCGTGAAGGCCAGCATCCAGCCAGAGACGATCGCCGGCATGATGACCGGCAGCGTGATCTGGAAGAAGGTCCTTACCGGCGGCGCACCGAGATCCATCGCGGCTTCTTCCAGCGAACGATCGAACGTGATCAGGCGCGATTGGACCACCACAGCGACGAAGCACATGGTCAGCGTGGTGTGGGCAAGCGTCACCGTGAGAAAGCCGCGGTCGAAGCCGACAGCGACGAAGAGCAGCAATAGCGACAGGCCGGTGATGACTTCCGGCATGACCAGCGGCGCAAACACCATGCCGGAAAACAGCAGCCGGCCGCGAAAGCGCGTGTAGCGCGTCAGGGTGAGCGCCGCCAGAGTGCCGAGCACGGTCGCCACGGTGGCCGAGATGACGCCGACGCGCGCCGTCACCCAGGTGGCGTCCATCAGACCCTGATTGTGGAACAGCGACACGTACCATTTCGTCGAGAAGCCGCCCCAGACGGTGACCAGCTTCGACTCGTTGAAAGAGAACACGACGAGCAGGACGATCGGCAGGTAGAGAAAGGCAAAGCCGAGCACGATCGAAACGATGTTGAAGCGGCTCCAGGTAGCGTTCATAGGTCCTGCTCCTGGGCACGCGCCTGGGCTCGCTGGAAGAGCATGATCGGCACGATCAGCAGCAGCAGCAAGATGACGGCAACGGCAGACGACACCGGCCAGTCGCGGTTGCCGAAGAATTCGCTCCACAGCGTCCTGCCGATCATCAGTGTCTGCGAGCCGCCGAGCAGATCGGGGATGACGAACTCGCC
This sequence comes from Mesorhizobium sp. M0960, assembly GCF_040319055.1. Classification (NCBI taxonomy): domain Bacteria; kingdom Pseudomonadati; phylum Pseudomonadota; class Alphaproteobacteria; order Hyphomicrobiales; family Phyllobacteriaceae; genus Mesorhizobium; species Mesorhizobium sp. M0960. The sequence continues at coordinate 26,838 of NZ_JAMYNN010000025.1, read as the reverse complement.
GACGGCGGGAATGAACACCAGCAGGCAGCCGGCGATGACGCCGGGCAGCGACAGCGGGAAGGTGATCTTCCAGAAGGCGCTGGTCGGCGGGCAGCCGAGATCCTTGGCGGCCTCGATCAGCGAATTGTCCATCTTCTCCAATGCCGAATAGAGCGGCAGGACCATGAACGGCAGATAGGAGTAGACGATGCCAATGAAGATCGCCGTGTAGGTGTTGAGGATGATCAGCCGATGGCTGATGATGCCAGTGGCGAGCAGCAACTCGTTGAGCAGGCCCTCGGGCTTGAGAATGCCTATCCAGGCGTAGACACGGATCAGGAACGAGGTCCAGAACGGCAGGATCACCAGCATCAGCAAGGTCGGGCGGATCGTCGCCGGAGCGCGTGCCATGCCATAGGCGATGGGATAGCCGATCACCAACGTCAGGACCGTCGAGATGGCGGCGACGATGACGCTCGTCACATAGGCGTTGAAGTAGAGCGCGTCCTGCGTCAGCCAGATGTAGTTGTCAAAATTGAGCGCGCCAAACCACGCGACAACCCCGGAAACGCCGTCGCGGAAATCGAGCACCGGCGTGTAGGGCGGCATGGCTATCGCGGTCTGCGACAGCGAAATCTTAAAGACGATGATAAAGGGGACGAGAAAGAAGAACAGCAGCCAAAGGTAGGGGATGATGATGACGAGACGGCTAACCAAAGCCGCTCCCAGCCTGGCCAAGGCGGATTTGCCGGCAGCGCTTGCCGAGGAGCTTGTTGCGGCGGTGACAGCGGACATGATCAGTCCCTACCGTGTCAGCACGACGCCGGCGTCGGGTCGGAAGGAAACCCAGGCGCGGTCGTTCCAGGTCAGCGGATCCTCGGTGATGCGTGCCGCGTTCATGGTACTCGCCCGCACCACCTGACCGTCATCCAGCCTGACGTGATAGATGGTCATGTCACCGAGATAGGCGATGTCGTAGACCTCGCCCTCGATGGCGTTGACGGCACCCGCCGGTTTCGTGGAGGAAACCTTGATCTTCTCCGGCCTGATAGCAAAGGTAACGGACGTTCCGGCGGCGGCACGGCCGGCATTTTCGGTGCGGATGGTGATGCCGTTGCCGGCGTCGATGCTTGCGCTGCCGGCCTCGCCAGCCGCGATCTTGCCGTCGAACATATTCACATTGCCGACGAAGCCGGCGACGAAGCGGGAACCCGGCGCCTCGTAGACCTCGGCCGGCGTCGCCACCTGCATCACCTCGCCCTTGTCGATGATGGCGATGCGGTCGGCCATCGTCATCGCCTCTTCCTGGTCATGGGTGACGACGACGAAGGTGAGGCCAAGGTTCTGCTGCAGGTCCATCAGCTCGAACTGCGTTTCCTCGCGCAGCTTCTTGTCCAGCGCGCCAAGCGGCTCATCGAGCAGCAGGACTTTCGGCCGCTTGGCCACCGAGCGGGCCAGTGCGACACGCTGGCGCTGGCCGCCCGACAATTGGTGCGGCTTGCGTTTGGCGAACTGCTCGAGCTTGACCAGCTTCAGCATGTCGGCGACGCGCTTGTCGATATCGGCCTTGGCCATGCCTTCCTGCTTGAGGCCGAACGCGATGTTGTTCTCGACCGTCATGTGCGGAAACAAGGCGTAGGACTGGAACATCATGTTGACCGGCCGCCGATATGGCGGGATGCCGCGCAGATCCTGGCCATCGAGCAGGATACGGCCGGCGGTCGGTTCCTCAAAGCCGGCAAGCATCCTGAGCAGCGTCGATTTCCCGCAGCCCGAGGCCCCGAGCAGGGCAAAGAATTCGCGTTCGAAGATGGTCAGCGACAGATTGTTGACGGCAGTGAAGTCGCCGAACTTCTTGGTGACGTTGTCGAACTGGATGTATGGCTTGGCATTCGGATCGTTCCATGGCGCGAAATCCCTGCGGATGCTGCCAAGCGATTTCATGTCCCACTCCGTGCCTGATTCTGCCCCTGAAAAACGACCCCGGCAGTCAGCCACCGGGGTCGCGTCAGATCACTATTGTCCCGTGATGACCTTGGTCCACGATCTGGTGACGAGACGTTGCGTCTTGGGGTCATATGGACCGACAGTGAACAGCTTGGCCAGCGTCGAGTCATCCGGATAAATGCCCGGGTCATCAAGGATCTCCTTGCTGACGAGCGGCTGAGAGGCCTTGTTGCCATTGGCGTAGAAGACAAAGTTGGTGGATTTGGCAATAACTTCTGGTCTCATCATGTAGTTCAGAAATTCGTGTGCCTCGGCGACATGCGGTGCATCGGCCGGGATCGCCATTTCGTCGAACCACATTTCCGCACCTTCCTTTGGAATCGTGTAGGCGATGTCGACCCCCTTTTTCGCTTCCGCCGCACGGTCGCGGGCCTGGAAGAGATCCCCCGAAAATCCGACAGCCACGCAGATGTCGCCATTGGCGAGCGCGTTGATGTATTCCGACGAATGGAATTTGCGGATAGAAGGCCGGATGCTCAGCATGAGTTCTGTGGCCTTGGCAAGGTCGTCAGGAGAGGTCGAGTCAGGCTTGAGGCCAAGATAGTTCAGCACAGTCGGAAAAATGTCTGTAGGCGAATCCAGGAAGTACACGCCACAATTGGCGAGCTTGGCGATATTCTCCGGCTTCAGGACCGCATCCCAGCTGTCGATCTTGTCGACGCCGAGGGCTTCCTTCACTTTCTCGGTGTTGTAGCCAATGCCTGTGGTCCCCCACATGTAGTTGACCGAGTATTCGTTGCCGGGGTCGAACTTCGCAACCCGCTCCATCACCACGTTCCACATATTGGAAAGGTTGGGCAGCTTTGACTTGTCCAGCTTCTGATATACCCCGGCCTGGATTTGACGGGCCAGGAACGGGCTTGCCGTCGGCACCACGACATCGTAGCCGCTACCACCGGCAAGCAGCTTGGTTTCGAGAATTTCGTTGGAATCATAGGTGTCGTAGACGACCTTGATGCCGGTTTCCTTGGTGAAGTCGTCGATGATCGAACTGTCGATATAGTCCGACCAGTTGAAGACATTGACGACACGGTCCTCGGCATGCACGCCCAAGGTAAAAACTGCCAGAAACGCCGAAGTCGCCGAAAGCCAGAGCGCTTTGCGGGTCATGCTATTCTCCTTCGATGAGTGTTCCGTCGCCAGCTCGTCGCGGCGTGCGCCCGGCTGGGCATTTGCTTCAGGGTATTGAGCTTGCAGGCAGGCCACAAGCGCGAATTGCCGGCGCCATTATGGTTCGGCGACGAGGCGACAGTGAAGACTTGGCGTGGCGTTGGTGGTGTTGCGGCGCCGTCAGAAGCTTTCGCTACGGCGCGCGCAGGGAGACGACGATGTTGTCCGGCCTCGATGCAGCCGGCATGGAGACTTGGCAAGATACGCCTGTCTTGTTGTTGCCGTGATCGCAGCCTGCCCGCGCGGCTGCGACATTGTCAATGGTCCATCTCGCTTTGGCGCGCGCGCTGCATCAATTAGGCGAAGGCACACCGGTGACGCCCGCCCGCTGCGGCCGCGCCTGGCGCTTGAATTCGAGCCCGATATGGACGAGGAGCGCCGTGACGACGACCGCACCGCCGACGATGGTACGCGCCGACGGCACCTCGGAATGAATGAGCCAGACCCAGATCGGGCCTAGGATCGGCTCGAACGTGCCGAGCAGCGCCGCCACGGCCGCCGGAACAAGCCGGGCGCCGGTGGCGAAGAAGGCGAGGCCGAGCCCCAGATTGACCACGCCGAAGGCAAAAAGGAAGCCCATATCGTGGCTGGAAACGCCCAGTGCCGACGCCTGCGATGCCGCGAAGGCGGCCGCCAGCATCGTCCCGAGGCACGTCGCCGGAGTCATGCGCACATGGGCAAAGCGGCGCGTGATGACGGTTGCGATCGAGAACATAACGGCAATGAGCAGCGCCAGCCCATCGCCGATCGGCGATACGGCGCCATCGAGCGATTCCGAGACCATGACGGCGACGCCAGCAATGACGGCGGCGATCGCCAGCCAGGTCGCCACGGCCACCCGCTCGCGAAACAGCGCCCAGGCAAACAACGCCGCCAGAAGCGGCACACCGGCCTGCATCAACAGGATGTTGGCGACGGTGGTATATGCAAGCGCCACGACGAAAGAGGTCGACGCCGTGGCGAAACAAAACGCCACCGCAAGGCCGGCCAGGCCCATGCCGCGAAACAGCTTCAGCGTGCCACGCCAGCCGTCGCGCCAGACCATGAAGCAGAGCAGGAAGGCGGCGGCCCAGACCGAGCGCCAGAACACCACCGTCCAGCTGTCGCCGGCATCGATGAAACGGGCAATGGTACCGCCGAGGCTCCACATCAGCGCCGACAGGAACACCAGCAGGAAACCGATACGCTCCTCATTTCGCGGAGGCGAAACGGCGATCTGCGGTGATGATATGTCGGTCATGATTACGACTGTCGGCGGTTTCGAGGCGGCACGATGCAAAGCGGACGACAGAAACGTGCCTTAATCGCGTAACGCAAAGACGGGGATGGGGAGTGATCCAGCATCGTGTTCCATTTGGCGCACCGACAGGTGCACAGAGATGCCCGATCATCGACAGACGCCCCATGCTCGACGTACGGTGCAAATGTATAGGGCGCCCCCATGGATGAGCCATTCTACAAAACGGCGGCGATTGGCTATGACGAGTTGTTCGCCCGTGCGACGAACTCGTTTATCCCGTCCTTGCTGAAGGCAGCACGGATTGCGCCTGGCCATCGCGTGCTCGACGTCGCAACGGGCACCGGAGCGGCAGCGCAAGCCGCTGCCATCATTGTAGGCCCTTCCGGCGCCGTGATTGGCGGCGACATCTCGCCGGCCATGCTCGAATCCGCCAAACGCAATTTGAAAGACCAGCCAATCACCCTCGCTACGTTCGACGCTCACGCGCTTCCTTATGAGGACCGTCGGTTCGACGCAGTGACCTGTCAGCTTGGGCTCATGTTCTTCTCGGACCAGCTTGGAGCGCTTTCGGAATTTCGCCGGGTTCTGCGCCCCAACGGCTGGACTGCAGTTAGCGTGACAACGACGCCAGAGCGTTCGTTGTTCGCCAGAATAGGTGCGGTAATCGCCCGCTATGCCCCTGAGAAAGCTGAAAAGCTAAATCGCTTCTTTTCCATCCCCGACGCGACGTGCTTGCATGATTTGCTCTATCGCGCCGGGTTTCGAAAGATTGACGTCCAGCTCGAAACGCGGCCCATCAAGTTCTCGTCCTTCGACGACTATTTCAGCGGCATTGCCAAGGGCGCAACATTGAGCGGTCAGGAGTATGTCCAACTGCCTCCGGATATGAAGCACATCGTGCGCGAGGAGGTCTGGCGCGGGCTAGCGTCGCCGAGCCCTGGAGAGCCGCTGACGATTGAAATGGACGTTCTGATAGGCAGCGGTAGCCGATAGAATGCGCCCGCGGCACGATCCCCGGCAACTCTGATTTGCCGTCACTGAAAATCGAACGCCGACAGTCCCGTCACCATTTCGTCGAGGCCGAGCGGGCGTGTCACCGGTGGCTCGGCGCGGGCGAGGCAGCCGATGCGTTCACACAGCCGGCAGGCAGCGCCGACCGGCGTAGCCGACACAGCGGCGTTCTGTCCGGCCTTGCCGATGGCGGCCGGCCCCGGCAACGCTGCTCCATAGACGATCTCATCGCGAAAACCGATGTCGCAGCCGAGCAGCAGCGCTGTGCGGCGCGGTCGCTCGGCAAACGAGCCCTGCGGGCCTTCGAGCGTGCGGGCGATGCAGAGGAACGCCGCACCATCTGGCATTTCCACGGCCTCGACCAGGATCTGGCCGGGTTGGCCGAAGGTGGTATGGACCGGCAGCTTCGGACAGCCGCCGCCGAAGCGGCTTTGCGGAAAGCCGTGGCTGCCCGCCTTGCGGAAGCGATTGCCGGCACTGTCGACCTCGAGCATGAAGAATGGCACGCCCGACGCACCCGGCCGCTGCAGCGTGGTCAGCCGGTTCGCCGCTTGCTCGAAGGAAACGCCGAAGCGCGACCGCAACATGTCGATGTCATAGCGGGCGCGGACCGCAGCGGCGTGAAAAGGCTGATACGGCATCATCAGCGCGTGCGCGGCATAGCGGCCGAGCTCGAAACGGGCGAGCCGGCGGGCTTCGTCCGTGGCCAGCTTCAGCGCCTGGATCTCGACAGCGACAGCAACGCTCATGCGGATCAGGCAGGCCTCCATAGCCACCTCGCGCAGCTGATCGAATGGCGACAGGCGCTCGGACAGGAACAGGCGCTGCGAGTGACGGTCATAGCGACGGCGCCAGTTGGGCATGGTGGCGACCGGCAGTACCTTGACGACGACGCCGAATTCACGCCGCAGCCAAGCCTTCAACGCACTGAACAGATCGTCGCCGGGATCGAGCACCGACGTGAATGCCTCGGCTTCCTCTTCGAGCGCGGTAAAATGGTTCGGCCGGCGTTCGAAAATCTCATGCACCTCGTCGATCGGCAGCCGGGCGCCGGAGAGTGCGGTGGCTTTGCCCTCACGCGCGAGCAGCTCGTTGAGATCGGATAGCCGCGCGGCCTGCTCGCGATAGGCGCGAAACAGCTTTATCACAGCGGCGGAAGCGTTGGGCGCCGCCTCGGCAAGCTCGATGAGTTCCTGGTCGCCTGGCAGTTCGCCGGCCAGCAACGGATCTGAAAACACTTCCTTCAAATCGGCGACCGAACCCCTCGCCTCGCCCTGCAATTCATGTGGGTCGACCTTGTAGACGGACGCCAGTCTCAGGATCAGTTGCACCGTCAACGGCCGTTGGTTGCGCTCGATGAGATTGAGATAGGACGGCGAGATGCCGAGCCCTTCGGCCATCGCCGTCTGGGTCAGGCCCTTGGCGTTGCGGATGCGACGAATGCGCGGCCCGGCAAAGATTTTATGGTCGGCCAATCGACTGTCCTTGACAAGAATTTTACATCCGCTGATGGCATGGCGGCGTTTACAATCATGACAAATTTACAGCTCTCATCAGTCAAACACAACACAGGTTTTCTCTTATTTCATGGCCAATTTCGGAGTTTGTCTCGCTTGCCTAGTGCCGACATGTAAATGATGTCACGCACACGGCGCACATATTCCTTCTGTACGGCGTTTCCGAAACCGGCATTAAAGCCAGCCTGGAGTGACCAATGACCGATTTTTACAACCTTGTCCCGTCGGCGCCCCAAGGGCGCTTCGATGGCATCGAACGGCCGTATTCGCCAGAGGACGTGAGACGGCTGCGCGGCTCGGTGCAGATTCGGCAGAGCCTCGCCGAAATGGGGGCAAACCGGCTGTGGCAGCTCATCCATGAAGAGGATTTCGTCAACGCGCTCGGTGCCATGTCGGGCAACCAGGCAATGCAGCAGGTGCGGGCCGGGCTGAAAGCGATCTATCTGTCGGGATGGCAGGTCGCCGCCGATGCCAACACCGCTTCCGCCATGTACCCGGACCAGTCGCTTTATCCCGCAAATGCGGCGCCCGAACTGGTCAAGCGCATAAACCGCACCTTGCAGCGCGCCGACCAGATCGAGACTTCCGAAGGCAAGGGGCTGTCGGTCGACACCTGGTTCGCGCCGATCGTCGCCGATGCCGAAGCCGGCTTCGGCGGGCCGCTCAACGCCTTCGAGATCATGAAGGCATTCATCGAGGCGGGTGCGGCCGGCGTCCATTACGAGGACCAGCTGGCTTCGGAGAAGAAATGCGGCCACCTCGGCGGCAAGGTGCTGATCCCGACCGCTGCACACATCCGCAACCTCAACGCTGCGCGGCTTGCCGCCGACGTCATGGGCACGCCGACGCTGGTCGTGGCCCGCACCGATGCGGAAGCGGCACAGCTCTTGACCTCCGACATCGATGAGCGCGACCAGCCCTTCGTCGATTATGGCGCCGGCCGCACCGCGGAGGGCTTCTATCGTGTCAGCAATGGCATCGAGCCCTGCATCGCCCGCGCCGTCGCCTACGCGCCCTATGCGGACCTGATCTGGTGCGAGACTTCCAAGCCCGATCTGGCGCAGGCCAGGACGTTTGCCGAGGGTGTGCGCAAGCACCATCCCGGCAAGCTGCTTGCCTATAATTGCTCGCCGTCTTTCAACTGGAAGAAGAATCTCGACGACGCGACGATTGCGAAGTTCCAGAAGGAACTCGGCGCCATGGGTTACAAGTTCCAGTTCATTACGCTGGCCGGTTTCCACCAGCTCAACTTCGGCATGTTCGAGCTCGCCCGCGGCTACAAGGAGCGGCAGATGGCGGCCTATTCGGAACTGCAGCAGGCGGAATTCGCCGCGGAAGCCAATGGCTACACCGCCACCAAGCACCAACGCGAGGTCGGCACCGGCTATTTCGACACTGTCTCGATGGCGATCACCGGTGGCCAGTCTTCGACCACGGCCATGCATGGATCGACCGAGCACGCCCAATTCAGGCCGGCAGCGGAATAGCGGAATAGCAGACAAACAGAGGGAACGCCCAAACGGGCATGACAACACAAGGAGAAGACCAATGGCATCGATAAGCCGCGTCAAGGAACGGGCCGAAGAGCAAGCCACCAGCATGAATGTCGACCAGCAGGCGACCATTCGCATGTTGGCGAACGATCTGCACAGGCTCAATCAGTCGGTGATGAAGGCGGTCGAGGCCGGCGTCTCGGTCGAACTGGTGCGCTCGGCACGTCACCATGGCGGCGATGGCAACTGGGGCGATCTGCTGATCCCGGTCATCGTCACACAGCGGAGCCACGACTAATGAATTCTACCGCACCGCGCCTTTTTGAACGCATGCTATCGCACCTCGCAGGCTGCGGCTCTGCCTAGTCCGGCAGAGCTGCTAATGCAACGATTTCAATGACAAGATCAGACTGAGCAAGCGCTGCAACTCCAATAACTTCCGAGGGCGGCGGGTTGTTGTAGCTGCAGTGCTTCGGGCAGTGCACCGCAAAGAATTCGTCCAAGACGTCCAAGCGGAAATTGGGGGAGCTCAGAACGCCGCCATCGGGAAATGGCCCCTTAACAAAGAAGGTCAGCCGGATGAGATGCTCGAGCGCGCTGCCAAGCTCCTCCAGATCTGATTTGATGTTGGTGAGAACTGCGCGCCACTGTGCTGCCGCGTCGCCAATGGCGCCGCCGCCGCTTTTGCCGATCGGATCGTAGTCCTCGGCCGTCGCGGTATTTCCGGAAAGGTAGACAAACCCCTTTGCGCCGGTAACGACCGTACCCTTTCCCCATGGCATCAACCGGCCGTTTTTAAATTTCTTATGAGTCACGAGTTCCATTGTCATCTCCCGTCGCTCAAAGAGACGTGCTTAGCCAACGAGGAAGGATAGTCCAGCGAGGCGATGCGACAAGCTCGCGACAGACTTGCCTCGCCTTCATCCAACCTGCTTCAATCCGGCTACGGCTGCGAGTTGATGCGTTCGCGCTGCACAGCCAAACTTCGCTGAAGCCTGCCCAGTTGTAATGGCGACTTCTCCTTTCGAGCGGCGGCAAAGAAAAGCACTTAATTTTAATTTTAATGTTTCTTGCGATATTCTCCTGATATGCCATTTCAGCTTGACATGAGCAGCGATCTCACGCCAATTACCTCTCAAGTTTCAACCCTGCATTGAAACACTGAACAACGGCCTGCCCCGCCATGTGCCCAGCGAATCGCGAAATCGAGACTGCAAAGCAGGCGGCGTTCGTTAGCCGGGGCGTGGAGACGCGGATGCTCCCAGATTTCTCGCGGGTGCTGGTGGTCGGAAAATCACCGATCAACCGGGTCGTGGTTTCAAAGATCGTTGAGCGGTCCGGCCTCAAACCGATCTCGGAAACTCCCGAAACCGCGGCAAAGGCCTTGCACGCGCTGATTCCCGGCACTGTCGTTCTCGACGGCGGAGCGGAGAACGGTGACTGCGACGCCTTGCTGTCGGGCATCGATGCGCTGCGAAGGGCGTCAGGCAAATCGCTTCCGTTGGTGATCCTGCTCTCAGTCAAGACCGGCACTCCGGAGACCCTGGGCCTGTCGAGCGTCATCGATGCGGTGGTCGTCAAGCCGATCACCACCGAACGGCTGCAGCCGGTGATCGACCGGCTGGTCGGGCTCGGCCGCAACTGACCTCTACCGCGACGCGTCGACTGCAGACCTGATCAATCAATCTCGCCGATACGCTCGATCAGGCCCGGCAGTTCACCGAGATTGGCTATCTGGCGAAAGCGCGGTGCTGAGACCGGCGGCTCGACATGCTCCAGCACCCAGGTCAGTTCATGCGGCACGTGGATGCCCCAACTGCCGGCTTCGATTGCCGGCACCACGTCCGATTTGAGCGAGTTGCCGACCATCATGCCCTTTTCCGGGCCATCGCCGTAGCGGCTGAAGATCCGGCTATAGGTGGCAGCGCTCTTGTCGCTGACGATTTCGACCGCATGGAACAGCTCGCCCAGTCCGGATTGCGCGAGCTTGCGTTCCTGGTCGAAGAGGTCGCCCTTGGTGATCAGCACCAGGCGGTAGGCGCCGGCCAGCTTTTCCACGGTCTCGCGCGCATAGGGAAGCGGCTCGATCGGATGGCTGAGCATCTCGCGGCCCGCGGCGAGAATTTCGGCAATGGTTGAGGCAGGCACGTGGCCTTCGGTGACCTCGATCGCCGTCTCGATCATTGACAGCGTAAATCCCTTGATGCCGAAGCCGTAGACCGCGAGGTTGCGCTTCTCGACCTCCAGCAATCTTGCCGAAATCCAGTCCTCCTCGGCGTGGTCGGCGAGCAGCGCGGCAAAGCGCTTCTCGGTCATGCGGAAGAACTGTTCGTTCTGCCACAGCGTGTCGTCGGCGTCGAAGCCGATCGTCGTCAGTTTGCGGCTGTGTTGCATTCGGCGTCTTCAATTGCGGCGTTGCGGGACGCCGACCCTAGACCAGGATGTTTTTATCCGGAAGTCGTTGTGTTCCCCCGGTAATCGAGGCGCACGCCAGCCGGCTCCCCTTCCCTTTGGTCGCCGGCAACGGCTATACTCCACAATCTGCAACAAATCTGGTGATTGATGCCGCCTGCAAAAAAGGAAGTCCGTCCGTCGAGCCGCGGAGGACGCGCCCGCACGCCTGCCTTCGTGAAAAACCAACGTGGCGTCAAGAACTGGAAGGAAGTCAGCGCCTGGCTGGAATGGCGCGGCATCGAAGACATCGAATGCATCACGCCCGACCAGGCCGGGGTTGCGCGCGGCAAAATGATGCCGTCGAAGAAGTTCACCTCCAACACCTCGCTTGCCCTGCCTTCGGCGGTGTTCATGACGACGATCTCGGGTGGTTATCCGGAGGACGGCAACGGCTTCCACTATCCGGAGGACGATGGCGACCTCAAGCTGATGCCTGACCTCTCGACGCTGACGGTGGTGCCGTGGGAGGAGGACCCGACGGCGGCGGTCATCTGCGACCTCGTCCACCAGGACGGCCGCTCGGTCGAGTTCACACCGCGCAACGTTCTGAAGCGCGTGCTTGCCGCCTATGACAGACGCGGGCTGAGACCTGTGGTGGCGCCCGAGATCGAGTTCTACCTGGTGCGCAAGAACCCCGATCCGGACTACCCGCTGACCCCGCCAGTCGGGCGCTCCGGACGGCCGATCGGCGGCGGCGCCGGCTATTCGATCGCCGGGGTCAACGAATTCGACGAACTGATCGACGACATCTATCATTTCTCCGAAAGCCAGGGCCTGGAGATCGACACGCTGATCCACGAAGAGGGCGCCGGCCAACTCGAAATCAATCTGCGTCACGGCGATCCGATCGAGCTCGCCGACCAGGTGTTCATGTTCAAGCGAACCATCCGCGAGGCGGCGCTGAAGCACGAGATCTATGCCACGTTCATGGCCAAGCCGATCCAGGGGCAGCCCGGTTCGGCCATGCATATCCATCAGTCAATCATCGACAAGAAGACCGGCAAGAACGTCTTTTCCGCGGAGGACGGCTCGGAGACCGAGGCCTTCTTCCACTTCATCGGCGGCATGCAGAAACATGTGCCGAACGCGCTGGTGATGTTTGCGCCCTACGTCAATTCCTACCGGCGGCTGACGCAGGCGGCCTCGGCGCCGGTCAACAACAAATGGGGCTACGACAACCGCACCACGGCCTTTCGCGTGCCACGCTCCGACCCGGCAGCGCGGCGCGTCGAAAACCGCATTCCTTCCTCCGACGCCAATCCCTATCTGGCGCTGGCCGCATCGCTCGCCTGCGGGCTGATCGGCATGACCAATAAGATCAAGGCCGATCCGCCGGTACTGACGACCGCCAATGAGGATGAGATCGACCTGCCGCGCGGCCTGCTCGAAGCCGTCGACCTGTTCGAGGCCGACGAGGAACTCTGCGCCCTACTCGGCAAATCCTTCGCAGCGACTTATGCGGCGATCAAGCGGGCGGAATTCGAGACCTTCATGGAAGTGATCAGCCCATGGGAGCGGGAGTATTTGCTGCTGAATGTGTAGTAGGAGAGTAGGGCAATATGGCAGTAGGGCAGTTAGGGCAGTAGGGCAGTAGGGCAAGGATGACGGACAAGATCGCATCGTACAGGGATCTGATCGTCTGGCAGCAAGCCATGGACCTAACGGTTGCAATCTCCCAAGTCACAAGGACCTGGCCGAAGGACGAGCTCTACGGGCTGACGGGTCAGGTGCGTCGGGCAGCAACGTCTGTGCCAGCCAACATCGCCGAGGGTTACGGCCGAGAAAGCCGAGCTTCCTACCAGCAGTTTCTCAGGATCGCCCAGGGATCACTCAAGGAACTGGAGACACACCTTCTAATCGCGCAACGGGTTGGAATTACCTCTCGCGAGGCAGTCGAATCATTGATGCCTCACAGCGAGAGCGTAGGAAAGCTCTTGCGGCTTCTCATCCGCAAGCTGTCGGCTGAATAGACACCTACTGCCCTACTGCCCTACTGCCCTACTGCCCTACTGCCCTACTGCCCTACTGCCCTACTCCCCTACTCCCCTAGCCGAGCATCATGACTTACCAATCCCCAATCTCCCCCGGCCGCTCCTGGTACGAGGACACGGCCGGACCAAGGCCCGAATATCCGGCGCTCGACGGCGACCGGACATGCGACGTGGTGATCGTCGGCGGCGGCTTTACCGGCCTGTCGGCTGCGGCTCATCTCGCCAAGTCAGGCGCGGATGTCGTGCTTATCGAAACGCATCGTTTCGGTGACGGCGCATCGGGCCGCAATGGCGGCCAGCTCGGCACCGGACAGCGGGCCTGGGCAGAGGAGCTGGAAGCGGAATACGGCTTTTCCTGCGCCAAGGCGCTGTTCGACCTGGCCGAAGAGGCCAAGGCGCATCTCCTCGACTTCGCCGCGGTGCACCAGATCGAGATCGACTATATGCCCGGCCAAATGTCGGTGGCGCACAAAAAGCGCTATGTCGACGACTACAAGGCGCATGCCGAGATCATGGCAAGCCGGTTCGGCTATCCGCACATCTCATTCATGGATGCCGCGGAGACAGCCGAGCGGCTCGGCTCGACGCATTATTTCGGCGGCACCCGCGACACGGGCACCGGCCACATCCATCCGCTGAAGCTGGTGATCGGCACCGCAAAAGTCGCGGCACAGGCCGGCGCAAAGCTTTTCGAGCAGACACCGTCGACCGGCATCACCTCCGGCGGCGGCAAAGTGAGGGTGACGACGCCGAAGGGCACGATCATCGCCGGGAAGTGCTTGATCGGGGTCAACGCCTATGGCGGCACGCTCGAGCCGGTGAGTGCTTCGCATATCATGCCGATCGGCTCATTCATCGGCGCAACGGTACCGCTGGGCGCCGATTCCAAAGTGTTGCCGGGTGGCGAGGCGGTCGACGATTCGCGCTTCGTCGTGCGCTATTTCCGCAAATCGAAGGATGGGCGGCTGCTGTTTGGCGGGCGCGAGATCTACGCAGTCAACGATCCCAAGGACATTCACATCCACATCCGCCGGCAGATCGCCGAGATCTATCCGGCACTGAAGGACATTGAGATCACCCATGGCTGGGGCGGCTATGTCGGCATCACCGTACCGAGAAAGCCGTTCGTGCGCGAAGTCATGCCCAATGTGATCTCGGTCGGTGGTTATTCCGGCCACGGCGTCATGCTGTCCAATTTTTTCGGCAAGCTTTATGCCGAGACGGTCGCCGGCAACCGCGACCGGCTGAAGCTGATCGAGGATCTGAAGATTCCGCCTTTCCCCGGCGGCCGGCGTTTCCGCGCGCCACTGCTCTTTCTTGCGCTCAACTGGTACGCGTTGCGGGACAGGATTTAACCAGGCGTTGCAGAATCCTTAACCAGGGCGCAGAATCCCCGCCAAGGGCGCAGTGATGCCACAATCGCGGGCGAAAGATGATGCTCGTGGGCAGCTGAACGGGGAATTTTTGCGGGCCTGCCCGCTTTTGGTTTGGGAACGATGCCGATCGAAATGCCGGCTCTCCGGCATCGGTCGTGAGAACATCGGCCCGCAAATGGAGGTGGCAAGTGTGAGAGAGCCCTTCAGTTTCGGTGCGCCGGAACGACGGCGCCTTGCGATGCAATTCGGTTACGATATGCGGCCGACGTTCTGGCACGGGGTCCGGTCGAACGCGCATCTCGTGATCGCTGCGCTTGGCACGGCAGCACTGCTCGGCGTTGCCGCAGTGGCGCTGTGGCTGGCCTTGCCGGCCAATGAACGACAGGCGGCGGCGAGCCCTGAGCAGACCGTTCCGACCATTCCGGTCAAGACGACGAAGATCATGCCTTCCAAGGTCGCTGCGGCGCCGCGGACGACGGGCAAGGCCGACGCGGTTTCCCCGGCGGTGGCCGCGGCGGAAGCCGACATACCGGCGCTGGCTCCCAACAATCCCCGCTGGACGGGACCAAAGACGGCATCGGCCGCCGCCACAGCAGCATCCGACCAACTGGCAAGCCAGACCGATCAGGCGGCCGATAAATCGTCTGCTTCGGTGGCATTCGCCGATCCGGCAGCGAAACCCGACGCTGCGGCATTGTTTGCCAAGGTGGCGGCTCCCGGCAGCTCGACGAAAAACACAGGGCCCGACGGTGCGCAGACCGCTGCCATCCCCACACCCAAGCCGCAACTGCCGACGCAGTCCGCGAGCGAAGACGACAACAGCACCAAGGCAAAATCCGGAAAAACCAATACTGCCGGTACCGGACGCATCCTGAGATCCGTCACCATGCGCACCGGCCCAAAGAAGAATGCGGCCGCCATTCTCACCGTGCCGGCCAAGACCTCGGTGCAAGTGATGAGTTGCAAGCAGTGGTGCCAGATCGTCTACAACGGCAAGCGCGGCTGGGTCTACAAGAGCTACGTCAAAACCGGGGCGTAGGACAGACAGAGCGATCGCGGCTCGGATCGCTCGCCATCAGCCGCCTGTCGCCGGATGGCCTAGGGGTTCAAATGCAACGGCCGCCGTCGACTTCCAGCGCCACGCCGGTGATGAAAGCTGCTTCATCCGATGCGAGCCAAAGCGCGGCATTGGCCACGTCAAGCGGCGTCGAAAGCCGGCCGAGCGGGATCGATGCGCGGAACTTCTCGCGGATCTCGGGTGTGTCGGCGCCCATGAATTTCTCAAGCATGCCGGTCTCGCCGGCGACCGGGCACAGGCAGTTGACACGGATGTTCTTTGGCGCGAGTTCCACCGCCATCGATTTGGTCGCGGTGATCGCCCAGCCCTTCGATGCGTTGTACCAGGTGAGACCAGGCCGCGGCCTGATACCGGCCGTGGAAGCCGTCGTCAGGATGACGCCGCCGCCTTGCCGCTCCATGGCCGGCACCACAGCAAGTGCTGCGTTGTAGATTGCCTTCATGTTGACTGACGTGATCAGGTCGAAGGTCGCTTCGTCGACTTCCAGCATGTCACCGTTGCGATGGGTGTAACCGGCATTGTTGACCATGATGTCGATGCGACCGAAGGCGCTCATTGCAGCATGGACCATGTCGTCGAATTCGGACCGCAGCGAGACGTCGGTCTGGGTCCAGATCGCCTTTTCGCCGATCTCGCCGGCGACGCGCTCTGCGTCCTTGGCGTTCAGATCGGCGACAACGACCCGCGCGCCCTCCTCGGCAAAGCGCCTGGCCATGCCCTCGCCAAAACCCGAGGCAGCGCCGGTGATGATGGCGACCTTGTTTTGGAGGCGCATGCCTTTCTCACTCATCGTTGAAGACGATCGACGACGCGTTTGGCCATGGCCATCGAAAGATGTGTGTCCATTGCCGATTTCTCCTTTGGCTTTCGCCTTGATCCCGCTCTATGCTGCACCTGCGAACGCTCCCGGAAGCATCGCTTGCCGACAAGCCTCCGGCCAGAGCCGGTGTCAAGAGCACACGCGGATGTGACGCAATGACACTGGCAAGTTTAAATCGATTAGATTATATCAGCCGCGTTATCGCGACCGGCGTCAGAGCGGACAGACCATGACCAGCCAGATCATCCCCGTCGACCCTTTCGACTTTATCATTTTCGGCGGCACCGGCGATCTGTCGGAACGCAAGCTTCTGCCGTCACTGTACCACCGGCAGCGCGACCACCAGTTTTCCGAGCCGACGCGCATAATCGGCACATCACGTTCGAAGATGACCGATGAGGAATTCCAGTCTTTCGCCAGGCA
Source organism: Mesorhizobium sp. M0960 (assembly GCF_040319055.1). Classification (NCBI taxonomy): domain Bacteria; kingdom Pseudomonadati; phylum Pseudomonadota; class Alphaproteobacteria; order Hyphomicrobiales; family Phyllobacteriaceae; genus Mesorhizobium; species Mesorhizobium sp. M0960. The sequence continues at coordinate 10,279 of NZ_JAMYNN010000025.1, read as the reverse complement.
GGCGATTGCCGATCATGTGAAGCCGGAAGATATCGACGCCACGGAACTGAAAACGTTCCTCGCACGGCTCTCCTATGTCCCGGCCGACGCAACCACAGGTGCCGGCTTCGACAGGCTGAAGAAGGCGATCGGCGACAGCGAACACATCCGCGCTTTCTATCTGGCGGTGGCGCCGGCGCTATTCGGCGACATCTCGCACAAGCTGAAGGAGCACGGGCTGATCACGCCGAATTCGCGGATCGTGCTGGAAAAGCCGATCGGCCGCGATCTCGCTTCGGCGCGCGCGCTCAACGACCTGGTCGGCGACAACTTCCATGAAAGCCAGATTTTCCGCATCGACCACTATCTCGGCAAGGAGACGGTGCAGAATTTGATGGCGCTGCGCTTCGCCAACGCGCTCTACGAGCCGTTGTGGAATTCCGCCAATGTCGATCATGTGCAGATCACCGTGGCCGAGACGGTCGGCCTGGAAGACCGCGTCACCTATTACGACAAGGCTGGCGCGTTGCGCGACATGGTACAGAACCACATGCTGCAGCTGCTCTGCCTCGTCGCCATGGAGGCGCCGTCGTCGATGGACGCCGATGCCGTCCGTGACGAAAAACTGAAAGTGCTGCGGGCGCTGAAACGCATCAACGGCAACGAAGCGCCCAAGCACACGGTGCGTGGGCAATACCGTGCCGGCGCCTCGGCCGGCGGGCCGGTGAAGGGCTATGTCGAGGAACTCGGCAAGAACAGCAACACCGAGACCTTCGTTGCGCTCAAGGCCGAGATCGGCAACTGGCGCTGGGCCAGCGTGCCGTTCTACCTCCGCACCGGCAAGCGGCTGGCGACCCGCGTTTCGGAGATCGTTATCGAATTCAAGCCAATCCCGCATTCGATCTTCGGCGAGAGCGCCGGGCCGGTCTCCGCCAACCAACTGGTCATCAGGCTGCAGCCCGACGAAGGCGTCAAGCAGTTCATCATGATCAAGGATCCGGGCCCGGGCGGCATGCGGCTGCGCCAGATCCCGCTCGACATGAGTTTTGCGCAATCCTTCGACGGCCGCGCGCCCGATGCCTATGAGCGGCTGATCATGGACGTCATCCGTGGCAACCAGACGCTGTTCATGCGCCGCGACGAGGTCGAGGCTGCGTGGAAATGGATCGACCCGATCCAGGACGCCTGGGAAAGCGGAAGGCAAGAGGCGCAAGGCTACACCGCAGGCACATGGGGCCCCTCGGCCTCGATTGCGCTGATCGAACGCGATGGGCGGACATGGCACGAGAGCAATTAGGCGGCGCCTACAACTGGCACGAATTTGCCGGACGCCAGGAGTTGGCGACAGCGCTTGCCGGCCACGTCGCCGGCCGCCTGTCAAAGGCGATCGCCGAGCGCGGCACGGCACTGCTTGCAGTCTCGGGCGGCACGACGCCGGCGAAATTCTTCGCGGCGCTTTCGACCGTTCCTATCGCCTGGGAAAAGGTGACGATAACATTGGTCGACGAGCGCTTCGTGCCGCCCTCGTCGCCGCGCTCCAATGCCGGTCTGGTTGCCGCCAACCTGCTGCAGAACGCGGCCGCCGCCGCGAATTTCGTGCCGCTCTACCACGCTGCGGCAACTATCGCGGGCGCAGCGGTCTCCGACAGTGAGGCGCTGCAAGTGCTGCCCTGGCCCCTCGATGTTGTTGTGCTCGGCATGGGAACTGATGGCCACACCGCCTCGTTCTTTCCGGATGCCGACAACCTGGCAAGATTGCTCGATCCGTCGTCGCAAAGGATCGTGCTTCCGGTTCACGCGGCAAGCGCCGGCGAGCCGCGGCTGACGCTGTCACTGGCGCGGATCATCAATGCCGGCTTCATCGCGCTGCATATCGAGGGCGCGGAAAAACGCACCGCATTCGAGGCCGCGCTTGGAGTTGGAACACGAAAGCCCATTCGCGCCGTGCTCGATGCAACTCAAAAGCCCGTAGAGGTTTTCTGGGCACCCTGATCTCAACTTGGCTGCAGGTCCCGGCAACAGCCGGAAGGTGTTTGCGGGACCTCGCCTGAAAGGACCGACCGCCATGACCGCAAGACGCGACATCGAAGCCATCACCCAGCGCATCCGTGAGCGCTCCAGGCCCGGTCGCGAGGCTTATCTCGGCCGCATCGCCGAAGCCTCGAACCGCACCGCCAACCGGGCCGTGCTGTCCTGCGGCAACCTGGCCCATGGCTTTGCCGTGTGCAGTCCTTCCGAAAAGGTGGCGCTTGGCGGCGACCGGGTGCCGAACCTCGGCATTATCACCTCCTATAACGACATGCTGTCGGCGCATCAGCCTTTCGAGACGTTTCCGGCACTGATCAAGGACGCGGCCCGCGAGGCCGGCGGCATCGCCCAGGTGGCCGGCGGCGTGCCCGCGATGTGCGACGGCGTAACCCAGGGCCAGCCCGGAATGGAGCTGTCGCTGTTCTCGCGCGACGTGATCGCCATGGCCGCGGCGATCGGCCTGTCGCACAACATGTTCGACGCCGCCGTCTATCTCGGCGTCTGCGACAAGATCGTGCCGGGGCTGGTGATCGCGGCGCTGACCTTCGGTCATCTGCCGGCAGTCTTCATCCCGGCCGGGCCGATGACGACCGGCATTCCGAACGACGAAAAGGCCAAGATCCGCCAGCTCTATGCCGAGGGCAAGGCGGGGCGGGCCGAACTGCTCGAAGCCGAATCCAAATCCTATCACGGGCCGGGAACCTGCACTTTCTACGGCACCGCCAATTCCAACCAGATGCTGATGGAGATCATGGGCCTGCACACGCCTGGCGCCTCGTTCGTCAATCCGGGCACGCCGCTGCGCGACGCGCTGACCAGGGAAGCGACCAAGCGGGCGCTGGCGATCACAGCGCTCGGCAACGCCTACACGCCAGCCGGGCGGATGATCGATGAGCGCTCGATCGTCAACGGTATCGTCGGCCTGCACGCCACCGGCGGTTCGACCAATCACACCATCCATTTGATCGCCATGGCGGCGGCGGCGGGCATCGCCATTACCTGGCAGGATATTTCCGACATCTCGGAAGCCGTGCCGCTGCTGGCGCGGGTCTATCCGAACGGCCTTGCCGACGTGAACCACTTCCACGCCGCCGGCGGGCTCGGCTTCCTGATCCGCGAACTGCTCGACGCAGGCATTTTACATGAGGATGTGCAGACGGTGTGGGGCGAAGGGCTGCGCCCCTACGCGGTCGAGGCCAAGCTCGGCGCCGATGGCGGCGTGGTGCGCGAGGCCTCGCCGCGCCAGAGCGGCGACGAGAAGGTGCTGGCGCCGTTCAAGAAGGCGTTCCAGCCGAGCGGCGGGCTGAAAGTGCTTTCAGGCAATCTCGGCCACGCCGTCATCAAGACATCGGCGGTCAAGCCGGAGCGGCGCATCATCGAGGCACCGGCCAAGGTGTTCGACAGCCAGCAAGGGCTGAACGAGGCGTTCAAGGCGGGGTCGCTGACCGGCGACTTCATCGCCGTCATTCGGTTCCAGGGCCCGAAGGCCAACGGCATGCCGGAATTGCACCGGCTGACCACCGTGCTCGGCATCCTGCAGGACCGCGGCCAGCATGTGGCGCTGGTTACCGACGGGCGCATGTCGGGTGCCTCCGGCAAGGTGCCGGCGGCGATCCACGTGACGCCGGAAGCGGCGGAGGACGGGCCGATCGCCAGGATTCATGACGGCGATATTATCAGGCTCGACGCCGAGGCCGGAACGCTCGAGGTGCTGGTGCCGGCCGGCGATTTCGCACTGCGCCGGCCCGCGGACAGCGACCTCATAGGCAATGAATTCGGCTTCGGCCGGGAGCTCTTCGCCGGGTTCCGGCAGATGGTGGGCCGCGCCGACCATGGCGCGAGCGCCTTCGGCGTGGCGTGACTTTTTCGGCCATGAGGAAGAGCGGCTGGTGGCCGCTCTCCCTTGGACCTATTGAACCGTCAGCTCGGCTCGCGCGCCGGCCCTGACCGTTACAGCGCCTTCCTTCGAGCTGCTGTCCGACTTCTCCGAAACCACCGCGTAGTCGCCAACCGACAAGGTGGCCTGATACTTCTGGTCATAGGCGTAGCCGACCGACTTGCGGGTTCCATCGATGTTCTTCTTGGCCTCGAATATCTCGATCTTCGAGGCCCCTGGCGCGGTGATCGCCAGCACGCCGGCGTTCATGGCGATCTTCAGATCCTGATGTTCGCCAATTTTGACACTGAACGGCTGCTCGGCCACCGCGAGATCGACGGTCGCGACCATTACATAATCGTCGGGCGGCAGATCGAACTTGCTGTCGGGGCCGTAGGCATAGGTCACCTCCTGCCTGGTCCCGCCGATGTCCTTTTTCGCCTGGAACACCTTGAAGCCGACGCCAGAACCCTCGGCCTTGTCGCCACCGGCAGCATAGTAGGCGTTGGCGACGACATGCCCGACGCCGACGATGATATCCTTGTCGATGACCCTGCCGGCGGCAAGCGGGACCGTCTCGGTAACCACGCCCTGGCCGATCGTGACGGTCACCTTCTCGTCGCCGGCCGGCAGCACGACTTTCGTGTCGCCATAGTAGGTCGGCAGGGTGTCGACGCCTGGATAGGCGATCACGACCGCCGCGCCGCCGTCAACGTCCGCCCCTTCGCTTGGCCGCGGGTGGATAACCAGCGTGCCGGCATTCAACGTGAAGAGCGGCTTGGCGACCTGGCCAGGCTCGATCTTGATCTTCTGTTCGGCCTTGGCCTCGCCGGCGCGCGCGACGACGATATAGTCGCCTGCCTCCAGATTGCCCTTGTAGGCGCCGTATTCGGTGGCGACGGGATCGCCGCGCGTGCCGTCGGAATTCGCCTTATAGATCTCCCAGGCATTGCCGTCGGTGACGGGATCGCCACCTTCGGCAAGCACGACGGTGGGCACGAAATTGGACTCCGCCGGCTGGGCAGGCGCCGGCTGGGGAGCAGGCTGCGGGGCGGCAGCCGGTTCAGGAGCGGATGGCGGCGGCGCAACGGTCTCGACGAGGGCGTCCTGCAATGCCTTTTCATCCGATGCTTCGATATATTTGCCGCCGGTGTTATCGGCCAGGCAGGCGACCTGCTTGCCTTCGGCAGCCGTCAGGCCAAAGCCGACGACATCGACGGTGAAGTCGATGCCGGCAGCCTCAAGCTCCTTGCCGAGCGCACAGGGATCGCCGCTGCATGTCTCGATGCCATCGGTGATGAGAACGACCGTCGCCTTGTCCTCGGTGTATTTCAATGCTTCCGCCGCTTGCTTGACAGCGGCGGTCAGCGGCGTCTTGCCCTGAAATTTCAAGCTGTCGGCCGCGGCTGAGATCGCACTTGCCGAGCCTGCCTGCGGCGGCACGATGAGTTCGATGTCGTCGCAACTGGCCTTCTCGCGATGGCCATAAGCCATGAGGCCGATTTCCTCATCGGCCGGGACCGATTGCAGCACGTTCCGCAGCGATTGACGGGCGATTTCGAGCTTGGGCTTGCCGTCGATCTGCGCCCACATCGAGCCGGAGGCATCGAGAATGACGATGACGCGATCGGCGGCGAAACCGAACCCCGTCGTCCAGAGCAACAGGGCCGCCGCAGCGACGCTCCGCACAAATCCCGCCATCAAAATCTCCCCCGTCAGTCGCCGCCGCTCGGCGCCGGAACGCTATTTGACGCCGCGTCGCGACACAAGCCCGGACGGAGTACGAAGCTGCGTCGCCTCTCTGCCAAACCCTCAATAGGTCGTGCGGCGTTCCTCGGAAGGCGGCCGGCCGAATTGCAGCCGGTAGCTCTGGGCAAAATAGGAATGCGAGGTGAAGCCGGTGGCGATTGCCACGTCGAGGATCGGCATGTTGGTCTGGCGCAGCAATTCGCGCGCCCGCTCGAGCCTGAGCCGCATGTAATAGCGCCCGGGCGTCACACTGAGATGGCGCAGGAACAGGCGCTCGACCTGGCGCACCGACAGGCCCGCCGACTTGGCGAGCTGCACCGCCGACAGCGGCTCGTCGAGATGGTCGGCCATCAGCTCGACGATGCGGCGCAGCTTCTCCGACTTGCCGGTCAGGTCGCGTTCCGGGCCGACGCGCTGGCGGTCCCCGGCCGAGCGGATGCGCTCATGCTGGAACTGGTTGGCGACGCCATTGGCGAGACTCGAGCCGAAATCGCCGCGCACGATTTCCAGCATCAGGTCGATCGAGGTGGTGCCGCCGGCGCAGGTGTAGCGCTTGCGGTCGATCTCGAAGACGTTGCCGGTGCAGTTGATGTCCGGAAAGCGTTCGAGGAACCCGGCGCGGTTTTCCCAATGGATAGTGCAGCGATAGCCATCGAGCTGGCCTGCCTCGGCAAGCAGATAGGAGCCGACCGAAAGCGCGCCGAGCGCATTGCCGCGCCGACCCCAGCTGCGCAGCGCAGCCAGCACCTTGCTCTTGCCGGGAAATTCCGTCGTCAGCCCGACCGAGACGAAAAGGATATCGACCGGCGGCAGATCGACAACGGCGTAGTCGATCTTGAGCGGCAGGCCGTTGGAAGCCATGACGGCATCGCCGTCGGCCGACACCGTCGTCCAGCCATAGAAATCGCGGCCGAGCAGCCGGTTCGCCGACCGGAACGTGTCGATTGCCGCGGCCAGCGAGAACATGGAGAACTTGTCGACCAGCAGAAACCCGAACTGCCGGCCGCCCTGAACGGGATCATTGGTGACCGGCCGTTCTAAGGGAACAGTGAGGTTCGGCAAGGACGCTGCTCTCTGGTCAGAAGGAAGGCCGTTTCAACCCGGCTGCGAGGTAGGCGGAAGCTAGCGTGTTGGCCATCAGCATGGCAATGGTCATCGGCCCGACGCCGCCAGGCACCGGCGTGATGGCGCCGGCCGCCTTCGCTGCTTCGGCAAACTCGACATCGCCGACGAGGCGGGCCTTGCCTTCACTCTTTTCAGGTGCGGCGATGCGGTTAATGCCGACGTCGATGACGGTGGCGCCAGGCTTGACCCAGTCGCCGCGGACCATTTCAGGCCGGCCGACGGCTGCGACCAGAATATCGGCGGTGCGGGCAAGCGCCGGCAGGTCCCTGGTGCGGCTGTGTGCGATGGTGACCGTGCAGTTGGCGGCAAGCAGTAGATTCGCCATCGGTTTGCCGACGATGTTCGAGCGCCCGACGACGACCGCATTGAGGCCGGACAGATCCTTGCCGCGCACCCGTTCGATCAGCAGCATCGAGCCGGCCGGCGTGCAAGGCACGAAGGCGGTCTCGAGCTCGCCGGTGCCGAGCTTGCCGACATTGATGAAGTGGAAGCCGTCGACATCCTTCTCCGGCGCGATGGTCTGGATGACTTTGCCGGCATCGATATGGCCGGGAAGCGGAAGCTGCACCAGGATGCCGTTGATGGCCGGATCGGCGTTGAGCTGGCCGATGATCTTCAACAGGTCCGGCTCGGAGGTCTCGGCCGGCAGCGTGTGCTGAACCGAATGGAAGCCGCATTCCTTGGCGGTACGGGATTTGGAGGCGACATAGACCTGGCTCGCCGGATCCTCGCCGACGATGACCACCGCGAGGCCGGGCTGCCGTCCGCCCTTTTCCGTCAGTTCGGCGACCAGAGCCTTGACCCGCCGCACCACGTCTTCGGCGACGCTTTTTCCGTCAATCAACTCAGCCATGAACCACCCTCGACGCCGATCGCCTAAGCCTGCCGCGTTAAAGCATCCCCGCGGCGTGCTCCAGATACCTTTTATGCATGTCGTTGCCCAGAACCATGCGCAGCCGGGCGGACATGCAGCGCGGCATTTTCACGAAAATCGAGCGGGGCAATCCCGTCAATGCGCCGTCCCATGCCGTTAACTCGAAACCGGCATGTTTTATTCGACGCTTAGAAATAGCGGCGCGTGCGGTTTTCGGTGAGCTCGCGAACCGCTTCGCGGAATTCACGCAGGCTGGCACGGATTTCCTCGATCTGGCTTTGCTGATCGGCGGCTTCCGAAACCTGATTTGCCGCCTTCGACCAGGCCTGAGTATAGGCCGAATGCTGCGGCGTGGGTTGCTGCGGATAAGGTGGCTGTCCGGCATAGAGCGGCTGTAGATCGAAGGCAGGCGGCATCGCTGCGCCGGAATTTGTCGCGGCGGAAGTCTCGCCGGACGCCATCTCCTCCGGCGCTCTGCCGGGCATGAGCCTGCGCAGCGCTGACAACACGGTACCGATCGGACCCCGGCGCGCTGCCCGGTACGCTTTGTCCTCAGCGGGACCGGCATCGCGGCCGCCAACGGAGCCAGCGGGGTCGAACAATACATCGGCAGCTGCAGGCTCTTCCGTCAGTATGGTGGCGGCCTCCGGCCCATCAGGATGGAGCTGGCTTGTGCCGGCGGCTGCCAACAGGATCGGACTGGCACGCGCCTCGCGGCGCGACCGGGCGAGACGATGCCGTGTGGCGGCATCCTCGCGCCATGACGCGCCTGCACGGTCCTCTAGCGAAACCAGCGATGCTTCGTCCTCGTCGCGCACTGCCTCGACGAGCGACAGCAAGGACAGCTCGTTCCTCCGGTGTTGACGATTATCCCTGTAAGCCATGGTTCCTGGAGCTTTCCCCTAGGGCTGGGACGTAGCGACCGCCCACTGGTTAAGCGATGCTAAACAGGCATAGGAAATAAAAGGTTAATTTGGTCGGCTGAGAGACCTCGTTTCCCGCCTTAAGACAATGCCATCGAGTTCGTCGCCCGCGATTGGTCGATCACTCGAAAAATGGCGGGATGTCGGTTAGGGTTGGAGGCAGACGTTCCATTGTTCATGAAGTCGCCATCTTGAACACCGTCAGAATTCGGGGGAGGCTATCCGTATGATAATCCTTGCTTTGATACGCCCATGGCGCTTTTCTTCAGGGGCCGTGGCGGCTTGCAAGATGGCTATGGGAGTCGGCGTCGTTGCCGTGGCAGTTGTGCTTGGTTGGGGAGGATTTCTTGTCGGCTTTGGTGCGCTGTTGGAGAATCCAGGCTATCGCTCCCACCTCGTCTGCAATCCCTGTTTTTAGTCTGGGATGGGCCGAACCTGGCCGTCCAGAGTGATCGGGTCAGGACTGACCGAGCCCGATCAGGCGGCGAAAGCGGCGACATAACCCGGCCCCTGATCAAGGTCCGAGAGGGGCTTCCCCGTCCGCCCATGAACGTCTATGGCAAAGCCAACCTTTCGAATGGAGAGCTTCGATGACGATCAGGCTTGTTCTCGCCGGTTGCGGCAATATGGGCTACGCCATGCTCTCGGGCTGGCTGAAAGCCGGCAAGCTCGCTCCGGCTGCGGTGTTCGTGGTCGAGCCCAATGCCGAGTTGCGCAAGCGTGCCGAAGCACTGGGCTGCGCTGCTGCCGCGGATGCCGGCTTCATCCCGGCGGACGCCGTGCCGGCCCTCGTCGTCCTTGCGGTCAAGCCACAGGTGATCCGCGACGTGACGGCTGGCTACATCCGCTTCAACGATGGCCGAACCACTTTCCTCAGCATCGCCGCCGGGACGCCGGTCGCCACGTTCGAAGGCATTCTCAGCGACCGCGCGCCGATCGTGCGCTGCATGCCCAACACGCCGGCGGCTATCGGCAAGGGCATGATGGTGGTGTTTTCCAACAGGCTGGTTTCCGAGGACACCAAACGCCTTGTCGCCGACCTGCTTTCGGCAAGCGGGCAAGTGGCCGGTATCGATGACGAGGGCCTGATGGATGCGGTGACGGCAGTCTCCGGATCCGGTCCAGCCTATATCTTCCATTTCATCGAAGCGCTGACCGTGGCCGCCGAGAAGGCTGGCCTGCCGACCAGGACTGCCAAGCTCTTGGCCATGCAGACGGTCTACGGCGCCGCATCGCTGGCCGCCGAAAGCGGCGAGGAGCCCGGCGTGCTCAGGCAGCAGGTGACCAGCCCCAACGGCACCACGGCTGCGGCCCTTGCAGTACTGATGGGCGAGGACCGGCTGACACGCCTGCTCACCGAGGCGGTGGAAGCGGCGCGGCTGCGGTCGGTAGAGCTGGGGAAGTAACAGCTGTCGAGGCGTGGGTCGGCCGTGCGTTTCAGGGGCAATAGCAAACGCTCTGTAGCGATCCTTCGCGCCCCCCTCTGTCCTGCCGGACATCTCCCCCACAAGGGGGGAGATTGGCAGTTTGGGCGCTCCGCTCACGAACTGCGATGTTGGAGATTGGCGAAAGCCGGCGTGACGTCCGATCTCCCCCCATGTGGGGGAGATGTCCGGCAGGACAGAGAGGGGCGCTGTCCCGCCGACGTCAAAGTTTCTGCACCGCACCTAACCCGCCCCATACAGCATCTCGTCCTGCAGCCGGCGCAAGGCGAATAGCCTGGTC
>NZ_JAMYNN010000024.1:0-69708 GCF_040319055.1 Mesorhizobium sp. M0960 | reverse complement strand
GGCGTTTCGGCGTCCCGTTTTCGGTCGCACCGCAATGCAAATAATTGCGAGATATTGGCGCGAGGCACCCCCCTCTGTCCTGCCGGACATCTCCCCCTCAAGGGGGGAGATTGGATGTCACCTCGGCTTTCGCCAATCACGGACGTTGCAGGAGCGAGCGGATCGCCGAAGCTGCCGATCTCCCCCCTTGAGGGGGAGATGTCCGGCAGGACAGAGGGGGGGTGCTGTCCCGCCGACATTTCCTACCAAGGCACGACACTGATCTCCGGCCAGTTCTCCCTCGCACGCGCGCCCTTCATCTCGTGCGTCTGCTGATTATCCAGTGCACGGTTCGGGGTAACGCGAAACGAGAAGATGTCGTCGAGCCCGAACGGCGCCACGAGCGCGAGTTGCCCATCGGTGCCGAATCTAACGCCGACCGCATGGGTTTTCGAAGCGAAATAGGACAGCGCCTCGGCGGACGACGACAGTCTGGGATAGGAACCGCCAAAGCGCGCCTCAAACCACAGATGCACCCGCGCCTGGTTGCGCACTTCGACCGGCAGCGTCAGTCCTTCGAACTGCTTCGCCGCCCGGCGGATGACCGTGTCCTCGGCCTCGTAAGACAGATCGCTCTCATCGAAATAGAACAGATCGACATCACGAATGCCATATCCCGAAGGCTTCGCCGTCAGATGATTCCAGACGCTGTTGTAAAGCGCGCCGGACACGACCAGCCAGTCGGGGAGGTCGAGCGCCCGTACCCGCGACAGCGTCTCGCCGACCAGCGGATCGGCCGAGACGATATCGAGAAAGGCTGCACGCTGTTCCTCGAAGGGCAGCCCTGAATAGCGCAAATGGTTCATCGCCCTTTGGAGGGCGATTCGCCATGCGTCCGCAATCCCTCAGCCGCGCAGCACGCCGCCGGTCTGTTTGCCGACATTCTCGACGATGCGCTTGGCCAGCGCCTCGAAATCCTCGTCGGTCAGCGTCTTTTCGACCGGCTGGATCGAAACTTCGATGGCGATCGACTTCTTCGCCGCGCCGAGCGCTGCACCCTCGAAAACATCGAACACCGAGACGCCGGAAATCAGCTTCCGGTCTGCGGCAAGGGCGGCGCGAACGAGTGTGCCGGCTTCGACCGCCTTGTCGACGACGAAGGCGAAATCGCGCTTGACCGCCTGGAAGGCGGACAGATCGAGCCTCGGCTTTGTCCGCGTCGGCTTGGCCTTCGGCTCGGGCACGGCATCGATGAACACCTCAAACCCGCAAAGCGGACCGGAGACGTCAAGCCCCTCCAGCGTCTTCGGATGGAATTCGCCGAACGTGCCGAGCACGACCTTCGGCCCGAGCTTGATCGTGCCGGACCGGCCGGGATGATACCAGGCCGGGCCGCCGGCCTCGATCTGCAGCCGCTCGACCGGCGCGCCGCAGGCTTCGAGTGCAGCGATCGCGTCGGCCTTGGCATCGAAGACGCCGACGGCGCCGGCATTGCCTGCCCAATGACGGCCGGAGCCCTCGAGCTTGGCGGTGCCGCGCCGAACGCCGGCGGCAACACGCCGCTGCTGGTCGGCGCCGTCGCCCTCGTAAGTGCCCGACACTTCGAACAGCGCGACATCGCCGATGCCCTTGGCGGCGTTGCGCTGCGCGGCTGCGATCAGGCCCGGCAGCAGCGACGGCCGCATGTCCGACATATCGGCGGCGATCGGGTTGGCAAGCTTCAGCGCCTGCTGGCCGCCGCCGAACAAATCGGCGTGTTTTGCCGGAATGAACGACCAGGTGACGGCCTCCATCATGCCGCGCACGGCAAGTGCCCGCTTGGCGGCGCGGGTGCGGATCTGCAGCACAGTCAGGATCTTGGCGTTGACCGCGTCGTGGCTGCCGAGCGGCTGCGGCGCGATATTGTCGACGCCGTGGATGCGCATGACCTCCTCGACCAGGTCGGCCTTGCCGTCGACATCCGGCCGCCAGGACGGGACCGCCACATTGACGACATCGCCCGTGCCCTCCGGCTTGAAGCCGAGGCGGGCAAGAATGTCGAGGCTCGTCGAGCGCGGCACTTCGATGCCGGTCAGCCGCTTCACGTCCGACAATGGGAACGAGACGATCTTCGGCCGATGGCCGGCATAGCCGACGACTTCGGTTTGCGTCGGCGTACCGCCGCAGAAATCGAGCACCAGCCTCGTCGCCAGCTCCACACCGGGAATCATCATTTCCGGGTCGACGCCACGCTCGAAGCGGTAGCGTGCATCGGTGATGATGCCGAGCGTGCGGCCGGTGCGGGCGGTGGCGATCGGGTCCCAAAGTGCCGACTCGATCAGCACGTCGGTGGTGTTCTCGTCGCAGCCGGAATGCTCGCCACCCATGATGCCGGCGATCGACTCGATACCATCCTGGTCGGCGATGACGCACATCTCCGGCGTCAGCGTGTATTCGCGGCCGTCGAGCGCCAGCACCTTTTCGCCGTCGCGTGCCCGGCGCACGGTGAGATTGCCGGTGACCTTCGCAGCGTCGAAGACATGCAGCGGCCGGCCGCGATCGAAGGTGACATAATTGGTGATGTCGACCAGCGCACTGATCGGCCTCAAGCCGATGGCGAGAAGCCTTTGCTGCAACCATTTCGGCGACGGTCCGTTCTTGACGCCGCGCACCAGGCGCAGCGCAAAGCCGGGACAGAGCTCCGGCGCTTCGATCGTCACCTTGACCGGCGTCTCGCCCTTGCCGGGGATCGGCTCTATCGGCGCGCTCTTCAGCGTGCCGAGCCCGCTCGCCGCCAGATCGCGGGCGATGCCATAAACGCTGGTCGCATCCGGCCGGTTCGGCGTCAGATTGATTTCGATCAGCGGATCGTCGAGATGGGCATAGGCGGCGAAACTGGTGCCGACCGGCGCATCGGCCGGCAGGTCGATGATGCCGTCATGCTCCTCGGACAGTTCGAGCTCGCGCTCGGAGCACATCATGCCGTGGCTTTCGACGCCGCGGATCTTGCCGACGGTCAGCGTCACGTCGATGCCGGGAATATAGGTGCCGGGTGCTGCAAAGGCGCCGATCAGGCCCGCGCGGGCGTTCGGCGCGCCGCAGACAACCTGCACCGGCGCCCTGCCGTCGCCGGTGTCGACGGTCAGCACGCGCAGCCGGTCGGCGTCGGGATGCTGGACTGCCGTCAGCACCTTGGCGATGACGAAAGGTTTCAAGCTCGCCCGGTCGTCGACATGCTCGACCTCGAGGCCGATCGAGGTGAGACGTTCGACGATTTCCGCCAGCGAGGCATCGGTCTCGAGATGATCCTTGAGCCAGGAGAGGGTAAGTTTCATGACTGTGTTCCGTCTGGTCTGGGCACGCTGGGCTTGAAGCTATGCGGCCGCGCGTCGGACATGTGCAGGAAGGCTAGCTGCCCGCGGATTTGCTGCGGCCCGGTTGTCACACGCTTAGCCCGCCAAACAGCGTCGGCATGTCGAGCGGCCTAAAACCGTAATGCGACAGCCAGCGCACATCGGCGTCGAAGAAGGCGCGCAGGTCGGGCATGCCGTATTTCAGCATGGCGATGCGGTCGATGCCCATGCCCCAGGCGAAGCCCTGGTATTCGTCGGGATCGAGGCCGCCGTAGCGGAGCACGTTGGGGTGGACCATGCCGCAGCCTAGGATCTCCAGCCAGTCTGAGCCTTCACCGAAGCGCACCTCGCCAGGCCGCGAACGGTCGCACTGGATATCGACCTCGAGGCTGGGCTCGGTGAACGGGAAGAAGGACGGCCGGAAGCGCATCTTGACGCTCGGCACCTCGAAGAAGGCCTTGCAGAACTCCTCCAGTACCCACTTCATGTTGGCGACGTTGGCCGATTTGTCGATCACCAATCCCTCGACCTGATGGAACATCGGTGAGTGGGTGGCATCGGAATCCTGCCGGTAGGTCTTGCCAGGAATGACGATGCGGATCGGCGGCTTCTGCATCTCCATGGTGCGGATCTGCACCGGCGAGGTGTGGGTGCGCAAAAGCTTGCGTTCGCCCTGCTCGTCCGGCTGGAAGAAGAAGGTGTCGTGCATCTCGCGCGCCGGGTGGCCTTCCGGGAAGTTCAGCGAGGTGAAATTGTAATAGTCGGTCTCGATGTCGGGACCTTCGGCGATGGCAAAGCCGAGATCGCCGAAGATGGCCGCGATCTCGTCGATAACCTGGCTGATCGGATGGATGCGGCCGCGCTCGGCCGGCGATTGTCGCACCGGCAAGGTGACGTCGACCTTCTCGGCGGCAAGCCGTGCCGTGATCGCCACATCTTTCAGCTCGGCGCGACGGGCCGAAAGCGCCTCGGTGACGCGGTTCTTGAGGCCGTTGATTGCCGGACCTTTGACCTGGCGCTCCTCGGCGCTCATCGAGCCGAGTGTCTTCAGTATCTCGGAGACCGAACCCTTCTTGCCGAGGGCAGAGACACGCACCGCCTCGATTGCCTGCTCGTCGGCGGCAGAGGCAATCTCGGCCATCAGGGAATTTTCGAGAGTTTCCATGTCACTCATGTTCCAGACCCGATTGGAAGCAAAGAAAAACCCGCGCCAGCCCTGCCAGCGCGGGTTTCCCAAATCAAGTGTCAATAGCTTGGGAAGCGCTGGTCTTAAGCGACAGCGCTTTCAAAAGCGTTCGGCGTGGTGTTCTTCAGGTATTCGAGCGCGACCTTGGCCTTGGCCACGAGTGCGGCAAAAGCCTGCGGCTCATGGATGGCCATATCTGACAGGATCTTGCGGTCGATCTCGATGCCGGCCTTGTTGAGACCGTCGATGAAGCGGCCATAGGTCAAGCCATGCTCATGCGTCGCCGCATTGATGCGCTGGATCCACAGCGCGCGGAACGAACGCTTGCGATTCTTGCGGTCGCGATAGGCGTACTGCAGCGACTTTTCCACCGCCTGCTTGGCGATGCGAATGGTGTTCTTGCGGCGGCCGTAAAAACCCTTGGCGGCTTTCAGGACCTTCTTGTGCTTGGCGTGCGAGGTGACGCCTCTCTTTACGCGTGCCATGTCATGATCTCCTTAAAAGCAATTCCAGGAAAAGTGCCTAGCGGTTTTCCGTTCGGAATTGCGTAAAACAAATGCGTGTCCAGACCGAATGCCCTTATTTTGGCGCATGATGTTTTCCAAAAAGTCTGCAACTTTTTGGCATCATGCCCTAGAGGCCGTTCGGCAGAAAATTCTTGATGACCTTCTTGCCATCCGGTTCAGCCAGAACCATCGTGCCGCGGGCATTTCGAATGAACTTGTTGGAACGCTTGATCATGCCGTGACGCTTGCCGGCCGCAGCCGACAGAACTTTACCCGTACCTGTGATCTTGAACCGCTTCTTGGCGGCCGATTTGGTCTTCATCTTGGGCATTTTGCTACTCCGTTTATATGCGCACCAATGCGCTTTTTGTTCGCTTCAGGCCGACCAAAGCCCGAAAAGCAAATGAAACCGCCACGGCATGCCCTGCCGGGCGGTTTTTTTGGAACGCAGTCATATACGTCAAAGCGAGGGCGCGCGCAACACCCAGCGCTCAGCAACCTTGTAGTGCTCAGGGGAAACGGAACAGCACCGGTAATATGCCCGACTGCTGGGCGCCGTCGATCAGTTCGAAAGCCGGCAAGGCAAGGAGGAACACCAGCCCGTCCAGTAACGTGGTTCGCAGCAGGCGCGGCTTGAAGCTGCCGGTGTCGCCTTCCTGATACAGTGACAGTTTCGGGAAGAAGCGCGGCACTTTCGCCAGATAGGCCTGGTATGGCGCGCCGAGAACCTCCTTGAGGAATTTCTCCTCGCGCAGGATAACGATGTAAAAGGCACCCGCGCAGAGCGCTCCAAAGCCGATCGTGGCCGCGATGGAGCCGATCTGTGCGCCGACACCAGCGGCAGCTAAAGTGGAGAAAAGGTAGAGTGGGTTGCGCGTGATCGAATAGGGTCCGCCGGTCACCACTTCGGAGGATTTGCGTCCGCCGATGTAAAGCGTCGACCACAAGCGCCCGACGATGCCGAGAAAGATCAGCACGACGCCGACCATTTCGATCGTTTCATGCACTGGCGTATCGGGAGGGAAAACCGACTGGCCGAACAGCAGCGCCGCGAACATCACCATGATGAGAACGGCAAGTACCATCCTGCGCATATGCTGGTAGCTGCCAAGCCCGTGCTTAACTTGCGCGTATCTGACTTCATTGACCATGTCGGGAATCCGATCGTCGAGGGAACCAGAGCGTCGTTGCTCTCGCCGGCGATCGCAGCGTCTGGCCAAGAAAACAGGCGCCCCGCCGATCGCCGGGACGCCTTGCAACATGATTCAGGCGGATTTAATGCATGTCGCCCAAAAGTGCGCAGCGGTTTTGGGACAACGACATGCACAAAACAGAACTAAAGCGCAACGCGCTTTAGCGGGGCGCCAGCACCATCATCATCTGGCGGCCTTCGAGCTTCGGTTCGGCTTCGACCTTGGCGATGGGCGCCACTTCCTCGCGAACCTTATTCAGAAGCTGCATGCCGAGTTCCATGTGCGCCATCTCGCGACCGCGGAAGCGCAATGTCAGCTTGACCTTATCGCCTTCCTCGAAAAAGCGCCGGACGGCCTTCATCTTGGTCTCATAGTCGTGGCTGTCGATGTTCGGGCGCATCTTGATCTCCTTGATCTCGATGACCTTCTGGTTCTTGCGCGCCTCGGCCGCCTTCTTCTGGTTGGCGTATTTCAGCTTCCCGAGATCGAGGATCTTTACGACGGGCGGCACTGCATTGGGCGATATCTCGACCAGATCGAGCCCAGCCTCTTCGGCGAGCAGCAATGCGTCGTTGATGGAGACATCGCCCCGGTTCTGGCCCTCGGCGTCGATTAGCTGGACCCGGGGAACCCGGATATCACGGTTGGAGCGCGGACCTTCCTTGGTGGGCGCCGCTGCTTTGAAAGGTCTGCGAATGGTCGTGGTCTCCTTGAGCCGTTTCGTTAAGGGGTTCTTCAGTTCAGAATTGCGAACGCGCAATGTGGTGAGCGCGCGGCCGGAGTCAATAGCACAGCATTCTCAGGAAATCACCTGCTCGATGAATGCTCCTCTGCACCAAGCGAAGAAAGTAACAGAGCACTTTTCGTTGAACCCCCGCTTGTGCCAAAAGACCGGCGCGAGGGAATACACCATGAGCACCACCACCCCGATCTTCCTAGACGTCGACGGGACGAGCATCGCCGTCAGGCATGCGGCAGGTGCCGAGCCCGGCATCGTCTGGCTTGGCGGCTACAAATCCGACATGCTGGGCACCAAGGCCGAAACCCTGTCGGAATGGACGCGCAAAGACGGCCGGGCCTTCCTGCGCCACGATTATTCCGGCCATGGCGAATCGGGTGGCGCCTTTGCCGACGGCACCATCTCGAAATGGCTGGGCGAGAGCCTGGCGGTTTTCCGCCGCTTCACCCAGGGCAGGCAAATCCTGGTTGGTTCGTCGATGGGCGCGTGGATCGCGCTGCGCATGGTGCAGGAATTGCGTAAGGCGGGCGAGAACAGCGTCGCCGGCCTTGTGCTGCTGGCCCCGGCGCCCGATTTCACGTTCGAACTGGTGGAGCCGGTGCTGACTGGGGCGCAGAAGCGCGACCTCAGGAAAAAGGGTTTCTTCGAAGAGCCGTCGGACTATTCCGTCGAACCGTACATCTACACCCGCGCACTGATCGAGGACGGCCGCAGCAACCGGGTGATGACTGGGCCGATCGACACGCACTGCCCGGTCCACATCTTGCAAGGCCTGGCCGATCCCGACGTGCCGTCGAGCCATGCGCTGAAGCTGGTCGGCCAGTTGCCGGCCGACGACGTCACGCTGTCGCTCATTCCGGACGGCGACCACCGCCTGTCGCGGCCTCAGGATCTCGACATGCTGGTGCGGGCGGTGGACGCGATGGTGCGGCAGGCGGGATAGAAACATGCGCATTTCCATTCCGGTGTCCGCCTTTGTGGCGGCGATCGTCGGCTTCGGCGGTACGCTGGCCATCGTCATTGCCGCCGCCAAGGCGGTCGGCGCAACGCAGGTCGAGACCGCAAGCTGGGTGACGGCACTCTGCCTGGCGATGGCCATCGAGAGCCTGTGGCTGTCCTGGCGCACGAAAATGCCGGTCATCACCGCATGGTCGACGCCGGGCGTCGCGCTGATCGCCGCATCGACCGGCTTTTCGATGGGCGAGGCGGTTGGCGCCTTCATCGTCACCGGGGTCCTGCTGGTCGCCACCGGCCTGTTCGGGCCATTGACCAAGCTGATCGCCAGAATACCGGCTTCGGTCGCGTCCGGAATGCTGGCCGGCATCGTCGTAACCTTCGCCATCAATGCGGTGAAGACCGTGCCCGTCGACCCCTGGCTGATCCTGCCGCTGGTTGCGGTCTTCTTCGTCATCCGCCTGTTCAACCCGGCGCTGTCGGTGCTGTTGGTGCTGATCGGCGGCGGTCTCGCGGCCTTTCTTACCGACCGGGTCGGCGGTCTGCCGGCACCGGAACTCTCGAGCTTGACGCTGGTAATGCCGCAGTTCACCGCCGCTTCGATCATCGGCCTGGCATTGCCGCTCTATCTGGTCACCATGGCCTCGCAGAACCTATCCGGCCTCGCCGTGCTGAGGGCAGCCGGCTATCATCCCGAACCCGGGCCGCTGATCGGCGTCACCGGCCTGTTTTCGCTGCTGACGGCGCCGTTCGGCGCCTCGACGACCAATCTGGCGGCGATCTCGGCGGCGATCTGCACCGGACCCGACGTGCATCCTGATCCGGCCGAGCGCTGGAAGACCGGCCCGTTCTACGCGCTGGCCTATCTTGTCTTTGCCCTGTTCGGCGCCTCGCTGGTGGCGATCTTCGCCGTATTGCCGCAGAGCCTGATCGCGCTGGTCGCCGGCCTGGCGCTGATGGCACCGCTCACCAATGCGCTGTCGATCGCCTTGAAAGACGAGGACGAGCGGATGGCCGCTACCGTCACCTTCGCCGTCACCGCATCAGGGCTGACGCTGTTCGGCGTCGGCGCGGCGTTCTGGGGCCTGATCGCCGGATTGGTCGTGCTTTTCCTTGAAATGCTCAAAAAGCGATAATCATTTCAGCCGCTTGTCCGGTTTTGGCGGTTGCTGTCTTGAATCGCCGTTTTCTCCATCCCATTTCGATTCCACGCAGCCGGATTTGGCTGTCTCCAACTGAAGGATTGGGAGAAATGAACACATCTGCATTGATCCGTCCGGCCTGGACGCCGGCGACCATCGCGCTGATGGTGATCGGGTTCATGGTGTTCTGGCCGCTCGGCTTCGCCATGCTCGCCTACATCATCTGGGGCGACCGGCTCGACGGCTTCAAGCGCGACGTCAACCGCGCCACCGACGGCATCTTCGCCGGCTGCCGCCGCGGTTCCGACAAGGCCGCGCGCTGGGGGCATGGCTCCGCCCGCACCGGCAACGTCGCTTTCGACGACTGGCGCGAAAAGGAACTCGAGCGGCTTGCCGAGGAACGCCGCAAGCTCGACGAGATGCTGAGCGAGTTCGACGAATATGCCCGCGAATTGCGCCGCGCCAAGGACCAGGAAGAGTTCGATCGTTTCATGGCCAACCGCAACAAGTCGACGTCTCCCACGACCGGGTCGACGACGAACAACAAAACCACCGGCAAGTCCACGCCAGGCCTGCTCGACGAGTAAGGGTCCCGTGCCCAGATAGATAATCCAACGGCGTCGCGTCAGCGGCGCCGTTTCTTTTTTGTTCTAGTCGTTTCCCTCGAATCACGTATCGTCCCGGAATGTCCTTCGGCTTCTTTCGCACCCCGACGAAACCCAAGCCCACGCCCGTCGTGGAGCGCGAGCATTGCGTTGCCGGCCGCACGCTGCCGCTCAAGATCGTCGAGAACGACAGGGCGCGGCGCCTGACGCTGCGCATCGATTCCGGCGGCCGCGGCCTGCGCATCACCGTGCCGCCGGGGCTGCGGCGCGGCGAGGTGGAAAGATTCCTCGACCGTCATCAGGACTGGCTGGAGCAAAGGCTGGCCAAGGTGCCCAACCGGCCGCAGGTGCGGCCCGGCATCAAGATACCGGTGCGCGGTGTGCCGCATCGCATCGTCCATGAACCGTCGAAACGCGGTACAGTCACGCTGTCGCGCGACGAGCGCGGTCCGCTGATGATCGTGCATGGTGAGCGCCTGCATCTGCCGCGCCGCATCGCCGATTTCCTCAAGCGCGAAGCCAAGCGCGAGATCGAGGCGCTGGTGACCAAGCACAGTGCTGCGGTCGGCAAGCGCGCCAAGGCGATCCGCTTCAAGGATACGTCGAGCCGCTGGGGGTCCTGCACGTCGGACGGCAATCTGTCGTTTTCCTGGCGCATCATGATGGCGCCGCGGCCGGTGATAAACTACCTCGTGGCGCACGAGGTGGCGCATCTCAAGGAGATGAACCACGGCCCGAAATTCTGGAAATTATGCGAGCAGCTGTGCCCGGACACCGAGCGCTGCAAGGATTGGCTCAAGCGCAATGGCGGCGCGCTGCAGGCGATCACGTTCGAGTAGTTGCCCGATTCAATCGTCGTTGGCGGCGTTCAACTCCTCCGGCCGCAATCCCTCGTCGACATGGCGCGGCCAGGGCAGGAAATCCTTCTCGAAGCCATCGTTGCTGAAATAAGCCAGCGCCCGATGCGCCTCCGCGCCGTTGAAGGCTGCCTTGTCCATCAAATGAGCGATGACCTCATGGGCCTGCGCCAGCTTTTGCCTGAGTTCCGCGACGGTCTTTTCCGGCATGGTCTTTGTTCTCCCGCCTTTGTGCCTGAGCAAGGTAGCGCGTTGCGCTCTTATATTAGCAAGGTGGCGCGTTCCGCTCTTACATTAGCAAGGTAGCGCGTTCCGCGCCGGCGGCAAACAGGATGCTTTTTCTCGACTCTTTGGTCGTTTCGTGCCAATCCCGCGCCATGGCGCTGGACATCAAGATATGCGGATTGAAGACTGACAAGGCACTGGCCGCGGCATTGGCCGGCGGCGCCAGCCATGTCGGCTTCAATTTCTTTGCCAAAAGCCCGCGCTATGTCGAGCCGGTGGAAGCCGGCCGCCTGCGCGAAGCGGCGCGCGGCAAGACCAAGGCGGTTGCGGTGACGGTCGACGCCAGCGACCCGTTCCTGGACGAGATCGTCGAAAAAATGCAGCCCGACATGCTGCAGCTTCACGGCGCCGAAACGCCCGACCGGGTGGCTGAGGTGAAGGCGCGCTACGGCTTGCCGGTGATGAAGGCACTGCCGGTCAGCGAGGCTGCCGATCTCGAGCGGGTTAAACCCTTCATCGGCATTGCCGACCGCTTTCTGTTCGATGCCAAGCCGCCTAAGGGTTCGGAACTGCCGGGCGGCAACGGTCTTGCCTTCGACTGGCGCATTCTGGCCGGCCTTGACGCCGGCGTCGATTACATGCTTTCCGGTGGGCTCAATGCCGGCAATATCGGCGACGCCCTTCGGCTGGCGAACCCGCCCGGAATAGATCTTTCCTCGGGCGTGGAAAGCGCGCCGGGGGTCAAGGAACCGGCGCTGATCGAACAATTTTTCCGGGCCGTCGGGGCAGCACGCGACAACCGCGCCGCCTGACCACGCTTCAAACCACAGACCAGGAGATCGGCGATGGATAAGCCGGCGATACCGAATTCCTTCCGCACCGGCCCCGACGAGCAGGGCATGTTCGGCATTTTTGGCGGTCGTTTCGTTGCCGAAACGCTGATGCCGCTGATCCTTGAGCTGGAGCGGCACTGGAACGAGGTCAAGAACGATCCGGACTTCAAGGCCGAACTGACCGATCTCTCGACGCATTACGCCGGGCGGCCGTCGAAGCTCTATTTCGCCGAAGGCTTGACCAGGCATCTTCGCGAGGTTTCCGCAGCGAAGGGCCTCGGCGGGGGCGCAAAGGTCTATTTCAAGCGCGAGGATCTGAACCACACCGGCTCGCACAAGATCAACAACTGCCTCGGCCAGATCCTGCTCGCCAAGCGCATGGGCAAGACGAGGATCATCGCCGAGACCGGAGCCGGCCAGCATGGCGTCGCTTCCGCTACAGTGGCGGCGCGCTTTGGGCTTCCCTGTATCGTCTATATGGGCGCGACCGATGTCGCCCGGCAAAGCCCCAACGTCTTTCGCATGAAGCTTCTGGGCGCGGAAGTGCGGCCGGTGACCGCCGGCCACGGCACGCTGAAGGACGCCATGAACGAGGCGTTGCGCGACTGGGTGACCAATGTCGAGGACACCTACTACCTGATCGGCACAGCCGCCGGCCCCCACCCCTATCCGGAGTTGGTGCGCGACTTCCAGTCGGTGATCGGCACCGAGGCGCGCGCCCAGATCCTCGAGCAGGAAGGCCGGCTGCCGGACACCATCATCGCTTGTGTCGGCGGCGGTTCCAACGCCATCGGCCTGTTCCATCCCTTCCTCGACGACAAAGAGGTTCGCATCATCGGCGTCGAAGCCGGCGGCCGCGGCCTCGATGGCATCGAGCATTGCGCTTCGATGAGTGCCGGCGCGCCCGGCGTGCTGCATGGCAACCGTACCTACCTCCTGCAGAACGCCGACGGCCAGATCATGGACGGCCACTCGATCTCGGCCGGGCTCGACTATCCTGGCGTCGGGCCAGAGCACTCGTGGCTGCGCGATTCCGGCCGCGTCGACTATGTGCCGATCCTCGACGACGAGGCGCTGGAGGCGTTTCAGCTGACGACGCGCGTCGAGGGCATCATTCCGGCGCTGGAATCCGCCCACGCCATCGCGCAGGCGGTGAAGATCGTGCCTGATATGGACAAGGACCAGATCGTCATCGTCAATCTGTCCGGCCGCGGCGACAAGGACGTGCATACGGTAGCCAATATGCTGGGCATGGAGATCTGATCATGACCACCCGTATCGACCGCCGCATGGCGAAGCTGAAGGCCGAAGGCCGACCGGCACTCGTCACCTATTTCATGGGCGGCGACCCCGACTACGACACGTCGCTGTCGATCATGAAAGCGCTGCCTGGCGCCGGCAGCGACATCATCGAGCTCGGCATGCCGTTTTCCGATCCGATGGCCGACGGCCCGGCGATCCAGGCGGCCGGCCTGCGGGCGCTGAAGGGCGGCCAGACACTGGTCAAGACGCTGAAGATGGCCTCGGAATTCCGCGCCGGCGACAATGAAACGCCGATTGTCTTGATGGGCTACTACAATCCGATCTACATCTACGGCGTCAAGCGCTTCCTGAGCGACGCGCTGGCCAGCGGCATAGACGGGCTGATCGTCGTCGACCTGCCACCGGAGATGGACGAGGAGCTTTGCATCCCGGCACTCAAGGCCGGCATCAACTTCATCCGGCTGGCGACCCCGACCACCGACGACAAGCGCCTGCGCAAGGTGCTGCAGAACACGTCGGGCTTCGTCTACTATGTCTCGATGACCGGCATTACCGGCTCGGCGCTGGCCGACACCGGCAAGGTGGCGGCAGCGGTCAAGCGCATCAAGAGCCATACCGACCTGCCCGTCTGCGTCGGCTTCGGCGTCAAGACCGCCGAGCAGGCGCGCACCATCGGTGCCTCGGCCGACGGCGTCGTCGTCGGCACGGCGATCGTCAATGCGGTCGCCAACGTGCTCGGGCCGAAGGGCGAAAAGACCGCCGATCCGGCAGAAGCTGTCGCCACGCTGGTCAGCGGGCTGTCGCAAGGGGTTCGCGCGGCTCGCCTTGCTGCCGCCGAATAGTCTTGATCATCTGGTTGACCATGATCTTTGCCGAAAACCGGTTTCCACTTTTCGGGATCATGGTCTAACTCTTCGTAAGGACAGGAGCCGAAGCGATGAACTGGATCACCAATTACGTCCGCCCGAAGATCAATTCGATGCTCGGCCGCCGCACCGACATGCCGGAAAACCTGTGGATCAAGGATCCCGAGACCGGCGAAATGGTGTTCCACAAGGATCTGGAGCAGAACCAGTTCGTCATCCCGTCCTCCGGCCACCATATGAAGATATCGGCCAAGGAACGGCTGAAGTTCTTCCTCGACGACGGCAAATACGAAACGCTGGAAAACCCCAAGGTGGTGCAGGATCCACTCAAGTTCCGCGACGAGAAGCGCTATGTAGACCGGCTGAAGGATGCCAAGGCCAAGACCGGCATGGAAGACGCCATCATCAATGCGCTGGGTACCGTCGAAGGCCTGCCGGTGGTGGTGACGGTGCAGGATTTTGCCTTCATGGGCGGCTCGCTCGGCATGGCGGCCGGTGACGCCATCGTCCATGGCTTTGAGGTCGCCCTGCAGCGCAAGCGGCCGCTGATCCTGTTTGCGGCCTCCGGCGGCGCCCGTATGCAGGAAGGCATCCTGTCGCTGATGCAGTTGCCGCGGACCACGGTCGGCGTCGACAGACTGAAGGAGGCCGGCCTTCCCTACATCGTCGTCCTGACCAACCCGACGACCGGCGGCGTCACCGCCTCCTACGCCATGCTGGGTGACGTGCACATTGCGGAGCCCGGCGCCCTGATCGGCTTTGCCGGCCCGCGCGTCATCGAGCAGACCATCAGGGAAAAGCTGCCCGACGGCTTCCAGCGCGCCGAATATCTGATGGAACACGGCATGGTCGACATGGTGGTGTCACGGCTGGAGATGCGCCAGACGATTGCGCGGCTGCTGAGAATGCTGCTCAAGCTGCCGGAAGAGCAAAAATCGCAGGAGCCGGAAATCCTGCCGCCGTCGGTGATCCCGGTCGAGGCCAGGCCGCAAGCCTGACACGACATCATGCGGCGCGGGCGGCTGTTGTGTGCCGTTGTGCGCACGCTTAGGATTCCTTCATGACCACGCTTGCCGCCGACCGCGAAATCGAAAGCCTGATGGCGCTTCACCCGAAGGGCTTCGACCTTTCGCTTGACCGCATTTCGCGGCTACTCGAGCGCCTCGGCAACCCGCAGGACCAGCTGCCGCCGGTCATCCACATCGCCGGCACCAACGGCAAGGGCTCCTGTGCCGCCTTTTCACGGGCGCTGCTCGAAGCCGCCGGCTACCGCGTCCATGTCCACACATCGCCACATCTGGTGAACTGGCATGAGCGCTACCGACTGGCCGCCGATGGCGGCGGCAGGCTGGTGGACGACAAGGTCTTCGCCGAAGCCATCGCCCGCGTCGCCAAGGCCAACCAAGGCCAGAAGATCACCGTGTTCGAAATCCTCACCGCAGTCACCTTCGTGCTGTTTTCCGAATATCCGGCCGATGCCGTCATCCTCGAGGTCGGCCTTGGCGGCCGATTCGACGCAACCAATGTCATCGCCGAGCCGGCCGTGTCGGTGATCATGCCGGTCTCGCTCGACCACGAAGCCTATCTCGGCGACCGCGTTGAACTGATCGCCGCCGAAAAGGCCGGCATCATCAAGCGTGGATGCCCGGTCGTCATCGGCGCGCAGGAAAGCGAGACGGCGCAGCAGGTGCTCATCGAAACCGCCGAACGGCTCGACTGCCCCGCCTTCGTCTATGGCCAGGATTTCCTTGCCTATGAGGAAAACGGGCGCATGGTCTATCAGGATGAAGACGGATTGATGGACCTGCCGCCGCCGCGCCTGCCGGGGCGCCACCAATTCGCCAATGCGGCAGCGGCGATCGCGGCGGTCAAGGCGGCGGGCTTCGAGATTAGCCACCGCGCCGCCGAGAAAGCGATGGCCAATGTCATCTGGCCGGGCCGCATGCAAAAGCTGCCGCAGGGGCGGCTGGGCGAACTGGCGCCGAAGGGCGCCGACATCTGGCTCGACGGCGGCCATAATCCCGGCGCCGGCGTGGTCGTCGCTGAGGCGCTGGCCGAGCAGGAGGAAAAGAACCCGCGGCCGCTGTTCCTGATCTCGGGCATGATCAACACCAAGGACCAGAGCGGCTATTTCCGCGCCTTCAAAGGGCTCGTCCGGCATGTCTACACCGTGCCAGTGAGCACGAGTGACGCCGGCGTGCCGAACGACGAACTGGCGACGCGCGCCATCGAGGCCGGCCTGTCGGCCGAACCCGTCAGTTCCGTCGCCAATGCGCTGATGCTGCTGCGCGACACATGGGACGGACCGCCGCCGCGCATCCTTATCGGCGGCTCGCTTTACCTGGCCGGTGCGGTATTGGCCGAAAACGGCACACCGCCGGTTTGAGGCGTGCCTCCACCCGGGCCATGATGACGCCACACCTATCAGATCACCGCGAGGAGCCAATCATGATCAAGGTAAAGCAGCTCGCTCACGTTTGCATTTTCGCGAATGACCTGGAGAAGACGCGAAGCTTCTATCGGGACGTCCTCGGCATGGATACGCAGTTCAATTTCCTGCGCGACGGCAAGATTTTCGGCTTCTATCTCAATTGCGGCAGCCGTAGCCATGTCGAAGTGTTCCAGAAAGACGGCGCGAGCTATAGCGACTTGAACCAGATCAACCACTTCTGCCTCGAAGTGGAAAACATCGACGCCGCGATCGCCCATCTGAGGTCAGAGGGGGTTGATGTCACTTCCAAGAAACGCGCGTGCGATGACACCTACCAGGCTTGGATCCGCGACCCCAACGGCGTGAAGATCGAACTGTTCGAATACACTGAGAAAAGCGCACAATTCGTCGGCGGCGATCGCATCGCGGATTGGTGATCGCGCCTCGCCGGACAATTGTAGCGGCGCAGCCGATGGTTGGTGGACTACTTCAGCTCGACCTCGATGAAGGCGAATTCGCCATCGTTTGCGCTGATGACGTCATGTTCGACGCCCTCATTGCGGAAATAGGGCGCGCCCTTCTTCATTTCGGCGAAGGATTCGCCATCCTTGGTCAGGAGCTTCACCTTGCCGTCGGTCAACGGCACGATCACATAGTCGTGGCCATGGCGGTGCCAGCCGGTGTTGTCGCCCGGGGCGAAGCGGTATTCGGTGACGATGACGCGCTCATTGTCGATGAAGACGGTGGCCTTGGCGGATCCGGTCATATCGCTTCTCCTTTGTATTCAGAAGAGAAGAATACGGGGCGGCAAGCCGCGAGTGCCAGAGCGGCCCACCAATGACGCCAGCAAAAGAAAGCCCGGCGCGAGGCCGGGCTTTTCTGCAAAATTTTGATCGGATCAGGCGAGACTGCCGTTGATCCAGTGCGACAATGCCGTTTTCGGCGCAGCACCGACCTTCATATCGGCGACTTCGCCGCCCTTGAAGATCATCAGCGTCGGGATCGAGCGCACGCCGAACTGCGCGGCCAGCTCAGGATTCTCATCGATGTTGAGCTTGGCGATCTTTATCTTGCTGCCGAGTTCGATGGCGATATCCTCAAGCGCCGGGGCGATCATCTTGCACGGGCCGCACCATTCCGCCCAGAAATCGACCACGACCGGCTCCTTGGCGTTGAGCACGTCGGCCTGGAAATTGCTCTTGTCGACCTTGACGGTGGCCATGCTGAGATCCTTTCGATTTGTTCGTCGCACCAAATGTGGTGGTGATCGTGTCCGTCTTCAAGCAAGTGTTGTGTCACGCTCCCGTGAGTCTAGCAAGCGCGTCGTCCATTGCGGCCGCCGGCGGTTCGATCAGCCGCGGCGCCTCGGTGAACAGCAGCGCCGCCGAGACCTCGCGTCCCGGATAGAGCGGCTGAAGCAGCGCGCGATAAAGTGCGAGTTGCAGAACATAGGCTTGCGGCACTTCGGCGAGCGTAGCTGGCGCTGGCCGATTGGTCTTGTAGTCGACGATCGAAACCTTGTCCGGCGTTACTGCCAGCCGGTCGATCTTGCCGGAGATCGAGCGCAGTTTGCCCCTCACCTCCAGGCTGCCCATGATGGCGACTTCAGCGCGCGAGTTTGGTGCAAACAGCGGCGCGAAGCGGCTGTCGGCAAGAATTCTGGAAACGCCAGCCAAGGCTTTGTCGCGCTCGTCTTCAGGCCATTGAGCTCCGGCGCGCGCCAAATAGCGCTCGGCGGCATCCTGGCGTTTTCCCTCGGCGATGCCGGGCAGCATCTGCAGCAATTTGTGCAGCGCCAACCCGCGAATCACGGCAAAGCCGGGCTCGGCGTCGGCATCCAATACCGGCGAACGCGTGTCGGCCACCGCTTGCCGCGCCTCGTCGATCAGCACCGAGGCGCCGGACGGCGAGAGCGGCCGCGGCAGTTCCTCGAAAGGCGGCAAAGGCTGGAACAGCGTTTCCGGCAGTGGCGCAAAGCGTTCCGCCTGCCGTGCCTCATCCACTGCCGCCAGTGGCATGGGCGGCAGCTTCGTCACCTGGAAACGATGCACGGTCTCGCCAGTGGGGGGATGCCGGCGTTCCGCGCTTTCAGCGGCGCCGACCAGCGCGCGGCTGACGACCGAATGCCAGGTGCCGGTATTCTGCGCCCGCTTGCCATGGTAGCCGCAGACGATCAGCCGATCCTCGGCGCGAGTCATGCCGACATAGAGCAGCCGGCGGTATTCGTCGTCGGCGAGCTCGCGGGCGCGGGCCGATGCGGCGCGTGAAAATCCATTGGCGACATCGCTGGCCGACCGCCAGAGATAGCCCTTGCCCTCCCAGCAGTCGCCCGACCCTTCGAACGGCATCAATCTCGGCAGGTGCTGGTCGCTGAACGGCGCGGAGCCGCCATCGACCAGGAATACCACCGGCGCTTCCAGGCCCTTGGCGGCATGCACGGTCATGACGCGAACCTCGTCGCGGGTCTGGTCCATTTCGCGCTTGATCTCGGGGCCGGCGTTTTCCAATGTCGACAGGAAGGATTCCAGTCCCGGCAGGCCGGTCCGCTCCTCGGCCAGGCAGAAATTCAGGAATTCGTCGAGGATGTCGCCGGCCTCCGGACCGAGCCGCGCGATCATCTTCTTGCGCAGGCCGTCGCGGGCGAGAGCTCCGGCGTAAAATTCGAACACCGGCTTGAATGCGACTTCGTTCGACCATGTGTCGAGCCGGCTGACGACGGCGGCCAACGCCTCGCTTTCGCCGGCATGCCGGCGCAGCGAGGCGAACAGCGAGACGCCCGACGGCCTCTCGGCAGCAAGCGCGAAAAGCTGCTCTTCCGAGACATCGAAGATCGGGCTGCGCAGCACGGCGGCCAGCGACAGATCGTCCTGCGGCTGGATGAGAAAATGGCCGAGTGCGATCAGGTCCTTCACCGCGATGTGGCCGGGCAGGCTGAGCCGGTCGGCGCCGGCCACCGGAATGTCGCGGCGCTTCAGCGCCCGCGTCAGCGCATGGACGAAGCGATCGCGCTTGCGCACCAGCACCAGCACGTCGCCGGGCCGCAGTTTCTTGCCGCGGCCTTCGATAGTCTCGCCGCCGCCGATCCAGCCGGCAATGGTTGCCGCGACGTTTTCAGCGACGCGTACTGCCGGCGCATGGGCATGGTCGACCGCTTGCGTCCAATCGTCTGGTTCGTCGACGACATCGGCGCCGATCGACGGCCAGACCTCGACATAACCCGGCGCATCGGTGCGGATCGCCTTGTGGTCGAGCGGATCGGGATCGTGGCTGATGCCGCGCCGCACGTTCGGGTCGGCAAAGACACGATCCACCGCCGCGAGCACGTCGTCGGTCGAGCGGAACGACCAGGTCAGCTTGAGATCGGCGAAGGCGGCGGCGGCGCTTCTAACTTTGCCGGCAAACAAAAGCCGGCTGTCAGCAAAGGAATCCGGGGCGGCCCCCTGAAAGGAATAGATCGACTGCTTTTCGTCACCGACCGCAAAGATGGTGCGGTGGACGGCGTCGCGGGCGCCGAGCCCGGCAAAGAACTCCTCCGCCAGCCGCTTGACCACGTCCCACTGGTCGGGACTGGTGTCCTGCGCCTCGTCGAGGAGGATGTGGTCGATGCCCTGGTCGAGCTTGTATTGCACCCATGGGCCGGCGTCGGGCCGCGCCAGTAGATTGACAGTGCGGGTGATCAGGTCGTTGAAGTCGAGGAAGCCGCGGGCGCGCTTCAATTGCTCGTAGCGGGCGATCAGCCAGTCGGCGATGGTCAGCGCGGCACGCGTGCCTTCCAACATCCTGAACAAGGCCAGGCGGTCGGAGATTTCGAGAATGGCGTCGACCGCCACGAGATAACGTTCGGCAAGATCGGGCAGCCGGTCGAGCAGCGCCTTCTTGAACGTCTTTGCCGGATCATAAGGCTCGCCATCGGCCCTCAAGAAAGCCTTGGAGAGCAAATTCAGGCGTCGGACCGGATCGTCCTCGGCAAAGGCAAGACGGGCGTATGGCAGCAGATTGTTCAGCACGATGCGCGCATCGGCGGCCTCGGCCGCCCGTGAAAAGGTGACGAGATAATCCGGCAGGAAGCCGGGCAGCTGCCAGACCGAGGCGGCGATGCCTTCGGCGGTCTGGCCGGCGCGGAAATGGAACTCGTCGAACAGCGCCTGAAAACCATCGCCGCCGGCCGCGGCGATGAAGGTGCGCAAACCGTCGCGCTTGCGCACGATCTCGCCTAGCAACGCGTCGAGCCCATGTTCGCCGCCGCGCTCCAGCACGGTGGCGAAAGCCTCGGCCAGTGCCGCATCGCCTGCAACGCCGCCGGAGATCATGTCGCGGCGGGCGGCGGCGAACAGCGAAGCCTCCATTTGCGGATCAAGCATTTCGAAATGCGCCGGGATGTTGGCTTCCAGCGGGAACTGATGCAGCACCGATTCGCAGAAGGCGTGAATGGTCTGGATCTTCAGCCCGCCCGGTGTTTCCAGCGCCTCGGCAAACAGCCGCCGCGCCTGGCGCATGGTTTCGCGGTCGGGCTGGCGGCTGTCCAGCGCCTCTATCCGTGTCGAGAGCTCGGCATCACCAAGCGCCGTCCATTGCGACAGGGTCGAAAACACCCGGTTCGACATGTTGGCGGCGGCGGCGCGCGTATAGGTCAAGCACAGGATCTTGGACGGATCGGTGCCGCGCAGCAAAAGCCGGATGACGCGCTGGGCGAGCACATGGGTCTTGCCCGATCCGGCGTTTGCCGACACCCATGCGGAGTTATGCGGGTCGGAGGCGCTCGCTTGGCTGGCGGCGGTGTCGCTCGGGATGGGATAGGCCTTCTTCACGCCTCCCCTCCCTCCTCGTCGGCGTCGCCGCCGGCGGACCATTCCAGCACGCGGGCGAGATGGTCGTAGTCGCCGTCGGTCTCACCTTCGCGGAACGGCAGCGCCCGCGACAGATAGCCGGTCGCCGGGTCGGCGTAGTGGATCAGCAGTTTTTCCAGCCGCGCCCAAGCCTCTTCGGCGAGATCGGCGGCGGTTCGCGGCTTGCGGTTGTATTCGAGGATCGATTCCTCGAACACCTCTCCGTTCGGCTTCAGCCGCACGAAGGCCAATTGCGACGGCTCGCATGCGCCAAGCTCCTTGAAGGCGCCGCGACGCAGCAGCGCGCCCTCCAGCGCCAGTTGCGGCGCGAGCAGCGTGCGCGCCTGCGCTTTGGATGGCGAGGAGCCGGTCTTGTAATCGAGGATGTCGGCCATGCCGCCGGCCAGCAGATCGATGCGATCGGCATAGCCGGACAGGGTCACGCCGG
The DNA here is from genome assembly GCF_040319055.1 of Mesorhizobium sp. M0960. Classification (NCBI taxonomy): domain Bacteria; kingdom Pseudomonadati; phylum Pseudomonadota; class Alphaproteobacteria; order Hyphomicrobiales; family Phyllobacteriaceae; genus Mesorhizobium; species Mesorhizobium sp. M0960. The sequence goes on along the minus strand of NZ_JAMYNN010000024.1, from coordinate 48,323 downwards.
ATCGGCCGACGCCGGTCTTTTCGGCGCGTTCCTCGGCGTGCCGCCGTACCACGGCGGCGGCCCGGCCGCGCTCCCATTCGATAATGCCGGCGGCAAGCTTTTCGAAGCGCGGCCACCACACCGCCTCGACATCGGCGGGCAGGGCAGCATCGGCAAAGCAGGACCGGCCGGCGGCGATGAGCCCGTCCAGCGCCTCCGGCGCGCGCGGGTCGGCCACCCTCGCTGAGAAGAGGTGCAGAATGGCATGAAACAGCGTGCCGCGCTCGGCAGCGCCCGGATCACGAACGACCGGATCGAGTGGCATCAGGCCGAGTATCCTTCTGGCATAGACCGCATACGGGTCGCGACGTAGCGTCTCGATCTCGGTGACCGAGAAGTGGTGCGGCCGCAGGGCGAGCGGCGGTTTCGGCTGCGGCCTCGGCGCAAAGTCCTGCTTTTCGCCGGCATCAAGCGCACGCGCCCAGGCAAGCAGTTCATCGCCGCGCCGGCGAAGTGCCACAGCATGGTCCTCGCCGACGAAGGTAAGGATACGCTGCAGCCAGCGCGACGGCACCGACGGAGCGTCGCCGGAACGGGCGGAGCGAGCCAGCACCACTTTTTTGGCGCCCATGGCCATCTGGAAATCATGGGCGGCAAGGCCGATGCGCCGCTCCGGCGGTTCAAGATCGATGCCGGTCTTCATCAGCCGCGACATAAAGCGGTCACTCTCCGGCTTGCGCGGCCACACGCCTTCGTTGAGTCCGCCGACGACCAGCGTGTCGATATCCTGAAGCCGCGCTTCCAGCACGCCCCAGATGGCGATGCTCCTGTCGGTGCCCTGCGCCGGCTTGACCATTTCGGGCGCAATCAGCGCCTCCATCACATCGGGCCATTCGTCCGCGGCGAAGGAGAACGACACCGAGGCCGCGACCAGACCGCGCAAGAGCTCGGCAAGCTTTTCACCGGCATCGCCGGCATAGAGTTCGCTGAGGCTTCCGTCAGCAGCGCGGCCGAGGCTTTCGAGCACGCCGACACTGGCGCGCACAAGCGTGGCAAGATCGGCATTCTCCTCGCCGCGAAAGGCAACCAGCGGCGCCAGCGCAGCCGTTAGCCGGATCAGCAGATCGCGCGCCTGTTCGATGCGCCTGACCGAGAGGCGCGATCGCCAGAAAGGCGGGCGGCGATTGCCGCCGTCGTCGAATTCGGCAAGCCGGGCACCGAAGAGTTGCGGCAGCGACGCGACGTCCGGGCGACCGGTGCCGCCGCGCAGCGCCACGAGTTCGACGATTTCGGCCGCATGGCGGACGCTTGCCCGCTCCAGGCCGAGGCCAAGCAAGGGATGCTTGAGCAGTGACAGCAGGGCGACCGGATCGCCCGGGCGGAACGCCGCCTGAAGCGCCAGCCGGAGCAGGCTGGCGGCTGGCGTGTTGATGAGCGGCGTGCCGCCGGAATCGTCGGCGGCGACGCCGAAGCGCAACAGCTCGACCGAGACGCGTCGCGCCAGCGCGCGGTCGCCGGTGAGCAGTGCGGCGCGCTGGCCGGGCCGTTCGACGGCCTGTTTGAGCGCAACGGCGATCGCCACGGCTTCGTCGCGTTCGCTGGCGGCCTCGAGAAGCGTCACACCAGCGAAGGCCTCGGCACTATCGCCAGCGGTGAAGCGCGCGCGCGTCTCGGCCCAGAGCTCGGTGGTCTCCGCCGGCCGCAGCGCCTCGCCGACAAGTGCGGCGCGCAGCGCAAGTGGCCGCGGCGCAACAGCAAGCTCCCCGACATCGGCCCGAAGCACCCCGATCTTGCCGATCAACTTTGCCAGGCCGTATTGCGGATGGCCAAGCAAAGCCGGCCGCGCACCAGGTGCACTGACGGCGGCAAAGGACGGCTCGTCCAGCGTCCGGTCGAGGCCGGGCAGCACAACAGCGCCATTGGGCAGACCGGCGATTACGGCAAGCAGCTCGGCCGTGGCGGGGATGGAGCCGGTAGAGCCGGCGGCGATCACCGGCCCGGCGGGTGGATTGCGCTTCAGCCGCGCCGCTTCCAGCCTTATCAGGGCATTGCGATGCGCTGCCGGATTGGAGCGACGGCGTTCCTCGAGCAGCTTCGGCCAGTTCTCAGTCACGATGGTCAGGAAATCGAGCGTCACCTGCCACCAGCCTGCAAGGTTGCCGGTTACAAGGTCGGCGAGCCTCGCCCAATCCGTGCCTTCCGTCTCGATCTCATCCATCAGCCGTGCAAGGTCGCGCGCCAGCCAGATGGCGTCGGCGGCGGAGGCCGGGATGACGATCTCCTCGTCGAACAATGCCGCGACATGTGCCGGCAGGCGGCGTTTCCACGCCCGCACCAGCGGCGCAAGCAGCAGAAGACGCTCGACCGCGCCGATCGGCGGCGCAAAGTCGATGGCGGCCGAAGCTTCCGTCTCGAAGGCGGCTTCATCTTCATCAAACTCACCAAGTGGGCGGATGACCGGCAGGATCGCCGAACGGCTTCCCGAGCGCGAGAGAGCATCGACGAAGACGCCGCGGAGCGCCCGCGCTGCACGGCGCGTCGGCACGTAGATGGTGAGATCGGCCAGCACCAGCGGATCGCCATCATAGGCAAAGCCGGGAACCAGGCGCCCTGCAAGCAGCGCCTCGGCCAGCGTCGGCAGGAACGGCGCTCCGGGCGGGATCGAGAAAACGCGGCGGGAGCCGCTCATTTCGACTCGGCAAGAGCGCCGGGTGCCTCAGCAAGAGCATCGGGCGTGCCGGCAAGCGCGGCAGCGACCACTGCTTCCGCCCGCGGGATCGCGTCGGGTGTGCCGACAGTGATCCAATGGCCACGCATCGTCATGCCGAACAGGCGGCCGGCGGCGATTGCCGCATCGAAATAGGCGTTGAGCGACAGCGGGCCGGCCGGCGCGTCCTTGAAGATGCGCGGATGGACGATTGCGGCGCCGGCATAGATCAGGCCGGCCGGATCGTTGTTCGCACGCCGCAACGCGCCGTCCGGCGCCATCAGGAAATCGGTGCCGCCGCTATGTCCGGTTGCCGACTGGAGATCCGCAAGCATCAGCAGAATGTCCATTGTCGCGCCCTCCCATGCAAGGGCAAGTCGCCTGAGATTGGAAACGCCGCTGTCGATCCAGAAGGTGTCGGCGTTGAGCACATAGAAGGGTGCCCCTAACCTGGGCAATGCCTTGACGATGCCGCCGGCAGAGTCGAGCAGGCCGCTGCTCTCATCCGAGATGACGATTCTCGGCGCACTGCGGCGGGCTACATGGTCCACGATCTGTTGCGGCAGGTAATGGACGTTGACGACGGCCTTGGCGACACCGGCTTCGGCTAGGCTGTCCAGCCCCCAGTCGAGCAATGTCTTGCCGGCGACCTTGACCAGCGGCTTCGGCATGGTCTCGGTGATGGGCCGCATGCGCTTGCCGAGCCCGGCGGCAAGCACCATGGCGGTCGTCGGCATCGGTCCCGACGCTTTCAGGCCCAAATCCTTAGCCTTCAAATCGAGCGTTCCTCCAGCAAGCCGTGGGCGATGTAGAAATCCTGCAGCCCGGCCAGCGCCGGATGCGCCAGCGCCCGGCGAAGATAATCGCGGATGCGCGGCAGATGCTTCAGATAATAAGGCTTGCTGTCGCGTTTTTCGAGCCGCACGAAAATGCCGAGGATCTTGGAATTGCGCTGTGCAGCCATGATTGCATAGGTTTCGCGGAATTCGTCTTCATCGAAGACGCCGGCGTCGCGTCGCGCGGCGATATAGGCGGCGAGCGTGTGCTTTTCGATTTCAGGTGAAATGGTGACGCGCGCGTCCATGGCGAGCGAGGCGACGTCGTAGGCTGACGGACCGATGAGCGCATCCTGGACATCGACGACGCCGAGACGATCGTGACCGGAACGGTCACCGCGCCAGATCAGGTTGGGCGAATGGAAGTCGCGCAGCATTAGCGTGTATTCGCGCCCCTCGAGCCGATCGAGCACCGCATTCCATTCGCTGCGATAACCGGCGCGCAACGCCTCGCTTGGCGGAGCGCCTGATATCGCAGAGACATACCAGTCGACCAGCAATTCGGCCTCGATCATCATGGCGTCGCGATCGAAAGGCGGCACCTCGTGGAAGACGCCGGGGCCGGCCTGCATGCTGGCCGGCCATGTTTTGCCGTGCATCATGGCAAGCAGTTCGGCCGCCGCCGCGTAGCGCTCGGCCACCGGCTGGCCGCGCTTGTCCAGGAACCCTTGGGACCCGAGATGCTCCAGCAGCAGAAAACCCTGGTCGAGATCCTGGGCATGGATTTCCGGGACGCTGACGCCGCCGGCCCGCAAGGCACGGTCAATGGCGACGAACGCCGAAACGGATTGCGCGGTGTGGGCGATCTCGGCATAGGGTTTGCCGTCGCGGACTGGCGGTCCGAGCACCAGCCTTGGCGAGTTCATCAGCACGCGCGGCGGAAATCCGGCGAGCGTGACGATCTCGTAGGAGCGAGCCGAGGCATCACCGATGAAATATCGCCGCTGCGCTTCGCCCCAACCGGCCTGGCCGAGAAAATCGCGCATGGCCAGCGATCGCGCCGCGCGCTCGAAGGCGGCGCCCCCTCCCGATAGTCTCGCCAATCGGCCGTCGCCCTGCTGGAGAAGTTCGACCAGCACCGAGGTTTTCGGCAAATATGCCTCTGCCCGTTCCGGCCATTCGACCAGTGCGGCCCCTTGCGTCAGCGCCTCGTCGAAACCCAGCTCGTCCAACTCGGATGCCGCGCCCAAGCGGTAGAGATCGAAATGATGGACCGGCACACGCGTGTCGTAACTCTGGACCAGCGTAAAGGTCGGGCTCGGCACGTCGAGGCCGGCATCGTCGGCCAGTGCCTTGACCAGCGCCCGCGCCAAGGTCGACTTGCCGGCGCCGAGATCGCCCTTGAGAGCGAGCACGTCGCCAATGCGCAGCGACATGGCGAGGTCCTCACCAAGCCTTGCCGTCGCAGCCTCGTCGGCGAGAAAACGCTCGAGCACCAATACCGCCATCGAACGCGCTACTCGGCCGCCGCGCGGATGCCGGACGGCGTGTCGGGAAAGGCGCAAACAACCGTCGTGCCCTTGTCCCTGCCGGTCTCGATGCGGACGCTGCCGCCATGCAGTTCGACAAAGCTCTTGACGATCGACAGGCCGAGCCCGGCGCCGCGGCGGCGGCCGCCATTGGTGCGCGGCTCGAAGCGCCGGAACACTGAGTCAAGCAGGTCCGGCGGCATGCCGGGACCGTCATCGTGAACGGAAAATTCCACGCCGTCGGCAAGTTGGCGGCAGGCGAGCGTTATGGTGCTCGCCTCCGGCGCGTAATTGGCGGCATTGCTGAGCAGATTGTAGAGGATCTGGCGGACGCGGATTTCGTCGCCGTGGAAGGTTTTCGGCGCGGCCGCCGCGTCGATCCTAAGCTTGATCGCATGTTCCTCCAGTCGGTCGGCGACCAGTTCGGCGGCGGCTGTAATGGTTCGATCGATGTGAACTTCGGAAATGTCGAGTTCCATGATGCCGGCATCCACCGTCGCCAGATCGAGGATGTCGTTGACGATGGTGAGCAGGACCGAGGAGGACGAGCCGACATGCCCGATATATTCGCGTTGCTTCTGGTTCAACGGACCAGTCGACGGCAGTGAAAGAAGCTCGGTAAAGCCGATGATGTTGGTGAGTGGCGAGCGCAGCTCATAGGAGACGTGCTGCACGAATTCGTTCTTGATCTGGTCGGACTTTTGCAGCGCCTCATTCTTGTCCTTCAGCGCCCGCTCGACATTGACGCTGTCGGTAACGTCGACGAAGGTCATCATCACCTGGCCGTTGGGCAAGGGGATGACGGCGTAGCGCAAAACGGTGCCGTTGTTCAATTCGGTCTGGCCGTGGCGGTCGCGGCGCTCGTCGTCGAAGCCGGTGATGGCGGCAACGAACCCGCCCCACGGACTGTCGACGGCACGGCGGTCGCAAAGGTCGCGGATCGTCGAGACATGGACGTTGGGTTTTGAGGCATCGGCATCCAGCCCCCACAGTGCTGCGAAGGCCGGGTTGGACAATCTCAGCCTGCCGTCGGGACCGAATACAGCGACGCCTTCGGCAAGGTTGTCGAGCGTCTCGCCCTGAACCCGGACGGCGGTCTGGTAGCGGCTTTCAAGGTCCATCTTCTCGGTCAGGTTCTCGAACACCCAGGTGACGCCGCCCTTGGGCTGCGGGTTGGCGACGACGCGAATGGTCTTGCCGTCCGGCAGATGCCACCAATGCTCCTGCGATTCAACCGCGCGATAAGCGCCGAGCAAGCTCTCTTTCCAGCGCCGCCATTCGGGCTGCTCGGCAATCTTGCCTTCGCTGCGCAGGCGGTCGAGCAGCAAGGCGTTGTCCGGCGCGCTGTGCAGGAAGCCGCTGTCGAGGCCCCATAGTTTCTGGAACGCCTGATTGAAAAACCGCAATTTCTCGTCGGTATCGAAAATCGCCACGGCAGTGTTGAGCTGATCGAGCGTATCGGCGTGGCTCTGCACGGTCCGCTCATACTCGGCGCGAATGGCCTCGATGGCGCTGATGTCGCAGGCAAGACCAGCCGAACCATCCGCCCCGGCAAAGTCGGTCACGGCAAACATACGGCGGTCGCCTTCGATCACAGTGGAGAGCGTCTGTTCGAAGACGGGGTGCGACTTGTGCTGCGCAGCAATCGTGTCGCGCGCCTGGCCGCCGAGGAATTCCTTGCTGTCACGAACCGCCGATTCGGCATTCTCGGCCTCGACCGCTTCGGCATAGGCCCGGTTGACCCATTTCAGCCGCCCGTCGACGGTGCGTAGCCATGACGGCATCTTGAGCGCATCGAGAAGTCCGATCAGCGTCTCATGGTCGGCGGCCAAGCGCTGGTTCTCGATCTTCAGCCTGGCCTGGCTTCGCTGTGTCTCCGAAAGCGAGACGAAGCGAACCAATACATGCGCCGCACTCTTGCGGCCGTGAACCTCGAGCGGCTGGCCGGCCTGCGATTCGATGACCAGATCGAAGGGCTTTGCCTTGTCCCGCAGCGCCGCCACGGCATGTTCCAACGCGGCCGCCGAACGCGGCATCAGCCAGCGGCCGAAAGCCAGGAAGGCCGCCCGGTCCTCCGGCGCGCCGCTCTCGATCGGCAATGTTCCGACAAGCTCGGGTTTCTTGTTTTCGGCGGCCCATACGACCACGCGCTGGTCGCGGGAATGGAGCAGCGCCTCGGAGCGCTGCAGCGCGGCATTGACGTCGGCGATGCGAGTCCTGAGCTCGGCATTTTCCGCCGCGGTGCGCGCCCTTTCGCGGATCAGAAAGATGGCCGACAGCAATGCCGCCCCCATGACGCCGACAAACATGGCGAGTTGCATGACCTCGACCGTGCTGACCGACAGCCCGGCCTTTTGCGCCACGCGGGTTTGGGCATGTGCGGCAAAGCCAAGCAGCGGACCAACCAGCGCGGAAGAAGCAAGCAGCACCCCGACACGGCTGCCGGCACGGCATAAAAGGCTGCCGCCTCTGGCAGCGGAGCCCGTGATCGAATCGTTATGGCCGCCGGAAACGGCCTGTCCCGCGCAAGGCGGGTTATCCCCCGGCATGTCTTGGTCCTCTTTGCCGCCTGAATGCAAGACCGCCCTGATGCGTGCGCCCGGGCCTCGTCCCCGGACCGCGAATCAGCACCATAGCGCTTGCGCGAATCGGCGTGAAGAATCAATCAGCGCAAAAATAAAGCCGGGCGAAAAGTCAATCGCCCGGCTTCAATATCTAGTGGCAAGTTTCGCCGTGGTTAATAGCGGTAGTGTTCCGGCTTGAACGGTCCCTGCGGAGTGACGCCGATATAGGCGGCCTGTTCGCCGGATAGTTCGGTCAGGCGGGCACCGAGCTTGTCGAGATGCAGGCGCGCGACCTTTTCGTCGAGATGCTTCGGCAGGACGTAGACCTGGTTTTCGTACTGACCGGGCTTGGTGTACAGCTCGATCTGCGCCAACACCTGGTTGGTGAAGGACGCCGACATGACGAAGCTCGGGTGGCCGGTGGCGTTGCCGAGGTTGAGCAGACGGCCTTCCGACAAAAGGATCATCCGCTTGCCGTCCGGGAAGGTGATCATATCGACCTGCGGCTTGATGTTGGTCCATTTCAGGTTGCGCAGCGACGCCACCTGGATCTCGTTGTCGAAGTGACCGATGTTGCCGACGATCACCATGTCCTTCATCAGGCGCATGTGGTCGAGGGTAACGACGTCCTTGTTGCCGGTGGTGGTGATGACGATGTCGGCCGTCGGTGCCGCGTCTTCGAGCGTGACCACCTCGAAACCGTCCATCGCTGCCTGCAGCGCGCAGATCGGATCGACCTCGGTGACCTTGACGCGGGCACCGGCACCCTTGAGCGAAGCCGACGAGCCCTTGCCGACGTCGCCATAGCCGCAGACGACCGCGACCTTGCCGGCCATCATCGTGTCGGTGCCGCGGCGAATGCCGTCGACGAGCGATTCCTTGCAGCCATATTTGTTGTCGAATTTCGACTTGGTGACGGAATCATTGACGTTGATCGCCGGGAACGGCAGCAGGCCTTTTTTCTGCAACTGATAGAGCCGATTGACGCCGGTCGTCGTCTCTTCGGTGACGCCGCGGATTGCTTCCTTCTGCTTGGTGAAGAAGCCCGACGATGCCTGCATGCGCTTCTTGATCTGGGCAAACAGGATCTCTTCCTCTTCGCTGCCCGGATTGGACAGCACATCCTCGCCGGCCTCGGCGCGGGCGCCGATCAGGATGTACATGGTGGCATCGCCACCGTCGTCGAGGATCATGTTGGAGGTGCCGCCATCGGCCCACTGGAAGATCTTGTCGGTGTAGACCCAATAATCCTCCAGCGTCTCGCCCTTGACGGCAAACACCGGAATTCCGGCCTCGGCAATGGCCGCGGCAGCGTGGTCCTGGGTCGAGAAGATGTTGCAGGAAGCCCAGCGGATATCGGCGCCGAGCGCCTTAAGCGTTTCGATCAGCACCGCGGTCTGGATGGTCATGTGCAGCGAGCCGGTGATGCGCGCGCCCCTGAGCGGCTTCTTGTCGCCGAATTCCTCGCGGCAGGCCATCAGGCCCGGCATTTCGGTTTCGGCGATCTCGATCTCCTTGCGGCCCCAGCCGGCAAGCGCGATGTCGGCGACCACATAATCCTTGCTACCCGTCATGGCAGTGCTCCGATGCGAATTGATTGCGGGACGCGCCCCGCCCCGAAGGCGTGTCGGAGGGCGCGAGTTGCCGGCCTGACTAGCAGATCGGGAGTCGGACGACAATGGGATATAAAGAAATCTTTATCCGTGCATGTCTTCAGCGGCAACCAACACGAGAGAGCGCCGTCAGCATTCCTCGCCAAAACGGGAAGCAACCAGTTGCTCCAGCGCATCGATGACCTCTTCGGCCTGCGGGCCGCTGGCGGTGACGCGGATCGAATAGCCGGGGCTCGCCGCCAGCATCATCAGGCCCATGATCGAGGTGCCGCCGACCTTGACGCCGTCCTTCTCGACCTGGACCGTGGCATTGAAGCCGCTGGCAATTTGAACGAACTTGGCCGAGGCGCGCGCGTGCAGGCCGCGCTGGTTGACGATCGGAAAGTCGCGAACGATCTTGTCCTTTTCCGGCAACAGCGCGCTCATTTGCTGCTCAGGAGCTGACTGGCGACGTTGATGTATTTGCGGCCGGCAGCCTGCGCCTCATCCAGCGCGGCCGCCATGTTGTCGCCTTTGCGAACGCTGGACAGCTTGATCAGCATCGGCAGGTTCATGCCGGCAATGACCTCGATGCGGCCGGATTCCATCACGGAAATGGCGAGGTTGGAGGGCGTGCCGCCGAACATGTCGGTCAAAACGATGACGCCTGATCCGGTATCGACGCGGCCGACTGCGTCGATAATGTCGCGGCGGCGTTGTTCCATATCGTCGTCGGCACCGATCGCCACGGTCTCGAAATTGTCTTGTGGCCCAACGACATGTTCCACGGCATTGCGGAACTCGGCGGCCAGTTGACCGTGCGTTACAAGCACGAGTCCGATCATTCTTTGGTGGCTCCCGTCATCGCCGCTTCACAGGCGCATTTTATGCTCGCCGACCGTTCCAGGTGGCGGGAGCGCTATCTTGTCGACGCAAGGCCCGTTGACAAGCCCAAAATTGCGCCGGCCCAGACCAATTTGACGCATTGCAGCAAAAAATTCAAATCGGATCACAGGAAAGGCGCAATCGACAGGCGCGACATCACTGCCGGCAAGGCCGCCGCGACATTGCGCCCGGCAAGATCGATGCGCGGCACTGGTACGCCGAAAACGAGTTCGCTGCAGTCTTCCTGGAAGCGGGCCATTTTGCCGGCTGGCACCAGCCGGATAATGAGGTCGATCACGCAGCTTGGCTCGAATGGTATCGGCTTGGGGCCGAATCCCGGCACCTCGACGAGGCCGGCTATGCTGACTGGTGCGCGGCAGACCAGCCGCCCCTCGCAATCGGCAGCATAGAGCTGGTCATCGCCGATCAGCCGCGAAAACAGCCCGCGCTGGCTGCAATGATCGATCAAGGCGAGCGCCAGCGTCGTTTTGCCCAAGCCGGACGGTCCGGTGATGAGAATGCCGCAATCACCTATCAGGATGGCGGTGCCGTGAATGTTTTCAGGCTGCACAATAGGACCAGGCGTGATTGGAATTCATCCGTCAGCCTTCGGCCGGCAGCGTCACCACGAAGCGGGCGCCCTTGATCTCGCCAGGCTTGGTGCCCGGGATGTTCTCGGCGCTCAACGTGCCGCCATGGGCTTCGACGATCTGCCGGGATATCGACAGGCCAAGGCCCGAGTTCTGGCCGAACGCCTCGCCGGCCGGCCGGTCGGTATAGAACCGCTCGAAAATGCGATCGATGTTGTCGGCCCGGATGCCGGGGCCATTGTCGTCGACGGTGACGATGTTGAACTTGCCGGCGCGCGCCAGCGATATGGTGATGTGGCCACGTTCTTCGGGAACGAACGAGCGGGCATTCTCGATCAGGTTGGTGATCACCTGGCCGATCCTCAGATCATGGCCGACGACGAAGTAGCCTTTCACGCCCTGCGGCAGTTTGGCGACCTTGAATTCGATCTCGACCGCCTTCTTGTTGCGTGTGGCCTCGCGCGAGACGGCGACCAGATCGGTGATGAACTTCTTCAGGTCGACAGTTCCCGCGTCTTCCCGCGCCAGTTCGGCATCGAGACGGGAGGCATCGGAAATATCGGTGATCAGGCGGTCCAGGCGCCTCACATCGTGCTGGATGATATCCATCAGCCGGCTGCGCGAATTGTCGTTCTTGGCCAGCGGCAATGTCTCCACGGCGCTGCGCAGCGAGGTGAGTGGGTTCTTCAATTCATGCGAGACATCCGCGGCAAAACTTTCGATCGCCTCAATGCGGGCGTAGAGCGCATTGGTCATGTCGCGCACGGCGATCGACAAATTGCCGATCTCGTCCTGGCGGTCGGAGAAGTCGGGAATTTCCTCGCGGTTCTTGACACCGCGGCGAACCCTGACCGCCGCCGCGGAAAGCCGGCGCAGCGGGTTGGCGATGGTGGAGGCCAGCAGCATCGACAGGATAGCGGTAACCAGCGCGGCGATGCCGAACACGCGCAGGATCGCCTTGCGCTCGGCCGCGACGATCTTGTCGATGTCGCCACCTTCGGTCGACAGCATCAGTACGCCGAGAACGGCACGGAAGCGCTGGATCGGCACCGCCACGGAAACGATCTGCTCGCCCTGCTCCGAGATCCGCACGATCGTCGACGGACTGCCGGTAAGCGCCTTGACCACTTCGGGAAACGCAGCACCGTTGCCGCCCGGCTGCTCGCGATAGACGGGCAGTTGCTTATTGCGGAAGAAATCGAAGACGAATTTCTGGATGCGCTCCAGAAGATCCGGCTGCTCCTCTTCGACCGGCGGCAGATCGTAGCGAAGGATCTGACCGCGCGAATAGAGATGGCGGGAATCGAGCAGCAGGTTGGCGTCGCGGTCGTAAATGCGGGCGCGCGTGCGCGTCGGCGAGATCAACCGCCTGAGCACCGGCGCCACGCGCTCCGGATTGATCGGGAAATCGAGATTGTCGAGCTGATCGGAGCCCGGGCCGAGGCTTTCGCCAGCCTGCAACTCAAGCAGCTTTTCCGGATCGATGCTGATCGAATCGGTCTCGACTGTCGCCGATGCGGCAATCGCGCCGGCAATGATCTCGCCCTGGGTCATCAGGCTCTCGACACGGGCGTCGATCAGCCCGTCTCGAAAGGTGTTGAGGTAGAGAATGCCGGTGACCAGGACGGCCAGGCCGGCAAGATTGAGAAAGAGAATACGCCGCGTCAGGCTGGAAAAGATGTGATGGCCGAGAAACCGGCGCATCGGCACCGTGATTTTCGAGACGAAGGCGGGCAGAATCCGCGGCGGGCGCCTGGCGGCGCCCGATCGTCTCACTCGCTCTACTTCCACTGCCATCGAATAGCAGCTCCCGCTCGACTCAAGCTTCGCGGAACCGATATCCGACTCCGTAAAGGGTTTCGATCATTTCGAAGTCATCATCGACGGCCTTGAACTTTTTGCGCAGCCGCTTGATGTGACTGTCGATGGTGCGGTCATCGACATAGACCTGCTCATCATAAGCCGAATCCATCAGCGCATCACGGCTTTTTACGACGCCTGGACGCTGGGCCAGCGAATGCAGGATGAGGAACTCGGTGACGGTAAGCGTCACCGGCTCGCCCTTCCAGGTGCAGGTGTGGCGCTCCTGGTCCATGACAAGCTGGCCGCGCTCAAGCGACCGAGCCTGCTGGTTGGGCGCCTTGGCGGCCGCCTCGCGGGTACTGGCGCGGCGCAGCACGGCGCGGACGCGCTCGACCAGAAGACGCTGCGAGAAGGGTTTGCGGATGAAGTCGTCGGCGCCCATCTTGAGGCCGAACAGTTCATCGATCTCGTCGTCCTTGGAGGTCAGGAAGATCACCGGCAGGTCGGATTTCTGGCGCATCCGGCGCAGCAGCTCCATGCCGTCCATGCGCGGCATCTTGATGTCGAGGATGGCGAGGTTCGGCGGGCGCGCCGCCAGTCCCTCCAGCGCCGACGCCCCATCCGTGTAGGTTTCAACCCGATAACCCTCGGATTCGAGGGCGATCGAAACCGAAGTCAGAATGTTGCGATCGTCGTCGACAAGCGCGATTGTTGCCATTTCAAGCGGCTCCCTCATGAGCTGTCCCTTCTTTCGTCGAGAAGGGGCTTTTGCAGGACAAATTAGGTACAAAATGTGGCATAGGCTCTATCCGCTGTCACGCGCGGCATGCCGGCGGCCACAATTGTACCTCGATATGGATTGGACGAATGAACATCGCCAATCCTTTGGGCAACCATCAGTGTTTTTGCACATATAAACGATTTAAACAACTTTCAAAATATTTAAATCGATTAATGATTTGATATCATTCGCCTTTTCTGGTTTTGACGTTTTTAGCTCCTGCAATGGGGGTTCCGGAATTCGCCGGTAAAGACGCGGTAAATCGAAGAAGGGACACCCATGTCGGAAGCCGGCAAACGCAATCCTGCATGTACAATCGATCGGATCGGCCTGAGAACCACGGGCGTGGTGCGCTATAATTTCGGCGCGGCCGCGCTCTACGAGGAGGCAATCCGCCGTGGCGAGGCCCGACTCACCGCGCATGGCGCGCTTGCCGCCGAAACCGGGCAGCACACCGGCCGCTCGCCCAGGGACAAATTCGTGGTGCGCGACGAAAGCACCGCGCCGCATGTATGGTGGGACAACAACAAAGCGATTTCGCCGGGGCAGTTCGATACGCTGCTTGCCGATTTTCGCGCCCATGCGGCTGGAAAGGACCTTTATGTGCAGGACCTGGTCGGCGGCGCCGACGAGGAGCTGAAGCTGCCGACCCGGGTGATCACGGAGCTTGCCTGGCACTCCTTGTTCATCCGCAATCTGCTCATCCGGCCGGCAGCCGCCGAACTCGAGCATTTCGTGCCCGATTTGACGATCATCGACCTGCCGTCGTTCCGCGCCGATCCCGCCCGCCACGGCACGCGCGGCGAAACGGTGATCGCCGTCGATCTTTCGCGCATGATCGTGTTGATCGGCGGTACCTCCTATGCCGGCGAGATGAAGAAGTCGGTATTCACCGTGCTCAACTATCTGCTGCCGGCAAAAGGCGTGATGCCGATGCATTGCTCTGCCAATGAAGGACTCGCCGGCGACGCGGCCGTCTTCTTCGGCCTTTCCGGGACCGGCAAGACGACGTTGTCGGCCGACCCGTCGCGCACGCTGGTCGGCGATGACGAGCATGGCTGGGGACCGCACGGCATCTTCAATTTCGAAGGCGGCTGCTATGCCAAGACGATCAAGCTTTCGGCCGAAGCCGAGCCGGAGATCTTCGCCACCACCCAGCGCTTCGGCACGGTGCTGGAGAATGTCGCGCTCGACGCCGGTCGCGTGCCGGATTTCGACGATGGCGGGCTGACCGAAAACACACGCTGCGCCTACCCGCTCCACTTCATTCCGAACGCCAGCAAGACGGGGCGCGCCAACCACCCGAAGAATATCATCATGCTGACCGCCGACGCGTTCGGCGTGATGCCGCCGATCGCGCGGCTGACCCCGGCGCAGGCGATGTACCATTTCCTCTCCGGCTATACCGCCAAGGTGGCGGGGACCGAGAAAGGCGTTACTGAACCCGAAGCGACATTTTCGACATGCTTCGGCGCACCGTTCATGCCGCGGCATCCGTCGGAATACGGCAATCTGCTGCGCGAGCTCATCGCCCGCCACGGCGTCGATTGCTGGCTGGTCAACACCGGCTGGACCGGCGGCGCTTACGGCACCGGCAAGCGGATGCCGATCAAGGCAACGCGGGCGCTGCTTGCGGCAGCACTCGACGGCTCGCTGAAAGCGGCCGACTTCCGGACCGACGCCAATTTCGGTTTCGACGTGCCGGTGACGGTTACCGGCGTCGACCGCGCCATTCTCGACCCGAGATCGACCTGGATCGACAAGCCCGCCTATGACCGGCAGGCGGCAAGGCTGGTTGGCATGTTCGTCGACAATTTCGAAAAGTTCGAGGCCCATGTCGACGCAACCGTGCTCGGCGCTGCACCACGCATGCAGGTAGCGGCTGAATAGCCGTCGCGCTTCAAGGCCCGGCTTCGATCGGGCCTTTTCTTTTTTCGCCTGCCGCGCCATGACTGCGGCATGAACGCCGACGAAAAAATCATCATCACCGACGATGCGGTGATTAGTCCGGGTGACCTGCACGAGGACTTCATCCGTTCGTCCGGCCCGGGCGGCCAGAACGTCAACAAGGTGGCGACGGCGGTGCAATTGCGCTTCGATGCTGCCAATGCACCGGGCCTGTCGGAGCGTGTGCGCGAACGGACCATCAAGCTTGCCGGCCAGCGCGCCACCAAGGACGGCGTCATCGTCATCGAAGCCGGACGCTTCCGCACGCAGGAGCAGAACCGGGCGGACGCCCGGGCGCGGCTGACGGCACTGGTCGCCAAGGCCGCCGAACCGCCGCCACCGCCGCGCAAGAAGACAAGGCCGTCCAAGGGCGCGGTCGAAAGACGGCTGAAGAGCAAAGCCGGGCGCGGCTCGATCAAGAAAATGCGTGGCCGGGTCGAGGATGACTGACAGCCGAATCGGCTTCGGATCCCAGATCGCCGGTGTGAAGTGTGCAGCCACTGCCGGAGGCGGCTTTCGGGTCGCCGTTTTCGTTTGACGGTGGCATTCTGATTTTCCAGACCAACGGATCAAGCGACCCGATGCTCGTGCTGCCCAAAGGCGTCCGCCATATGCCTGGTTACCTGTCGCGCGCCATGCAGGAAGTGCTGGTGGAAGATATCAGGGAGGTCGTGCAGGAAGCCCCGCTGTTCGTGCCGGCGATGCCGCGTACCGGCAAGGAGATGAGCGTGCGCATGACCAATTGCGGCCCGCTGGGCTGGGTCACCGACAAGGAGCACGGCTATCGCTACCAGCCGACTCACCCGGTGACCGGAAGGCCATGGCCGCCGATCCCGGAGATGCTGCTCGAACTGTGGCGGGACGTATCTGCCTATGCGCACCCGCCGGAGGCCTGCCTGGTCAATTTCTATTCCCAGGATGCCAAGATGGGTCTTCACCAGGATCGCGACGAGAGCGATTTCTCCGCGCCTGTCGTCTCGGCCTCACTCGGCGACGATTGCCTGTTCCGGGTCGGCCAGACCATGCGCGACGGCGCCACCAAATCGTTCAGATTGAAGAGCGGCGACGTCGTCGTGCTCGGCGGCGAAGGCCGCCTCTGCTTTCACGGCGTTGACCGCATCTACCCCTCGACCTCGGCATTGCTCAAGAACGGCGGCCGCATCAATCTGACGCTGCGTCGGGTGACGATGCCGAAATAGGCTGTTCGGGTGGCCGGTCGCCCGGCCGGACATAATCGTCGCGCAGATAGATGCGCTCGGTCTCGTCCTCGACGAGAATGCGATAGTGCGCCAGGATCGCGTCAAAGCCAAAACGCTCCATCAGTTGGCTTGTCCAAGGGCCATCATCTTTCCTGATAACTTTCGTAGAGATAATAATATCAGGGCGCAGACGCTCAAATTCTTGGCGTTTGCTTTCAGCGTAACGCTCCATGATCATCTCGTAATGCGTGGCTTGGGCGACGTCACGCGAAAGCGTGGCTTGCCGGGACAGAGCCATTGCAAACGCTCCAAGCCAGTCATTGGGATCGGCCGAAACGAACTGGCCGCCGATCATGCGGCTTAGTGGATGTCCAGTGTCTATATCTGGACTGATCAAGGCGACGTTTGGTCGATCGGTCGCGGCGCGTATCACGGCGACCAACACCGCGCCTGGCTTCTGAGTGCCCCAGTTCGGTAAGAAGGCAGCCACAATCGCCAGCGACACCAAGGCTCGCGGGGGAGCCGCCAGGCGGGAGAGCAGCCCTGCCGATTGCCGCTCGCTTCTCGGCAAGGCCAGCAAGCAAAGACTAGCCGCTACAGCGTAAAAAATCGATGGGTAGGCATGATACGTCCAGCCTTTGTCCTGGTAGAACAGCGGGAACAAGCCGGCAATAGATGCTGCCAGCGCTACGGCAGCCAGCTCTGGGAAATGGCCGACCGGCCACGACCACCAGCCGCGTCATGGTTTTTCCGAGGCCTTGCTCAATTCGGGTGGCCGGTCGCCCGACCGGACATAATCGTCGCGCAGATAGATGCGCTCGGTCTCGTCCTCGACGAGAATGCGGTAGTGCGCCAGGATGGCGTCAAAGCCAAAACGCTCTGTCAGTTGGCTTGTCCACATCGCGTTGTTTTTCTTGAAGACAATGATATCCGGGCGCAGACGCGCGAATTCTTTGCGTTTGCTTTCGACGTAACGCGCCATGATGGCCTGGTAACGCGTGGCTTCAGCGGTATCACCGGAAAGGGCTGCCTGCCGGGACAGGGAAAGCGCAAACACTCCGAGCCAATCGCTGACATGGGTCGAAACGAACTGCCCATCGATCATGCGGGTCAACGGATGTCCCGAGGACATATCCGAACTGATCAACGCAATAGTAGGCCGATCGGTCGCGGCGCGAATGGCGGCAACCAGCGCCGGCCCCGGTTTCTGGGTGCTCCAGTATGGCAAGAAAGCGATTGCCACCCCCGCCAGTGCCCAAGCTCGCGAAGGCGCCGTCACGAACGCCAACAGCTTCGACGGCTGCCGCACGATCCTGGGCACTGCCAGCAGGCACAAAATGGCTGCCACGGCGCAAAAGATCGCGGGATAGGCATGATAAGACCAGCCTTTCGCTTGGTAGAACAGGGGAAACATGCCGGCGATCGATGCAGCCAGCGCTACCGCCGCCAGCTCTGGAAACCGCCCGGCCGGCCACAGCCACCAAATCAGGAAGACGAGGAAACACCACGCGAAACCGTGGCCGATCACGATGGGCCAAAAGATGCCGAGCTTTCCATAAACATCCGCCAAGAGGGGATAGATGTCGCGCAGGAATTCCGGATGGATCAGCGTGACCGCGCCGAGATAGACAATGCAGATGCCGCCAATGACCCAGTGTTCCAGGGCGAAGATCGATTTCAGGCTGCGCCGGCGCACTGCAACGACCAGCGCTGGCGCCAACACCATGATCGCATAGTAGGGCTTGACCAGCAGCAAAATGCTGCCCGACAGGCCGGCGAGTACGGCGATCCCCGGGCCTAGTTGGGCGGCTGCATCTCTGCGCGCACGCCAGGCGTGAAGCGCAAGCAGCGGCATGAAAAGCGCCATGCCGATATGCTCTCGCTCGCTGAAGGCGTTGCCGGGGAAGATCACCAGCATTGC
Source organism: Mesorhizobium sp. M0960 (assembly GCF_040319055.1). Classification (NCBI taxonomy): domain Bacteria; kingdom Pseudomonadati; phylum Pseudomonadota; class Alphaproteobacteria; order Hyphomicrobiales; family Phyllobacteriaceae; genus Mesorhizobium; species Mesorhizobium sp. M0960. The sequence goes on along the minus strand of NZ_JAMYNN010000024.1, from coordinate 30,050 downwards.
GCAAAACGCTGGCCCCAGTGCAAACAGTGATGCAGTTTCGGTGAAACCCCCGCGCTTGACGATCACGCCCGAGAGCGAAAGTCCGATAAGCACGGCAAGGTATGTCCAGGCCTCAACCAGGATTTCCGGGGCGGCGCCCAGCAATCTGGCCACAGCCACTGGCGGCAGATAGAGCCATACGCTGAATGGAGGGTTGGTCTCGTGGATCTGCGAGTAAAGCCGCTCACCGGAGAGCATCCGCTCGCATACCGTGATCAGCCAGCTAGTATCGGGAACAGTCCCCCAACGCCGCTGCCAGACGATGGAGAACACGGTGACTGCGGCAATGGCCAGGACATTGCGGCTAGGAAGCAGCGCCGCCGCGATATTCCGGCCGCGCCACCGGCTCAAGCCGTCAATGTCGTTCGAGACGCTCATGATGTTGCACCGAGGCTCTCGAGCTCGAGCCATACGTCGTCCAGCGGAGCGATTGGATCCAGCCGTGCCATGGTCTTCCGGGAGCCTCTGCTCAATTGGTTTGGAGCGGCGCAGGCGCCGTGTAACGCAGATAGACAGTGATTTCCGGCTCGTGGTGCAGCAGACGATAGTCGGCCAAGGCGGCTCCGATCCGCTTGTCCTGCAGCATCAGGGCTGTCCGCGCGGGCGAGCCTGACAGCACGACATCGGGCTTCTTCGCTGATATCTCGGCGGCGTATTCGCCGATCACCCGATCGCGGATGCTTTCAAGTTCCCGTCTCCGTTCGAGATCGCCGGTGGCGCGGGCGAGCGTGTCAGCGTTGGAGACCGCCCAGGCGCTCGGATGGCGTGATATGAACCTGCCGTCGACCAGCCTGGCGAGGGGATGGGCAACCTGCATCCGGTCGGCGATCGACATGATGGTCGGGGTTTCGACCGTTGCGCGGATCGCGGCGACAGAGCGCCCGATCGGGCCGTTGTCCGTCGTCAGCGCCGCGTACTGTGCCCTGACCGCTAGTTGCAGCACCAGCACGCAGCCGAAGATCAGGGCGGCCTTGCGAATGAAGCCTGCACTGCGGAATGTGCCGAACCGCAGAAGCTGGATGCCAAATGCAAGTGTTGCAACAACGACCATCGCCAGGGCGTGATTGGGCCAACCCTTGCCCATGACGATGAAGGCCGGAATGAACCCCAGTGCGGTCAGAAGCGGAATCCTGACGTCCCAGTTCGTCTGCCTCAGGCCGCCGGCCGCAAGTACGGTAGCGGCGGCCAGAAGCAGCACCACTTTCGGCCAGTTCGCCAGCATATCGGCGGTAGAGGCCCTCAACGGAAGATAGACCTCGCTGACCAAGGGCAGGACTTCGCTTAAATAAGCACGGTCGAAGAGCGCGATGGACGCGACATAGGCGGCCACGATCGTAGCGCCAAGCAGGTTCTCCACGACGAAGAGCGGTTTCAGCGACCGCCTTTCAACCGCAAGACAGAGTGACGGCAACATGAAGGCCAGCGCAAAATAGGGCGGCTTGACCATGACCACGATCGCCGCGCCGAAGCCCGCGACCATGTGCTCCAGGCGCGAGCCGGCGCTGAAATCCGGGTTCCGCTGACGTGTGCATTGCAACGCCACCCAAGGCAGAATGGCAATCAACGCGAAGTGCTCGCGTTGGCCGAATTGATCCGGCATGAAACAGAGAACCCAGCCCAGGGCCGCCGCTGCTGCCCAGAACGCATGGGGCTGCCGGTAAACCGGTTCATCGCGCGCGAGAATGCGGACAGAAACGAAAAGACTGGCCAGGCTCAGGCAAACGACACCAAGCGTCAGCCAGAATTCCGCACGTATGCCGGTGAGCTTTTCCAGGAGCATGAACGGCATGTAGAGCCAGATCGAGAAAGGTGGGTTGGTCTCCATGATGTCGGTGTTGAGCCGCTCTCCGCCAAGCAGCCGATCACAGACGACCAGAAGCCATGACACGTCGACATTGGTCGGTATCGCAATTGTTGTCAGCCAGACGGCGTATATGACGACCAGGCAGGCCAGCAGCAACGGGGCGCCCGCCACGCCCGCAAACGGCGAGAAACGGTTGGCACCGGGCAGCAGTTCACTGAGGGATCGCGCGCTAGAGACCACGAAACACCCAGCGTCCGAGGACGACATAGTTGATGACCGGCACGGCAATGCAGGTAAGCAGGATCGGGACTGCGGCAGGGACGCCGAGCATCTGGGTCAAAAGCCCCGGCAGGGCGATTGCGACAGCGAGGCCGGAAGCGGTGAGCAGGAGAAAGCGGGGCAGTTCCATCGCGTGGCTGCCGCCCGAGGTGAAGGTGAAATATTTATGCCCGGTGTAAGAAAACAGCGCGGCAACGGCGTAGGCCGCAAACGATGTGAGCGCCGCCGGCAGGGCCGCCGTCGCCTGCCCACGCGACAGCAGGAGAGCACAAACGGCATAGATCAGCGTCGACGCAATGCCAATTAGCGCAAAGCGCGATAGTCGACGATACGAACCGGTGCCCATTGCGCGGTCAAGCTGCCAATTTCTCGTCGAGGCGACCGGTTTCGACGGCGTCGTCCTTGCGGAATACCGCCAGCAGCGAAACACCGAAGGGCAGGCTTGCATTTGGTATGATGCGGCCTTCCGCCGAAAACACTGCCTTCATCGCCGCATTCAGTGGTTTCGACGGCGTTGCATGGCCGGCTGGCAAGGCGGGCTTGCGCAACCTATCCACCAGCCGTGCCAGTGCCGCTACAGGAAAGAGTGCGGCATTTGTGTAGCTCAGCCGGTCGATCCTGAAACCAGCCCTTTCAATTCGTTCACGCAGCAGATTGCGTGAATAGCGCCGCATATGATGCAGCCCCACATCATGCGTGCTCCACAACCATTGGTGTGCGGGCACCGTAAGGATGACGCTGCCGGCTGGTTTCAGCATCTGGCGGATCGCGGCAAGCGATGCCTCGTCTTCGGCGACATGTTCCAGCACGTCGAACAGGCAAACCAGGTCGCAGCTTTGCGGCGTGACAGGAATGTTGTCCGGCAGATGTCCGGCAAGGAAGTCGCGGCCGGTCTTTTCCCAGGCAATCCTGCGTGCGAGATCGCTCATCTCGACTGCCGTCACGGTGCCGAACTGCTCCAGCATCCGGATGTTGCCGCCGGTGCCGGCGCCGATCTCGACGATGCGCGCCTTTTCGGGCAGGTCGATGCTGCGAATGACCGCCTCTGCGATGGCGCGACGCCCGCAGAACCACCAATGCTCGTCTTCGGTGGCGGCCATCTGTCGGTAGGCGTCGAGCTCCATTAGCTCATTCCCTCATATTTGCGGCGCACAATGTAGATCGGACGCTGCTTGATCTCGGCGTAGACCCTGCCGAGGTATTGTCCGATGATGCCGATGCCGAGCAACTGGATGCCGCCAAGAAAAAGAACGCTGACCAGCAGCGAGGCGTAGCCGGGCACATCAACGCCAAAGATCATTGTCTTGGCGACGATCAGCAGGCCGTAGAGGAACGACAGCGCGGAAATCGTCGCGCCGACATAGGTCCAGATTTCAAGCGGAGCGGTGGAGAAGCTGGTGATGCCTTCGAGCGCGAAGTTCCACAGCTTCCAGCCGGAGAATTTCGACTGGCCGGCGATCCGCTGATCGCGGACATATTCGACGCTTGCGGTGCGGAACCCGACCCAGGCGAACAGGCCCTTCATGAAACGACGGCGTTCGGGCAAAGACCGCAGCGCCTGGATGACCTGACGGTCGATCAAACGGAAGTCGCCGACATCGTGCGGGATCTTCTGCTGCGCGATCCAGTTGTGAACGCGGTAGAACATCGAGGCGGAGCGCTGCTTGAGAAAGCTGTCGCTCGACCGGTTGGCTCGCTTGGCAAGAACAACCTCGAACCCCTCGCGCCACTTTTCCACAAGCAAGGGGATGACATGCGGCGGATCCTGCATATCGACGTCCATCGGGATCGCGGCATCGGCATCGCAGCTGTCGAGGCCCGCGGTCATCGCGGCTTCCTTGCCGAAATTGCGTGAAAGGTCGATTATGTGGATGCGAGGGTCTGCTTGTTGGGCTTCGATCAGCTTTTCGAGCGTCGTATCGCTGCTGCCGTCGTTGACGAAGATGAACTCGAGGGCAACGCCATTGTCCTTCAGCGGAGCGGTGCTTTCGCACACCGCCTTCAGGAACGGGGCAATCGCGCCTTCCTCATTGTGGACCGGCACGATCAGGGCAATCGTGGCGGCGCCGCTGCCCGGATGTGCGACGCGGTCCGCTGTCGGCCGATCAATATTTAGGAATGGCGCATTCATTGTTTGCCGAGCCCGCAGATCAGGCCTGACAATAGGAAGACGGGGTTAAGATGACTTTAAGGAATGAATCGGGATTTCACAGTTTTCGGAGCGCCACTTCCTCGACCAGATGATTGGCGCCCTTGCGCAGGATGAGATCGGCGCGGGCGCGGGTCGGCAATATATTCTCGCGCAAGTTCTTCAGGTTGATGTTGGTCCACAGGCCCTCGGCGATGGCGCGGGCCGCATCCTCGGAAAGTTGCGAATAGCGGTGGAAGAAGGAGGCTGGGTCGCGGAAGGCGGTTTCGCGCAGCCGCATGAAGCGGGCGACATACCAGTGATGGATAAGCGCCTCCTCGGCATCGATATAGATGGCGAAGTCGAAGAAATCTGACAGGAAAGGCACGATCTTGCCGTCCTTCGGCAGCTTGCCAGGTTGCAGGACATTGATGCCCTCGAAGATCAGGATGTCCGGCCTGTCGATGGTCTGGAACTCGCCCGGGATAACGTCATAGGTCAGGTGCGAATAGACCGGCGCGCGGACGTTGCGCTGCGCCGATTTGATGCCGGACAGGAAGCGCAGCAGCGCGCCGACGTCGTAGCTGTCGGGAAAGCCCTTGCGCTCCATCAGATTGTTGCGGCGCAGGACTTCGTTCGGCAGCAGGAAACCGTCGGTGGTGACCAGATCGACCTTGGGACTCGACGGCCAGCGCGCCAGCAGCTCCTTTAGCACGCGCGCCGTGGTCGATTTGCCAACCGCCACGGAACCGGCAATGCCGATGATGAACGGTGTCTTGGCCACGTCCAGCGCGTTGAAAAAAACCTGGCGTTGCCTGAACAGGAGTTGACTGGCTTCGACATGGGCCGACAACAGCCGCGACATCGAAAGGTAGATGCGCTCGACCTCGTGGAGATCGACCGGATCGTTCAGCGACCGCAGACGACGGACCTCGTCCTCGGTGAGCGTCATCGGCGTATCGGCGCGGAACCGCGACCATTGCTCCGCCGAGAAGAACCGATAGGGTGAATACTTCTCGGTAGGAGCGAGCTGGTCCATCGAGTTCCTCCGCAGCGATCAGCCCCGGTCCAGCCGAGACGCCTTTTCGGCGATGCCCGAACGGCCGGTGCGGCGTTCAAGCTCGTTGAGCACATCGCTCAGCGGAATGTCCGCTATGCCGAGAACGACAAGCCAATGATAGATGAGATCGGCGCTTTCCGAAACAAGCGCGTCCCGGTCGGCGCTGACGGCTGCGATCACCGTTTCGACCGCCTCTTCGCCGAGTTTCTGCGCTGCCTTGCTCATGCCGCGCTGAAAGAGCTTGGCCGTCCACGAATCCGGATCGCCGGAACGTGCGCGTTCGCCAATGATCTTCTCCAGATCGGAGAGTGAGAACTCGGTCATAACGGCGTCTACAGCCTCTTCTTAGCCGGAAAGGCTCTAGGACCGATTACCCGGCGAGTCCAGCCGCATCGGCAGTCCGGCCTGAGCCATATGCATCTTGGCTTCGGCGATGCTGTAGGTGCCGAAATGGAAGATCGAGGCTGCCAGCACCGCGCCCGCATGGCCGTCGCGAATGCCTTCGACCATGTGATCGAGCGTGCCGACGCCACCGGAAGCGATGACCGGCACGCGTACGGCGTCGGCGACCGCGCGGGTAAGCGCTATGTCGTAGCCGGCCTTGGTGCCGTCGCGGTCCATCGACGTCAACAGGATCTCGCCGGCGCCGAGATCGACGATCCGCCGAGCGAACTCGACGGCATCGATGCCGGTCTTCTCGCGGCCGCCATGGGTGAAGATCTCCCAGCGATCAGCCTCGCCCGCAGCGGACACTTTCTTGGCGTCGATGGCGACGACGATGCACTGGTTGCCAAACTTGTCGGCAGCCTCGGCGACAAAATTTGGGGTTTTCACCGCCGCCGTATTGATCGACACCTTGTCGGCGCCGGCCAGAAGCAGCTTCCTGATGTCGGCGACCTGGCGGACGCCACCACCGACAGTCAGCGGCATGAAACATTGTTCGGCCGTTCGGGTAATGACATCGAAGATGGTCTCGCGGTTTTCCGACGAGGCAGTGATGTCGAGAAAGCAGAGCTCGTCGGCGCCGGCCGCGTCATAGGCTTTTGCCGCTTCGACGGGATCGCCGGCATCGACCAGGTCGACGAAATTGACGCCCTTGACGACGCGACCGTTCTTGACGTCGAGACAGGGGATGACGCGGGCTTTCAGCATCAGATCCTCTCGATCGCCGCAAGAAAGTCGACAAGCAGCTGGCCGACGACGGACGGAACCTCGGACTGGGAATCAAAGGCCGGATCGTAGGCCGAGAGCGTCACGCCCACGATCGGGATGGATCTGGCCAGCCCGCAGGCAAGCTGCCGCAGCTGTTCCGGACTCGGACCGCCCGGATGCGTGTAGCGGTTCACCTGCAGCACATCCGGATCGAGGACATCCAGGTCCAGATGCAGATGTCCCCGAACAGCCCCTGCCGCTGTGAGCTTTCCCACCATATCGAGCGCACCGGCACATTCGGCGCGCACGATCGGCAAAGTTTCCAGCAGGCGCTTTTCGTCGGGATCGAGGTCGCGGGCATCGACCAGCATGCAGTGCGCCGGGTCCATCGGCCGGAATCCCGGAATTGCTGCCGCCATCGGACGCCAGCAGAGCCCGAGTGTCGCCGCCAGCGCCATGCCGTCGAGAAAGCCGTAGGCGGACGTCTCTGGCGTGTTGAGATCGCCATGCTGATCGATCCAGATAATCGAATCCGCGTCTTCACCGGCAACCGCACCGGCGGCGGTCAGGCAATTTCCAGCAAGGACAATGGGGAAGCCTCCTCCGTCGCGGGCGAGGCCGACCTTGGCCGCGACGGCGTTGCAGACGGCGAAGCCGGTTGCGATTTCGCGCCCCTGCTCGTCTCCCACCTTGCCGATATCTTCGACGGCGACGTCATGGCCGGCCACGGTCAGAGCTTCGACGAGCCCACCGCCGATGATGGCGTCCGGCCCCTGGCCGCACCCTTCATGATGGTGCCCGCTGTCATAGGGGGCGAGGATAATCGAGACTTTCATGATGACGCCCCTGCCATCGGTTTGCCACGCAGGATCGCCAGTGCCTCGGCCGGGTCGATGCGGCCGTCGTAGAGCGCGCGGCCGGAGATCGCGCCTTCGAGCTTCCGCGCATCGGGCATGGTCATGCGCACAATGTCGGCGATCGAGGCGAGCCCGCCCGAGGCGATGACCGGGATCGAAACCGCCTCGGCGAGATCGATGGTGGCGTCCCAGTTGATGCCGGTCAGCACCCCGTCTCGATCAATGTCGGTGTAGATGATGGCAGCAACGCCGGCGCCCTCGAATTTCCTCGCCAGTTCGATGACGCCGAGGCTCGAGGCCTCCGCCCAGCCTTCGACCGCGACCTTGCCGCCCTTGGCGTCGATGCCGACGGCGATCTTGCCCGGGAATGCCTTGCAAGCCTGCCTGACCAGATCCGGATCGCGCACCGCCACAGTGCCAAGAATGACGCGGGCCAGCCCACGGTCGAGCCAGTCCTCGATCTGCGCCAGAGTGCGGATGCCGCCGCCGAGCTGCACCGGGTTGTTCGTCGCCTTGAGGATGGCGCCGACTGCCGCGCTGTTGACGCTCTGGCCCTTGAAGGCGCCGTTGAGGTCGACGACGTGCAGCCATTCGAAGCCCTGCTCTTCGAAGGCGCGCGCCTGAGCGGCGGGATCGTCATTGTAGACCGTCGCGGTCGCCATGTCGCCATGCTTGAGGCGCACGCATTTGCCGTCCTTGAGGTCTATCGCCGGAAACAGGATCACCTTCAGGCGCCTTCGACGATGACAAAGTGGCCGGTCGAGCCGGCGAGCCTGTACTTCAAGGCCTCCTGGTATTCAGGCGAGCCGTAGCAGGCGATCGCCGTCTCGTAGGATTCGAATTCCACCAGCACGTGGCGATTGCCTGTCGGCCCTTCCGGGCTGGTATACCGTCCGGCGCGCACGGGAAACTTCGCGCCGTATTTCGCAAAAGCCGCGGCATTGGCCTCGATGTACTGCTTGTAGACCTCGGGGTCGCGGACATCGACCATCGCCATTCAATAGCCCTTCTTGCTCATGACCTAGGGCCTCCATTGCAGGAAGTTGGTGATCAAAGCGAGGCCGAGCGCCTGGCTCTTCTCGGGGTGGAATTGCGTTCCGGCGAGATTGCCGCGGGCGACAGCGGCCGTCACCGGGCCACCGTAGTCGGCGACCGCCAGCACCTCGTCCTCCTTCCGTGCATCGAGATGGTAGGAGTGGACGAAGTAGGCGTGCAGCCCCTTCCCGCCCGTCGCAATGCCGGAAAACAGCGGATGCTTGCGCTTCAGGTCAATCGTGTTCCAGCCGATCTGCGGGATCTTCAGTGTCGGATCGGCCGGCGTGATCTCCTTGACGTCGCCGGCGATCCAGCCAAACCCTTTCGTAACCGTTTTCTCCAAGCCTCGCTCCGACATCAGCTGCATGCCGACGCAGATGCCTAGGAACGGCCGTCCCTTGACGATCGCGACCTCCTCGACCGCTTCCCACATGCCGGCCACAGCGCGCAGTCCAGCGGCGCAATCGGCATAGGCGCCAACGCCGGGCAGGACGATGCGGTCGGCGGTCCTGACCCGCTCGGCATCGGCTGTGAGTTCAATCGCGGCGGCAATGCCGGCTTCATGAGCGGCACGCTCGAAGGCCTTGGTGGCCGAGCGCAGATTGCCCGACCCGTAATCGATGATCGCGACCCGCATCTCAGCGCTTTCCCGGAATATGGGTCAGCCCCAGTGCCATGCCCATCGGCGTCGGCCGGGCAAGTGCTGCGTCCGGGACGATGCGCTGTGCGGGGGACCGTGCATTCGAATCCGCATCGGTTTCCAACGCGTAGCGAATGTCGGCATCGTCGAGCCTGTCGGCCTCGACGACACCCCATTCACGCCAGCCACGGCGGCGCAGTGCTGCGATCCGCAGGGCCTGCCCTTCCAGTCCGACAAAGAGCATGACAAGGAGGGACAAAAGCGAGCCTGCGCTTTCCAGGCCCAGGCTTTCGCCCAGCATCGAAAGCAGGCCCATGGCGACAAAGGCCAATGCCGCCTCGACCCACAGCCGGTGCCAGGCCAGCCACAGCGGCGGCAATAGGAAGCCGAGCCAGGCAAAGCCGTCACGGACAAAGGTGGTGTCCACCCTTTCGCTGCGGCCTGGCGGTTCCATCGCGACATAGATGGCCATGGCGCTACCCTTTCAGGGATCCCTTGGTGGAGGGAACCGCGTCCGGCTGGCGCGGGTCGCGCTCGAGCGCCGAACGCAGCGCACGCGCCACGGCCTTGAAGCAGGTCTCGGCAATGTGGTGGTTGTTGGCGCCGTAATGATTGGTGACATGCAGCGTGATGCCGGCATTCTGCGCCAGCGCGTGGAAGAATTCGCGCACCAGCTCGGTGTCGAACGTACCGATCTTCGGCGATGAGAACGAAACATTCCAGACCAGAAAAGGCCGGCCGGAGACGTCGATCGCCGCCCGCGTCAGCGTCTCGTCCATGGCGAGATCGATCGAAGCATAGCGCATGATGCCGCGCCGCTCGCCCAATGCCTTGGCCAGCGCCTGCCCAAGCGCGATACCAGTATCCTCGACCGTGTGGTGGTCGTCTATGTGCAGGTCGCCCTTGGCCTTCACCGTCATGTCGATCAGCGAATGGCGCGATAACTGGTCCAGCATATGGTCGAAGAAGCCGACGCCCGTCGAAATGTCGGATTTGCCCGAGCCGTCGACCTGAACCGACACGGAGATGTCGGTTTCCTTGGTCTTGCGGCTTATCTCGGCGGAACGGGGCACCATGACCTCATCCTTGTCTCAGATTTGCACGATTCAGGCGTTCACATGCCTGAAAACGAAAGCCTTCTAGCAGCATGATCCGGCGATTGCCAGTTACCGCTGCGGAGCACTATCCGGCCCGGTGGATGGCCGGTTTGCAATCGTCTGGCCTATGCATACATATGGCCGATCAAGTCACTCGTAACGCGCCAATCGCCTTGATGGGATCGGTGCTGACCGGAGCAGAAAATGTCTAATGAACTGACCATGCATGCCACGACCATCCTAACCGTGCGCAAGGGCGGCAAAGTGGTGATCGCCGGCGACGGCCAGGTCAGCCTCGGCCAGACCATCATGAAGGGCAACGCCAAGAAGGTGCGCCGCATCGGCAAGGGCGGCAACGTCATTGCCGGCTTCGCCGGCGCCACCGCCGATGCCTTCACGCTGCTGGAGCGGCTCGAAGCCAAGCTCGAACAATATCCCGACCAGCTGACACGCGCCTGCGTCGAGCTCGCCAAGGACTGGCGCACCGACCGCTATTTGCGCCGGCTGGAAGCAATGATGCTGGTGGCCGACAGGTCGGTGTCGCTGGCGCTGACCGGCACCGGCGACGTGCTGGAGCCCGAATTTGGCGTGATGGCCATCGGCTCCGGCGGCAACTACGCGCTGGCCGCGGCCCGCGCCCTGATGGATACCGATAAGGACGCCGAGGAGATCGCCCGCAAGGCGATGCAGATCGCGTCCGACATTTGCGTCTACACCAACAACAGCTTCGTCGTCGAAACCCTCGATGCCGCCTGAGCGGAGCCTCCGCTACGGTTTTCGGCCGGTGACCGAGAGGGACCTGCCGATGATCGCCGGCTGGCTTGCCGAGCCGCATGTCACCGAATGGTGGAACGACCCAGAGACCGAGATCGCGGAGATCCGCGAGCATATCGACAGCATTTCGGTCGAGCCGCTGATTATCGAGCTCGACGGCAAACCCATCGGCTATTTGCAGAGCTATGATCCGCATCTGGAGGACGGTCATCCCTATAGCGACCAGCCGTTCGGCACGCTCGGCATCGATCTGTCGATCGGCGTGCCGGAGCTTGTCGGGACCGGCCACGGCTCGGCGATCGTCCGGCAGTTCGTCGAGCAGCTTTTCGAGGAAGGTGCGCCGCGCGTCATCATCGACCCGGACCCGGCCAATGCACGGGCTATCCGTGCCTATGAAAAAGCCGGTTTCAGGGCTATCGATCGCAGGAAGTCGGAATATGGCGATGCCGTGCTGATGGCGATTGATGCCCCAGAGGGTGATGCCGAACAGGGTGACGCAGAAGAGGGGCAATAGCAGCATGAGCGTATCCAGCGACAAAACCGTCTCGGCCTACGAAGACAGTTGGCGAATGGGGCTTCTGTTGGTTCTCGGTCTGGTCATATTCCAGGCAGGGGTCCTCTACGGCATGGGGCGGACGCCGATTTGCACCTGCGGCTACGTCAAGCTGTGGCACGGCATCGTGCAGAGCTCCGAGAATTCCCAGCATATCTCCGACTGGTACAGCTTCTCGCACATCATTCACGGCTTCCTGTTCTATGCGCTGGCGTGGTTTCTTTTCCCGCGCTCGCCGATCGGGCTCAGGCTGGCCTTTGCGGTGGTGATAGAGGGCGGCTGGGAGCTGCTCGAGAACAGCCCTTTCATCATCGATCGCTATCGCGCCGGCACGATCTCGCTCGACTATTATGGCGACAGCGTCATCAATTCGGTGTCGGACACGCTGGCCATGGTGCTGGGGTTTGTCATGGCGCGAAGGCTTCCTATATGGGTGATCGTAACCCTCGCCCTCATCTTCGAATTCGGTGTCGGCTATCTCATCCGGGACAATCTGACACTCAACGTGATCATGCTGCTGCATCCGTTCGAGTCCATTCGGCAGTGGCAAAGTGGAATTTAGTGACATGAGCACCTTCTCTCCCCGCGAAATCGTTTCGGAACTCGACCGCTTCATCATCGGCCAGAAAGACGCCAAGCGTGCCGTGGCGATTGCCTTGCGCAACCGCTGGCGCCGCCAGCAGCTCGAGGGCCAGATGCGCGAAGAGGTGATGCCGAAGAACATCCTGATGATCGGCCCGACCGGTGTCGGCAAGACCGAGATTTCTCGCCGCTTGGCGCGCCTTGCCGGTGCGCCTTTCGTCAAGGTCGAAGCCACCAAGTTTACGGAGGTCGGCTATGTCGGCCGCGATGTCGAGCAGATCATCCGCGATCTGGTCGAGATCGCCATCGGGCTGGTGCGCGAGAAGATGCGTGAGGACGTCGAGGCGCGTGCCCACATCAACGCCGAGGAAAGGGTGCTTGAAGCGCTCGTCGGCAAGACGGCGAGTCCGGCCACCCGTGACAGTTTCCGCAAGAAGCTGCGCGACGGCGAGCTTGACGACAAGGAGATCGAGATCGAAGTGGCCGATACCGGCAATGGCGGCATGCCCGGCTTCGAGATCCCCGGCATGCCGGGCGCCAATATCGGCGTGCTCAACATCAACGACATGCTGTCGAAAGCGATGGGCGGCAAGAAAACCAAGATGCGCAAGACGACCGTTAAAGAGTCCTACGGGCTGTTGATCAGCGACGAGTCCGACAAGTTGCTCGACCAGGACGAGGTGGTGCGCAGGGCACTCGAATCGACCGAGAATGACGGCATTGTCTTCCTCGACGAGATCGACAAGATCGCCTCGCGCGAAGGCGGCATCGGTGCCGGTGTTTCGCGCGAGGGCGTGCAGCGCGACCTGCTGCCGCTGGTCGAAGGCACCACGGTTGCGACCAAATACGGACCGGTGAAGACCGACCACATCCTGTTCATCGCTTCAGGTGCGTTCCACGTCGCCAAGCCATCCGACTTGCTGCCGGAATTGCAGGGCCGCCTGCCGATCCGTGTCGAGCTGCGGGCGCTGGAGAAGGACGATTTCGTCCGCATCCTCACCGAGACCGAAGCCAGCCTGATCAAGCAGTATATCGCACTGATGAAGACCGAGGGAGTCGACCTGGTCTTCACCGATGACGCGATCGACTCGTTGGCCGGCATCGCTGTTGACCTCAACGCCAGCGTCGAGAACATCGGCGCCAGGCGGCTGCAGACGGTGATGGAACGGGTGCTGGACGAGATCTCCTATGACGCACCGGACCGCAACGGCACCTCCGTGACCGTCGATGCCGCCTATGTGGAGAAGCATGTCGGCGACCTCTCCAGAAACACGGATTTGTCGCGTTTCATCCTGTAGGAGACGCTTCATCCTCAAAGAGGCCGGGGAATTGCTCCCGGTCTCCGCCAAATTCAGCCCGGCATTTCCGATGTGTGGCCAAATGGAAGCATCCGGCGAGCTTTCGTCCCGTCGGGTGCAGGCGTCTCTCGACTCCCGTTGGAGCATTACCTAGTTTGCCCGGCGACTATTTGGGCGGCGGCGCATGAAAAAACTGATCCTCGTCATTCTCGGGCTGACGCTGGCGGCAGCCATGTTCGCCGCGCAAGCGGCAACCATGGTGCCGCCCGGCAACCGCAACACCGAGCAGCCCGACATACCGGGCGCATCCAGCCGGCGCACCCAGGCGACCAACACCACCTTCCAGGCGAAATACCGCAAAGTGTTTGCGCTGCTCCAGAACGATGCCGAGCTGCGTGGCAAGATCATGCAGGCAGCCGCGGCCTATGGCATCGACCCGATGCATATCGTCGGCGCCATCGTCGGCGAGCACACCTACAATGTCGATGCCTACGACCGGCTGCAGACCTACTACGTCAAGGCGATCTCGTATCTGTCGAGCAAACTCTCCTTCGCCTATGAAGGCGAAGACATCACCGATTTCGTGCAACGGCCGCAATTTGCCAAGTGCGCGGGCAAATCGGACAGTTACGAACTCTGGGAATGCCGCGAGCAGGTGTGGAACCGGTCGTTCCGCGGCAAGACCGTCAACGGCGAGAGCTTTCCCAACGACCGCTTCGGCGCGACTTTCTTCCAGCCCTATTATGCCGGCCAGACTTTTGGTCTTGGCCAGCTCAATCCGCTGACGGCACTGCAGATGAGCGATCTCGTGCACAAGGTTTCCGGCCTGCCGGAGCTCGACGTCGGCGACCCGAACGCGGTCTACAAGACCATCATGGATCCTGACCTGACCCTGCCTTATGTCGCGGCAACGATCCGGAAGTCGATCGACGCCTATAAAAGCATTGCCGGCTTCGACATCTCAGGCAATCCCGGCATCACGTCGACGCTCTACAATGTCGGCAATCCGGAACAGCGTGCCTATGCGCTGAAGGCCGAGAACGACAAGCGCCGCGCTGCGGGCGAGCCGGAAAAGCTGCCTGAGGAAAATTACTATGGCTGGCTAGTCAACGACAAGCTGCCGGAGCTGAAGGCGCTGTTTTAGCGGTGAAGGTTCGCGGTGGAGCCTGCGCCAGGAAATCGCCTATCTGCTTGAACTCTGTGGCTTCGAACCCGTCGATCCTTTCAAGGGATCGCCCCCGGCTGGGGAACAGCTTTGTCGCGCGCGCGATCTGATGGGCAGCAAGGGGTGGATATTGTTGAAAAAAGTCCGGCGCATCCCTAAGCGAACGCCGCCAGCAGAATCCCATTTCCATTGTCAGATCTCTTGCGGAATCTGGATCCGTAATAGGTCTCCGTTCGGTTGCCTACTAAGAGAGGTAACGGGATGCATAAGCGTATGCGAAGTTGGGGCAAAGGAGTGCAGATGAGTGATCCGCTTAGGTCCATTGATCGGCCCGGTTTAGGGCGTGCAACGATGGGCTACCAGCCGGCCGAGAATGATTTGTTGAGCGAGGTGCTGCGCGATCTACGCCTTGCCCATGCGAGATATGGCCGCAGCGAGTTGACGGCGCCCTGGGGCATCGCCGTGCCGTTCAGGGAGGGTGTACGTTTTCATGCGATGCTCGAGGGTCATTGCTGGATACAAGCCAAGGGCTTGCCGCCGCTGCTGCTCGAAAACGGCGATGTGCTTCTTCTTCCCCACGGAACAGAGCACACTATGTCCGATCGGCCAAAACGGCGAACCTTGCCGCTCGCCGATGTCAAACCAGCGTTGATCGGGAACGGAACTTACGAGTTGAAGTCTGGCGGCGGCGGCGCGCGATCGTTGATCGCATGCTGTACGATCGGCTTTGAGGGCCCGACAGCAAATCCGCTGCTGGAACTGCTACCTTCTGTGATGCACATCCGGCATGCCGAGCATGGCGATACTGACCTACCAAGCCTCATTGCGATGATGGCGCGCGAGGCTGAAGGGCAAAGAATCGGCTCGGCAACGATAATGGCGCGCCTTGCCGATATTGTCATGACGCAAGTAATCAGAACCTGGGTCGAGACATGTTCCGACGATCTGACTGGTTGGCTGGCGGCCGTGCAGGATCCACAAATCGGGTCGGCGCTTGCAAGAATCCATCGCTCCCCTGGGGAAGACTGGCCAGTCGATCGCCTGGCTGCATTGTCCGGGCTGTCGCGATCGAGGTTCTCGCAGCGGTTCAAGAGCCTGTTGTCGGTATCCCCCGCCCGCTATCTCCTGCAATGGAGGCTTCGGCTGGCGGCATCCTGGTTGCGTAACGGATATATGTCGCAGTCACAGATCGCATCGGAGTTGGGATATGAGTCCGATGCGTCCTTCAGCAGGGCGTTCAAACGCTTCATGGGTGTCTCACCCGGCGCTATCCGAGATTCAGGGCTGCGTGTGAGCGGAACAGAATCCTGATCGGGTTCATGCGAGGCTGTTTCGACCAGCCGCAGATACGCTCCTGTTGCGACCGCGTGTAATACGGAAAATACGCGCGACAAACGGTCAAATATTCAGTCGTTTCTGCCATAGCAACGCCATACCAGCATCTGCCAATTTCAATGGCCGCAACCACTTCGGTCGGCCGTTCCGGCAGGAGTACCACATGGCGCTGACGTTGCCTGATCTTCCTCGACCAACCGCTGGCGAAGACACGCCCTATTGCGTTATCGCTAAGCATCGCGCCACTCCCGGCCAAGGCTCCGCGCTTGTCGCCCGTATGCTTAAAGATCTCCAAGCGACGAGATCGGAAGCCAGCTGTCTTCAATTCCACATCCATCGAGATCGGACCGACCCCGATCTCATCGTTATCTACGAGGTCTGGCGCAGTATCGATGCACTCAAGAGCCACTTCGGCGAAGCCTATGTCCAGAGCTTCGTCGTAGATGCTGGTGAGCTCGAACCGGGCGACATGGAGACGCAGTGGCTGGAGATGCTGAGTCCGTATGCCAGCGGCAGAGATCCAGGATGAACGGTGACGAGCAGTCTCTTTCGAATCAGCGTGTCGTGATCGTCGGCGGGACAAGCGGCATGGGCATGGGTGCGGCCCGCGCAGCCTGTCAAGCAGGCGCCGACGTCATTGCGCTCGGGCGGCGCCCTTCAGCGAGAATGGTTGCAGAGCAAAGGGTCCACGGTTCGATCACGTTCCAGTCGCTGGACATGACCGATGATACAGCGGTCGAGCAAATGTTCGAAACACTAGGGACGCTCGACCACCTTCTCATCACCGCGACCCCGCCGAGTCCGGGAGGTCCCTTCCTCTCCCAGACGATGGCCAACGCGCAGGCCGTTCTGCACGGCAAGCTCTTGGGCAGTTGGTCTTGCGCGCGGCACGCAGCGCCTAGGATGCCGAAAGGTGGTTCGATCACATTCACGACCGGTGGCTTGGTGACCAAGCCTCGCATGGGCGCATCGATGATGATGGTCGCCTTTGCTGGTCTGGAGGCGCTGACGCGAGCCCTTGCGCTCGAACTCGGTCCGATCCGCGTCAACACAATCCGACCAGGCGTCATAGACAGCGAAATGTGGGCCGGCATGCCGCAGGCGAAGCGCGCGGCGTTTTTCGCGCTGGTGCGTCAGCGCTTCCCGGCAGGACGCGTCGGAAAAATCGACGATATCGGCAAGGCCGCACTTTTCCTGATGGCCAATGACTTCGTGACCGGCGCCGTTATCGAAGTTTCCGGTGGTGAAACGCTGGTCAGCATCGAATGACGGAGAGGTATGAGATGAGTATCCACGAGTTCACCCGACAAAATTCGCAACGATTGCCCCAACTGAGCGCGTCATAGCAATTCCCGGGCGAGCGATGAGCTGGAGATAAAGTATGATCAAGACACTACACGTTGCCCTATTCGTCGTTGCGTTCGCCCTCCCCATTCCTTTCGGCGCATTGGCTCAAGGCAGCTCGGCTGCAGCCGAGCCCCCGACGCAGTCGGAGTTGCCGAATTGGCTTCGCCGTGGATTGCCGGGCCCGGGGCATGAGGTCCTGGCGCCAATGATCGGCACCTGGCGCGTCCAGATGAGCTTCTACGGCACGCTCGGCCGCAGCCCCGATCAGCCGCCGCTCGTGACGGACGATCTCATTAGCCATCGTCAGTGGTTGGCGGGCGGCCGTTACATCGAAGACATAATGGAGGGAACGCTGGATGGAGCGCCGGTCTGGCGCAAAGGATGGCTCGGCTACAGCATCATGGACGGACGTTACGAGTGGGTCACGATCGATCCTGTCAACACAACCATGATGTATTTTAAAGGCGTCCCTAATTCGGGGGATCAAAGGCCGATCAGCATGTCCGGCACCTTTACCGACCAGGGCGTGGCGGGCGAAGAAACAGTCGGCAAGCAGATCGGCATGCGCACTGTAATCAAAATCGAGAACAACGATCGCCACATCATTGAGCTCTATTTCACGCGTCCCGGACAGCAAGAAACACTGGCAACGCGCGCCGTCTATACGCGACTGAAGGCGTGAGCGATCGCTCAAGGGTGGCTCGGACGTTGTAAGTAGCTTGCGCGGGTTCCATCGCTCGGCCGGGATATGCCGGGAAGGTCGAGTTCAGCTCCGACGATCTCAAAGCGTCCAGTTCGGCGCCTGGAACTGCTTTGAAAGACGACCGGACGCTGAGCGCCCGACAAGTCAGAGATCGGACTCTGAACGAAGCGCGTTCTCGGAGCTGAGATGAGGATCAGTCCAGCGAACATTGCCCCGAGCAGGCACACCTCTCCGACTTCTGCGCCGATCGCGGTGGAGAGACCGGCCATCGCTAGCTCCTCTATCAACTCGCTCAGCCGGACGACAGGGTCGGCAGTCGAAGCAGGCTGGTTCTATCGACGGCGGCCGCCTTGCCACGGCCTGCCAATGCGGGATCGATTCCGGCATCGCGTAGCTGGCGGTCGCTAAGTTGAGCCAGCTCACGCCGTTGCGCTGCGGCCCTAAGGGATCGGGCGATGACCAGGTGCATAACACGGAGAACACACTGGACTGGAGGCGTCATGATAGCCTCTTTTCACAGAGCCCCGGCCGTATACGGGCAGGGCGGCGGGCTGTGGTCAGCCCGTCTACTGAGGAGAGAGGGTCGCGCTGCGATTTCAGAAGGAGGAAATTCGGTTACATCTGAAACTCGGTTGGCTGGAAGGGGTCGTCTCGGCCGTGACGGCAAGCGCTTAGCTGACATCTGGGATCGAGATCGGATCATTCGCCTCATGGCAACCTTTCGGCGCAAAGTCGCGCGAACGACCCCGTTCCAACCCTCATGAGACGTTTCCATCGCGGGCAGGAACGACCGCTCAGGGTCGTCTCCCGCCATCAGGTGCAGGATTGTCACCACCAGAACGGCAAGCGCTCCGCAAGTTCTTTCAAATGGCTCTGGAACCCGCGCTGGCTCATGTCGCCAGCAGCGACTTCAGCTTGATCGTTTGCGAGCCTAGCGCTTCCGGCGCCGGCTTTGCCCTTTTCGCGATCAGCATCTCGGCCAGCCTTATGTCGCGGGCGACCGCGTTGCCGGGGCCGATGCCACTTGCCGCAACCAGCCTGCCGTCCTCGGCGAGATGGAACAGGATGAAGGCGCCGTCGCCGAGCTCGCGACGCACAATGCTGCGGCCTTCGTCCGACAGGCCGGCGATCTGCAAGGTCAGGCCGTACTGATCCGACCAGAACCATGGCACCGCCGCGTGGGCCTCGCCGGCGCCAAGCATGTTCCTGGCCGCAAGCGCGCCCTGCTCCTGCGCATTGCGCCAGGCTTCCAGCCGCACTCGCCGGCCGCCATAGATGGCGAGCGGAAACGAGCAGCAATCGCCGGCGGCAAAGATGTCGGGGTCGCTGGTGCGAAGCTCGGCGTCGACGGCGATACCATTGTCAATCGTCAGCCCTGCCTCCGCGGCAAGTCCGGTCACCGGCACGGCGCCGATGCCGATCACGGCAAGATCGGCGACAATGTCGTGTCCACCGGCAAGCACGATGCGCACTTCGGCGCCGTCATCGGCAATGGCGTCGATGCCCTCGCCGCACAGGATTTTTACGCCTTCGGCTTCATGCGCCTGATGGATAACCTGCGCGATCTCGGCCGGCACGCCGCGCATTAGAATGCGCGGCTGCGCCTCGATAACGGCAACAGTGGCGCCGAGCCTGCGTGCCGCCGTGGCGAGCTCGAGACCGATGAAGCCGCCGCCGATGATGGCGACGCGATTTCCGGCGCTGAGATGAGCGCGAATGGCCAGTGCGTCGTTGAAGGTCCGCAGATAGACGCAGCGCCCGCCAAGGCCCGGAATCGGCAGCTTGCGCGGCAGCGACCCTGTCGCCAGCAGGAGCTTGTCGTAGGCCAGGACCGAGCCGTCCGACAGGCGCACGACATGCGCCACGCGGTCGATCGCCATCGCCTGAACCGAATGGATATGCCTGATCGATCTTTCGGCCAGGACCGCCTCACTGGCGATCGCCTTGATCAGGGGCGCGTCGGCGACCATCGCGTCTTTCGACAGCGGTGGCCGCTCATAGGGCAGATGCGGCTCGTCGCCGACCAACGTCACCGGGCCATCATAGCCGAGCTCGCGCAGCGCAAGGGCGGCGCGCCCGCCGCATTCGCCGGCGCCAATGATGACCATTCCCTTCGTCATCATCAACCGATCCGGACAAGGACTTTGCCGGCGTCGACTTTGACCGGATAGGTCCTGAGATCGACGCAGACCGGCGCGCCCCTGGCAGCCCCAGTCTTGTAATTGAAGCGGCCATTATGCTTCGGGCATTCGATGATATCGTCCATCACCAGCCCGTCGGCCAGCTGCACCTTCTCATGCGTGCAAAGCCCGTCGGTGGCGAAATACCCGTCCTCGGGGCTGCGGTAGATGGCGAAGGTGCGACCGCCATGGTCGAACCGCATCACATCCTCCTCGTCGATGTCCTCGGCGTCACAAGCCTCGACCCAGTCGCTCATTTGCGCCTTCCCCGATTCTTGGTGCCCCGGCGTAGGCTTGTCATTCAGCAGCCACCGCAACAGCAGCGTTATCGTTGTGGAAATCCTCGCGATAGGGCCTCGCCGTCGGCGGCAGTTCGCGCTTGATGAAATAATCCTCATTGCGCAGCTGGCGCAGGAAAGCCGGTATCATCTCGCGATAGCCGGCCAGGATGGACGGTGTCGGCGCCGGCAGATCGTGCTTGATCAGCTCATGCAGCCTGGGCAGCGCATGGTAGGGCACCATGGGGAACATGTGATGCTCGACGTGGTAGTTCATGTTCCAGTAGATGAAACGGCTTATCGGGTTCATGTAGACGGTGCGGCTGTTCAGCCGGTGATCGGTGACGTTTTCAGCCAGGCCGCCATGCTGCAGCAGGCCGACCATGACATGATGCCAGGCACCGTAAAGCCTGGGCAGCCCGACCAGCATCAGCGGCAGGAACGAGCCGGTAAGAAGCGCCAGCGCGACCGTCGCGGCATAGATCGCCGTCCAGATGCGAGCAATGCGGATTGCCTTCGGCTGCTCCTGGTCGGGAATGAAGGTTCTTTCGGCCGGACTGATGATGCCGGCCGCATTGCGCAGCATGTCGCTCATCGCATGCCAGGCATCGAGAATGCCGACGAAATTGAGCACGACGCGCAGCAGATCGGGCGGGCGCATGACCGAGATCTCCGGATCGCGGCCGACGATGATGGTATCGGTATGGTGGCGCGTGTGGCTCCAGCGCCAGGTCACCGGGTTGCGCATGATCATGAAGCAGGCGATCTGATAGACCACGTCGTTCATCCACTGCGTCCTGAAGGCGGTGCCGTGGCCGCATTCGTGCCAGCGTGAATCGGTGGAGGAACCGTAGAGGACGCCATAGACGAAGAAGAACGGCACGCACCACCAGCTGCCCCAGAACAAGGCGGCGCCCGCGCCGCTGAGGATCATGGCGCCGAGCCAGATGATGGTATCGCGGATCGCCGGGCCGTCGGAGCGCTGCATCAGCTCCTTCATCTGCTTGCGCGGCACGTCGGTGTGATACCACTCGGCCGCCGCCAGCCCGCTCTCGACGGCAAGCTTCGCGTCGCGGCCGACCAGGCTGTAGTCGCGTTGGGACGCTGCTGCTGAGGTTGTGTTCCCGGTTTGGAGTCCAATATCCACCATGGCGGAGGCCTCGATCATATTCGGTCAGTGTTCAAAATAACGCCGAGCGCTGATAGACTCAATATCACAAAGATAGTTTCTATCATTTTCCATCAGAATGGTTTAAAAGAGTCGGATAGTTGGAGCGAGGCAGCGATGGCGAAACGGCCGACGATCACCGACCTGGCACGCATTTCGGGGGTCAGCGTTGCCACCGTCGACCGGGTGCTGAACAACCGCTTGCCGGTGCGCGAGGAAACCGCGCGCCGCGTCTATGACGCCGCGACCAGCATCGGCTATCACGCGGCCGGATTGATCAAGCAGCGGATGCGCCATGAATTGCCGGAGTATCGCCTCGGATTTCTGCTGTTGCGGCGGGAAGACGTCTTCTACAGCGAATTTGCCCGCGAACTTGAACTGGCAGTATCGCAGTCGCCGCGCTTTCGAGGCGTGGCGACCATCGACTTCGCCGATTCGCTGGCGCCGGATGAGATCGTCGAGCGGATGCGCAAGCTGGCAGCCAAATCCAGGGCCGTCGCCTTGGTCGGGCCCGATCACCCGACGCTGACGGTGGCCGTCGAGGCGCTCAAAGCCAACGGCGTACCGGTGTTCTCCCTGCTTTCCGACTTTGCGTCCGGCATTCGCGAGGGCTATGTCGGCCTCGACAATCGCAAGGTTGGCCGCACCGCTGCCTGGATGATCTCGAAGGCCGCGAAGAGACCTGGCAAGGTCGCCCTCTTCGTCGGCAGCCATCGCTTCCACGGCCACGAGCTTCGCGAGATCGGTTTTCGCTCCTTTTTTCGCGAGCAAGCGCCGGAATTCACTCTCCTTGAGACGTTGGTCAATCTGGAAGCGAACCAGATCACGCATGATGCAATGATCGAGCTTCTGGCCCGCCACCCCGATCTTGCCGGCTGCTATGTCGCCGGTGGCGGCATGGAAGGCGCGATCTCGGCGCTGAGGGAGGCAAAGCCGGCAGAGATGCCAGCGGTCGTCTGCAACGAGATCACGCCTGACTCCCGCGCGGCGCTGGCGGATAATTTCCTGACGATGGTGATCTCGACGCCTCTGGCAGCGCTTTGCCGCGACCTTGTCGGGCTGATGGCGCATGCCATCGAGACCGGCGCCGCGAATGCGCCGGGTCAGACCTTTCTGCCCTTCGACATTTATCTGCCGGAAAACATCTGACGTCGCGGTCATTGGCGGCAGACATGATGTAATCTATCAGAACGCTTTCAGGCCTGGCTTGCCTGAGCGTTCGTCTAAAAGAGCTCGAAATGCCGAAAATCCATTCCTCATGGCGAAATCTCGCTTGACGCCCACGCGAAATGGAATAAA
Organism: Mesorhizobium sp. M0960; assembly: GCF_040319055.1. Taxonomy (NCBI): domain Bacteria; kingdom Pseudomonadati; phylum Pseudomonadota; class Alphaproteobacteria; order Hyphomicrobiales; family Phyllobacteriaceae; genus Mesorhizobium; species Mesorhizobium sp. M0960. The sequence continues at coordinate 7,277 of NZ_JAMYNN010000024.1, read as the reverse complement.
TATTTCACCAACTGAGCATTTTGGTTCTTTCGTTCCGGAAGATCTGTTTCAGGCAAATGCCTTCCGGAACTAAAATGGCAATCGGGAGAGAATTCCCTGCGAGATCGGGGATTCCGGGTAGATCGGTGCAGCCGGACACCAATGTGGAGGAGAAATAAAATGAAAAAACTGCTTTTGGGCGTCGCGTTCGCGGCGCTAATGAGTTCGTCCGCCTTTGCTGCCAAGATCGGCGTGTCGATGGCGTTGTTCGACGACAATTTTCTCACCGTGCTGCGCAACGGCATGATCGAGCAGGCCAAGGGCATGGACGGCGTCGAGCTGCAGGTGGAAGACGCGCAGAACGACGTCGCCAAGCAGCTCGACCAGATCAAGAACTTCGCCGCCTCGGGCGTCGACGCAATCATCGTCAACCCGGTCGACACCTCGGCCACCCAAGCGATGTCGGACGCAGCCGCCGCTGCCAAAATTCCGCTGGTCTATGTCAATCGCGAGCCGGTCAACGTCGACACGCTGCCGGAAAACCAGGCTTTCGTCGCCTCGAACGAAGCCGATTCTGGCACGCTCGAGACCAAGGAGGTCTGCCGCCTGTTCAAGGAAGCCGGCAAGAAAGAGGCCAATGTCTATGTGATCATGGGCGAGCTGTCGAACCAGGCCGCGGTGCAGCGCACCAAGGACATCGATGATGTGATTGCCACGCCGGATTGCAGCTTCATCAAGATCATCGACAAGCAGACGTCGAACTGGAAGCGCGAAGAAGCGCAGAACCTGATGACCAACTGGCTGTCGACCGGCAAGCCGTTCGACGGCGTCATCGCCAACAATGACGAGAGCGCCATCGGCGCTATCCAGGCGATGAAGGCCGCCAATATCGACATGAAGTCGGTTGTCGTCGGCGGCGTCGACGCTACCCAGGACGCGCTAGCGGCGATGCAGGCGGGCGACCTCGATGCGACGGTGTTCCAGGACGCAGCCGGCCAGGGCGCTGGCGCGCTTGATGCTGCGCTCAAGCTAGCGAAGGGCGAGAAGGTCGAGCACAAGGTCTACATCCCGTTCCAGCTGGTCACGCCGGCAAATATCGACAAGTTCCTGAAGAAGAACTGAGGCGGACCTGTCCGATACGGAGCGGCGCGCCAAAGTAAGACAGCGCCGCTCCGCTTTTTCCCCCTCGGCCTGAACAGCGCCGGGTGGAGACCGTGGCTGACGGAGGAAGCACGATTGGCACAGACATCTCACGGCGTCGGCGGGCTCAGCTATGATGCGAAGCGGCGCGCATGGCCGGCCGAATTCAACGTCTTCCTGGCGCTCGTCATCCTGGTCGGCGCTTTCGAGCTGATCGGCCGGGTTTTCCTGGGCGACAGCTTCCTGTTCAATACCCGCGACAATATCGATGCGATCTTCAACGAAGCGCGCCTGCAGATCATCATCCTGCAGGTGTCGATCGTCGGTATCATTGCCATCGGCGTGACGCAGGTGATCATTACCGGCGGCATCGACCTGTCCTCGGGTTCGATCGTCGGCGCCACGGCGATGATAGCCATGAGCTTCGCCCAAGTGGCGACGGTCAACGGCAACCCGAACCCCAAGGCGATGTTCATTGCCCAGGGCTGGACCGACCTGCCGGTGATCGTGCCGGTGCTCGTCGCAATCGGCTGCGGCCTGCTGGCCGGCCTGGTCAACGGTGCCTTGATCGCCTACACGCGCATCCCGCCGTTCATCGCCACGCTTGGCATGATGGTCACCGCGCGCGGCATCGCCAAATGGTGGTCGAAGGGGCAGCCGATCTCGTTTCCGACCGAGAGTTTCGCCGCCATCGGCAAGGGGCTGATGCCGGTCATCATTTTCATTTCGCTGGCGGTGCTGTTCCAGCTGATCCTGAGCTACACCAAATATGGCAAGCACTGTTATGCAATCGGCTCCAATGAGGATGCCGCGCGCATGTCCGGCATCAACATCGCCAACCACAAGATCCTCGTCTACGTCATTGCCGGCATCCTTGCCGCGCTCGCCGCCGTGGTGTTGAGCTCGAAGAATCTCACTGCCCAGGCCGGCATGGGTGTGATGTACGAGCTCGATGCGATCGCCATGGCGGTCATCGGTGGCGTGTCGCTGTCGGGCGGCCGCGGCTCGATTATCGGGACGGTGATCGGCTCGCTGATCTTCGGCGTCATCATCTCCGGCTTCACCTTTTTGCGCCTCGACGCCTATTATCAGGAGATGGTCAAGGGCGTGATCATCGTCGGCGCAGTCGTTCTCGACCAGTGGCGCCAACGCCTGCGGGCAATGAGGGCTTGATCATGTCGGACATCGTCCTGAAAACCGAAAACCTGACCAAGTATTATGGCGGCGTCCATGCGCTGGAGGGTGCCAACTTCGAGCTGCGCAAGGGCGAGCATGTCGCCATCATGGGCGACAACGGTGCCGGCAAATCGACCTTCGTGCGCCAGATCACCGGCGTCGAGCAGCGAACCAGCGGCAGGATGTGGTTCGACGGCAAGGAAGTGAATTTCGCCGGGCCGATCGAAGCCCGCGAGGCGGGCATCGAGACGGTGTTCCAGAACCTGGCGCTCGCCGACGACCTCGACGTGCCGTCGAACCTGTTCCTCGGCCGTGAAAGAGTGCTGTTCAATCTTGGGCCCTTCTCGATCCTCGACCGCAAGTTCATGCGCAAGGCGACCGAAGCAGCCCTGGTCCGCACAGCGGTCAAGATCCCCAACCTTTCCAACACCATCCGCCACATGTCGGGCGGCCAGCGCCAGTGCGTGGCGATTGCCAGAACCGCGACCTTTGCTTCCAAGCTCATCATCATGGATGAGCCGACGGCGGCGCTCGGCGTGCAGGAGACGATGCAGGTCGAAAACATCATCCGCACGCTGAAGGAAAATGGCGAGCCGCTGATCCTGATCTCTCACAACATGCGTCAGGTGTTCGATCTGGTCGACCGCATCGTCGTTTTCCGGCGCGGCCGCATCGTCGCCAATTTGCGCAAGCAAGATACCGATGGCAACGATATCGTCTCCTACATCACCGGCGCCAAGACCGGGCAGGCGGAACTTGCGGCGTAAGGCCAACGTCGTGTTACGGGGGCTGACACGCCTTCTCTTTCCAACCATTCTCAAAGGAAATTCTTCATGCTTCGCTTTGCTCTTCTCGGTGCCGGCCGTATCGGCAAGGTCCACGCCCGTGCGGTGGGCTCCAACCCGCAGGCCAGGCTGGTTGCGGTTGCCGACGCCTTCGAGAAGGCGGCGACCGATTTGGCCTCTGCCTATGGCGCCGAAGTGCGCAGCATCGATGCCATCGAAACTGCCAGCGATATCGATGCGGTCGTCATCTGCACGCCGACCGACACCCATGCCGATCTGATCGAACGCTTCGCCAGGGCGGGCAAGGCGATCTTCTGCGAGAAGCCGATCGATCTCGACGCCGGCAGGGTGGAACAATGCCTGGCCGTCGTCGACAAGGCCGGCGCCACCCTGATGGTCGGCTTCAACCGCCGCTTCGATCCGCATTTTGCCGCCGTGCGCAAGGCGATCGACGACGGTGCGATTGGCACAGTCGAAATGGTGACCATCACCTCGCGCGATCCCGGTCCACCGCCGCTCGACTATATCGGCCGCTCGGGCGGCATCTTCCGCGACATGACCATCCATGATTTCGACATGGCGCGCTTCCTGCTCGGCGAGGAGCCGGTGGCGGTCAGCGCGCACGCTTCGGTGCTGGTCGACAAAAAGATCGGCGAGGCCGGCGACTTCGACAGCGTCAGCGTCATCCTCGAAACTGCCTCCGGCAAGCAATGCGTCATCTCCAACTCGCGCCGAGCCACCTATGGCTACGACCAACGCATCGAGGTGCATGGCTCGAAAGGCATGATTGCGGCCGAGAACCAGCGGCCGGTGTCGATCGAACTCGCCAATGAGAAAGGCTATACGCGGCCGCCGCTGCACGATTTCTTCATGACTCGTTATCTCGACGCTTATGCCAACGAGATCGCTGCCTTCATCGCGGCAGCGACGTCAGGCAAGAAGGCGGCGCCGAGCGGCAAGGACGGGCTGGTGGCGCTCAGGCTGGCAGATGCGGCGCTGAAATCGGCCAAGGAAGGCAAGACCGTCCGCCTCGACAAAACAATCTGACTATCAAGCACAGGAGCAAGGCGATGAACGGTTCAGCCGGTCGCAATTCCGAAACACGCGCCATCGTCACCGGCGGCGCACAAGGCATCGGCTTTGCCGTCGCCGAAGCGCTGGCCGATGAGGGCTGCCGGGCGCTAGCGCTGATCGGCCGCTCGAAGGAGAAGGGCGACAAGGCTGTCGCCATCCTCAAGGGGGCAGGCGTCGATGCCATCTTCATCAGCGCCGATGTCGCCAAAGTCGCCGACTGCAAGCGTGCGGTCGAAACGGCGATTGGCCATTGCGGCACCGTCAACGCGCTGGTCAACGCCGCCGCCACCTCGGCTCGCGGCTCACTGGTCGAGACCTCTGAGGATCTATTCGACCAGATATTCCAGACCAATGTGCGCGGCCCGTTTTTTCTGATGCAGGGCGTGGTGGCGCATCTGCTGGCGCGCCAGGCACCGGGCTCGATCGTCAACGTACTGTCGATGTCGGCGCATTGCGGCCAGTCGTTCCTGGCGCCCTATTCATCGAGCAAGGGAGCGCTGGCGACGCTGACCAAGAATGTCGCCAATGCCCATCGCGGCAATCGCATCCGCTGCAACGCGGTGCTGCCCGGCTGGATGGACACCGAGGGCGAGGCAATCGTGCAGAAGAAATGGCATGACGCGCCGGACGACTGGCTTGAAAAAGCCGAGGCCGCGCAGCCGATGGGCCAATTGGTGAAGCCGGCGCAACTTGCCCGATTGATCAGCTATATGATCAGCCCGCAGTCCGGCGTCATGACTGGGTCGCTGGTCGACTACGACCAGAGCATCGCGGGGGCGTCACCGGAATAGGATCAGCCGTGTAGCCTTGCGTCAGAAGCAGTTTGCCATAAGTGGCCGAGATGCCCAAAATATCAAAGCCGGCATAATCGGTTCCGATCGACCTCACTCAGGCACACGGGCTCTGAAACCCTCTCCTTCCCTGTTGCCGCCGTATCGCCATTCCCATATAGTCAAGATAGTCAAGATAGTCAGAATGGTCATGGGAGGTCGAAATGCCGTCTGCGCCCAGAGAGGATACTAACTGGACGGTCGCTGGGGCAAAGGCCCGGCTCTCGGAGGTTATCGAGCGCGCGCAATCTTCGCCGCAGACGATCACCAGAAACGGTAAGCCAAGCGTGGTTGTCGTCTCGGCCGAGGAATGGCAGCGGAAGACCGCGCGCAAGGGTACGCTTGCGGAGTTCCTGCTGGAGTCGCCGCTGCGCGGCGCCGATCTCAACCTTGAGCGCCAGCGCGACGAACCGCGTGATCTGCCGCTGTGAGGCTTCTGCTCGATACGAATGTCCTGTCCGAGGTGACAAGGCCGGCGCCGGATGTGCGCGTTCTGGACTGGCTGGGCGGGCTTGATGAGGACCGCTCATTCATTAGCGTCGTGTCGATCGCGGAGATCCGGCGCGGCGTCGCCCTCATGGACGAGGGCCGGAAACGCGAGGCACTGGCCGAATGGCTCGCACGGGACCTGCCGCAGCGCTTCGAGCAGAGAGTTCTTCCGGTGGACGAACCGGTTGCCTTGGCGTGGGGCGACCTGATGGGCCTTGCGAAGCGCCGCGGTCGCGGTCTGTCGTCGATGGACGGCCTGATTGCAGCCACGGCGATTGCGCAGGAACTCACCTTGGCAACGCGTAACACGAAGGATTTCGAAGACTTCGGAATTGAACTCGTCGATCCCTGGACTGCATGAACCCGCTCGGCGCTGCATGCTGGGCCACTACGTCAGTAGCATCATCAGACACGTGACAATCGCCTCGGCTTCGACTATATGAGCCTCATGATCAACCTGACCGCCACCTATTGGTACTTTAGCAGCTCGCTGGCGGCGGGAGGATTGCGCTCGATCTGAAGATTGCAGCAGCAAGATCCGAACAGCCGCCAGACCTGGCGGCTTTTTTGTTTCAGCCGGCAGGTCTCCCAATCAGGAGCAGAAAGCCGTGTTGACCACCACAGACGATCTTCGGGTCAAGGAAATAAGGGAATTGAGTACGCCGGACGAGGTGATGCGGGAGATACCGCGCACACTGACGGCGACGCGGACCGTTGCCGCGTCACGCAATGCTATCCATGCCGTGCTGACCGGCACCGACGACCGGCTGGTGGTCGTCGTCGGCCCCTGTTCGATCCACGACCCGGCCGCTGCCGTAGACTATGCCAGCCGCTTGGCATCGCTGCGAGAGAGCCTGTCGGACCGGCTGGAGATCGTGATGCGGGTGTATTTCGAGAAGCCGCGCACGACGGTCGGCTGGAAGGGCCTGATCAACGATCCCGACCTGGACGGCAGCTTCAACATCGACAAGGGGCTGCGGATGGCCCGCAACGTGCTCGCCGCCGTCAACAATCTCGGCCTGCCGGCGGCGACCGAATTCCTCGACATGGCCACCCCGCAATATATCGCCGACCTCGTCGCCTGGGGCGCGATCGGCGCGCGCACGACCGAGAGCCAGATCCATCGCGAACTGGCATCGGGCCTGTCCTGCCCGGTCGGCTTCAAGAACGGCACTGACGGCAATCTGCGGATCGCCGCCGAGGCGGTGAAATCGGCCGCCCAACCGCATCATTTCATGGCGGTGACGAAGGGCGGACGCAGCGCCATCGCGACGACCACCGGCAACGAGGACTGCCACGTCATCCTGCGCGGCGGCATTCAGCCCAATTATGACGCAACAAGCGTCGCGGCTGCCTGCGCGGAACTCGGCCGGATCGGCGTGGCGCCGCGGCTGATGATCGATGTCAGCCACGCCAACAGCAGCAAGAAGCCGGAAAACCAGCCAGGGGTGGCGGCTGACGTGGCTGGCCAGGTCGCGGCAGGCGACGAGCGCATCATCGGCGTCATGATCGAGAGCAACCTCGTCGCCGGCCGGCAGGACGTCGTGCCGGGCAAGCCGCTCGTCTATGGCCAGAGCATCACCGATGGCTGCATCGACTGGGCAGCCACCGAGACGGTGCTTCACGGCCTTGCCGACGCCGTCGAGCGGCGCCGGTCGGTGCGCCGAAGCATGATATCAAGCCGTTCAGGCGCCGCCTGAGCACTTCTCCTTCTCCCCTTGTGGGCCTGTTGCGTAATTCGCTGATTGTGATTCTCTGAGGTGGACGGTCTGAGGGAATCGCGATGGCAGTGAAGCAGACGGGC